>NZ_JAPLAI010000034.1 GCF_026393345.1 Microbacterium sp.
GGTGGCGCCGTCGGCGATCGCCTGCCGCGCCTCGGCGACCTTCGCCGCGGTGGAGGTGGTGCCGTGCGGGAAGCCGCTCACCGTGCCGACGTTCACGCCGGAGCCGTCCAGGCGGGCGACCGCATAGGCGATGTCGGAGGGGCGCACGCAGACGCTGAACACCTTCCACTCGCGGGCGATGTCCAGCTGCGCATCCACGTCCGCGCGGGTCATCTGCGGGCCGAGGATGGCGTGGTCGATGGTGGCGGCGAGCTGGGCTTCGGTGATCTGCGGCATGCCCCCAGCCTACGGCGATGTGCCGCAACCGACCCCTCAAATACCCCAGGGGGGTATTATGGGTGGCATGACCGATGAGGCACGCACCGAAGTCCTCGACATCGAGGGAATGACCTGCGCCAGCTGCGTCGCCCGGGTGGAGCGGAAGCTCAACGCGATCGACGGGGTGGAGGCGCAGGTGAGCCTCGCGACCGAGAGCGCCCGCGTCTCGTACCCCGCGGGCCTCGACCGCGCCGAGCTGACTCGGGCGGTGGACGCGGCGGGATACCGCGCGCACCTCCGCCGACCGGACCCGGGCGTGCGCGAACCCCACGAGGCGCATGAGCCGCACGAGAGTGCGGGCCATTCTCCGCACGACGCGATGGACCATTCCGAGCACCACGCCACTGTCTCGTCCTGGCCGCGGGTGATCGCGAGTGCGATTCTCGCCGCCCCCGTGCTGGTGCTCGGGATGGTGCCGGCGTGGCAGTTCCCCGGCTGGCAGTGGGTGAGCTTCGCGCTCGCCACCCCAGTCGTGCTGTGGGGCGGCTGGCCGTTCCACCGCGCGACGCTGAAGAACCTCCGACACGGCGCCGTCACGATGGACACCCTGGTGACCGTCGGCACGCTCGCGGCATACCTGTGGAGCGTCTGGGCCCTGGTGTTCGGCGGAGCGGGCAGGATCGGCATGTCCCACGGGTCCGAACCGGGCGCCGAGGTGTACTTCGAGGTCGCCGCCGTCGTCACGGTGTTCCTCCTCGTGGGGCGCGCGATCGAGGACCGAGCGCGCCGCCGCGCCGGTGCGGCTCTTCGTGCTCTGCTCGACCTCGGCGCCCGCGATGTCGAGCTCGCCGACGGCCGCCGCATCCCCACCGACCGGCTCCTCATCGGCGACGAGTTCCTCGTCCGGCCGGGGGAGACCATCGCGACCGACGGTGTCGTCCAGGACGGCCGTGCGACGGTCGACGAGAGCATGCTCACCGGCGAATCGGTTCCGGTCGAGGTGGCGGTCGGGTCGGAGGTCACCGGGGGCACCCTCGCCCAGGGTGGCACCCTCCGCGTACGCGCCACCGGGGTCGGAGCGCAGACCCGCCTCGCGCGCATCGCCGCGCTCGTCGAGAACGCGCAACTGGCCAAGAGCGGCGTGCAGCGCCTCGCCGACCGCATCTCGGCCGTATTCGTCCCGATCGTGATCGCGCTCGCGGTGCTCACGCTGGTCGGATGGCTCGTGGCCGGGCAGCCGGTGACCGCGGGATTCACCGCCGCGGTCGCCGTCCTCATCGTCGCCTGCCCCTGCGCGCTCGGACTCGCGACCCCGATCGCCATCCTCGTCGGGTCCGGGCGTGGTGCGCAGCTCGGCATCCTCATCACCGGTCCCGAGGCGATCGAGAACGCGGACAGGATCGACACCGTCGCGCTCGACAAAACCGGCACCCTGACCACCGGGCACATGACCCTCACCGCTGTGTCCGTCGTCGACGGCATCGACGAGGCCGAGGCCCGCGACCTCGTGGGCTCGCTCGAGGCCGCCAGCGAGCATCCGGTCGGCGTCGCCATCGCCGCGGCCTCCGCATCGCTCCGGCCGGTCGCCGACGTCACCGCCCTGCCCGGGCGCGGCATCCTCGGCGCCGTCGACGGCCGCCGCGTCTTCGCCGGGTCGCCGGAGTTCGCGGCCGAGCACACCGGCACGCCGCTGCCGGCGGAACTCGCCGCGGTCGTCGAGGCCCACGAGACCACCGCCACCGTCATCGTCGCCGGCTGGGTCGAGCCGGGCACGCCGGCGCGGGCGACCGCGGTGTTCGCGGTCGCCGACACGCTCCGGCCGGAGGCCGCGGATGCGGTCGCGCAGCTGCGGGCGAGCGGGCTGGCCGTGCTGCTCCTCACCGGGGACGCCGAACCGATCGCGCGTCAGATCGCCGCATCCGTGGGTATCGACGAGGTGCACGCCCGGGTCAGCCCGGAGGGGAAGGTCGCGCTCGTCCGTGCCCGGCAGGACGCCGGACACCGGGTCGCGATGGTCGGCGACGGCGTGAACGACGCGGGCGCGCTCGCCACCGCCGACCTCGGCGTCGCGATGGGGGGAGGGACGGATGCGGCCTCGCATGCCGGCGACATCGCCCTCACCGGCAGCGACCTCGGCGGGGTGGTGACCGCACTACGGCTCAGCCGACGGGTCATGCGGGTCATCCGCGGCAACCTGTTCTGGGCGTTCGCCTACAACGTCGCCGCCCTGCCACTCGCCGCCCTGGGCCTACTCAACCCCATGATCGCCGGTGCGGCCATGGCGTTCTCCAGTGTGTTCGTGGTGCTCAACAGCCTGCGGCTGCGACGCGCCGCCTGACGGTCGCGGCTCGCGGTGGGTGCCGCGGATAGGGTCGAGGTGTTGTCCTCGACCCTCGGAGGTACCCGTGATCTCGGCATCCATCGCCCGCGTCTTCGTCGTCGCGGCGGCTGCCGCGAGCGTCGCGCTCGCGTTGTCGGGCTGCGCGCCGGAGCCCGACGCGGCATCCTCTGCGACGCCGAGGCCTTCCTCGTCGACGGTGAGCCCCGCACCCACGCCGAGTGCCACCCCCGTCGACTCCTCCGACGAGATCGCGTTGCCGTCCGGATGCGAGCAGCTGTACTCCGCGGCCATGCTCAGCGAGCTCCAGGCCACCGGTGGGCCACTCAACGACCCGGGTATCACGCTTTACGCCACCAAGCTCGTTCCCGGGCTGGAAGTCCTGGAGTCCGGCGCGCCAACCCTCCGCTGCACCTGGGGGTACCCGAGCGAGAGCGGCCTGGCGACGAATGTGACCATCGTCAACGCGGACCAGACGGCCACGATTCTCCAGGCCCTGGCGGAGGGGGGTTACGGCTGTGAGGATCTCGACGGAGGGACGATCTGCCGGATCGAGATGAAGAGCGTCGACTACGACGACAACATCATCACCCAGGGGGAGACCCAGTATCTGCGCGGGAACGGGTGGGTCACGACCGCCTGGATTAGCTATGCGCCCGTCGGATACACGGAAGACATCGTCGCCACGTTGTGGGGGTGAGCGCCGGTGGCGCGCTGCGCTAGAATGAAGGCGGTCACCCGACCGCCCGGCACCATTCCTCGTGCCGACGCGCCCCGGCGACCAGCCCCCGCGTCCGTCCCGGCAGCGAGCCGCCCGCGGGAACCTGCCGGCCCCTCCCATGGGGTCCCGGCCTCGGAGTGATCCGTATACACGCTCAGGAGGAGCATGCCGACCACGGCGCCCGCCGCGCAGAAATCTCAGCGGCGCAAGCACACCTCGTCCGCCAAACGCGACGACGAGGCACCCCTCATCCCCATCCTCGCCCGCAAGGTCCGTGAGGTCGAAGCCAAGGCCCAACGCGGCAAGCTCGGCCCGACCAACCGGGTGAAGTTCCAGGCGATCGCCTTCCTCGTCCGCGAGGAGCGGGCTCGGGTGAAGACCGACACCGAGCTCACCGACGCCTCGCGCGCCGAGCAGCTCAAGCGCCTCGACGGGGTCGCCACGATCCTCGCGAAGACGGCCGCGCGCGACACGTCGCTCATCCAGCTGCTCGAGGTCGATCAGGCCTCTTCGCCCGTCGCCCGCCGGATGCGCCGCGACTGGCTCATCGAGTCGGGCGCAGATCTGCCGCCGGACGAGCTCATCATCACGGATGCGGCCCCCGCTGCGGCCAACGGGGCAATCGTGCCGCCGCAACTCGCGGAGAAGCAGGTCATCCCGCCGCAGGTCGAAGCCCGTCAGATGGCGAACCCCTTCCTCCCGCCGGACCTCGACCGCCGCCCTGTCGGTGAAACGCCGCGGCGTCGCCTGGATGGCTGGGAACTCATGGGCCCGCTGTATAAGGCGTTCGAGATGGGCGCCGGTGGCGGTGCCGCATCCATGGACCTGCCTCCGGTGCCCGAGTACGACCGGCTGTCGCCCAAGGGCCTCGAGATCATGCCGCACCAGTCGCGCTTCCTCGAAGCCGTGCGCGAGGGCCACCGGTCGTTCCTGCTCGCCGACGAGCCCGGCCTCGGCAAGACCGCGCAGTCGGTGATCGCCGCATCCGTCGCCGATGCCTATCCGCTGCTGGTCGTCGTGCCGAACGTCGTGAAGATGAACTGGGCGCGCGAGGTCGAGCGGTGGACACCGCAGCGCCGTGCGACCGTCATCCAGGGCGACGGCGAGAACATCGACGCGTTCGCCGACGTGTTCATCGTCAACTACGAGGTGCTCGACCGTCACCTCGCCTGGCTCAGCGAGGTCGGGCTGAAGGGCATCGTCGTCGACGAGGCGCACTTCATCAAGAACCTCACATCCAACCGTTCCCGCAACGTGCTCGCCCTGGCAGCGCGCCTGCGCGAGCGGGTCAGCAACCCGCTGCTGCTCGCCCTGACCGGTACGCCGCTGATCAACGATGTCGAGGACTTCGACGCCATCTGGCGCTTCCTCGGCTGGACCAACGGCACCAAGCCCGAGGCCGAGCTGATGGAGAAGCTCGATGAGACCGGGCTCACCCCGGCAGACAAGGCGTTCTACCCCGCGGCGCGCGCCGCCGTGATCTCGATGGGGATCGTCCGGCGCCGCAAGGCCGACGTCGCCAAGGATCTGCCGGACAAGCTGGTCGCCGATCTGCCCGTGGAGCTGGATGACGAGTTCGGCCGATCGATCCGTCAGGCCGAGCGCGAGCTCGGTCAGCGCCTGGCCACCCGCTACCGCCGCATCATCGACGCGCGCGGCGACCGCGGGCTGCTGCCCGGCGAGGTGGACGAGGACATCGTGCGCCTGGTCGCCCAGCACGAGCTCGACGAGTCCAAGGCCGCGTCCTCCGGATCCGAGAACGTCTTCACCATGGTGCGCCGCATCGGTCAGGCCAAGGCGCTCGTCGCCGCGGACTACACCGTGCAGCTGCAGCGTTCGGTCGGCAAGGTCGTCTTCTTCGCGAAGCACATCGACGTCATGGATGCGGCGGAGGCCCACTTCGCCGCTGCCGGGCTGAAGACCGTGTCGCTGCGCGGCGATCAGAGCGCCACGTTCCGTCAGGACGCGATCGACGCGTTCAACAACGACCCCTCGGTGTCGGTCGCGGTGTGTTCGCTCACCGCCGCCGGCGTCGGCGTCAACATGCAGGCCGCATCCAACGTCGTCCTCGCCGAGCTCAGCTGGACCGCGGCGGAGCAGACGCAGGCGATCGACCGGGTACACCGCATCGGCCAGGGCGAGCCGGTCACCGCGTGGCGGATCATCGCCGCGCACACGATCGACACCAAGATCGCGGAACTCATCGACGCCAAGCAGGGCCTGTCGCTGCGGGCCCTCGACGGTCACGCCGTCGAGCCCGGCTCCAGTGATTCGGTGCAGCTGTCGGCACTCATGCACCTCACCCGCAGCGCGCTCGGGGCGGCCTGACCGAAGCCGTCTGCGCCGCGACAAGCGACCCGCCTGAACCCCGCCGTGTAGCGACGGGGTTCAGGCGGCGCTAGTCTCGGGGAGGCAGCGTCGCCGGCCATTGAAGCACCACTTTCGAGGACCCCACCCATGAAGATCGGCATCCTGACCAGCGGCGGCGACTGCCCCGGACTGAACGCGGTCATCCGCGGCGTCGTGCTCAAGGGCACCAGCATCTATGACATCGAGTTCGTCGGCATCCGGGACGGGTGGCGTGGCGTGGTCGACGGTGACTTCTTCCCGCTGACGCGGCACGAGGTGAAGGGGTTGTCCAAGGTCGGCGGCACGATCCTCGGCACCAGCCGCACCAACCCCTATGAGGGACCCCGCGGTGGTGCGGAGAACATCGCGAAGACGATGTACGGCCACCGCCTGGACGGCATCATCGCGATCGGTGGCGAGGGGACTCTCGCGGCCGCGAACCGCCTCTCGAACGACGGCATCAACGTGCTCGGCGTGCCGAAGACCATCGACAACGACCTGCGCGCCACGGACTACTCGTTCGGGTTCGATACGGCCGTGAACATCGCCACCGATGCCATGGACCGCCTCCGTACCACCGGCGACTCCCACCAGCGCTGCATGGTGGCCGAGGTCATGGGCCGTCACGTCGGCTGGATCGCGCTGCACGCCGGCGTCGCCGCGGGCGCGCACGTCATCTGCATCCCCGAGCGGCCGATGACGATCGATGAGATCACCGATCTGGTCTCGAAGGCCCACGACCGTGGACGTGCACCGCTCGTCGTGGTCTCGGAGGGCTTCACCGTCACCGGCATGGAGGAGGCGTACAGCGACAAGGGCCTCGACGCCTTCAACCGCCCCCGCCTCGGCGGTATCGGCGAGGTGCTCGCGCCCGAGATCGAGCGCATCACCGGCATCGAGACCCGTGCCACCGTGCTTGGCCACATCCAGCGCGGCGGTGCGCCGTCCGCGTTCGACCGGGTGCTGGCGACGCGGCTCGGCCTGCACGCCGCCGACGCGGTCGTCGAGGGTGCCTGGGGCCAGATGGTCGCGCTCCGCGGCACCGACATCGTGCGGGTGCCGTTCGAGGAGGCCCTCGGCGAGCTGAACTCGGTGCCCCTCTACCGCTACGAGGAAGCCGCCGCGCTCTTCGGCTGAGCCTTGCGTGCGCGGCCGATGCCCGCATGTCCCACTTTCTGCAGAACATGTCCCACTTTCTGCCGCTATAAGGCGTCCTTAACGGCAGAAAGTGGGACATGCAGGGCGCGGGTGGTGCACAGCGTCCGGTCCTCCCCAGGGGGCGTCGAGCGAGCCGATCGCACAGGTCCTCGGTGAGACCGCATCCGAGGGTCTGAGGGCGAGGATGCTGCCGGGATGCGCCTGCCCTCGTCCCTCCCCGATGACCTTCCCCCGACGTTCGCGATCGCAGACGCGGCCGAGCGCGGTCTGCCGGCCGGGCGGCTGCGCCGCAGCGACCTCGAGGTGCCGTACCCGGGCGTGCGACGGCGTCTGGGTGGGGCTTCGCCATCATCGGTGCGCGATCTCTGCCAGATCTATGCGCCGCGGTTGAAGAACTGGCAGTTCTTCAGTCATGAGACCGCCCTGGTGCTCATCGGGGCGCCGTCGCCGGAGTGGCCTTATCTCCCGAGCATCCACGTGTCCGCCCATCGGCCGGCCCGTGAGCCGCGTCTCACGAACGTCGCGGGGCATCGGCTTCAGCTTCGGGAGGCCGCCACGCTCGTGGATGCGGCAGGGCTGCCGATCGAGCATCCCGTGCGCGCGTGGCGTCAGTGCGGGCTGCTGTGGCAGCTCGACGATCTGGTCGCCGCCGCTGATTACCTCGTCTCGGGTGAGACCCCGTGTGCTTCGGCCGAGGACCTGGCGCATGAGGTCGCGGTCATGGGCGACGTTCGCGGCGCTGTTCTTCGCCGCGCGCTGTCCCTCGTCCGCCCGGGGGTGCGATCATCCCGAGAGACCCGCCTGCGGCTCGTTCTTGGCCGCGCCGGTCTGCCGGAGCCCCAGATCAACTGGGTGCTGCGGACCGCTGAGGGCGGGTTCGTTGCGGAGCTCGATCTCGCCTATCCGCGTTATCGCGTCGGCGCGGAGTACGACGGGCGTGTGCATGCCGAGGATCCGGCCCAGTTCGCGAAGGATGCGGATCGATGGGACCGCATCCGGGCGGAAGGGTGGGACCACGTTCGCGTCTTGAACCACCACATGCGCGGGGGAGGGGCCGCGGCGGTGGCGAAGGTCCGTGACGCGCTGCAGCGCGGCGGCTGGCACCCCCGCCGCACCTGAGCATCCCTCACACGTCGCGCCCGGGCCGCGCCTGAGCATCCCTCACCCGCGGCGACCCGCCGAGCATGTCCCACTTTCTGCCGTTATGAGCATGCCAAAGCGGCAGAAATCGGGACATGTTCTGCAGAAATCGGGACATGCAGCATCCGCAGCCCGCCCGCAGCCCCGCCGCAGCCCGCTGTGGCCAGGCAGCGGGCCGAGCCCCAGTCCCTCAGTCGGCGACGCCGAGCACGTCGAAGAGCCAGGCCAACTCGAAGGCGCGCTCGTGCCAGGAGTCGTAGCGGCCGCTGACGCCGCCGTGACCGGCGACCATCTCGCACTTCAGCAGGGCGTCCGCGCCCACTTCGCGCAGGCGCGCCACCCACTTCGCTGGCTCCACGTACAGCACGCGGGTGTCGTTGAAGGAGGTGACGGCGAGGATGCGGGGGTACTGCACGCCCTCGCGGACGTTCTCGTACGGCGAGTACGACTTCATGTACGCATACACGTCGGGGTTGTGCAGCGGGTCGCCCCACTCGTCCCATTCGATGACCGTGAGCGGCAGCGAGGGGTCGAGGATCGTGGTCAGCGCATCGACGAACGGCACGTCCGCGAGGATGCCGGCGAACAGCTCCGGCGCGAGGTTGGCGACCGCGCCCATGAGCAGGCCCCCCGCCGAGCCGCCCTCGGCGACCATCCGGTCGGCGGTGGTGAAACCATGGTCGATGAGGTGCAGGGCGCAGTCGACGAAATCGGTGAACGTGTTGCGTTTGTGCAGCAGCTTTCCGTCCTCGTACCACTGCCGCCCCATCTCGCCGCCGCCGCGCACGTGGGCGACGGCGAAAACGACGCCGCGGTCGAGCTCAGACAGGCGGGCGACCGAGAAGCCGGGCTCGATGGAGTGCTCGTACGATCCGTAGCCGTACAGGTGCACCGGACGCGGCGAGGCGCCGGGATCGCCGAACGAGCGCTTCCACACCAGTGAGATCGGTACCTGAGCGCCGTCCTGCGCGGTGGCCCAGACGCGGGCCTGGCCGTAGTCGTCCGGGTCGTACCCGCCGCGCACCGGCTGGCGCTTGCGCAGCAGCAGCTCGCCGGTCGCGACGTCGTAGTCGAACACGGTCGACGGGGTGGTGAATGAGCCGTAGCCGAGGCGCAGCAGCGGCGGAGCCCACTCCGGGTTCCCGGCGGTGCCGACGGAGTACAGCGGCTCATCGAACGTGATCTCCGACACCGCGCCCGCGGCGTAGTCCAGCATCCCGAGCCGGGCGAGACCCTCGCGGCGGTAACCCACGACCCCCCAGTCGCGGAACGTGTCGACGCCGAGGAGGCGACGACCCGGCTCGTGCGGCAGCACGACGGTGCGCGGGCCCTGCGGGTCGGATGCGGACACCCGCACCAGCTCGAAATCCAGGGCGCCGTCGTTGTGGAGGATGTAGAACACATCCTCGCTGTCGATCACGGCGTGCGATGAGTCGTATTCGACGCCGTCGCGCCGCGGCCACACCACGCGCGGTGTGCCGCGGAGGTCGTCAGCATCGAGGATCCACTCCTCGCTCGTGATGGATGACCCGACGCCGATCACGAGGAACCGGTCGCTCCGGGTGAAGCCCGCGCCGACCCAATAGCGCTCGTCGGACTCGTGGTGCAGCGAGACATCGGATGCGGCATCCGTGCCGATCTCGTGCAGCCACACCGTGTCGGGACGCCAGGCATCGTCCATGGTCGTGTAGACGATGAAGCGGCCGTCGGGGGAGAGGGACGCTCCGGCGAAGGTGCCCTCGATGACGTCCGGCAGGGTCTCGCCGGTGCGGAGGTCACGCACGCGCAGCGTGTACCGCTCGTCGCCCTCGAGGTCGACGCCGTACAGCAGCAGATGGCCGTCGGTCGACACCTCGAACGAGCCGAGCGAGAAGAACTCCTGGCCGTCGGCCTCCTCGTTGCCATCTAGCAGCACCTGCTCGCCCGGCACCGGTTCGTCGGGCGACAGCTGCGGCGGCGTCCAATCGTCGGGCGACGCAAGGGGCGCCCGGCACTGGATGCCGTACTGCTTGCCCTCCACGGTCCGGCCGTAGTACCACCAGTCGCCGCGACGGGTCGGCACCGACAGGTCGCTCTCCTGCGTGCGTCCCTTGATCTCCTGGAAGATCTTCTCCCGTAGGCCCGCAAGGTGGGCGGTGCGCGCCTCGGTGTACGCGTTCTCCGCTTCGAGGTGCGTGCGCACGCGGTCGTCGTCCTTCGCGCGCAGCCATTCGTAGGGGTCGGCGAACTCGTCCCCGTGGTGCACACGGGGGGAGGGCTCGCGGGCGGGGAGCGGCGGGAGGACGTCAGAGGCGGTGTCGGTCACCCCTTCACGCTAACCGAGCCACGCCCGGATGTGGCCGAACCGTCACTGCGCCGAGTTGACCGCACGCCTCGCCGGTGAAACGATTGTGGACGGCCCGGTTACCGGATGCTGTATCTACGGTGAACTGTTCGTTCGCACCGCCGATCACCTCGGCACTTCCCGCCCCCCGAGAACCGAAAGCGAACGGTGGAAACCGCTGCCCTGATCGTCATCCTGGTCATCTGTCTGGCGCTGTTCTTCGATTTCACGAACGGGTTCCACGACACGGCGAACGCGATGGCGACCCCGATCGCCACCGGCGCTTTGAAGCCCAAGGTCGCGGTGCTGCTCGCCGCCGTCCTGAACCTCGTCGGTGCGTTCCTGTCGACCGAGGTGTCGAAGACCATCTCGCACGGCATCATCCGTGAGGATCAGATCACCCCCACGGAGTTCCTCCCGCTGATCTTCGCGGGGCTCATCGGCGCGATCACCTGGAACATGCTCACGTGGCTGCTGGGTCTTCCCTCGAGCTCCTCGCATGCCCTGTTCGGCGGTCTCATCGGCGCGACGCTCGTCGGTGTCGGGGTACTGGCGATCGACTTCGGCGTCGTGCTGAGCAAGGTCGTGCTTCCCGCACTGATCGCCCCGTTCACCGCGGGAGTCATCGCCTTCGTGACCACCAAGGTCGCCTACGCCATGACGCGGCGCTACGACGGCAAGCCCGATGGTCGCGACGGGTTCCGCTGGGGGCAGATCTTCTCGTCCTCGCTGGTCGCCCTCGCCCATGGCACGAACGATGCGCAGAAGACCATGGGTGTCATCACGCTCGCGCTGATCATGGCCGGCTGGCAGAACTCCACGCAGGACGACCCGCAGCTCTGGGTCATCCTCGCCTGTGCGCTCACGATCGCCCTCGGCACGTACATGGGCGGCTGGCGCATCATCCGCACCCTCGGCAAGGGCCTGACGGACGTCAAGCCCGCTCAGGGGTTCTCCGCCGAAGCGTCGACGGCCTCCACCATCCTCGCCTCGTCGATGTTCGGTTTCGCGCTGTCGACCACGCAGGTCGCGTCCGGGTCGGTGATCGGCTCCGGCCTCGGCCGTCGCGGGTCCACCGTGCGCTGGCGCACCGTCGGTCGGATCGGGGTGGGCTGGCTGCTCACGCTGCCGGCAGCGGGTCTCGTTGGTGCACTGGCCGCGCTCATCGTCGCGTGGCTCGGCGAGTGGGGCATCCTCGTTGACACGATCCTCGCCGTCGCGGTAGTCGGATTCATGTTCTGGCGCTCGCGGCGGTCCGCGGTGACGTCGGGGAACGCGATGAGCGAGGTCGCCGCATCCGGCCGCGCGATCAAGGTCAAGCGCAACCCGCCGCCCACGCGCCGTCAGCGGATCGTGCAGCGGGAGCTGGCGAGGGCCACGCGCGCCGCCGAGAAGGAGCAGAAGCGCGTCGACGCAGCTGCCCGCCGGGAGAAGGAGGGTCGGCTGTGACCGTCGAGATCGACTGGCTCGCGTTCATCGAGGTGTTCGTTGCGGCCCTCGTGGGCGCCGTGCTCGTGGTGGCGTTCTACGCGCTGGCCCTGCGGATGCTGGTGCGCTCGGGTCACGCGCCCGTCGTCGCCCCGGCGGAGTTCACCGACGCCATCACTGTCGTCAGCGAGAAGCAGCTGGCGAAGGCCGCGAAGGCCGCGGCGAAGGCGGCCCGGAAGAGCCCGTTGACCGACGGGCAGAAGCGCCTGTCGCTCGTGGCCGCCTACGCCTCGTTCGCGGTGTGCGGACTTGCCGTGCTCGCCAGCCTCGCGTTCATCGTCTTCGGGCACTGAGCCGGCGGACACCGCGACGTCGGTGTCGACCCCTAGGCTTTCGGGATGAACGACGTCACCCAGGCCCGCGATGACGCGGTGCGGTTCGGTCAGCATCCGGCCGCAGCGCGCGTGCTGCTCCATCTCAGCGACACCCATCTGCTGGCGGGCAACCGGCCGCTCGGCGGGCGCTACGACACGGCGGCGAACCTGCGGCACACCCTCGAGGTGGTCGAGCGGATGGACCTGCGACCGGACGCGATCGTCTTCACCGGGGATCTCACCGACCTCGGCGAGCCCGAGGCCTACGCGGCGCTGCGTGCCGCGGTCGAACCGGTGGCGGAGCGCCTGGGCGCCCCCCTGGTGTGGGTCGCCGGGAACCACGACGAGCGCCCCGCGCTGCGGGCGGGCCTGCTCGACGGCCCCGCCACCGCGGAGCCGATCACGGGGGTATGGGACCTCGGGGGCCTTCGCCTCATCGCGCTCGACTCCAGTGTTCCCGGGTGGCACCACGGGGACCTCGACGACGCTCAGCTGCAGTGGTTGGCGGGGATCCTCGCGACGCCCGCGCCGCTCGGCACGATCCTCGCCCTCCACCATCCGCCGCTCCCGAGCCACATCCCGTTCTTCGACATCCTGGAGTTGCGCGACCAGCCACGACTCGCCGCGGTGCTCGCCGGCACGGATGTGCGGGCGATCCTCGCCGGCCACCTGCACCACGCCACGAGCGGGACGTTCGCGGGCATCCCGGTGAGCGTCGCCTCCGCCACCTGTTACACGATGAACCTCGCCCGGCCGACCGCGGAGATCAACGGCATGGATGCGGGGCAGTCGTTCCAGCTCGTCCACGTCTACGACGACACCATCACCCACGCCGTGGTGCCGGTCGTGGAGGCGGAGACGGCGACGGCTTTCGACGCCGCGTGGATCGCCCGGATGTCGGCGCTCACCCCCGAGGAGCGGCTCGAGGCGTTCTCCCGGAAGCCGGCGCGCTGACCTGACGGGGTGTCCGGTGCAGGCGCGCACACTCTCCACAGCGGCCAGAGCCCGCGGGTCCGCCCGAGGCTAGGCTCGGAGCACCCACCGGCAGACGACCCACAAGGACGACGCATGGACACGGACGCGACGGCGCGTACCCGCACCGAGACCGACTCACTGGGATCCATGGAGATCCCGTTCGACGCGTACTGGGGCATCCACACTGCCCGCGCGCTGGAGAACTTCCCGATCGCGAAACGACCGATCTCGGTTTACGCCGACCTCGTCACCGCACTCGCGATGGTGAAGCAGGCCGCGGCGCGGGCCAATCGTGACATCGGGGTGCTCCCCCCGGAGAAGGCTGCGCTGATCGACCGCGCGGCGCAGCGCGTCATCAACGGGGAGTTCCACGACCAGTTCGTCGTCGGCGTCATCCAGGGCGGTGCCGGCACCTCGACGAACATGAACGCCAACGAGGTCATCACCAACATCGCCCTCGAGCTCGCCGGCCGCCCTAAGGGCGACTATGGCTTCCTCTCGCCGATCGACGACACGAACCGCGGCCAGTCCACGAACGACGTGTACCCCACGGCCATCAAGGTCGGCCTCTCGCTCACGCTGCAGAGTCTGCTCACCGAGCTGCGGCTGCTCCGGGAGGCGTTCAGTGCGAAGGCGGCCGAATTCCACGACGTGCTCAAGGTCGGGCGCACTCAGCTGCAGGACGCCGTCCCGATGACCCTGGGGCAGGAGTTCCACGGCTTCGCCACTACCCTCGGCGAGGACGAGAACCGCCTGCGGGAGAACGCCTGGCTGCTGCACGAGGTGAACCTCGGCGCCACCGCGATCGGCACCAAGATCACCTCGCACCCCGACTATGCCGCGACCGTCGTCCGGCACCTCCGCGACATCTCCGGTCTCGACCTCGAGACGGCCGACGATCTGGTGGAATCCACCAGCGACACCGGCGCCTTCATGTCGTTCTCGTCGTCGCTCAAGCGCAACGCGATCAAACTGTCGAAGATCTGCAACGACCTGCGCCTGCTCTCCTCGGGGCCGCAGGCGGGACTCGGCGAGATCAACCTGCCGCCGCGCCAGGCCGGGTCGAGCATCATGCCCGGCAAGGTGAACCCCGTGATCCCCGAGGTCGTCAACCAGGTGGCGTTCGCCGTGGTCGGCGCCGATATGACGGTGACCATGGCGGTGGAGGGCGGACAGCTGCAGCTGAACGCGTTCGAACCCGTCATCGCGCATTCGATCTTCCAGTCGATCACCTGGATGCGGCAGGCGATGTGGACGCTGCGGGTCAACTGCGTCGAGGGCATCACCGCAAACCGCGACCGGCTCGGGGCGATGGTCGGGTCCTCGGTCGGGGTCATCACCGCGCTGACCCCCTTCATCGGCTACGCCGCGGCGGCCGCACTCGCGAAGACCGCGCTGCTCACCGGACGCAGCGTCGCCGACCTGGTGGTGGAGGCGGGCCTGATGAGCCGCGAAGAGGTCGTCAAGCAGCTCTCGCCCGCCCGCCTGTCGGGTCTGGAGGCGATCACCGCGGCCATTCCGGTGGTCCGCGATCCGCATCCGCACGACGCACCTGTGGACTCGCGCCCGTAGCGGAGGCGCCGGCCCTAGGCTGACCGCCATGAGCCAACCCGGGCACCCGCCGCACGACCCTCGCTTCGCTTCCCCGCTCGCGCAGCCGACCCTGCTCGTGCCGCCGCCGGTCGCGCCCCCGCGCCCGGTAACGCCGCGGATGGAGCTGCCGCGGGTGCGGCGTACGGGTGCCGCATCCATCTGGATCTTCGCGCTGCTCGCCGTGCTGCTCGTGGTGCTCGTGGCCTACTTCCTTGCGGCGATCGGGCCCGGCTCGTCGCTGGCCGGGATGCTGCTCGCGCTCGTGCCGCTGGTGGCCGTGTTCTTCGCCCTGCGTGCCGTCGACCGGTGGGAACCGGAACCGCGGTCGCTCCTCGCGCTGGCCGTGGGCTGGGGCGCGATCGCCTCGGTCGTCATCGCCCTCGGCGTCGACCTGCTGCTCATCCTCGCCTTCGGTCAGGCTGACACGTTCCTCGCCGAAGCGTTCAGCGCGGTCGTGCAGGCGCCCATCGTGGAGGAACTCGCGAAGGGTCTCGGCGTGCTCCTCATCCTCCTCGTCGGCCGCCGCGCTTTCGACGGACCGGTGGACGGGATCGTCTACGGGGGTCTCGTGGGCGCCGGGTTCGCCTTCACCGAGAACATCCAGTACTTCGCGATCGCCATGATCGAGGGCGGGACCGCGGAACTCGGGACGGTGTTCTTCCTCCGCGGCATCCTGTCGCCGTTCGCGCACGTCATGTTCACCGCCGTGACCGGTTTCGCCGTCGGCCTCGCGGTGCGCCGGGGCGCGCGCGGCGGCGGCGTGTTCGGTGCCTGGCTCGTCGGCCTCATCGGTGCGGTCGCGTTGCATGCGCTGTGGAACGGCTCCGCGACCTTCGGCGATTTCTTCGGCCTGTACGCGGCGCTGCAGGTGCCCCTGTTCATCCTGTTCATCCTCGGGATGCTGGCGCTCCGCCGTGAGGAGGCGCGCCTCACCCGGCAGCGCCTCGGCGACTACGCCGCGACCGGCTGGTTCACACCCGAGGAGGTGCAGATGCTGGCGACCGCGCCCGGGCGCCGGGCAGGTCTCGCCTGGGCGGCCCGCCTCCCCGGCGACCGCCGCCCGCAAATGCGCGCGTTCATCCGCGAGGCGACCGCGCTCGCCGCGGCGCGCCAGCGGCTGGTGTCGGGCCGCGACCCGAAAGCAGCGGTGGAGGAGAAGGTCCTCCTCGACCGCGCCACCGCCGCCCGCGCTGCCCTCTTCGCCCGCTGAGTGTCGCGGCGGCCCACGGCGTCGCCGGATTCGGGGATGTCACGAGATCCGGACCGCGCACCCGCCATTCGCCCCGAATTTCGTGACATCTCCGATTCTCACGACGGAGACGAGCGACGGACGGCGGTACGGATACGGCGACAGCTTGCCGCATCCCCGTCATGAACGCGTAACACCGCCCGGGTAGCGTCTGAACCGATCAGTTCATAGCTCTCCGGAGGACCCGATGCCCGCACGTGATCTCGCCGCCCTGCCCAAGGGGCACCTGCACATCCATCTGGAAGCGGCCATGCGGCCCGCGACCCTCGCCGAACTCGCCGAGACCATGGAGGTGACCATTCCGGAAACGAGCGGCTTCTCCGGCTTCACCGCCTTCGCCGACACCTACCTGGGACTGCTTGCCGTGCTCTCGGAGCCGGCGAACCTGGACCGGCTCATCGACGAGGCCGTGGCAGACGCCGCGCACGACGGCGTCGCCTACATCGAGTTCGGCGTGAGCCCGCAGTTCTACGCCGAGACCTTCGGCTCTGCCGCCGCGGCGCTCGATGCGCATCTCGCCGCCTCCCGCGCCGCGGGGGAGCGGCACGGCGTCGAGGTCGCCCTGAGCGTGACGGTCGACCGCACCACCGGAGCCGCCGAGGCGATCGCCCTCGCCGAGGTCGCCGCATCCCGCGCAGGTCAGGGCGTCGTCTCGCTGGGGCTCGCGAACGAGGAGCGCGGCTACCCCGCGGCCGACTTCGCCGAGGCCTTCGCCATCGCCCGGGCGGCGGGCCTGCAATCCACCCCTCACGCGGGCGAGCTCGTCGGACCCGAGTCCGTCTGGCAGGCCGTCGAGGTGCTGCACGCCGACCGGGTCCTCCACGGCGTGCGCGCGGTCGAAGACCCGACGCTCGTCGCGACCCTCGCCGAGCGCGGTATCTGCCTGGATGTCTGCCCCACCTCGAACGTGCTGCTCGACGTCGTCGATGACCTCGCCGTGCACCCGCTGCCGCAGCTGCTCGCCGCCGGCGTCCGCTGCTCCATCAACGCCGATGACCCGATCCTGTTCGGCCCCGGCATCCTCGAGGAGTACGTGGCCGCGCGCGAGCAGATCGGTCTCACCGACGCGCAACTGGCCGCCTGCGCGTGGAGTTCCATCGAGACGACCCTCGCCTCGCCCGAGACCAAGGCGCGAGCGAAGGCCGGCATCGACGCCTGGCTGGCGGCGGCGGCGTGAGCGCCCCGCTTCACTTCGGCGTCTTCGAGGTCTTCGCCCCGCAGGTCGGCGGCACCTACAGCTGGGCGCACCCGGCGAACGATGCGGTCGACTTCCTCGACCGGCACCGCTGGGTCCGCATGGCGAAGGTCATGGACCGCACCGGATACGACTTCCTCTTCTTCGCCGACAGCTACGGCTACCCGATGGTGAACGGCGACATCGCGGAGATGTCGGTGCGGGCCGCGATCAACTTCCCGGCGCTGGACCCGGCCACGATCATCCCGATCCTCGCGCACGAGACCGAGCGGCTCGGCTTCGTCGTGACCGCCAGCACCGGGATCGACCACCCGGTGCAGCTGGCGCGCAAGTACGCAACGCTCGACCACGTCACCGGCGGGCGGATCGGCTGGAACATCGTGACCGGCTCGTCGCAGAACGCCGTGGCTGCCCTCTTCGGGCACGACGAGATGGTCGCCCACGACGACCGCTACGAGATGGCGCAGGAGTACGTGGAGCTCGCCCGCGCGTTCTGGGAAGACTCCTGGGACGACGACGCCCTCCTCGCCGACGCCGAGTCGGGGGTGTACATCCACCCCGAACGCCTTCGTGCCGTCGACTTCGACGGCATCCACTATCGTTCCCACGGTCACTTCACCGTGCCGCCGTCCCCGCAGCGCACCCCCGTGCTGTTCCAGGCGGGCACGTCCCCGAAGGGCAAAGCGCTCGCCGCGGCAACGGCGGAGGGTGTGTTCATCCAGGCGACCACGCCGGAGTTCACGGCCAAGAACGCCGCCGACATCCGGCGCCTCGCCGCGGAAGCCGGCCGCGACCCGCAGTCGATCCGCATCATCGCGGGGCTCACGGCGGTGGTCGCGGAGACGGATGAGGCCGCACAGGCGCTGTTCGACGAGTTCTACGCCATGCAGTCCGATGAACTGGTCGCCTCGCTCTACGCCGGTAACACCGGCATCAACCTGCTGGACCTCGACCCCGACGGCACGATCGAGCAGGCATTCGAGCGCGGCGGCCCGGTGGGACAGATGGGCACGAGCAACATCGAGCGGTTCCGGGAGGGTGCGGGTCGTCCCGCCCCGACCGTGCGGGAGATCCTGGACGAACTGCGCGGCCGTGGCACGCGCGGGTTCCGGCTCATCGGATCGGCGCAGACCGTCGCCGACGGCATCGCGGAGCTCGCCGAGCAGACGGGCGTGGACGGCTTCATGCTGGAGCCGATCTTCGGTACCCGTGACGTGCAGGCGTTCGGCGAGCAGGTGCTGCCGCTCCTGCGGGAGCGCGGCCTCGCGGCCGACCCGGTCGGCCAGACCCTCCGCGAGCACATCTCTGGCGAGGCGGGCCACACCCGGCTCGGCTGAGTCAGCTCGGATCGACCGCCGCGGTCGGGGCCGCGAACAGCGCCTCGACCGCGGCATCGTGCGCGGCGTCCAGCGCGGACGGTTCCCCGCTCGTGAGCAGCTCGGTCTGCAGGCCCCGCCACAGCGCGAGCAGCTGCAGGGTCGCCCGGGCCGCCGCATCCGGAGCCCACCCGTGCGCCCGGAACGCGGCCCGGATGCCGTCCGGCCAGTGCGTCGCCAGCACCCCCAGCTGCGCCCGGTTCTCCTCCGGCGCGCGCATGGCGAGAGCGAGCACCTCGAAGAACAGGCGGTGGTACTCGTGGTGCTCCTCGGCGCGCAGCACCCGCCAACCGGCGGACAGCACCGCCGGCATCGATCCGGGTCCGGACAGCGACGGGATCAACGCGGCGAGCCCGGGGAATCTCCCGTAGGCCTCGAGGGTCGCCCGGGTGAACAGCTCGTCCTTCGATCCGAAGTAGTACAGCAGCATCCGGTTGTTCGATCCGATGGCCTTCGCCAGCTGCGACAACGAGAGCGACACGACGCCCCGCTCGAGGATCACGGACACTGCCGCATCGAGCAGGCGCTGCGCTTCGGGGGAATCGGCGTCCGTCACCGGCCCAGCCTAGGCGAGCCGGACCCGCCCGGATCAAGACTCAGCGCCCGGTGCCGCGGCGATGCCTGCGTGACTCCCGAGCGCTGAGTTGGTCTGACATCAGGATGCGCCGGGCTTCCCGCGCTGTCAAGAGGTCGGCGCGCGGGGGCTCCCGTCATGCTTGGATGGAGGCATGACTGACAACCGCACGAAGCCCGAGTTCGACGCTCCCGCAGGTCCCGCCCCCGCGGATCTGGTGATCCGCGACATCATCGTCGGCGACGGTGACGAAGCGGCGCCCGGCGACACCGTCACGGTGCACTACGCCGGCGTCGAGTACGAGTCCGGCGAGGAGTTCGACTCCTCCTGGGGCCGTGGCGAGAGCATCCAGTTCCCGCTCCGCGGCCTCATCCAGGGATGGCAGGACGGTATCCCCGGCATGAAGGTCGGCGGCCGTCGCGAGCTGGTCATCCCGCCGCACCTGGCCTACGGTCCTGCCGGGGGTCACTTCCTCGGTGGCAAGACCCTGATTTTCATCATCGACCTGCTCAAGGTCGGCTGAGACTTCACCTCCACCACGATGCCCCGGGGTCGCCTCCGGGGCATCGTCGTTTCCGGGTGCGAAAAGATTTCATTCGCGGGAATGAATCCGTGGCCGAGCCGGTTTCAGCCCTCGAGAGCCGCGACAGGCGCGGCGGACAACTTGGAGTGAACATGAGCGACACCACCACGATTGAGATCCCCGGTTACAAGGCGGGCACCTGGGTGCTGGACCCCTCGCACAGCGAGGTGCGGTTCAGCGTCCGCCACATGATGATCTCGAAGGTCCGCGGCGTGTTCGCCGTGAAGAGCGCCACCATCGTCGCCCCGGAGAACCCGCTCGAGACCACCGTGACCGCCTCGGTCGATGCCGCCTCGATCGACACCAAGGACGAGGGTCGCGACGCCCACCTGCGCTCCGCCGACTTCTTCGATGTCGAGACCTTCCCGACGATCGACTTCGTGTCCACCGGCGTGCGCGTCGAAGACGGCAATTTCCTCGTCGACGGCAACCTGACCCTTCACGGCGTCACCAAGCCCGTCACGTTCGAGGTCGAGTTCGGCGGATTCGGCACGGACCCGTACGGCAACTACAAGGCCGGCGCGACGGCGAAGACCGTCATCAACCGTGAGGACTTCGGCCTCACCTGGAACACCGCGCTTGAGACCGGCGGCGTGCTGGTCGGCAAGGACGTCACCATCGAGCTCGACCTGCAGGGTTCGATCCAGGCCTGATCTTCAGAGCCACGAAGGGGACGGATGCGGTGTCACACCGCATCCGTCCCCTTTTTCGATGTCCGACTCAGCGCGCTGCGGCTGAGCGTCGCGGGAATCGCAGGCGACCCTGCGCCAGCAGGATTCCCGCGAACACGATGAGCGCGCCCACCGGCTCGTTCCAGGACACCGTCTCACCCAGCAGCAGCACGCCGAGGACCACGCCCACCACCGGGGTGACATAGGTCACGGTGGAGGCGCGCGTGGGACCCCATGCCCGGACCGCGTTCTGGTTCCAGATGTACGCGACCCCGGTGCCGAGGCACCCGAGGAGCAGCATGGAGACCACGATCGGCAGGTCGAGGCGGATCGGGGTCAGGGCGATCGCGGGGGTCAGCAGCAGCATGATCACCGCCCCGATCCCGATGTTCAGGAACGAGAACGTCAGCGCGGTCGTCCCCGAATTCGCGAGGAACCGGCGCATGTACGCGAGGCTGAACCCATAGCAGGCGGTCGCGCCGAGCAGGGCGAGCTGCGCCACGAGGTCGTCGCTGAGACCCAGGCCGTGCCATGGGCCGATGATGACGACGACCCCGCCGATGCCGACCGCGATGCCGAGGATCTGTAGCACGCTCAGCTTCTCCACCCGGAAGAGGAGCCCCGCGGCGATAGCGGTCATGATCGGCGTCGTGGCGTTGTAGATGCTGCCAAGGCCCGAGCTCACGTGCTGCTCCGCCCACGCGAACAGCAGGTACGGCACGACGCAGAACGTCACCGCGAGCACGGTCATGTGCGCCCAGATCCGGGGGTTCCGCGGCAGCCGTTCGCGCCGGACCAGCATGAAGACGCCGAGGGTGAGCGCGCCGAGCACGAGCCGCGACCATGCCACCTGCGGGGCGGACAGCCCGCCGAGTCCCACCTTCATGAACAGGAAGCTGGCACCCCAGATGACGCCGAGCAGCACGAACTGCACCGTGGTGGCGGCGGACGAAGGGGCCGGAGCCGCGAGAACGGGCGGTGGCGTGCGAGATGTCACCTCGCGACTGTAGTGGCGCGGGCCGACACCGCCGGGCCGCGAGGAGCACAACGGCCGGAATCCGCCGGTCATCGGCAGCTCAGGGGACGGGGTGCTCTGCGTCGTAGGCGCGGAACCCGGGGTTGAACCGCACCAGCACTCCGACCAGCGCGATGATGAGGAAGCCGCCGAGGAGTGGCGGGAACCACAGCGTCGTCAGTGTGGCGAGAGCGCCCGCGTAGAGCGCCCCGATGCGGGGGCCGCCGGCGACGACGACCATGAAGACGCCCTGCAGCCGGCCGCGCATGCTGTCCGGGACCGCGGACTGCATCATGGTCGACCGGAAGATGGCGGAGACGTTGTCGGCCGCCCCGGAGACCGCCAGCACCACGCAGGCCAGCACGATGAGGACCGTGTTCGCGGAGGTCTCACCGACCGTGTCCGGCGCGAACCAGCCGAGCTGCGCGGCCAGCAGTACCGCGCCGAACAGGGCGATCGCCGCCCCGTACACCTGGATGGAGCGTTGGATGCCGACGCCGTGCGCGCGCACCCGGCCCACCGGCCCGGAGAACAGACTCGACAGGAACGCCCCGGCGGCGACCGCGGCGGTGAGGATGCCGGTGGTGATCGCGCCGCCGCCCAGGAGCACCGCCCCGATGCCGGGGAACAGGGCCAGCGGCTGCCCGAAGGTCATCGCGATGATGTCGAGGATGTACTGCAGCCGGATGTTAGCCGCCCCCTTGAGGAACCGCATCCCGTCGCGGAGCGATTCCAGCCCGGGTTTGACGATGACGCCCTCCGGCCGGATCGCGGGCAGCGTCCACAGCCCGAGGAACAGCGAGGTCATGAGGACCACGTCTATCGAATACGTCCAGGCGTAACCGGCGAACGCCACGAGGACACCGGCGAGCGCGGGGCCCGCCATCACCATGATGCCGACGGTGATGCCCTGCAGCGCCGCGGCTGCCGGGAGCAGTTCGCGGGGGAGAAGGCGGGGCGTGATCGCCGAGCGGGTGGCGCTGACGATCGAGTTCGCGGCCGAGTTGACGATGCTGAGCGCGTAGAGCCACCACACCGTCTCGTTGCCGGTCCACGCAAGGATCGCCAGCAGCAGGGTGGAGGCGAACGTGACCGCGGCGGCCGAGAGGGCGACCACGCGACGGTCGAAGGCGTCCGCCAGCATCCCGCCGTAGAGTCCGGCGAGGACCATGGGTACGAGGCCCGCCACCGCCACCATCGCCACCGCGAGGTCGGAGGAGGTCAGGGCGTACACGTGCAGCATGACCGCGACGATGGTCAGTTGCCCGCCCATGCCGGAGAGGGTCGATCCGATCCACAGGCGCGTGAACGCGGGACTGGTGCGGAAGGGACGCAGGTCGATGAAGTGGCGGGCGCCGAGCCTCGCCATCACCGCGGGGTTCCGAGGGCGGGGGTGTGCAGCACGTCTGCGAGGCTAGCCGGTCCGCGAGGGGGAGTGGTGCGCACGTTCGCCCCCGCATCCGTTCGCTGGTAAGCTATGGAGGTTGCCGTTAGATCGGCCGCGGATGAAGAGAGCTCGCACATTCTGTGACGGGCGCCGCGCAATGAGCAGAGAGGGGATCGAATCTATGGCTCTGGAAGCAGAAACCAAGAAGGCGATCATCGAAGAGTACGCAACGCACCCCGGTGACACCGGATCCCCCGAGGTGCAGGTCGCGCTGATGACGCAGCGCATCAAGGACCTCACCGAGCACCTCAAGGAGCACAAGCACGACCACCACTCGCGTCGTGGCCTGTTCCTGCTCGTGGGTCAGCGCCGTCGTCTGCTCGGCTACCTTCAGGACATCGACATCACGCGTTACCGCAAGCTGATCGAGCGCCTCGGTCTGCGTCGCTGACGCAGACCCGAAAAGCGCAGTCTTGAAGCGAGTGCCGGCGTCAGCCGGTGCGAGTCGCCGCTCACGCAGCGCATCCCGCGTATATCGCTTTCTCGAAGGGCCGTCCCACGGTGTGGGGCGGCCCTTCGTCGTACCCCGCTCCTCCTGACCGCGAAACGGGTTCTGGGCCCCGAGGCCCGGGGATTTACCCACGGTTTCGGGGCCCAGAACCCATCTCGGTGTCAGCCGGCGGTCAGGGACGCGTCAGGATGCGGCCGCGGCGCGCGCGGCGACCAGGTCGGGGTGGTGGAGGGCGGCCACGTCCGGGTGGGCGCGCAGCCGCGACTTCAGCGCGTTCTCGCCATAGGTCGCGTAGATGGGGTTGTCCGGGTCCTCGGTGACGCCCGCGGCCTCGGCGGCGAGTTCGGCCGGCAGCTCGAGCAGCGGCAACCGGGAGTCGAGCGCCGGGTTGAAGAAGAACGGCACGGAGATGCGATCGTCCGGGTACTTCGGCGAGATCACCCGGTGATTCGTGGCGATGAGGTAGCCCTGCGTGGCGTACTCGAGCAGTTCGCCGATGTTCACCACGAAGGCGCCTGGTACCGGGGGAGCGTCCACCCACTCGCCGTCGCGCTGCACCTGCAGGCCGCCCTTGCCGGGCTCGACCCACAGCAGCGTCAGAACACCGGAGTCCTTGTGTGCGCCGACGCCCTGGGCCCACGCGGCCGGAGGCTCCGCGTCGCGCTCCGGCGCGGCGTGGAGGGGCCGTGGGGGTTGGGGGGTCGGGTCATCCTTGCCGGGGTAGCGGACGATTTTGATGAGGGTCTGCGGGTCCTCGAAGTGCTGCTCGAAGAAGTCCGGCGCGGCGCCCAGGGTTTCGGCCCACGCGCGCAGCAGCCGGCGGGCGACGCCGGTGAGGTGGTCGTGCCACTCGCTGACGACATCCTTCAGCTCCGGCTGCGCGGCCGGCCACAGATTCGGGCCCACGAGCCGGTCGAAGTCGTTCACCGGCTCGGCGATCGGCTCGCGCTCCGGACCGATGTCGATCTGCTCACGCCAGTCCACGCGGCCCTGCGTGAGCTCGCCGCCGATGCGGGTGTAGCCGCGGAAGTGCGGGCTCTTGGTGTTCTCGATGGCGAGCTTGTCGGCCTCGGGCAGGTCGAAGAACCCGCGCGCCGCCGACAGCAGTCGCGCCTCGAGCTCCGGCGTCACGCCCGTCCCCACGAGGTAGAAGAATCCCACCTCGTGCGTGGCCTGCCGCAGCTGCGCACGGAACGCGGCCGCGGATTCCTCGCCCTGGTCGAGAAGGGACAGATCGAGAACGGGAAGGTTGAGATCGCTCATGCTTCGACGCTACGTCCCCGTGCGGGATGCTGTCGCAATGTTGCCGAGCATTACCTCGCGGCCGAGTTGGCGAAGCGGGGCGACCGCGATTAGTCTTACCGAGGTTAGGCGAACCTAACCAGCCCAGACAGATCGGATCCGCCGTGCTCGCGACTTTCCTCATCGGGCTGCGTGAGGGACTCGAGGCGGCGCTGGTCATCGGCATCCTGGTGGCGTATCTCATCCGGATCGGCCGGCGCGACGTACTGCCCCGCCTCTGGATCGGTGTCGGCCTGGCGGTTGCGCTCGCGCTCGCCGTCGGCGCGATCCTCACCTTCGGCGCGTACGCACTCACCTTCGAGGCGCAGGAGATCATCGGCGGCACGCTGTCGCTGCTGGCGGTGGGCCTGGTGACCTGGATGATCTTCTGGATGCAGCGGGCCGCGCGCACGATGAAGCGCTCGCTGGAGGGTGGAGTCGACCGGGCGCTGGCGACCGGGTCGCTGTGGGGCATCGTCCTCATCGGCTTCGTCTCCGTTGCCCGGGAGGGCATCGAGACGACGCTGCTGCTCTGGTCGATGGTGCAGTCCTTCGGCGCCGAGCCGCTCGCCCTCACAGGCGCGCTGGTGGGCCTCGCCATCGCCGTCGTGCTCGGCTGGCTCATCGCGCGCGGCGCGGTGCGGCTGGACCTGCGGACCTTCTTCACCTGGACCGGCGCGTTCCTCATCATCGTCGCCGCCGGGGTCCTGGCATACGCCGTCCACGACCTGCAGGAGGCCGGCGTCTTCCCCGGCCCCTTCACCGCCGCCGCGCCCGTCGGGGCGACCGGCGCGGTCGCGGTCGGGTGGGCGGGCTTCCCGTTCGGCTGGGCGTTCGACGTCACCGCGACGATCCCGCCCGCCGGCTGGCTGGCCGCCGTGCTGCAGGCCACGGTCGGCTTCATGCCGCAGATGAGCTGGCTGCAGGTGCTCGGCTGGGCCGCGTACGTGCTGGTCGTCGGCGGCGTCTTCGTGCGCACCCACCGGCGTTCCGGCCGCCGCGCCGCCGCCGCATCCGCGTCCGCTTCCTCCGTCCCTGCCTCACCGCCGCACATCGTGTCCGCCCCACAGCAAGGAGCATCATGACCCGCCACCGTTCCCTCGGCGCGCTCGCCGCCGTCGGCATCGCCGCGCTCGCCCTCACCGGCTGCGTCGCCAAGGCCGACGCGGCCGCCGCGACCCTGAGCGTCAGCTCCACCGACGATGCCTGCGAGGTGTCGGCCACGACAGCCACCAGCGGGACCCTGGCCTTCGAGGTCACCAACGACGGCACCCAGGTGAGCGAGTTCTACCTGCTCGCCGAGGACGGACTGCGGATCGTCGGCGAGGTGGAGAACATCGCCCCCGGTGCCTCGCGCACGCTCACCCTCGTCGCGCAGCCGGGCGACTACTTCACGCTCTGCAAGCCCGGGATGCTGGGTGAAGGCGTCGGACGCGCCGGCTTCTCCGTCACCGGTGACGCGGTCGAGGCCAGCGGCGACGACGCGGAGCAGAAGCAGCAGGCCGTGGCACTGTATGGCGCGTTCGTGAAGGACCAGGTCGAGAAGCTCGTCCCCGCCGTCGCCGCCTTCACCGACGCCTACGTCGCCGGTGACGACGACACCGCGCGTGCGCAGT
This sequence comes from Microbacterium sp., assembly GCF_026393345.1. Taxonomy (GTDB): domain Bacteria; phylum Actinomycetota; class Actinomycetes; order Actinomycetales; family Microbacteriaceae; genus Microbacterium. The sequence continues at coordinate 26,116 of NZ_JAPLAI010000034.1, forward strand.
TCCCGCAGGTGCGCGCGTACTACGAGCGCATCGAGCCGGTGGCCGAGTCGCTCGGCGACCTCGACCCGCGCATCGACTACCGCGAGGTCGACGCGGTCGCCGAGGGTCTGGACTGGACCGGCTTCCACCGCATCGAGAAGGACCTCTGGGTCCCCGCACAGGACGCCCTCAACGCCGACGACGAGACCCCGGCCTGGCAGGACTGGAACCCGTCTACCGCCGACGAACGGCAGCGGTACGCCGATCTGCTCGTCGCCGACATCGCCGAGCTGAACGACTACGTCCACAGCGACGACTTCACCGCCGCCCTCGACGAGCAGGGCATCGCCGGAATCTCCAACGGCGCGATCGCTCTTCTCGACGAGGTCGCTAACGGCAAGATCACCGGTGAAGAGGACTGGTGGAGCGGCACCGACCTGTGGGACTTCGCCGCGAACGTTGAGGGTTCCAAGATGGCGTACGACCTGGTGCGCGACTTCGCCGTCGCGCAGGGCGCGGAGGGGGAGGAGCTCGTCGATGAGATCGATGCCGGCTACGCCGACCTCGACGCGCAGCTGGCCACGTACGGCAGCCTGACCGACGGGTTCGTGACGTACACCGACCTGACGGATGCGGACAAGCGCACCCTGACGGACCTCATCAACGCCCTCGCCGAGCCGCTGTCGCAGCTCACCGGTACCGTTCTGTCGTGACCGAGACGCCCGACGCCGAGGGGACCCCGGATCCGGAGACGGACCCGGGGTCCCCTCGGCGCGGGCTCAGCCGTCGCGGCCTGCTCGGGCTCCTCGGCGCGGGCGCGGCGGGCCTCGCGGTCGGCGGCGCCGGCGGGGCGGCGATAGCCGCTTCCGTCGCTTCGGCAGCAGGCGCGGGCGTCCCGGGAGTCCATCCCTTCTTCGGCGCCCACCAGTCGGGCATCACGACGCCGGTGCAGGAGCATCTGCACTTCGCCTCCTTCGACGTGCACGACGACACCACCCGGGATGACCTCATCGCGCTGCTGCAGGACTGGTCCTATGCGGCCTCGCGGATGACGCAGGGCCTCGATGTGAGTGCCAGCGGCGCGGTCGGCGGCTCGCCACAGGCGCCTCCTGACGACACCGGTGAGGCGCTGGGCCTGCCCGCCGCGGCGCTGACCATCACGATCGGGTTCGGCCCGACCCTGTTCGACAAGGATGGTGTCGACCGGTTCGGCATCGCCTCCCGCCGGCCGGACGCCCTCGCCGTGCTGCCCCGATTCGTCGGCGACGACCTCGACCCGCTGGCCTCCGGCGGCGACCTGTGCATCCAGGCGTGCGCAGACGACCCGCAGGTCGCCGTGCACGCCATCCGCAACCTCACGCGCATCGCGTTCGGCCGGGCGAGCCTGCGCTGGTCGCAGCTCGGCTTCGGCCGCACCTCCAAGACGACGTCCGCGCAGTCCACACCGCGGAACCTGTTCGGCTTCAAGGACGGCACCGCCAACATCCTCGCCGACGACGCGGACGCCCTCGACGGGCACGTCTGGGTCGCGGAATCCGACGGCCCCGCGTGGCTGGTGGGCGGCAGCTACCTCGTCGCCCGCCGCATCCGTCAGACCATCGAGGTCTGGGACCGGCTGCGGCTCGCCGAGCAGGAGCGCAGCGTCGGACGCAGCAAGGGCGAGGGCGCACCCCTGTCGGGCGGCGGCGAGTTCACCCCGGCGGACTTCAACGCCGCCGGTGACACGGCGGCTCCGGCCATCGACCCGCGGGCGCACGTGCGCCTCGCCCACCCGGACGCGAACGGCGGCATCCGGATGCTGCGCCGCGGCTACAACTTCGTCGACGGCAACGATGCCCTGGGCACGCTGAACGCGGGGTTGTTCTTCCTCTCGTACCAGCGCTCGCCCGAGCAGTTCATCACCGTGCAGCGGGCACTGTCGACCGACCTCATGTCGGAGTACCTGCGCCACGTCGGCTCGGGCGTGTGGGCCGTGCCACCCGGCGCGACGCCGGGGTCCTATGTCGGCGCGGGGTTGTTCGCCTGAACCGCGGGTGCCCTCAGACGCCCGGGCGGTTCATGTCGGGGATCGTGATGGGCGTGGTCTGCCCGGAGCTGCCCTTGTTCAGGAACGCCATCGCGATGCCCTTGAGCAGCTTGTCGAAGACGTAGAAGCTCGCGGGTGCCACCGGGATGAGCCCGTCGCGAACCTTGATGTAGAGGGGCCAGCCGGTCTTGATGAAGGCCTTCGAGACGTAGTCCCGCGTGAGTCCGAGCCAGTCGCCGATGTCATCGCCCAGCTGGTACCGCACGAACTCGTTCAGGAACCCGCGGGTGACCCCGAGGTCGATCTGAGCCGTGAGTCCCAGCAGGACCTCGGCGAGCTCCTGCCCCTCGGGCGTCCAGGCGAGCTTCGGGGTGAGGATCTGGTCGGCCTGGGCGTGCGCGTCGGCCCAGGTCGCGGGGATGTACTCATCGCGCACGCCGAGGAAGTGGAGCGCCAGCTGCCACGAGTGCAGGAAGGCCTCCTCATCGGCGGCGGTCATCTTCACGCCCCACTCCTTCAGCTTCTTGTGCGCGAACGTGCCGGTGCTGTGGAAGGTCACGAGGATGTCGCTGTTGCTGATCGGGATCTGCTCGTCCGCGACCGCCTTCCAGTACGGCGACTTCGGCAGGATGTGGCGGACGGTCGCGTGGACCATGCGGGTCTTGTTCGCCGTGACTACGAACTGGCCGCTCGGGTCGAACGCGTTGACATCACCCAGGTCGTAGCCGAACGTGAAGGTCTTCGCGGCACGGTCCTGCATGTCGGCGCCACCCTTGGACCAGTACACCGACTTCGCCTCGCGGGGGATGACGGTGCTCATGATGCCGCCGCCGATGCCGTAGACCATGAACAAATAGATGTCCATGCGCCGGTTGAAGTCCGCGGCGCGCCGGATCTTCGCCGCATCCGCCCAGGCCGGCATCGTGACGCTCTGTGCCAGCCAGGCGGACAGCTCCGGTGGCAGCCCCGCCGGCAGCGGGTGGTTGTTGTTCACCCACGGCGCGATCGCCGTGTTGACGGCCGGTACCTGGCCGGCGTCGGTCACGGCCGCCATGATGCGGTCGATGTCGTCGTCCCACACCCACTGCGGGTCGGTGCCCGAGCCGGTGCCGAGCACCGATCGAGCGGGCGACCAGGACCAGGCAGCCTGCGGGGCCAGGACCCCGGTGAGACCGAGGGCGGCGCCCAGGGTGAGGACGGAACGTCGGCTGATTTCGGACATACGTCACCTGCTTCAAAGCGCGATGGGCCCTGCCGCGTCATCGTCTTCGATGCCGGAGTGTACGGGAAACACCATCTGGGAGGAATGTGATTGCCCGTTAACTTATGGGTCGATCTGCGTGAGCGCAAGACCCTCTCTGCGCGGGATTCAGTGCCGGGTCGGGCCTGTCGGCTCTCGTGGTGACTCGCGCGGACGGCGGGAGCCGGTGGGATCGTCGCGGCGCCCCTCCCGCGCCGCGAGCGCCGGGTCGGCGAACAGCCAGGCGGGACGCGGCTCCACCAGCGGCCGGAAGAGTGTGCGGACCGGACGCGTGGCCAGGCCCAGGGCTATGAGGACCGCGGACACGCAGACGATCGGCAGCCAGATCCAGGTGGGTTCGAGATCCCGCAGCGCACCCGACTCGCGGAAGGGATAGAGCACGAACGAGTGCAGCAGGTAGATGTACATCGTGTACTGCCCGAAGTGCGTCCACCAGTGCTGGCCCCGTGGCAGGAGCAGCAGGAACGCGGCCATCAGGAGGACGGCGATGAGCATCAGCGCGATCCGCACGCCGCCCGCCCACCACTCGGTGCCGCCGAGTTCGGCGTACGCATCGTCGTAGAAGAGCCAGGTACGCAGGTTCACGTCGCGCCACACGTCGATGAACGACCAAGCGGCCGCGGCGGCTGCCACGAACGCTGCGACGGCCGCGACGACCGCCCACCAAGGGCGCCGGTCGAGCAACCGCCAGCGCGCCACGACCTCGTGCTCACGGAGCCACCAGCCCAGGGTGAAGAAGGGCAGCAGCCCCAGGGTGCGGGAGAGCGACAAGGTGGAGTCGATGTTGGGGAGATAGCCCACCCCGATCGAGATCACGACAGTCCACAGCAGCGGCCAGCGCAGCAGCGCGAGATACGGCAGCACGAGGCGGAAGATGCCGAGGGCGAGAAGGAACCACAGCGTCCAGGAGGGCTTCGTGGGGTTCGGGTTGGCGCTGCCCTCCACGATCCACTTCGTCACCGTCCACACCGTCTCGAAGATCAGATAGGGCAGCAGGATGTCGGTGACGATCCGCGCCATCTGGCGACGCCCGGGCGGGGCGGATTTCGAGAAGTAGCCGGAGATCACGGCGAACGCCGGCATGTGGAACGCGTAGACCACGAGGTACAGGGCCAGGGCGGTATCCGAGTCGTAGGTCATGCGCTGGGTCGCGTGGCCGAGGATCACCAGCACGATGCACGCGAATCGGGCGTTGTCCCAGAACGGGACGCGGCGGCGCGGCGGCGGAGGGGAGTCCGGGATGCTGTGGCTCATGGCGCGGCCAGACTATCCGTCCGCGTGGCGCCTGCGCCGGGGGGTTGTGCGCCGGCGATATCCTGGCGTCGAGCGGGGGGAATCCATGGCATGACCATCATCGACAACGCGCGCGAGCGGGACGAGGCGATCCGCGATCTCGACTGGCACGTGTTCCCCGCGGGCGCCGAACGCGATGTCGTGGCGGCGCCCAGTGGTCTCCTCGCCCGGGTGACGGCGGGGCCCGCCGACGCGCCCCGTGTCCTGCTCGTGCCGGGCGTAACGGGCTCGAAGGAGGACTTCATCCTCATGTTCCCGCTGTTCGTCGCGGCGGGATACCGGGTGGAGTCGTACGACCTGGCCGGTCAGTACGAGTCCGCGCAGGCCGGTCCGCAGAACCTCGATCCGCCTCGTGCCCGCTACGACTACCGGCTGTTCATCGACGACATGATCGCGGTGCTCACCGCATCCGATACCCCCGCGCACGTGCTCGGGTACAGCTTCGCCGGGCTGGTGGCGCAGCAGGTGCTCGTGGAGCGCCCGGAGCTGTTCGCGAGCCTCACCCTGCTCACCGCACCGCCCGCGAGCGGCCAGGTGTTCCGCGGGGTCAAGCGGATCGGACGCTTCTCGGATGCGGCGAGCCCGCGCACCGGGGCATCGCTGCTGCTGTGGGGGATCCGCAACAACCTCAACCGGGTCGGGCCGCAGCGGCTCGCCTTCGTCCGCGAGCGGTTCGCGCTCACCCGCCGCGACAGCGTGGACGACATCGTGGGACTCATGATGGCGACGCCCGATGTGGTCGACGCGGTCGCCGCGATCCCGATCCCGAAGCTCGTCGCCTCGTCGGCGCACGACCTGTGGCCGGTCGCGCAGTACCGCGCCTACGCCGCCCGGATCGGCGCGGAGCTCGCGGTGTACGAGACCGGGCACAGTCCGTGCGAGACCGCCCCCCACCAGCTGAGTCGCGACATGCTGGCCTTGTTCGCCGGAGCGTGAGTGCGGGAATAACCTGGCGCCCCCTGCGTTCTTCCAAGTACATTCAATTGCATAGAAACGGATGCCGACCGCATCCGGGAATCGGAAGGACATCGTGAGCGACACCACGCCCACCGCGCAGCACACCGCGGAAGCGCCCCAGGTACAGTTCGGCCTGTTCACCGTCAGCGACATCACGCGCAACCCGGTGACCGGGCAGACGCCGAGCGAGGCGGAGCGGATCCGCGACACGATCGCGATCGCGAAGCACGCGGAAGAGGTGGGCCTCGACGTGTTCGCGCTGGGCGAGCACCACAACCCGCCGTTCTGGTCTTCGTCGCCCACGACAACGCTCGCGTACATCGCCGGTCAGACGGAGCGGCTGATCCTGTCGACCGCGACCACGCTGATCACCACGAACGACCCGGTGAAGATCGCCGAGGATTACGCGATGCTGCAGCACGTGTCCGGCGGCCGGGTCGACCTCATGCTCGGCCGCGGCAACACCGGGCCGGTCTACCCCTGGTTCGGCAAGGACATTCGGCAGGGGCTGCCCCTCGCGATCGAGAACTACGCCCTGCTGCACAAGCTGTGGCGTGAGGACGTCGTGGACTGGGAAGGAAAGTTCCGCACCCCGCTGCAGGGCTTCACCGCGACCCCGCGTCCGCTCGACGGTGTCGCACCGTTCGTCTGGCACGGATCGATCCGCACTCCGGAGATCGCCGAGCAGGCCGCGTACTACGGCGACGGCTTCTTCGCCAACAACATCTTCTGGCCGGCCGAGCACTACCAGCGCCTCATCGGGCTGTACCGCCAGCGCTACGCCCACTACGGCCACGGCACGCCCGAGCAGGCCATCGTCGGTATCGGCGGCCAGGCGTTCATGCGCAAGAACTCGCAGGATGCGGTGCGCGAGTTCCGCCCCTACTTCGACAACGCGCCGGTGTATGGTCACGGCCCCGCGATGGAGGACTTCGCCGAGATGACCCCCCTCACGGTGGGTTCGCCGCAGCAGGTCATCGATCGGTACGCCGGGATGCGGGAACTGTACGGCGACTATCAGCGCCAGCTCTTCCTCATGGACCACGCCGGCCTGCCGCTGAAGACCGTGCTCGAGCAGATCGACCTGCTCGGTGAGGAGGTCGTGCCGGTGCTCCGCCGCGAGTTCGCGAAGAACCGCCCGGCCGAGGTGCCCGACGGCCCCACCCACGGTGCGCTCGTCCGCGCCGCCTACGGCGACGGACCCGCCCGTGAGGCGCGGCCGCGCGCCAACCGCGGCGACAACCTCACCGCCGGATCCCCGTACGAGGACAGCCCGCAGCCTGCGGGTGCCGCGTTCGGGCTCGGCCGGTCGGAGGCGTGAGATGAGCGAGCGTCGCATCGCCGTCGTCTCGGCGGGCCTGTCGAACCCCTCGTCCACCCGGATGCTCGCCGACCGGATGCTGGCCGCCACCGCGCGGGAGCTCTCCGCCCGCGGGATCGAGGTGAGCGCCGACACGTTCGAACTGCGCGACTACGCACATGACCTGACCAATAACCTGCTGACCGGGTTCGCCCCGCCGGCGCTGGAATCGGCGCTGAACACCGTCTTCGCGACCAGCTACTCCGGGCTGTTCAAGTCGTTCGTCGACGTGCTCGACCCGGACGCGCTGCGCGGCACCCCGGTGCTTCTCGGCGCCACGGCGGGCACCCCGCGGCACTCGCTGGCGATCGACTACGCCATCCGGCCGTTGTTCGCCTACCTCCACGCCGACGCCATGTCGACCGGCGTGTTCGCCGCGTCCTCCGACTGGGGCGCCGCGGCCGACCAGGTCGCGCCGCTCTCGGAGCGCATCGACAAGGCGGCGCGCGAACTCGCCGACGCGATCGCCCGGCGGGATCCCGCCGCATCCCGCGACCCGTTCGATCCCGCGCACTACCTCGGCGAGGGAAAGTCGTTCGGGCACCTGCTCGGAGGACTGGCGGGGGAGTAGTCGCGCGATAGCGTCGGAGGATGACGACCGGCTTCGACTTCTCCACCGACACCGCGCGCCTGGATCGGGCACTCGTCCACCGCTGGCTGAGCGAGGCGTCCTACTGGGCGCGCGGTCGGGAGCGCCGGGTGCAGGATGCGGCGATCGACGGGTCCCGCAACTACGGCGTATACGCCGCCGACGGGCGGCAGGTGGCGTATGCCCGCGTCGTCACCGACGGGGCCACCTTCGCCTGGGTGTGCGACGTGTTCGTCGATCCGGCGGCGCGCGGCCACGGGATCGGCAAGACGCTGCTGGCCGGTGTCGTCGCCGACCTCGAGCCGCTGGGGCTGCGACGGATGGCGCTCGCGACCGCGGACGCACACGGGCTGTACGAGCAGTTCGGGTTCGAGGTGCTGGCGACGCCGGAGCGGTGGATGGTCCGCGGCGCGAACTGAGCGAGCGCGGCACGGTTCGCCGCCGCGCGGTCAGCCGCCGGGGACGCTTCGCGCCAGCACGGCGTCCAGAGACAGGCCCAGGGCGAGTGCCACCGTGATCGACACCAGGATCGCCGCGATCGGGCCGCCCGGGACGAGCGTCGCCACCGCCGCGCCGATGACGGCCTGATACGTGGCCCACAGCGTCGCGCCAGCCGCCGTGACGCCCGCGAAGCGGAGCGCCGGCAATCGGGATGCTCCGGCGGTGAGGGTGACGGCGAGTCGCGCGAACGGGATGAACCGTGCGACGAAGAGTGTGGATGCGGTGCGCCGCTGGAGCCGGGTGCCCGCCCACGCGAGGCCCGCCAGGACGCGCGGGTGCCGCATCCACCGCCATCGGTCAAGGCCCACGGTGCGGCCCACCGCGTAGCAGCAGAGATCGCCGCAGAAGGCCGCCGCCGCGGCGACCGCGATGACCGCGACCAGCGGCGGCGCTCCCGCCGAGACCGCGAGTGCGCCCGCGGCCGTGACCGCCACCTCTCCCGGCACCACCACGAGCAACGCGTCGGCGAACACCAGCAGCGCGATCGCGGGCAGCGCCCACGGTCCGCTCGCCAGGGCGACGGCATCCTCGGTCACACCGGCAGGCTCGCATCGCCGGGTGAACGGAGTGCGAACGCGCGGCCGGGTGACCGGCCGGCGAGCATCCGGTGAACTCTGCGTCGAGAGACGTGCGTCGCGGGTCCGCGGTAGCGGTGGCGCGTCACGCTGGACGCGTGAGAGTCGCGTTGATCGCCGAGTCCTCCCTGTCGCATGTGAACGGCGTCACGAATTCCGTCCGGCAGGTGCTGCGTCATCTCTCGGATGCGGGGCATGATGTGCTGCTGGTCGCCCCGCGCGTGGCGGGCGCAGAGGCCGATCCGACGGCGCAGACCGCACTGGTCGCGTCGCTGCCGCTGCCGTCGTATCCGCAGGTGCGAGTGGTCGTCATCGGCGCGGGCCGGCTCGCGGGCATCCTCCGAGAGTTCCGGCCGGACGTGGTGCATCTGGCGTCGCCGTTCGTGCTCGGCTGGCAAGGGGTGCTCGCCGCCGACGCGGTGCGCGTCGCCTCGGTCGCCGTCTATCAGACCGACGTGGTCGCGTACACCGCCCGGTACGGCATCCCGCAGGCCACCGAGGTCGCCGCCCGGCACATCGCACGGCTGCATCGGAGAGCGACGATGACGCTCGCCCCGTCGTCCACCTCCCTCGCGCAGCTGCAGGATCTCGGGGTGGACCGGCTCCGGCGCTGGGGTCGAGGCGTGGACGGCGACCTGTTCCACCCCGACCGCCGCAGCGACGCGTGGCGGGCGAGCATCGCACCCGGGGCACGCGTCATCGGCTACGTCGGACGCCTGGCGCCGGAAAAGCAGCTCGAGGACCTCGCCGCACTTCAAGGACTCCCCGGTACACGACTGGTGCTCATCGGTGACGGACCGGCACGGCCAGCATTGGAACGGACGCTTTCGGATGCCGTGTTCCTCGGGCAGCTGTCCGGCACGGCGCTGGCAGAGGCGATGGCGAGCCTCGACGTGTTCGTGCATCCGGGGGAGAGCGAGACGTTCGGCCAGACGATCCAAGAGGCTCATGCCAGCGGGGTCCCCGTAGTCGCGACGGGCGTCGGCGGCCCGGTCGACCTGGTGCGCTCGAGCGTCGACGGCTGGTTGTACCGGCCGGGCGACCTCGCTGATCTCCGCGGGCGCGTGGCAGATCTCCTGGGCGACGAGGCGAAGCGGGTCGCGTTCGCGCACGCCGCGCGGGCGGGGGTGGCCGGCCGCACGTGGCGGGCGCTGTGCGCGGAGCTGATGATGCACTACGAGGAGGCGCGCTCGCTGCGCCGGATCGACGATGCAGCGCTCACGCGCGCCCACCCGCGTCCGGCGCTGCCCGCACCGCCGCAGGGACGTCCGCGGTGGTCGAGCTACATCGCCCTCGGCGACTCGCTCACCGAGGGGCTGCACGACGGGTCGCGGATGCCGGACGGCGTCTATCGCGGCTGGGCAGACCGTCTGGCGGGGCTGCTCGCCCAGTCCGTGCCGCCGGGGACGACGTTCCGGTTTGCGAATCTGGCGGTCCGCTCGCGGCGGATGCGCGACCTCACCGGCGATCAGATCCCGCGGGCGGTGGCACTGCGTCCCCGCCTGGTCTCGATTCTGATGGGCCACAACGATCTCGTGGGCCACGGCGCCGACCCGGTCGCCATGTCGGCCGAACTCGAGACCGGCGTGGCACGCTTGCGGGCAGCAGGATGCGACGTGCTGCTCGTGACGCTCTTCCTGCCGCGTCGGCGCGCCTCACGCATGTTCGCGCGGCGGATCGCCGTGTTCAACGCCCAGCTCCGCCGGATCGCGGACGCGCACGACTGCATGCTGCTGGATCTGGACGCGCACGCCGCCATCGGCGAGGGCGAGATGTGGGCCGACGACAGGGTGCATCTCGGCTCACGCGGTCACCGCTTCCTCGCGTATCGCGCCGCGGAGCTGCTCGGCGTGCCGGATGCGGAGGCACTGGGTGGACTAGACGCCGCTCTGCACGACGACGAGCCGACGGCCGGCTGGGGCTGGCTCCGTCGAGACGTGCTGCCGTGGCTCTGGCGCCGGATGCGGGGCCGCACGGCCGGCGACGGACGTCGCGCCAAGCACGACGACTACGTGGAGTTCCCGCGTCCGGGCGGCCGCCGAACCCGCGCCTGACGCGACGCGTTCGCGACGAACTCCGCAGATATACGCGAACCTCGCAGGATTTTTGCGAAAGGATGCGGAGTTCGCGCGATTCTGCGGAGTTCATCTGCCGCATCCGGGCCGGGCTCAGTACCAGCCGGTGTTCACGGAGTGCGACCAGGCGCCGCAGGGGGAGCCGTAGCGGCTCCTGATGTAGGACAGGCCCCAATCGACCTGGGTGTTGCCGTTCGTGCGCCAGTCTGCCCCGGCCGAGGCCATCTTCTCCGCAGGCAGCGCCTGCGGGATGCCGTAGGCGCCGCTGGAGCGGTTCAGTGCGTCCGCGCGCCAGCCCGATTCGCGGTTCCACAGCAGCACCAGGCACTGATACTGGTCGTCGGCCCAGCCGTAGCGTGCGAGTGCGCCGCGGGCGTACGCCTTCGCGCCCGCCGGATCGACCGTGACGCCGGTCGGCGCGCTGCCGGTGCCAGTTCCGCCGGAGCCGGTCCCGTTTCCGCCGGAGTTCGACGAGCCGGACCCGCCGGACGTACCGGACCCACCGGGGCCCGACGTGCCCGAGCCGCCCGTGCCCGATGAGCCCGACCCGCCGGCACCGCCGGCCGCGGCGGAGGTCGCGGTCTGCTGCCCCAGCCGGTACAACCGCTCGGTCTCCGCCGTCGTGTTCTTCAGCGTGGCCAGCTGCGCGTACATGGTCGACAGCTGGTCGGAGGCCGCCGACACCGCGCCGGCCTCCGCATCCGCTGCCGTCCGCGCGGCGGAGGCGGTCTCCTCGGCGGTACGGGCCGCCTCATCCCGGGCGACCCGCGCCTCCTCCGCCTGTGCCTGCAGCGCCGCCGTCGTCGCGGCGGTGCGCTGGGTCTGGGCGACCAGGCCTGCCCACGTCGTGCTCAGGCGATCGAGCAGGCCCAGCCGCCGCAGCAGCGACTCCGGCTCGGCGGAGGTGAGGAGTCGCGCGAGCAGCGTGCTGTCCGAGCGGGTGCGGTACAGACCCGAGGCGATGCCGGCCAGCTGGCCGCGCCGGGTGGCGAGCTCCGCCTGCGCCTTCTCGCTCTGGGCGGTCAACGCGGCCGCCCGGCTCGTCGCGGCATCCGCGAGGGAGCGTGCCTCCGCCGCCGCGGCCGCCTGCGCCAGCGCGGCCGCCGAAAGCGAGGCCGCGCGGGCCTCGGCCTCATCGAGCGCACCCTGCAGCCTTGTCACCATGGCAGCCGTGGCGGCTTGGTCCTGGCGCGCGTCCTGCACATCGGACCAGGATGGCGGTTCGGTCGCGGCCGCCGGGTCGACGGTGCCGCCGACCACGAGGACGACCAGCGCCACCGCACACAGCCACGCACGTCGGGCGGGCGCGGGTCGCGAAGGCATGCGCTCACGCTAACGGCCGCGGGACCTCCGCCACCAATGCGGGGACCCGGGCGGAGGGGGGACGCCCCGCATCCGGCCGGTCAGCCCTCCATGCCCTGCTCGAACGCATCGAACTCGAGCTCGCGGATCAGTTCCTCTCGATCGATGCGTTCCTCCGGGTCGATGGTCGGCCCGGGGGTCTCGTACTCCGCCTCGTCGTCGATCGGCACCTCGCGCTCGTCGTCGTTCGTGGTGGGGATGTCCGGATCACTCATCGCCGTGCTCCCGTCGTCGTCGGTGGGTGTGTGCCGCCCACGATAGGCCGACCGGGCGCGCGGTGCCACGGATGCCCTGATGAGGGGGCTCGCTGATAGGGTGGATGAGGCTGCCCCTCCGGGCGGTCGTCAACTACATACGAGTTGTATGGAGCAGGCCGGCAGGAAGCTGGTCCCCTGTGGTGGGTTCCCCGTCGACCGACATCGTGTCGCCGGGTGGTCTTCTACTGGTGGCCAGCGCAGGCGATGCGCACAACACATCGCGCGCCCATAATCTGCCTGTTCCTGCTCCTTCGCGCGTTGCTCGTCGCCCACACGGGGCGGCGAGCCTAAACAAAGAAGGAGGGACCTCTTGGAAGGTCCAGAAATCACCGCCGCCGAAGCCGTTCTCGACAACGGCCGCTTCGGCACCCGCACCATCCGTTTCGAGACCGGCCGTCTCGCCCAGCAGGCGCAGGGCGCCGTCGCTGCCTACCTCGACGAAGAGACGATGCTGCTCTCGGCCACCAGCGCCGGAAAGCACCCCCGCGAGGGCTTCGACTTCTTCCCGCTGACCGTCGACGTCGAAGAGCGTTCGTACGCCGCCGGCAAGATCCCCGGCTCGTTCTTCCGTCGTGAGGGCCGCCCCTCCACCGAGGCGATCCTCGTCTGCCGCCTGATCGACCGTCCGCTGCGCCCGTCGTTCGTCGACGGCCTCCGCAACGAGGTTCAGATCGTCGTCACCGTGCTCTCCATCGCCCCCGGCGAGTTCTACGACGCGCTCGCGATCAACGCCGCCTCGCTGTCGACCCAGATCTCCGGTCTGCCGTTCTCCGGTCCCATCGCCGGTGTGCGCCTCGCGCTCATCCCCGGTCAGGGCGAGCACGCCGACCAGTGGATCGCGTTCCCGACCGCCGAGCAGCTGCAGGAGGCCGTGTTCGACCTGATCGTCGCCGGCCGCGTGCTGCCCGACGGTGACGTCGCGATCATGATGGTCGAGGCCGAGGCCACCGAGCACAGCTGGAACCTCATCCGCGCCGGCGCCGTCAAGCCCAGCGAAGAGATCGTGGCACAGGGCCTCGAGGCCTCGAAGCCGTTCATCACGCAGCTCGTCGCCGCGCAGAACGTCGTCGCCTCGACCGCCGCCAAGGAGATCCAGGCGTACCCGGTCTTCCCGGCGTACACCCCTGAGGTGTTCGAGTTCGTGTCGGCGAGCGCCGCCGCCGAGCTCTCCGGCATCTACCAGATCGCCGACAAGGTGGAGCGTCAGAACGCCGACGACGCCCTCAAGGACCGCGTCAAGGCAGAGGTCGCCGCGGCGATCGAGGCCGGCACGCTCCCCGCGTCCGCCGCCGGCGAGGTCAGCGGTGCGTACAAGTCGGTCACCAAGAAGATCGTCCGCGGCCGCATCCTCACCGACGGTGTGCGCATCGACGGCCGAGGACTCGCCGACATCCGTCCGCTGGACGCCGAGGTGCAGGTCATCCCGCGCGTTCACGGTTCGGCGATCTTCCAGCGCGGCGAGACCCAGATCCTGGGCGTCACCACGCTGAACATGCTGAAGATGGAGCAGCAGATCGACTCGCTGTCGCCCACGACCAGCAAGCGCTACATGCACCACTACAACTTCCCGCCGTACTCGACCGGTGAGACCGGTCGAGTGGGCAGCCCCAAGCGTCGCGAGATCGGGCACGGCTTCCTGGCCGAGCGCGCCCTCGTGCCGGTGCTGCCCTCGCGCGAGGAGTTCCCGTACGCGATCCGTCAGGTCTCCGAGGCTCTGAGCTCCAACGGCTCCACCTCGATGGGCTCGGTCTGCGCCTCGACCCTGTCGCTGCTCAACGCCGGTGTGCCGCTGCGCGCACCCGTCGCCGGCATCGCGATGGGCCTGGTCTCGGACGAGGTCGACGGTCAGACGCGGTACGCCGCGCTGACCGACATCCTCGGCGCCGAGGATGCTCTGGGTGACATGGACTTCAAGGTCGCCGGTACCAGCGAGTTCGTCACCGCGATCCAGCTGGACACCAAGCTCGACGGCATCCCGACGTCGGTGCTGGCCGCCGCGCTCACGCAGGCGAAGGAGGCGCGTCTCACCATCCTGAACGTGCTGAACTCCGCGATCGACGCTCCGGACGAGATGGCGCCGACCGCGCCGCGCGTGATCAGCGTGCAGATCCCGGTCGACAAGATCGGCGAGCTGATCGGCCCGAAGGGCAAGACGATCAACGCGATCCAGGACGAGACCGGCGCGCAGATCTCGATCGAGGAGGACGGCCTCGGCCGAAGCCGCTCGCGCACAGGTCAACGCGATCGCCAATCCCACCAACCCGGAGGTCGGCGAGCAGTTCCTGGGCACGGTCGTGAAGATCGCCACCTTCGGTGCGTTCGTGTCGCTGCTGCCGGGCAAGGACGGCCTGCTGCACGTCAGCGCGGTCCGCAAGCTCGCCGGTGGCAAGCGCGTGGAGAACGTCGAGGACGTGCTCTCGGTCGGTCAGAAGCTGCTGGTCAAGATCACCAAGATCGACGACCGCGGCAAGCTGTCGCTCGAGCCGGTCACCGACGAGTCGACGGACCAGGATGGCGAAGCCGTGGAGGCTCCCGCCGAGGCCTGATCCTCTCGCCGTTGCGGCCCCGATCCTGTTCGCAGGGTCGGGGCCGCAGTGCGTGATCAAACAGTTATGGAATGTTGTGCCATCCGGCGCCGCAATGCGTCGGGTGGGCGGGGGGCTGCCTTACTCTCGAAGGAAGCGTCGGTCCTAGACGCAGCCACACCACGTCGACCGGCCACGATCTGCAACGGCGAGGGGGGTGCGCATGAAGATCTTCGGGATCGGCACATCGTCACCTGCCGTGACCACGCATCCGTCCGCACCCATCCCGGTGCAGGGCCCCGGAGTCGGCGCCGGCATCCGCGTCCCCCTGGGCGACGGCGGCCCCGGCATCTTCCCGCTCATGCTCGGCGGGGCGGAGTTCGGGTGGAACGTCGAACTCACCGCCGCGCACGCGATCCTCGACGCGTACACCGAGGCCGGGGGCAACGCGATCCACACCGCCGACAGTTTCAGCGGTGGGCGCAGCGAGCACATCATCGGGCAGTGGGTTCACACGCGCGGTGTCCGCGACGACGTCGTGCTCGCCGTGCGCATCGGGCACCACCCCGATCACCCGGGCCTCGGGCCGGTCAACCTCGTGCGCGCCGTCGAAGCGTCGCTCACCCGGTTGCACACCGACCGCATCGATCTGCTGTACCTCGACGCGACCAGCGGCACGTCGTCGCTGGAGGAGACCCTCGCCACCGCAGCCTGGCTCGTCGAGACCGGGAAGGTCCGCCAGCTCGGCGCGTTCGGCTTCCGTGCCGAACAGCTCGTCGAGGCTCGCATCCTGTCCTCCGCCGGTTACCCGCACTTCACCGTGCTGGACGTGCCGTACAACGTGCTGCGCCGCGACGAGTTCTCCGGCGACCTGCGTCTGGTCGCGGGCGCGCAGGGCATGGTCGTCACCCCGTCACATCCGCTCGAGCACGGTTTCCTCGCCGGCGGCGTCCGCCGTCGCGAGCAGATCACGTCGGTACGGGCCGGGCAGCTCGCCGCCGGGCTCACCAAGCGCGGCAACCGCACGCTCCGCGCCCTCGACGCGATCGGCGCCGAGCTGGGCGTCCCGGATGCCGCCATCGCCGTCGCGTGGCTGCTGTCGCAGCGGATCGTCGCGGCCCCCATCGTCAACGCCTACGCCGTCTCGCACATCGAAGAGCTCGTGCAGGGCGTCGGGGTGCGGCTCACCCGCGCACAGCTGGCCGACATCGCCCGCGCGTCGGAGTAGCCGGATAGGCTGGACGGGTCCGCCTCCGGCGGTCCCCCCCGCCCCTGACGAAGCGAGCTCCCGCGTGACGCATTATCTGTACCTGGTGCGTCATGGTGAGCACCAGGACGCCGAACACGGCATGGTCGACGGCCCGCTGTCCGCCCGCGGTCGTCGTCAGGCGGAGTTGATCGCGGACCGTCTCTCCGGTGTCCCGCTGGATGCCGTCTGGCACTCGCCTCTCGTCCGGGCGGCCGAGACGGCGCGCGCCGTCGCCGAACGCCTGCCCGCGCTGAACCCCGAACCGTCGTCACTGCTGTTCGACTGCATCCCGACCGGGATGACGCCCGAGACCCCGGCCTCCTTCGAGCCCTTCTTTGGCTCGATCACCGAGGCGGAGATCGATGCCGGCCGTGCGCAGATGGCCGACGCGCTCGGGGCGTTCCTCGTACGCAAGCCCGGGGATGCGCATGAGCTGCTCATCACGCACAACTTCGTCATCAGCTGGTTCGTCCGTGAGGTCATGGAGTCGCCCGAGTGGCGATGGATGACGCTCAACCAGGCGCACTGCGGCCTCACGGTGCTGGCGCAGAAGCCCGGCCGCCCGTGGACGCTGGTGTCGCACAACGACCTCGCGCACCTGCCGTTCGAGTTGCGCACCGGCCTCCCCGAGGTCCCGCCCGTCTGAGCCCCTGCGTGCCTCGCCTCTTTGAGTGGCACGTAAAGGGGGTGAGCTGCGTGCAGAGGGGTGGGTCGCGAGCGGGTGCGGCGTCAGGCCAGGGCCTTGCGGTGCCAGCGCGTCGCGTTCGGGTTGTCGTTGTAGGGCTCGATGGACTCGAAGCCCGACCGGGCGTAGAGGCCGCCGGCGGCCTCGAGCGAGTGGTGCGTGTCGAGCACGAGATCTACGGCCCCGGCCTCCCGGGCCCGACGCTCCAGGTCATCCAGGATGAGCCGGCCCCACCCGCGACCGCGGCCCGCGGGCCGGACGAACAGGTGCTTCACCTCGAACCGGATGCCGGCCGGAGTGTCGGCGAGACGCCGGATGCCCCCGCATCCGCCCGCGACGCCGTCATCGTCGTCCAGCACGACGAACACGCCCGCGGGCGGGAGGAACGCGGTCGGGTCGGGGAACGTGGTGCGGTAGCCGCCGCCGGGGAATCCGGCCGCCCGCACGCCGAAATACTCCGCCAGCAGGGCATGTGCATCGGGCTCATCGACTCCGGAGGGACGCAGGCGCACCATGTCTTCGACCCTACGCCGCCTAGGCTGGAGGCATGACAACGCGCGTGGCCATCGTGGGCGGAACCGGAAAGCTCGGGAGCATCATCCGCTCCGTCGTCGAGACGGAGGACGGGTATGAGGTGCATGCCGTGCTGGGTTCCGGCGACGACGTTTCCGCGCTCGAGGGTGCGGACCTGGTGGTGGATGCGTCCACCCCGGCGGTGTCGATGGGCATCGTGCGGGCGGCCATCGAGCGGGGCATCAACCTGCTCGTGGGCACGAGCGGCTGGTCGGAGGAGCGCATCGCCATGGTGCGGCCGCTCGTCGCGTCCGCCGGCACCGGCGCCGTTTTCATCCCCAACTTCTCGCTCGGCTCCGTGCTCGGCACCGCCCTCGCCGCCGCCGCGGCGCCCTTCTTCGGGTCGATCGAGATCATCGAGGCCCACCGCGAGACCAAGATCGACTCGCCGAGCGGCACCGCCGTGCGGACTGCCGAGCTCATCGCCGCTGCCCGCGCCAGCGCGGGTCCGGTGCAGTCGCCCCACGTGGACCAGCGCGCCCGCGGCCAGCAGGTCGCGAGCGTGCCGGTGCACTCGCTCCGCCGCCCCGGCGTCGTGGCCCGGCAGGACGTGATCCTCTCCGGCCCGGGGGAGTCGCTGACCATCACGCACGACACCGTGGAGCCGGCGCTGGCCTACGCCCCCGGCATCCGGCTCGCCCTGGCGGGCGCGCGCGACGCGAGCGGCGTCGTGGTGGGCTTGGATGCCTTCCTCGACATCGGTATCGGGCCGGCCCGTGCGGACACCACCGCGAAGCCCTTCGCCGACGACACCGTCCCCGGCCAGGTTGCGCGGGCGACCAGCGCATGAGCGCCCGGATCGGCGTCGCCGTCATCGCGGCCGCCCTCGCCCTCTACATCGTGGTGGCGGGGCAGCGTGCCGTGCTGTTCCTGACCAGCGGCGAGCCCGTGGGCATCGTCATGGGTCTTGCGCTCATCGTGCTGCCGCTGATCGCGGTCTGGGCCCTCGGCCGCGAGATCCTGTTCGGTGTGCAGGCGGAGCGCCTGGGTCGCCGGCTTGAAACCGAGCATGCGCTGCCCGAGGAAGAGCTCGCCGCCCGCCCCAGCGGCCGGGTCCTGCGCGAAGAAGCGGACGCCGTCTTCCCGCGCTACCGCGAAGCCGTGGAGGCCGCGCCGGAGGACTGGCGCGCGTGGTACCGGCTGGGCCTCGCCTACGACGGCTCCGGCGACCGCCGCCGCGCCCGCGCCTCCGTCCGGACCGCGATCCGGCTTGAGCGCCGGGCGCGGCGTACGGCAGCGGCGTAAGGGTACGGCCTAGGTGTTCTTCCCCGTGAGGTTGTGATCGTCTGAGGTAGGCGAAGACCTCCGGGACGATGTGGGTACCACCCTCACATCAGATACCCGGAGGTCTTCGTGACTCACGCTAACGCTCCCTTGACGCCGGAAGGGCGTCGTCGGCTTGCTTCGTTGATCGTGTCGTGGATGGCGGCTGGGCCGTGCGTCGGGCTGCGGAGCGCTTTCAGTGCTCGCCGGCGACGGCGTCGCGGTGGGCTCGTCGGTATCGGACGGGCGTGCCGCTGATCGATCGCAGCTCCCGGCCGCGGTCGATGCCGTCGAGGTCATCGCAACGGCTCGAGCGACGGATCATCGCTCTCCGGTTCACGAGACGCTGGGGACCGCACCGGATCGGCTACCACCTCGGCGTTCCGCGCTCCACGGTCGGGCGGGTCCTGGATCGGTATCGGATGCCGCTGCTGCATCACCTCGACCGGGCCACAGGTCTGCCCGTCCGCAAGCCGAAGCCAGAACGCTACGAGAAACAGACGCCAGGCGAGCTCGTCCACGTCGACATCAAGAAGCTTGGGATCATTCCCGACGGGGGCGGCTGGCGCGTCCACGGCCGCAACTCCACGCAGGCCCGCCGGGTTGCAGCGGCATCCGATCGCGCTGCTCGACGGGGCGCTTCCCCCTCGCGCGGCTACGTGTTCCTGCACCACGCCGTTGACGACTGCACCCGACTGGCCTATTCCGAACGGTTACCCGACGAACGCAAGGACACCGCCGCCGCGTTTTGGGTCCGCGCCCGAGCATTCTTCGCGGAAGCCGGGATCACGGTCACGAGCGTGATGACCGACAACGGTTCCTGCTACCGATCCCACGTCTTCGCCGCCGCACTCGGCGAGGCAGTCAAACACCGCCGCACCCGCCCGTTCCGGCCGCAGACCAACGGCAAGGTCGAGCGCTTCAACCGCACCCTCTCAGACGAATGGGCCTACGCGAAGCCCTACAGATCCGAAGCCGAACGCGAAGCCGCCTACACAGAC
>NZ_JAPLAI010000062.1 GCF_026393345.1 Microbacterium sp.
CCCGCCCGCCGCCGTCACCAATCGATCGGCCGGGTGTCGCCCAGCAGGCACGCCGTTCCGCCGAGCACCGCGGGTGCCACGGCGGTCACCGGCTCCCCCGTCGCGGGGCCCACCTGCCCGAGCAGACAGTCGGTGCCCCACAGCACCGAGAACTGGATGGTCTCGGCAGCGTTCCCGACGGTGGTCAGATCCTCGGTGACCTGCATCGCGGCCTTGTCGAATCCGCCCGCGACGAGCGCGTCGACGTACGCGCGGCCCGCGACCTGATCCGGTGAGGCCCACACCTGCTGCACGATCTGGGTGAAGTACGGCAGGTTGTCGGTCGCCGTACCGTCCGGCACGAGTGCGGGAGGTGCCGGCACCGTCTCGGTGGGTGTGGGTGTGGCCGACGCGGTCATCACCGGCGCCACTGGCGTCCCGGTGCACGCCGCGAGGGTCAGCGCGAGGGCCGCCGCGCCGATGAGCACGGCCGGGCGGATGCGGGAGGCGATCACGCTCCGAGTGTACGTGCCGCATCCGAGCTGCTCAGAACGGAACGTCGACCGGTTCCGGGGAGCCCTGTGGCACTGTCGCGGTCGCCCATGTGTCGGGTTCCGCGGCCGGCGCGCCCCAGTCTCCGGCAGTCACGGCAGGAGCCTCGTCCGCGGACCCCGCGCGGGCCGCATCCGTCTCCGCGGTCATACCTACGGCAGGTCCGCCCGCCGACGCCGCCCGCCGGGTGAAGGTCGTGGTGCCCCAGAGCAGGTCGTGCCCCACGGCGACCGCGTCGATCTCGAGCGTCACGCCGCGCTTGGTGTCCGTCTCCCATTCGCGAGCGCGAAGGCGCCCCGTCACGATCACCCGCTCCCCCCTGTGCAGCGACGCGTACGCGTGCTCGCCGAGCGCTCGCCAGACGTTCACACTGAACCAGTTCGTGTAGTCGTCGACCCACTCGCCCTTCTGTTTGTCGAATTTGCGGTGCGAGCTGCCGAGACGGAAGGACGTCACCGGTCCCGACGGTGTCTGCCGCTGATCGGGCGCGCCGCCCACGTTGCCGACGACGGTGACGATTTCATTCATGTTCATGGTCATGTCCCATTCCTCCGGATGCTGATGCGGATGCCGCGATGCCCGGGTGCCCGCCGGGCATCGCGGCTGACAGCAGCCTCTCGGCACCGCGGGTCGCGCCCCGCGAATACACCGGCATCCGTGGACGGCCCGGTGCCCGATCGGGCCTGGGGAGGAGAGGTCGTGTCAGACGACGGCGTCGAACCGGTCCATCAGGGCGGGCGCGGCACTCCCCTGCACCCGCGGCCAGACCCGGGCCAGCGCGTCGATCGCGCGCCGCAGATCGGCCGGAGTCGCGGTGAAGGGGATACGGAGATTTCGTTCGTAGCCGCCGTCAACCGAGAAGCGCGGGCCGGCCGAGAGGAGGACGCCCTCGTCGCGGACCGCCATCACCAACGCACCGGACAGCGGCGCGTCGAGCTCGACCCACAGGGAAACTCCGCCGTGAGCGTGCGGCACCCGCCACGCCGGTAACTGGCGCGCCAGGGCATCCACGGCCGCGTCGCGCCCCTCGCGCAGCTGCTGCGCGCGCTGCGCCACGATCTCCGGCATGCGCGGGAGGAGGGTGGCGACCACCGCCTGCTCCCACTCCGGGGTGCCCAGCTCGTGCGCGAAGCGCGCCGCGGTGAGCCGGCGGATGAGATCGGCACGGGCACGGATCCAGCCCACCCGCATCCCACCCCAGACGGTCTTACCGACGGAGCCGATGCGCACGACCTCGCCGAGCTCGACGCCGAAGGGGCCGGGCGCGACCGGGCGGTCGATGTCCAGGTCCGAGGTGGTGTCGTCGACGATGACGATCGTGCCGGCACGCATCGCCGCATCCGCGATCGTCGCGCGCTCGTGGGCGCTCATTGTCCGACCCGTCGGGTTCTGGAAGTCGGGCATGAGGTAGGCGAGCGTGGGCAGCACCCGTGAGAACGCCTGCTCCGCCCGGTCGAGGTCCCAGCCGTCGTCCGTTGTCACCGGAACGCCGACCAACCGGGCCCCCGCCCGGCGGAACGCCTCGGCGGCGTGCGGGTAGGTGGGCGACTCGATGAGGACACGGTCACCGCGACCCACGAGGACACTGGCAAGCAGGTGGATGGCGCTCTGGGCCCCGTTGGTGATCATGACCTCGGCGGGTTCGGTCGGCACCCCTGCCTCGGTGTAACGCCGGGCGATGGCCTCCCGCAGTGCCGGGGAGCCGACGACGTCGTAGCCGGGCCGGGCGAGGAGCGAGGAGGCGGTGCCCGCCACCTCCGCCATGACCCCGGCCAGTCCCGGCCAGGCGGCCGGGCTGGCCTGCTGCAGGTCGATGGCGTCGGGGTCGCTCACGGTGGTGCGGGCGGACGCGGGCGACCCGAGTGCCTGCGTGACACTGCCCGATCCGCGCAGGCTCTCGATGTGCCCGGTGTCGCGGAGGCTCCGATACGACGCGGTGACGGTGGTGCGACTGAGCCCCAGCGCGACCGCCAGTTCCCGTTCGGCGGGCAGCGCCGTGTTCGGGGCGATGCGGTTGTCGAGCAGAAGCAGCCGGATGGCGTCCGCCAATGCCTCGTACGCGGGTTCGCGGGTGCGCCACCCGCCCAACAGCGAGGTGAGGGCGCGGGCGGAGAGACGGGAGTCCATGCGGCCACAATAGGCGAATTGGCCTCTACAGATAAAGCCACGGCTGGGATTGGATATCTCCATGTCCCGCCGCATCCTTCAGCTCCTCGCCGGGCTCCCCCTGTACGGAATCGGCTGCGCCCTCACGGTCGTCGCCGGACTCGGCGTGGACCCGTGGACCGTGCTCGCTCAGGGCGTCGCGCGGCAGACCGGCATCGGGATCGGCTGGGTCGTCAACGGGATCGGACTGGTCGTGATGCTGCTGTGGATCCCGTTGCGGCAGCGGCCGGGCATCGGCACCCTCGCGAACATCCTGCTCGTCGGGACGTCCATGCAGGCGGCGCTGTGGGTCCTCCCCTCGGTCGATGGATTCGTGCTGCGCCTGCTCGTGCTCCTCGCCGGCATCGTGTGCGTGGCGATCGCCAGCGGCCTATACATCGGCGCGCGGTTCGGCGCCGGCCCCCGCGACGGGCTGATGACGGGCACCACCAGCCGGTTCGGCTGGCCGACCTGGGTGGCGCGGGCCACGGTCGAGCTCACCGTCCTGCTCGCCGGATGGCTGCTGGGCGGCGACGTGGGGATCGGCACCGTGCTGTTCGCCGCACTGATCGGACCCCTCGTGCACCTCAGCCTGCCCGTACTGGATACGCGCCGCACCGCGCCGGTCCGCGGGCACCGGCCGAATGCCACCGGTACGCTGGAACCACACCTCCCCTCGTAGCTCAGTGGATAGAGCAGGAGCCTTCTAATCTCTTGGTCGGGCGTTCGAGTCGCCCCGAGGGGACCAGCACCGGATCGGCGACGACGTCCGGGGCCGCGACTAAGCTGACGGCATGAGTGGCACTGAAGGCGATCGGCTCGTCTGGATCGACTGTGAAATGACCGGCCTCGACCTCGAGGTGGACCAGCTCGTGGAGATCGCCGTGGTGGTGACCGACTTCGAGCTGAACGTCCTCGACGACGGGTTCCAGGTCGTGATCAACCCCGACCCGTCGGCGCTCGAGCACATGAACGATTTCGTCACTCAGATGCACCGCACCTCGGGGCTGCTCGAAGAGATCCCGGGCGGCGTGTCGGTTGCGGAGGCCGAGTTCCAGGCGCTGGAGTACATCCAGCGGTTCGTGCCCATCGAGGGCAAGGCGCCACTGGCGGGCAACACCATCGGCACCGACCGCATGTTCCTCGCGCGCTACATGCCGCGCCTCGACCGCTGGCTGCACTACCGGAACGTCGACGTGTCCAGCATCAAAGAGCTGTCGCGCCGCTGGTACCCGCGCGTCTACTTCAATGCGCCGGCCAAGAACGGCGGCCACCGTGCGCTCGCCGACATCCGCGAGTCGATCCGGGAGCTGGCCTACTACCGTGAGGCCGTTTTCGTCGCCGCGCCCGGACCCTCCACCGACGATGCTCGCGCGACCGCTGCCTCCGTCGTGTCGTCGTTCGCCCCAACTATGTGACAGAATTGTCTGGTTGCCCGGAAGGGCACATGGTGGCTATAGCTCAGTTGGTAGAGCACCGCGTTGTGGTCGCGGGGGTCGCGGGTTCAAGCCCCGTTAGCCACCCCACTTCGTCCCCGGCAGGAACACCGCGCCGGGGACGATCGCTTTCCGGGACATCCGCCGCGACACGTCATCCCGAGAACCGGGCACGCATCGTTTCGCGGTAGTTTTAGGTCACCCCCGAAACCGACGACGAGGACCTCGCGCCGGACCGGCCCCGTCGCGACTCGCCCCCACCACGCGGCACCTCCCGCCCCACCGAACCGGATGCACGATGATCGACATGGATGCGGACACGTTCGAATCCCTCGTGCTGGCCGAGCTCGACACCCTCCCCGACGAGATGGTCGACGGCCTCGATAACGTCGTCTTCGTCGTCGAAGACCGCCCGGAGGACGGCAGTCTCGACTTGTTCGGCGTCTACGACGGCTGGGCGCTCACTGAGCGCGACCGCTACGGCATGGGCGAGCTGCCGGACCGCATCGTGGTCTACCGCGAGCCGCACCTGCACGCCTGCGATGACGCCGAGGCGCTCCGCACCGAGGTGCACACCACCCTCGTCCACGAGATCGCGCATTTCTACGGCATCGACGATGCGCGGCTGCACGAGCTGGGGTGGGCATGACCCCCATCGCTGCTCCCCGCGAAGTCCTCGGAACCGACGAGGCAACCTCGATCGGCGCGCCCTGGCAGACCGTGGTCTGGAACGACCCGGTGAATCTCATGAGTTACGTGGTGCACGTTTTCCGCACCTATTTCGCCTTTCCGGAGGATGTCGCCCGGCGTCTCATGCTCGCCGTGCACGAGCAGGGTCACGCCGTCGTCGCCGAGGGCGCGCGCGAGCAGATGGAACTGCACGCGCAGGCCATGCACGACTACGGCCTGTGGGCGACGGTGCGGCGGGTGCCGTCGTGACCGAGTCGACCGTGGTGATGGAGATCACTCGCATCGAGGCGCTCCACCTCCGGGAGCTCGTGGCGCAGTTCGTCGACCTGCTGTCGGAAGGCCCCGGGAGCGACGACCCCGCTCTCGCCCGCATGACACCGAATGCCTACCCGGATGACCCGGATGCGGCGCGCGACTTCCGATCCGTGACCGAGCGCGACCTGCTGCGGCGACGCACCGACGACGCCGGTGCCGTGCTCGCCGACCTCACGGTGGCCGGGGACGTGTCCGAGGTCACCGACCTGTCCATGGAAGAGGCCGTGTCGGAGCTCGTGATCGTGCTGGAGCCGGACCGGGCCGCATCCTGGATGCGCACCCTGGCAGCGCTCCGTCTCGTGCTGGCATCCCGGCTCGGCGTCGTCACCGAGGACGACATCGACGATGCGGACCCGCGGTTCGGGGTCTACGAATGGCTGGGGTACCGGCTCGAGGGACTTGTCACCGCGATGGACGGCTCAGCCACGTCGTAGACGTAGCGGGCGAGGGCCCTCGGGTCATGTTCCTCGATATGACGCTGCTCCTGCGCAGCCCACCGGTCCCAGTGCGGCGCGTAGGTCTCTCC
This sequence comes from Microbacterium sp., assembly GCF_026393345.1. GTDB lineage: Bacteria > Actinomycetota > Actinomycetes > Actinomycetales > Microbacteriaceae > Microbacterium. Next base: position 5,644 of record NZ_JAPLAI010000062.1, read on the forward strand.
GTCCCGCGCCAGTGCGCGGTCGCGGCGCAGCGCGGTCGGCGCGTCCAGCCACACCGTGACATCCGCCAGCGGCGCCGTTGACGGGGTGACCGACCCCGCGCCCTCGACGATCAGCGGCGTGCCCGCGGCGAGTTCGTGCGCCTCCGCGAAGGACCCGGCCTCCCAGTCCCAGCGCAGCCAGCTCCCCGGCTCTCCCGCGGCCCGTGGCGCGAGGATGTCCGTGGCAAGGATCCCGGATGCTGCGGCGAGGCCGTCCCAGCCCGGATAGATGTCGTCCATCGCCAGTAGCTCGGTGCCGGGGGTCTGCAGCATCCGGGCGAGTGTGGACTTGCCGGACCCGCTGCGTCCGTCGATGAGGACGAGCGGGTCGGCGCGGTCGATGTCTGCGACAGCCGCACGCAGCTCCGCCGCGATGCGGCTCAGCGCACCGAGGTCGGGCGCGTCGGTCACTTCTTGAGCGCGCGGATCACACGACTCAACGTGCGACCTGCCACCCAGGCGAACGGGATGGCGACCGCGAGGAACGCGACGATGTTGGGCTCGAAGCGGAGGTCGTCGCCCTTGCGCACATAGGCGCCGAGCGGGATGACGTACCCGCCACCGCCACCGCCGGCGTTGCCGGACTCGTCCGACCCGCCGCCGAAACCGCTCCAGGAGAGGGCGACCGGGATGAACCGGATGCCGTCGACATCCTGCTGCTCGCCGTACGCCGTGGTGACGCCGAAGGAGGCCGTCTGCTTGCCGAGATCGAGAACGAAGTTGGACATGGGTCCACGGTACCGAGGTCCGCGGCGCCGCGATACCGGGCTTGACGCGTCAGGTCAGAGCCGTCGCGCGTTCCCCACGATCGCCAATCGTGCCAGCACGACGCCGCCGACGAACCCCAGGAGGCATCCCACCGCTCCGGCGATCAGGATCGGGTGCCCGTCGTTCAGTATCCCGATGAGGCACGCGACGAAGCCGAAGCCCGAGGCGACGATGATCACCGCCGCCCACACCGCGATGAGAACGCGCTTGACGATGATATCCGGATCACGCGGGGGCGTCGACACGCGCCCAGCATAGAAGCGCGCACACGGCGAGGCGCAAGGCAATCCTCTCGGCGCGTCGCGGGCGACTGGATACGGTGAACCGATGTCCGCTCCCGCTCGCTCCCTCGCCGTCCCCCGAAGCGTGCAGGTCGGCGGTCTCACCTACCGGGTGCACGGCTCTCCTGCCCCGGATGCGGCCCGCCTGCCGATCGTGCTCGTCCACGGCATCGGAATGTCCCACCGCTACCTGGCTCGGCTGCACCGTGAGCTCACTCGCGACCGCGCGGTGTTCTCCCTCGACCTGCCCGGTTTCGGTGGACTCCCCCGGCCGAGACACGACGCATCCGTCCCAGAGATCGCGCGGGGACTCGCCGAGGTCGTCGAGTCGCTGAGCGACGGGCCGGTGATCCTCGTCGGCCAGTCCATGGGCTCCCAATGGGTCGTGGAACTCGCCCGGCAGCGCCCCGACCTGGTGTCGTCCGTCGTCGTGATCGGGCCGGTCGTCGACGTCCGGCATCGCACGGCCGCCGCGCAGATGCGAGCGCTCGCCATCGATACGTTCGTCGAGCGCCCCACCACGAACGCAATCCTCATCGCCGACTACCTGCGCTGCGGTGTGCCGTGGTACCTCGCTCAACTGCGGCACATGCTCCGCTACCGGATCGAGGACGCCGTCGGCGAGCTCACGATGCCGCTGCTGGTCCTCCGCGGCTCCCGCGACCCGATCGCGAGCACCGACTGGTGCCGGATGCTGCGGGACCGGGCAGGCGACAGCGCGTTCGCCACCATCCCCGGCGGGCCTCATAACGTGCAGCGCACGGCGCCCCGCGCGACCGCGTCCGCCATCCGGGCCTATGTGGAAGTGATGGCCGTCCCGGGACGGCGCGAACGGTGAGCAGTGCCCTCCGTCGCCTCGGCTGGTGGGCACAGGACTATGTGTACGCCGGCGTCCGCCAGCTGGCCGCGGTGGTCGACGGCGCGGATGCGGCGGACCTGGGGAGAGGCACCGGGTCGCCGGTCCTGTTGCTTCCCGGTGTCTACGAATCGTGGCGGTTCCTGCATCCCCTCGCCCGCGTCCTGCACGCCGACGGGCACCCGGTCCATGTGATCGAGCCGCTGCGCCACAACCGTCACCCCGTGACCGACAGCGCGGAGCAGGTGAGCGCCTACCTGTCCGCGCAGGACCTCACCGACGTGACCATCGTGGCGCACAGCAAGGGTGGGCTGATCGGCAAGGAGGTCATGCTCGGCACCGCGGGGCACCGCATCCGCGCCATGGTGGCGATCGCCACACCCTTCGGTGGCTCGCGTTACGCGCGCTACCTCGTCGGCCGGAGTCTGCGGATCTTCTCCCCACGGGATGCGACGATCCTGCGCCTGACGCGCGAGACGACGGTGAACGAGCGCATCGTGTCCGTGTACGGCGTGTTCGATCCGCACATCCCGGAGGGCAGCGTGCTCCCCGGGGCGCGCAACGTGCAGATCCCGACCGGCGGCCATTTCCGCATCCTCGCGCATCCGCAGGTGCAGGCCGAGATCGAGCGCGTGCTTCACGCCGGCTGAGCCCGCGTCAGTGATCCATTCGCGGCGGACGCGGATGCGAGGGGAGCGAGCTGCCGGTGCGTACGCCGCCGAGGAGCGCCGCGCGGGTCACGGCACCGCGGCCGAACCGCTCCGCGGCCCCGTCGAGCGCCTCTTCGACCCGGCGCCACTCGGCATCGTCGTCCCAGAGGGTGGCGAGGCCCGCCGTGGGGCGGAGCGACTCGGCCCGGACGCCCACGAGTCGCACCGGCAACGGCCGTTCCAGGGCGTCGAACAGATCGATGGCGGCGTCGCCGATGCGCTGGCCGACCGAGGTCGGCTCCGGCAGGGTCACGCTGCGGCTGATCGTGCGGAAGTCGGAATAGCGGATCTTGATGGCGACCGTGGCGGCCTCGGCGCCGTGGGCGCGCAGTCGCGCGCCGGTGCGATCGGCGAGACGGCGGAGCTCCACCTTCAGCGCCGCATCATCGTCGACGTCGGTCTCGAACGTCTCCTCGTGGCCGATGCTCTTCTCGGTGCGTTCGGTGACGATCTCGCGGGCGTCGATACCGCGCGCGAGCTGCCACACCCGCTCCCCCATCGCAGGCCCCAGCGCACGGTCGAGCGACGGACGCGGCGTGGCGAGGATGTCGCCGATGGTGCGGATGCCGCGCGACTCCAGCGCCTCGGCGGACTTCGGCCCGACGCCCCAGAGAGCGCGGACCGAGCGGGGCGCGAGGAACGCCTGGGTGTCGGCCGCCGCGATGATGAGCAGCCCGTCGGGTTTGCTGAGCGTCGACGCCATCTTGGCGACGTGCTTGGTCGCGGCTCCCCCGACGCTGCAGGTCAGACCGGTCTGGTCGCGGACGCGGCTGCGCAGCATCCGGGCGATCTCGGTCGGGGTGCCCCAGAGGCGCCGAACGCCCCGCACGTCGAGGAACGCCTCGTCGATCGACAGCGGTTCGACGAGCGGCGTGATGTCGTGGAACACCGCCATCACCTGGCGGGACAGCTCCACATACCGGTCGAAGTGAGGCCGGACGACGATCGCGGTCGGGCAGAGGCGCAGCGCCTGCGAGACCGGCATGGCGGAGCGGACGCCGTAGCGGCGGGCCTCGTACGAGGCGCTGGAGACGACGCTTCGACCCTCGGGTGCCCCGATGATGATCGGTTTTCCGGCGAGTGACGGGTCATCGAGCACTTCGGCGGAGGCGTAAAACGCATCCATGTCGACGTGCAGGATCCCCGCACCGGTGTCGTCGGCACCCGCCGCCGACACGATGCGTCCGCTCCCGTCCGTCCGTCCCACGTCCCCATCCTCCCCCGCCCCGCCGACACCGCGGCGGTCCTCTGACGCCGAAACTGCATCTGCGCGCCGAAACTGCGGAGTTACCCCGCTGTCTCGGCGCGCAGATGCAGTCTCGCGGTCAGGGAATTACTGGGCGGCGCGCTCCAGGATCAGTTCGCGGACGCGAGCGGCGTCGGCCTGACCCTTCATCGCCTTCATCACTGCGCCGATCACGGCGCCGGCGGCCTGCACCTTGCCGTCCTGAATCTTCGCGAGCACGTCGGGCTGCGCTGCCAGGGCCTCGTCGATCGCGGCGATCAGCGCACCGTCGTCGGATACGACGGCGAGCCCGCGGGCGTCGACGACCTGCTGCGGCGTGCCCTCGCCGGCGATGACTCCCTCGAGCACCTGGCGTGCCAGCTTGTCGGTGAGCGTGCCGGCCTCGACCAGCAGCTGGAGCGCGGCGACATCGGCGGGCGAGACGAGATCGGACGCCTCGCGACCCTCGGCGTTCGCGACGCGGGCGATCTCCCCGGTCCACCACTTGCGGGCGGATGCGGGGCTCGCACCGGCCGCGATGGTGGCCTCCACCTCGGCGAGGATGCCGCCGTTGGCGACGTCCTGGAACTCCAGGTCGGTAAAGCCCCACTCGCCCTTCAGGCGACGGCGGCGGGCGACCGGGGGCTCCGGCAGCTCGGCGCGGAGCTGCTCGATAAGGGCGGGTGCGGGGACGACGGGCAGCAGATCAGGCTCCGGGAAGTACCGGTAGTCGTCCGCGTCCGACTTGGGACGGCCGGGAGAGGTCATCCCGGTGTCTTCATGCCAGTGGCGGGTCTCCTGCGTGATCGTGCCGCCGGCGGCGAGGATCGCCGCCTGCCGCTGGATCTCGTATCGCACCGCGCGCTCCACCGAACGCATCGAGTTGACGTTCTTGGTCTCGGTGCGCGTGCCGAGCTTCTCCTGGCCGCGGGGCCGGATCGAGACGTTCGCGTCACAGCGGAGGTTCCCCCGCTCCATCCGCGCCTCCGAGATACCGAGGGAGCGCACGATGTCCCGGATCGTGGACACGTACGCCTTGGCGATCTCCGGGGCACGGTGCTCGGCGCCGAGAATCGGCTTCGTGACGATCTCGACGAGCGGCACGCCGGCGCGGTTGTAGTCGACGAGCGAGTACTCGGCACCCTGGATACGGCCGGTGGAACCGCCCATGTGGGTGAGCTTGCCCGCGTCCTCCTCCATGTGCGCGCGCTCGATCGGCACGTCGATGATGGTGCCGTCGGAGAGCTCGATCTGCACCTCACCCTCGAACGCGATCGGCTCGTCGTACTGCGAGATCTGGTAGTTCTTGCCGAGGTCCGGGTAGAAGTAGTTCTTCCGCGCGAACCGGCTCCACGGCGCGATCGAGCAGCCGAGCGCGAGGCCCAGGCTGATCGAGTAGCGCACGGCCTGCTCGTTGACGACCGGCAGCGAGCCCGGCAGTCCCATGTCGACGGGACGGACGAGGGTGTTCGGGCCGGCGGTGTGGTTGGCCGGGTCGGCCGGGTTCGGCGCCGACGAGAACATCTTCGTCTTGGTGTTGAGTTCGACGTGCACTTCGAAGCCGAGCACGGGCTCGAAAAGCTCGAGTGCGGCGTCGAAGTCCATCAGCTTGTCCTTGGCCATCAGCGGACCTCTCCGAGCTTCGGTGCGCGATCCAGCAACGGACCGCCCCAGGAATCCTCCAGCAGTGCTTCCAGCGCCGCGCCCACCCGGTAGAGACGGGCGTCCTCGCGGACGGGCGCCAGGAACTGGATGCCGACCGGGAGGCCGTCGTCGGCCGACAGGCCCGACGGGATCGAGATGCCGGGGACGCCGGCGAGATTCGCCGGGATGGTGGTGACGTCGTTCAGGTACATCTGCAGCGGGTCGTCGATCTTCTCGCCCAGACGGAACGCGGTGGTGGGCGCCGTGGGCGTCGCGATGACGTCGACCTTCTCGAACGCCTCGGTGAAGTCGCGCTGGATGAGCGTGCGCACCTTCTGCGCGGAGCCGTAATAGGCGTCGTAGTATCCCGCGGACAGCGCGTAGGTGCCGAGGATGATCCGTCGTTTGACCTCGTCGCCGAAGCCGGCGTCGCGGGTCGCAGCCATGACATCCTCGACGGTGCCGCCGGGGACGTTCACCCGCATCCCGAACCGGACGGAGTCGAACTTCGCCAGGTTGCTGGACGCCTCCGCGGGGAGGATGAGGTAGTACGCGGCGACGCCGTACTCAAAGTGCGGGGCGCTGATCTCGACGATCTCGGCGCCCTGCGCGGCCATCGCGTCGAGCGAGGCGCGGAAGGATGCGGAGACCCCGGGCTGGAACCCGCTGTCGGGCAGCTCCGTGATGACGCCGACCTTCAGCCCCTTGAGCACCTCTCCGCGGGCGCCCTCACGGGCGGCGGCGGCGAACGACGGCCATGCCTCGTCCAGCGAGGTGGAATCGTGCGGGTCGTGCCCGGCGATGACGTCGTGCAGGAGCCCCCCATCCAGGACGGACCGGGTGACGGGTCCCACCTGGTCGAGGCTGGAGGCGAGGGCGATCGCGCCGTAGCGGCTCACGCCGCCGTAGGTGGGCTTGATGCCGACGGTGCCGGTGACGTGCGCGGGCTGACGGATCGACCCACCGGTGTCGGAGCCGAGCGCGAGAGGCGCCTCGAACGCGGCGACGGCCGCGGCAGACCCACCGCCCGATCCGCCGGGGATGCGGTCGAGGTCCCACGGGTTGTGCGTCGGGCCGTACGCGGAGTGTTCGGTGGAGGAGCCCATCGCGAACTCGTCCATGTTCGTCTTGCCGAGCGGCACGAGACCGGCGGCGCGGGAGCGCGCGACGACGGTGGCGTCGTAGGGAGACATGTACCCCTCGAGGATCCTCGATCCGCTGGTGGAGGGCATGTCGGTCGTGACGAGCACGTCCTTGATCGCGAGCGGCACACCGGCGACCGGGCCGAGTTCTTCCCCGGCGGCGCGACGGCGGTCGATGTCGGCGGCGGCCTGGAGGGCGTGCTCACTGACGTGCAGGAAGGCGTGGACGTCGCCGTCGACGGCGGCGATGCGGTCGAGGTGCGCCTGCGTGGCCTCGACGCTCGACACCTCGCGGGAGGCGAGCTTCGCGGCAAGGTCCGCCGCGCTCAGGCGGGTGAGGTCGGTCACTGCTCTTCTCCCAGGATCGCGGTCACGCGGAAGCGGTCGTCCGCTGCATCCGGGGCGTTCTGCAGCACCTCGGCCACCGTGAGGGGCGTGCCGACGACGTCGGCGCGGTAGACGTTCTCCAGCGGGACGGGGTGGCTCGTCGCGGGCACATCGGGCGTCGCCACCTCCGAGACCTTGGCGATGTTGTCGACGATCGCGTCGAGCTGACCGGTCAGGCGCTCGACTTCGGCATCGTCCAAGCGGATGCGGGCGAGCACGCCGAGATGGCGCACGAGTTCTGGGGTGATTTCAGACACCGGACAAGTCTACGGTTCGCCGGTCCCCGCCACGGGCGCGCGGATAGGCTGAGCGCGTGACGTCCTACGACCCGCCGCGCCCCTGGACCCGCAGCTACGCCGAGGGGGTGCCGGCAGATCTCGATCCCGTGACGGGCTGTCTCACCGATCTGGTGGCGGCCTCCGCCCGCGACTACCCGGACGCCCCGGCGCTCGAGTTCTTCGGCCGCGTCACCACGTACCGCACGATGCAGGACCAGATCGACCGCGTCGCCGCCGCTCTCCACGACCGCGGGGTGCGCGCGGGCGACACCGTCGCGATCGTGCTGCCGAACTGCCCGCAGCACATCGTCGCGTTCTACGCGGTGCTGCGGCTCGGCGCCATCGCCATCGAGCACAACCCGCTCTACACGCCGCGAGAACTGCGCAAGCAGTTCGAGGACCACGGCGCGAAGACGGCGATCGTATGGAGCAACGTCGTCGCCACGGTGCAGGAGTTCCCCCGCGACCTCGCGGTGAGGAACCTGATCTCGGTCGATGTCGTGGAGGCGATGCCCGCGGTGATGCGGCTCGCCCTGCGGCTGCCGGTGCCGAAGCTCCGCGAGTCGCGTGCCGCGCTCACCACCCGGGTCCGCAACGTCACGCCCTGGAAGGCGCTGACCGCCCACGCACCGCTTCCCGCTTCCCACCCGAAGCCGGCCACCGACGATCTGGCGATCATCCAGTACACGAGCGGCACCACGGGCACGCCGAAAGGCGCGGCGCTCACCCACCGCAACCTGTTGTCGAATGCGGCGCAGGCGCGGGCGTGGGTCCCCACCATCACGCGGGGTGAGGGATGCGTCGTCTACGCCGTCCTGCCGATGTTCCATGCGTACGGACTGACCCTGTGCCTGACGTTCGCGATGTCGATGGGGGCGCGGCTCGTGCTCTTCCCGAAGTTCGACGCCGACATGGTGCTGAGGGTGACCCGGAAGCATCCCGCGACCTTCCTGCCGCTCGTCCCGCCGATCGCGGCGCGCTTGCTCGCCCGCTCGCAGGAGACCGGCATCCCGATCGCCGGCACCGGGATCGCGATCTCCGGCGCCATGGCACTCGACGACGAACTCGTCGTGCCGTTCGAGCAGGCGTCCGGCGGGTACCTCGTCGAGGGGTATGGCCTCAGCGAGTGCTCCCCCGTTCTCATGGCGAACCCGGTCGCCGACAACCGTGTCGCCGGATCCGTCGGGCTGCCGCTGCCGGGCACCGAGTGCATCGTCGTCGACCCGGAGGAGCCCACCCGCATCCTCGGCCCGGGCGAGCCCGGCGAACTGCTCGTCCGCGGCCCGCAGGTGTTCTCCGGCTACTACGGCAAGCCCGAAGAGACGGATGCGGTGTTCGTCGGCGACTGGTTCCGCACCGGCGACATCGTCTCGATCGACGAGGACGGATTCGTCCGGATCGTCGACCGCATCAAGGAGCTCATCATCACGGGCGGATTCAACGTCGCCCCGACCGAGGTCGAGAACACGCTGCGTCAGCACCCGGATGTCGCGGATGTCGCCGTCGTCGGACTGCCGAGCGCACACTCCGGCGAGGACGTGGTCGCCGCAGTGGTCCCCCGGCCCGGTGCGACGATCGACCCGGAGGCGGTGCGCGCCTACGCACGCTCAGTCCTGACGCCATACAAGGTGCCCCGCCGCGTGGTGGTCGTCGACGACCTGCCCCGGTCGCTGATCGGCAAGGTGCTGCGGCGTCAGGTGCGCGACGCGCTGCTCGCCGAGCAGGGCTGAACCGCTCCGACGCGTGCCCGGGCGCGACCCCGCGCTCACGCGTGCCCTCCGAGCTCACGCGTGCCCTCTCGGCTTACGCGCCTTCTCCGAGCTCACGCGTCTTCTCCGGACTCACGCGCGGAACCGGCCGGGCCGCGGCTGTCGCCATGCCGGCCGGGCATAGCCCTTTTGCCACGGGTAGCGCCCGGCGTCGTCGGCGTGTGTGAGCTGGAAGACGGGAACCGAAGCCTCGGCCGGTCGTTGGTAGTACCGGTTCGCCGCGAACACGATCTCGCCCGGGTTCGTCACCTCCTCGAGGATGAACGGTTTCTCGCCACCCTCCCGCTCGATCTCCTGTTGCGGCAACAGGTTTGCACCCGACCAGACATCCTCGGCGAGGCGATTGAGCACGCCGGCCGCGGACCCCGGGCTGAGGTCGAAGATCAGCAATTCCGGATGCCTCAGGCCGAACAGCCCCACGGTGTACGCGAATGCGGGGAGCCGCCGCCGAGGTTCGCCGTGCACGTACTCGATGTACACGCCGTACTGGCGGATGATCTGCGCGGTGCGCTCGTCCTCCTGGTCGAGCCACGCTTGCACGTCGGGGGGAAGAAGTGTCATGGTGCCTTTCCTTTCGTCGATGCGGGGAGACTAGAACATACGTTCGACATTGCGCTCGAACGACCTGCGCGGTGCGATGTCGGAGCCCCGGCGTAGCGTTGTCGTCATCAGGAAACACCGCACATGTGCCCACTTCGTGCGACCCGGATGCTGCGTTGGACGCAGTGTGATGGAGGAACGATATGGGGCACGCAGCGACGGCCGAAGACCGTGGGTGGTCGGGGTTGGATGCGCTGGTGACGCAGATGGTGCAGGCGCGCCGGCAGGTCGCGGCAGCGCAGGCGCGCGAGTCGCGGTTGCTGGCCGATGCCGTGGATCTGATGCTGGCGCGGCAGGAGGATCTGCGCGCAACGGGAGGTCGCCGGAGTGCAGCGGATCTGCCGTTGCGGGAGTTGGCGGCGGAGCTGGGCGCGGCGATGCGGCTCAGTGACCGGTCGGTGCAGCGGCGGTTGGGCGACGCGGCGACGCTCGTCACCGGCTTCCCCGAGACGTTCGCGGCGTGGCAGTCGGGGGAGATCGACGCGGGTCATGTCACCGCGATCGTCGATGCGGGCCTGCCGTTATCGTCGGCGCGTCGGGCGCGATTCGAGGAACTCGCGCTCGCCGCTGCGCGTGCCGAGGCGGCGGGGCGGATGCCGGACATCGCCCGCGTGATCGCCGCCCGCGTCGACCCGGACGGTGCGGCGGAACGCATCCGGGAGCGGCAGTCGGAGCGGCGGGTGCGGGTGATCGACCTGGACGACGGCATGGCGCGCCTTCTCGCCGACCTTCCCGCGACGCTCGCGCACGCGATCCATGACCGGCTCACCCGGATGGCCATCACCGTCCGCGACGGCGACAACCACGGCGACGCCCACGCCGCAGCCCCTGACGGAACCGACGTGTCCGACGCACCGACCGTCGTCACCGGTGGCCGACCCGCCGGGGAGAACGACCCGGCCGGTGACACAGGCGGTGACCCGGCCGGTGACACTCGTGGGATCGATCAGGTCCGCGCCGACATCCTCACCGACCTGCTCCTCGGCGGCGCACCCGTCGCGCACGGCGATGGTCTGGCCGCGATCACCGGACACGTGCAGGTCACCATCCCCGCCTGCACCCTCGCCGGGGCGGGCACGGAACCCGCCCTGCTCGCCGGGCACGGCCCCATCGACACCGACACCGCCCGATCCCTCGCCGGCACGATGCCCGGCTGGGACCGCCTGTTCACCGACCCCCACACTGGCCTCGTCCTTACCGTCGACCGCTACCGGCCCAGCGAAGCAATCACACGCTACCTCCGCGCCCGCGACGAACGCTGCCGCTTCCCCGGCTGCCGCCGACAAGCCCGCGGATGCGACCTCGACCACACCATCGACGCCGCCCTCGGCGGCGCAACCTGCACCCACAACCTGTGCCACCTCTGCCGACGCCACCACACCCTCAAACACAACACCGCCTGGCAGATCCGCCAACTCCAGGGCGGCATCATCGAATGGCGAAGCCCCCTCGGCCGCACCTACCGCGACCACCCACCCGCCACCGTCACCTTCGTCCCCACCACCGTCGACCCGCCACCGTTCTGAGGAACAGGATCTCGGGCATGAGCGCGCCCCCCTTGAGGACAGTGCCCACCCTTCGGAGGACAGGATCCCGGTCAAGTCCCGCGTCGTGGTGTCATTCCGTTGTTCCCTGATGGTGGGTGGTGGTCAGGCGGTGAGGTAGAGCTCGGGGCGTGCGGGTTCGGCGGTCTCTTGGAGGGTGTGGACGAGTTTGCGCATGGAGATGTCGGAG
>NZ_JAPLAI010000078.1 GCF_026393345.1 Microbacterium sp.
GGTCCCTGAGCCTGTCGAAGGGCCCGACGCTTTGACAGGCTCAGCGGTCGGGGTGCGGGTCAGGCGCGACCGGCGAAGGCCGCGGTCAGCTTGAACAGCCCGGAGTGGTCAAGGCCGGCGTCGCCCTGCTGCACGGCGGAGCCGACGAGCTGGGCCACGTGGGCGCCGAGCGGGATGGTGATGCCTGCCTGTCGTGCGGCGGCGGTGATGATGCCCATGTCCTTGTTGTGGAGGGCGAGGCGGAATCCGGGCGAGAAGTCGCGATCGAGCATCTTCTGGCCCTTCTGGTCGAGCACCTTGGATCCGGCGAGTCCGCCGCCGAGCACCTTGAGCGCAGCATCCGTGTCGACGCCGAATGCCTCGAGGAAGATGATGGCCTCGGCCAGCGCCTGGATGTTCACGGCGACGATCAGCTGGTTGGCCGCCTTCACCGTCTGCCCGGCGCCTGCAGGCCCGACGTGCACGATGGTCTTGCCGACCGACTCGAGCACCTTCAGAGCGTCGGCGAAGTCCTGTTCGGTGCCGCCGACCATGATCGACAGCACGGCGTCGATCGCACCCTGCTCACCCCCCGAGACGGGAGCGTCGACGGCGCGGAGGCCCGCGGCGATCGCCTCGTCGGCGAGCTCCTTCGCGACGTCGGGGCGGATGCTGGATGCGTCGATCCACAGCGCTCCCTTCTCGGCGTGCGCGAAGATGCCCTCTTCGCCGCGGACGGCGGCTGCGACATCAGGGGAGTCCGGCACCATGGTGATGATGACGTCGGCGCCCTTGACTGCCGCGGGGATGCCGTCGGCGCCCTGGCCGCCCGCGGCGACGAGTTCGTCGATGCGGTCTTTGCTGAGGTTGTAGCCGGTGACCGAGTGTCCTGCGGCGATGAGGTTCTTGGCCATGGGAAGGCCCATGATGCCGAGGCCGATGACTGCGATGCTGCTCATGATGATTCCTTCGTGTGATGCGGCGACGATGCCGCGGAAGTGGATGTGTTCTCAGCGCGTTCTGCCGGCGGCTGCTGCCGCCCATGCGAACGCGGTCTCGATGGGCGCCTTGTACTCGAGGCCGATGTAGCCGGAATAGCCGAGCTCTTGGCTGCGTGCGATCCAGGTGTCGATGGGCAGGGCGCCCGTTCCGGGGGCGCCGCGGCCGGGCGCATCCGCGATCTGGATGTGACCGAACGATGCGGCGTGCTCTTCGATGACCTGGGGCACATCGTCGCCGTTCACGGCGAGGTGGTAGAAATCGGCGAGCAGGGCGAGGTTGCGCGCGCCGGTCGAGGTGCGGACGTGGTCGATGACGTCCAGAGCGTCCGCCGCAGTGCGCAGCGGGTACCGCTCTGCGCCGCTGACCGGCTCGACGAGCACGGTGCCCCCGACTGTCCCGACGGCTTCGGCCGCGGCCGCGAGGTTCTCGATCGCCACGGCATCCTGAGCGGCGGGATCGACCCCGTCGATGCGGTTGCCATACAGCGCGTTGAAACCCTTGGTGCCGAGTTCGCGTGCGATGCCGACCACGACGGCCAGGTTGTCGCGGAACTCTTTGCCGCGTGCGGGCCACGAGACCAGTCCGCGGTCGCCGTTCGGCATGTCGCCGGCGTTGAAGTTGAGGCCGGTCAGCTGCACGCCTGCGTCGCGGATGGCGGCGATGAACGCGTCGACCTCGTGGTCGAGCGGTACAGAGGTGGAGAACGGCCACCAGAACTCGACCGCGTCGAATCCGGCGGCCTTCGCCGCGGCGGGGCGCTCGAGCAGCGGGAGCTCGGTGAGAAGGATCGAGCAGTTCACCGTGTACGTCATTTCGACTCCTTCGTCTTGTTTGTGTCTTTCCGTATTGTGGAAGAAAACTTCTGCTACACGAAAGTCTACGGCGCGCCGGGCGAGGTGTCAACGATGGGATCCGTCAGGCGCGGGTGGCTGAGCGCGGGTGGCGCGCGCCGCCTGCATTGCCGGAACGCTTTCGCGGGTTCATCGCGTCTCGAACCCGCGAAAGTGTTCCGGTACGACCGCGGGCGGGATGTAGACGACTCTTCCTGCACGAGATGAGCAGAGGCGGGGGTTGCTCACATTCTCGGAGAACTCGGGATGCCGCGTCGCGCAGCTCCGTCAATATCGACGGATGCGACACCGTGTCAGACTTCCCCGCCGACTGGGCGACAGGTTCTCCGTGCGCACTGCGGAAGCCGTCGGCCTCCGCCCCGGCCGGTACAGCACTCCCGATCTGCACCGGCCGTTCCGCGGCATCCGCTCGGTCGAGGTGCCGACGACGTTCCATGACTTCGTCGACTGTTACGTGCCACGACTGAAGCCGGCCCAGCGATTCGGGGGCATGACGGCAGCCCGCGACTGGGGCCTGCCGATGCCGACGAAATGGACGTCGAAGGAACCGCTCGACGTCTTCGTACCGTGGTCAGGGGCTCCGCCGAAGACACCGGGAGTCCGCGGTCGGCGCATGCGCGAGGATCGCGCTGAGACCCGCACCCTCCGCGGACACCCTGTCATCGATCCAGTCGCCGCGCTCTTCACCTGCGCTGCGACCCTGACCGTGACGCAGGCGGTCATCGTGCTCGACGCACTGCTGACAACGGCATCCAACTATCCCGATCTCGGGCCGGGGAGGCCGCTCAGCACGCGCTCCGAGATCACCCGTCGGCTTGAGGAATGGGAGAGGTTCCGCGGGCGCGCGACGATTCGCGCTGCGCTGCCGCAGGCTCGTGAACTCGTCGAATCTCCGAAGGAGACCGAGACCCGGCTGCTGCTCATCGACAGCGGGCTGCCCGAGCCCGTCGTGCAGCACGAGGTGTGGGTCGACGGGCAGTTCCTCGGACGCACCGACCTCGCATATCCGGAGTGGAAGATCGCGTTCGAGTACGAGGGAGACGGCCATCGTACGGACAAGGACCAGTGGCGCAAAGACATCCAGCGGCAGCGCTGTCTCGAAAGCGCGGGCTGGATCGTCATCCGCCTCACCCAGGCCGACCTCGATGAGCCCGAACTGCTGA
>NZ_JAPLAI010000081.1 GCF_026393345.1 Microbacterium sp.
GCTATCCTCCTCGGAAACGATGAAGCTGTGCGGGGCGATCCGTGTGCCGCCCCGCACAGGTGAAGCGATGTCAGGCTGCGGTCACGTACTTGGCGGGGTCAGCGTCGAACAGGGGGCCGCAGGCGGCGCAGCAGAAGTAATAGCGGGTGCCCTCGTAGTCGCGGTAGAGGCCAGCGGCTTCAGCGTCCGCTTTCACGACGGTGCTGCCGACCATCACGGGGCATTCGGCGAGCTGTTCGGCGGACGGCGCGAGGAGGTCCTTGCGTCCGTCGGCTGGGACAGAGCCGTGGCTGTTGTGGCTGCAGCAGGATCCGGAATCAGACATGTGTGTTCCTCTTTCGTGATTTCAGTGGGTTCCGACGGTTGCGTTCCGCGTCGCATGATCACGCGGTGCGGGCGCGGCGGTCGGGGATGGGTCCGCCGCCTGGCTGCGGAACGTGCGCAGGCGGAGGCTGTTGCCGACGACGAAGACGCTGGAGAACGCCATCGCGGCGCCGGCGAGCATGGGATTGAGCAGACCGAGGGCTGCCAGCGGGATGGCGGCGACGTTGTAGGCGAAGGCCCAGAACAGGTTGCCCTTGATCGTGCCGAGCGTCTTCCGAGACAGACGGATCGCGTCGGCCGCGCTGCGCAGATCGCCGCGGACGAGCGTGATGTCGCTGGCCTCGATCGCCACATCGGTGCCCGTGCCCATGGCCAACCCCAGGTCTGCCTGGGCGAGCGCGGCCGCATCGTTGACGCCGTCTCCGACCATCGCCACGACCTTGCCCTCGCGCTGCAGCCTGGTGACCACGTCGACCTTGTCTTTCGGGAGCACTTCGGCGATGACCTCATCGATGCCGACCTCAGACGCGATCTGCTCGGCCACGGCACGGTTATCTCCGGTGAGGAGCACCGGTGTCAGTCCCAGCGCCTTCAGCTGCCTGATGGCTTCGGTGCTGGTCGGCTTGATGGTGTCCGCGACGATGAGCACACCGCGTGCTTCCCCGTCCCACCCCACGGCGACCGCGGTCTTGCCCTGACGCTCTGCTTCGCTCTTCGCGGCGGCGAGATTCTCGGGAAGGCGCTGGGACCAGTCCTCGAGAAGCGACTCGCGGCCGACAAGGACGGCGTGCCCGTCGACGATGCCCTGCACTCCCTTGCCCTCGATGTTCGCGAAACCCTCGGGTGTCGGAAGCGTGCCGACCTCTTGGACTGCGGCTTTGGCGATGGCCTGCGCGATGGGATGCTCGGAGGCGTCCTCCACCGCACCCGCCAGGCGCAGCAGCTCGCCGCGGTCGACGCCGTCAGCGGTGAACACGCCGGTGAGCGTCATCCGCCCTGTGGTCACCGTCCCGGTCTTATCCAGAACGACGGTGTCCACCCGTCGCGTCGACTCGAGAACTTCCGGACCCTTGATGAGGATGCCCATCTGCGCGCCGCGGCCCGTGCCCACCAGCAGTGCGGTGGGCGTGGCAAGGCCCAGGGCGCACGGGCAGGCGATGATCAGCACCGCGACCGCGGCGGTGAACGCCGCCGCGGCAGGGAATCCCGCGCCGAGCCAAGCGCCCAGCGTGGCGATGGCGATCGCGATGACAATGGGCACGAAGATACCCGACACCCGGTCGGCGAGGCGCTGCACCTCGGCCTTGCCCGATTGGGCGTCCTCGACGAGCTTCGCCATCTGCGCCAACTGGGTGTCCGACCCGACCCTCGTCGCCCGGATGACGAGCCGGCCACCGGCATTGACCGTCGCCCCCGTGACGGAGTCTCCTTCGCCGACCTCGACCGGCACGGATTCACCGGTGAGCATGGACGCGTCGACCGCGGAGGTGCCGGAGACGATCACACCATCGGTGGCGATCTTCTCGCCGGGCCGTACGACGAACTCGTCGCCCTCTCGCAGGTCCGCGATGGGAATGCGGGTCTCGGCGCCGGCGCGAAGCACAGCAACATCCTTCGCTCCCAGCTCCAACAGCGCGCGCAGGGCGGCGCCCGCCTGCCGTTTCGCCTTCTTCTCGAAGTAGCGTCCGGCGAGGATGAACATCGTCACCGCGGCACCCACTTCGAGGTAGATGTTCGCCGCCCCGTCCGACGGTGCCACGGTGAGCTCGAACGGGTGGGTCATCCCGGGGACGCCGGCCGTGCCGAAGAACAGCGCGTAGAGCGACCACAGTAAGGCGGCTATCGTCCCCATCGAGATGAGCGTGTCCATGGTCGCCGCACCGTGCCGGAGATTCGTCCACGCTGCCTTGTGGAAAGGCCAGGCCGCCCAAACGATGACGGGGCCGGCCAGGGCGAGTGAGAGCCACTGCCAGTAAGTGAACTGCAATGCGGGGATCATCGACATCGCAATCACAGGAAGGGTCAGCACGATGGAAGCGATCAAACGGTTCCGCAGGCTCACCAGCTCCCTATCCGGAGCGTCCTCACCGTCGACTACCGCGGACGGCTCCGGTGAGGGAAGGGCGGCCGTGTAGCCGGTCTTCTCCACCTCGGCGATCAGCAGCGCCGGGTCGAACCCGTTCGGTGCGGTGACCTTCGCCTTCTCCGTCGCATAGTTCACGGTGGCGGTGACACCGTCCAGCTTGTTGAGCTTCTTCTCGATGCGCATCGCGCACGA
>NZ_JAPLAI010000053.1 GCF_026393345.1 Microbacterium sp.
GAAGGTGCGCCGCAAGCCGTTCTCGGTCGTGCTGTTCGACGAGATCGAGAAGGCTCACACGGAAATCTTCAACTCGCTCCTGCAGATCCTCGAAGAGGGTCGCCTGACCGACGGTCAGGGTCGCATGATCGACTTCAAGAACACCGTGATCATCATGACGACGAACCTCGGTTCGTCGGCGATCGCCGGTGGCCCGGTCGGGTTCCAGGTCGAGGGCAACAGCCAGACCAGCTACGAGCGGATGAAGGGCAAGGTCGACGAGGAACTGAAGCGTCACTTCAAGCCCGAGTTCCTCAACCGTCTCGACGACGTCATCGTGTTCCCGCAGCTGAACCGCGACGAACTGCGACAGATCGTCGACCTGTTCACCAAGCGGCTGGCCGAGCGCCTGCTCGACCGCGACCTGACGCTCGAGCTGTCGCGCGAGGCGAAGGACAAGCTCATCGAGATCGGGTTCGACCCGACCCTCGGTGCCCGTCCCCTCCGCCGTGCCATGCAGCGCGAGATCGAGGACCAGCTGTCCGAGCAGATCCTTCACGGTCAGCTCGACGCCGGCGACCACATCCTCGTCGACGTGCAGGACGGCAAGTTCCACTTTGTCCATACGCCGCGAGGCGAGACGGTCGCGGTGGGCGTGGGTGCACCGGCGGAGATCGCCGCGACCCCCGACATCGCCGCGGCCGAGTAACCGCATCCGGAAGGGCGGTATCCGTGAGTGCGCGGATGCCGCCCTTCGGTGTGTCCGGGGTGCGTAACTCCTCCGGGCATAGGGTGGGAGGGTGAGCGAATTCACCGTCCGGCATGCGCGCGCCGCGGATGTCCGCAGCATCCACCGCATGCTCGAGCCCTATGTGCAGCGGCGAATCCTCCTCGGCAAGGACATCGTCGTGCTCTACGAGGCGGTGCAGCAGTTCGTGGTCGCGGAGGACGCGTCCGGACGGCTCATCGGATGCGGCGCGCTCCACGTCATGTGGGAGGACCTGGGCGAGGTGCGCACGCTGATCGTCGCCGACGATTGGCTCCACCACGGTGTCGGACGGGCGATCGTGGAGGCACTGGAGGCGGACGCGCGCGCGCTCGGTCTCTCGCGCCTGTTCTGCCTCACCTTCGAGGTGGACTTCTTCACCCGCCGCGGGTTCCAGCCCATCGGCGAGCATGTCGTCGACCCGGACGTCTATGCGCAGCTGGTGCGCAGCCCCGACCAGGGCATCGCGGAGTTCCTCGACCTCGCGCACGTGAAGCCGAACACGCTCGGCAACACCCGGATGCTGAAGACCCTCTGACGCGCCCGCCGCGCTGTCCGGCGTGGTCGGGGCGGGAACGTAGCCTGGTCTGGTGAGCAACACCGCCCCTCGTCGCCGGCCGTCGCCCGCTGTCTATCGGCGCCGGCGCCTGGCGCTCTTCCTCCTTCTGCTCGTCATCGTGGGTGTCGTCTGGTTGCTGATCGCGCAGCCGTGGCGAGGCGATCAGGCCGCCGCTCCCACTCCGGCGCCGAGCGTGAGCACGCCGAGCGCGACGCCGACCGTGTCCACGTCCGCCGGCCCCGACACCGCGGAGGATGCGGAGGCCGCCGCCACCGCGACCGCTCCGCCCGCCGACACCCTGCCCGAGTGCACGCCGGGAGATGTGACGGTGGAGGCGGTCACGGACCAGTCGACGTACGCCGCAGGACAGAACCCGCAGTTCTCCATCCGGCTCACGAACACCGGCGACGACTGCGCCATGAACGTCGGCACCACGACGCAGTCGTTCATCGTCACGAGCGGCAGCGAGGCGTACTGGCGGTCCACCGACTGCCAGACCGAGCCGAGCGACATGATCGTCACCATCACCGCGGGCCAGACGGTCACGAGCGCGACTCCGGTGGTGTGGGATCGCACCCGCTCCTCGGTCGATTCCTGCGATGGAGTCCGTGCGAACGCGCCGGCGAACGGCGCGTCGTACCATCTGGCCGTCGCGATCGGCGGGATCACGTCTGCGACCACCGCGCAGTTCCTGCTCTATTGAGCGTTCGCGTTCGCGCGAGGGGGCACGTTCGCATCCGGGGTGCGGACTACGCCTTGTCGTCGAAGACTTCCTTCTCCATCGCGTCGTAGCCTTCGGCCTGCGGGTCGCCGTGGCTGCCGCCGGAGAGCGCGTACTCCTCCTCGGGGGAGAGCACCAGGCGGTGGCGGAAGAACACCGCGAACCCGATGAGGATGATGGCGTAGACGACGACGATCGCGATGATCGCCGGCAGGAACGTGGGGTTCAGCAGGAAGCCGACGAAGATCAGTGCGGCGATGACCGCCGCGATGACGGCACCCGGCACGCCCCAGGGGCTTCGGTACGGGCGGCTGACGTTCGGGTACTTGCGGCGAAGGATGATGAACGACACCAGCTGCAGGAAGTACGCGAGCACCGCGCCCCACACCGCGATGTTCAGCACGATGGCGCCGGCGACCGCGCCGACGTCCTCGTTCACGGCGGCGAGGCCGTCGAGCACCACGAGGGCGATGAAGCCGACGACCGCGCCGACGACGAGCGCCACCCACGGCGTCTGCCGCTTCCCGGTGAGGGAGAGCCAGCGCGGGTAGTACCCGGCGCGTGAGAGGGAGTACATGTTGCGGCCGTAGGCGAACATGATCCCCTGCAGGGAGGCGAGGAGCCCGACGAGGGCGAACAGCGCCAGCACGGCCGCCGCCCCGTCGCCGACGATGGCGCGGAACCCGTCGAGGAGTGGTTCTCCGGCGACGCCGGTGGCCTCGGCGCCGATGACGCCGGTGTTGAGGAACAGCACCAGGAGGCCGGTGACGATGAGGGTGCCGCGGGCCCAGAACCCGGCTCGCGGGATGTCCCGGACCGGGTTGTGCGACTCCTCCGCGGCCAGCGGCAGCTCCTCGATCCCGAGGAAGAACCACATCGCGAACGGGAGGGCGAACAGGATCGGCAGCACACCGTGGGGCAGGAATTCGGTCTGACCCGCATCCGGGGCGATGTCCCAGAGGCTCGCCCAGGAGAACGCCCCGGAGAAGATCGCCATGGCGGAGAACACCAGGATGATGCCGATGGAGATGATCGAGACGACGATCGCGAAGGTGAACGAGATGTTCGCTCCCGCGGCGTTCAGCGCGATGAATACGGCGTACAGGATGACCCACCAGATCCACGCGGGCATCGAGAAGTCCAGCAGCTCACTCGTGATGGCATCCGCGTACGAGGCGGAGAAGTAGACGATCACCGCGGTCGTGGCCACGTACTCGATCGTCTCGGCCGCGCCGGTGATGAGGCCGCCCCACGGGCCCATCGCGGTACGGGCGAAGGAATAGGCGCCGCCGGTGTGCGGCATCGCGGCCGCCATCTCGCCGATCGAGAAGATCATGCCGTAGTACATGGCGACCAGGATGACGAAGGCGATCAGCATCCCGCCGAAGCCGGCGAAGTCGATGCCGAAGTTCCAGCCGGAGAAGTCGCCGGAGATGACCGCGGCGACGGCGAGACCCCACAGTCCCCAGACACCGGCGGAGCGTTTCAGCGTGCGGCGTGCGAAGTAGTCCGTCCCCGCCCGGGTATAGGTCGCTCCCGAGACTTTCCGGGATTCACTGCTCTGAGACATCCGTCCTCCGTCAGGCATCGGGTCGTGCGGGCGTGCGCACGCACCGTTGCGTCCGCGTTGCGCATGATTGTGTCGGCTATTGGCGGGTTTCGTCTACCTTTGAATGTGACTTTCTCGTTACAGTGAGGCCGGATGGCCGGAGCATCGGTCTGCAAAGGTAGGTTCGCTCGCACCATCGAGCGAGAGAGGACGTGCCATGCCGGGCAATCTCACCACCGCCGAACTGTCGGCGGCGATCGATAGCGGAGACATCGACACCGTCATCGTCGCGTTCGCCGATGCGCAGGGCCGGCTCGTCGGCAAACGCGTGTCCGGACGGATGTGGCAGGACGTCGTGCTGCCGCACGGTGCCGAGGCCTGCAACTACCTCCTCTCGGTCGACGTCGATGTGAACACCGTCGAGGGGTACGCGATGTCGAGCTGGGAGACCGGGTACGGCGACATGGTGCTCGTTCCCGACCTCGCGACGCTCCGCCGCATCCCGTGGCAGCCTGCTACGGCGCTCGTGATGAGCGACCTGCGGTGGGAGAACCAGGATGTGGTGACCCCGGCGCCGCGGAGCATCCTCGACCGGCAGCGGTCGCGACTGGCCGAGCAGAACCTCGTCGCCTATGCGGCCACGGAGCTGGAGTTCATCGTCTTCGACGACTCCTTCCGCGAGGCTTGGGGCAAGGGGTATCGCGACCTCACCCCGGCGACCGACTACAACGTGGATTACAACCTGCTCGCGACCACCCGGATGGAGCCGCTGCTGCGCGACATCCGCCGCGGCATGGAGGGTGCGGGCCTGTACTGCGAGGGCGTGAAGGGCGAGTGCAACTTCGGGCAGCAGGAGATCGGGTTCCGCTACGCCGAGGCGCTCGAGACCGCCGACCAGCACACGCTGTACAAGAACGGGGCGAAGGAGATCGCCGATGCCCACGGCAAGTCGCTCACGTTCATGGCCAAGTTCAACGAGCGCGAGGGCAACAGCTGCCACATCCACCTCTCGGTGCGCTCCGAGGACGGCGATGCGGTCATGGCGGGCGACGGAGCGCACGGGTTCAGTCCGCTGATGGAGCACTGGATCGCCGGCGTGCTCGCGACGCTCCGCGAATTCACGCTGCTGTATGCGCCCACCATCAACTCGTACAAGCGGTTCGCGAAGGGCTCGTTCGCCCCGACCGGCATCGCCTGGGGCCTGGACAACCGCACCTGCGCCCTGCGGGTCGTCGGCCACGGCGCGGGTCTGCGGGTGGAGAACCGGGTGCCCGGGGGAGATGTGAACCCGTACCTCGCGATCTCCGCGATCATCGCCGGCGGGCTGTACGGCATCGAACATGAGCTCCCGCTGCCCGAGCCACTCGCCGGGAACGCCTACGACGCCGGCGTCGACACCCTCCCCACGACGCTCCGCGAGGCGGCCGCGCTCTTCGCCGACTCCGCGATCGCGCGGGAGGCGTTCGGTGAGGACGTGGTGGCGCACTACCTGAACCAGGCGCGCATCGAGGTCGAGGCCTACGACGCGGCCGTGACCGATTGGGAGCGGGTCCGTGGCTTCGAACGACTCTGACCTGCCGGTGGTGGGACTGACCACCTACCTGGAGCGGGCAAGGCAGGGGGTCTGGGACGTGCGGGCCTCGTTCCTGCCGCAGCAATACCTCGAGGCGGTGACCGCATCGGGCGCCGCCGCCGTGCTGCTCCCGCCGCAGGCGTCACCGGACCGGGCGGCCGAGGTGGTGCTCGACAGCCTCGATGGCCTCATTCTCACCGGCGGCCTCGACGTGCAGCCCGAGCTCTACGGCGCCGAACGGCACCCCAGCACCGATCCCGCCCGGCCGGACCGGGATGCGTGGGAGCTGGCGCTGCTTCGCGGTGCCCTGACCCGTGGCATCCCCGTGTTCGGTATCTGCCGGGGGCTGCAGCTCATCAACGTCGCGTACGGGGGCACCCTGCACCAGCACCTCCCCGAGGCGCTCGGCTCCGACCGCTACAAGATCGGCGGGGGCGTGTTCGCACAGAACACGGTACACGTCGACGACGGCACCCGCCTCGCCGGTCTCGTCGGCACAGGTGGCGTCGACGTCCACAGCTACCACCACCAGGGGGTGGACCGGGTGGGCGAGGGCCTCGTGGTCACCGCGCGCACCGACGACGGCCTGGTGCAGGCCCTCGAGCTGCCGGGCGAGGAGTACCTCGTGGCGGTGCAGTGGCATCCGGAGGAGAACGCCGCGGACCGGCGACTCTTCCTCGGCCTCGTGGCCGCCGCATCCGCCCACCGTGCCGCACGGCAGGAGATCCACGCATGAGCGAGTTCACCGTCATCGACCCCGCGACCGCCCGCCCGATCACCACGCTGCAGCGTGCCGAGGTGGCGGATGTGGATGCGGCGGTCGCCCGTGCCGTCGCCGCGCAGCGCGGCTGGGCCGCGCTCGCCCCCGGCGCCCGCGCCGACGCCCTCCGCGCCTTCGCCCGTGTCGTCGAGGAGCACGTCGAGGAGCTGGCGCAGCTGGAGGTGCGGAACTCCGGCCACCCGGTCGGATCGGCCCGGTGGGAGGCAGGGCACGTCGCGCAGGTGCTGAACTACTACTCCGGTGCGCCGGAGCGGCTCATGGGCGCACAGATCCCGGTGCCCGGCGGCCTCGACGTCACCTTCCACGAGCCGTACGGCGTCGTCGGCATCATCGTCCCGTGGAACTTCCCGATGACGATCGCGTCGTGGGGCTTCGCCCCGGCGCTTGCCGCCGGGAATGCCGTCGTGCTGAAACCCGCCGAGCTCACCCCGCTCACCGCGGTGCGTCTCGGCGAGCTGGCCCTCGAGGCGGGGCTGCCGGAGGGCCTCTTCCAGGTCGTCGTCGGCTCCGGCACGGTCGTCGGTCAGCGCTTCGTGTCGCACCCGGACGTGCGGAAGGTCGTCTTCACCGGCTCCACCGAGGTCGGGGTGTCGGTCGCGGCGGGATGCGCGCAGCTGCTGAAGCCGGTGACGCTCGAACTCGGCGGCAAGAGCGCCAACGTCGTGTTCGAGGACGCGGACCTCGTAGCAGCCGCCGCGGCCGTGCCCGGATCCGTGTTCGACAACGCCGGACAGGACTGCTGCGCCCGGAGCCGCCTGCTGGTGCAACGGAGCGTCTACGATCGGTTCCTCGAACTGCTGGAGCCCGCGGTGCGCGACTGGCGCGTGGGGGATCCCGCATCCGAGGCCACCGACATGGGGCCGCTCATCTCGGCGGGGCA
Source organism: Microbacterium sp. (assembly GCF_026393345.1). Taxonomy (GTDB): domain Bacteria; phylum Actinomycetota; class Actinomycetes; order Actinomycetales; family Microbacteriaceae; genus Microbacterium. The sequence goes on from NZ_JAPLAI010000053.1 coordinate 6,809, forward strand.
CCGGGATAGCGTCGCGGCGTACCTGGACGGCGTCGATGTGGCCTTCCGCGGCTCCGCACCGACCGGCGATGGCTTCTGGTTCGCGCCCGCCGTCGTGCTCGCGGAGCCCGGTGACCGGGTCGCCCGCGAGGAGATCTTCGGGCCGGTCGTCGCGGTGCTCCCGTTCGACGACGAGGCCGACGCCATCCGGCTCGCCAACGACACCGTGTACGGGCTCGCGGGGTCGATCTGGACCGAGAACCTCGGCCGCGCCGTGCGGGTTTCGCGGGCCGTGAAGAGCGGCGTGCTGTCGGTCAACTCGCACTCCTCGGTGCGGTACTGGACCCCCTTCGGCGGGATGAAGGCATCCGGCCTCGGCCGCGAGCTCGGCCCGGACGCGGCCGAGCACTTCACCGAGACGAAGAACGTGTTCTTCGCCACCGACCGGGCTTGACCGTCGACGTGCACCAACAGAAAGAGAGAGCAATGGATCTGACCCAGCGGCTGAAGGACCGTGTCGCGATCGTGACCGGCGGCGGCTCCGGCATCGGCCTCGCCACCGCGCGACGGTTCGCGGCGGAGGGCGCGCGCGTCGTGATCGCCGACCTGGATCCGGATGCGGGGGCCCGCGCGGCCGCGGAGGTCGGGGGCGAGTTCCGCCCGGTGAACGTCGCCGACGAGGTGTCCGTCGACGCGCTGTTCGACGCTGTCGCGGCCGATCTCGGCAGCGTCGACATCGCGTTCAACAATGCGGGGATCTCGCCCGCTGACGACGACTCGATCGAGACGACGGAGCTCCCCGCCTGGGAGCGGGTGCAGGACGTCAACCTGAAGAGCGTCTATCTGTGCTCGCGCGCCGCGCTCCGGCACATGGTGCCGGCCGGGCGCGGGTCGATCATCAACACCGCGTCGTTCGTCGCGCTGCTGGGGTCCGCGACGTCGCAGATTTCCTACACCGCCTCCAAGGGCGGCGTGCTGGCGATGACCCGGGAGCTCGGGGTGCAGTTCGCCCGGCAGGGCATCCGCGTCAATGCGCTGTGCCCGGGGCCGGTGAATACGCCGCTGCTGCAGGAGCTGTTCGCGAAGGACCCGGAGCGCGCACAGCGCCGGCTCGTGCACGTGCCGATGGGCCGGTTCGCGGAGCCCGACGAGATCGCTGCGGCGGTGGCGTTCCTCGCCTCGGACGATGCGTCCTTCATCACCGCCACCGCGTTCGTCGTCGACGGCGGCATCACCAACGCCTACGTCACCCCGCTCTGAGGTGTGGCGGTGTCGGAATTCAGGCGCAGACCGCTCCCGGGGGCCGATATCGGCCCGCGCGGTGCGCTGAGCCTGAATTCCGACACACGCGCGCACGGGAGAATGGACCCGTGACGGACACGGCGTGGGACGACGTGCAGCGGGCGGTGTACCGGCCGGTGCGACGGACGAACGCGCTGGAGGACACCGTGTCGCGCATCGCGCAGACGATCCGCATCGGCGTTGTCGCACCCGGCGAGGCGCTCCCGGCGGAGCGCGCGCTGGCGGAGATGTACGGAGTCAGCCGCGACACCGTGCGGGAGGCGATCCGCGAACTCAGCGACACCGGCTTCCTGGTGGCCCGGCGCGGGCGGTATGGCGGCACGTTCGTCGCCGACCCGCTCCCGCGCCCCGCAGCGCCCCTCGAGGTGACACCGGCGGAACTCGAGGACACGCTCGGGATGCGGCGGGTGCTGGAAGGCGGCGCTGCCCGCGCCGCGGCTGCCCGCACCATGACCGCGGAGGAGCGGGACGCGCTGTGGCAGCGGCACACCTCCGCCGCCGCGGCGTCTCTCGAGGAGTACCGGCGCCTCGACTCGCTGCTGCACCTGACGATTGCGGAGACTGCCGGCATTGCCTCACTCGTGCCGCTGGTGGCGGAGAGCCGGGCCCGGGTGAACACGTGGCTCGACGCCTTCCCGCTGCTGCCGCGCACGATCGAGCACTCCGAGGCGCAGCACGAGCGCATCGTGCAGGCGATCCTCGCCGGGCGGGCGGATGCGGCCGAGGCCGCCATGCTCGACCATCTCGCCGCATCCGAGACCCTCATGCGCGGCTTCCTGTCCTGACGGCTCTTCGGGTCGGGGCGCGGCGATACGCTGGAGGGATGGCGGGGAAGAAGCGCGGCAAGACGGAGCTGGAGTTCCGGAACACGGCCCTGACGGACGCGCTGCAGACGCAGGACATGGCGGCCGTGGCGTTCGCGCTCCGGCACGGTCCGACCGTGGTGCCGCTCATGCGGCCGGGTGCCCGGGACAATCCGCTCGACCAGGGTGAGGTGTGGACCTACCGCGACCCGAACACCGGGCAGGTCGCGCTGCTCCTGTTCAGCGACGCCACGCACAAGCCCGCGACCCTGCCGCCCGCCGTCGCCCTGCAGGACCCGGCGACGCTGTTGCGATTCCTCACCGTGCACCGCGACGAGATCACCACCGTATTCTTCGACATCGCCGGCCCGCACCCGTTGCAGGCGACTCCGGACGACATCATCGAGGCGCTGAGCCTCGAAGGTTAGCCCCGGGTCGTCGGCAGCTCACCCGCGACGAGGCGCCCCCGCGACACGACGGCGCGGATGCGGGCGGTGTCGAGCTCGGCGATGTCCTGCCACGGGCGGCCGTCCATGAGTACCAGGTCGGCGCCGAGGCCGCTGCGGATACGCCCCACGGTCTGACCCATCGCGATCGCATCAGCGGCGTCGCTCGTGCCGGACTTCAGGGTGCGCTCCGCATCCCAGCCGATCCGGGCCGCCATGATGCGCAGCTCCTCCATCTGGTCGCCGAAGGTCGTGAACACGCCGTTGGCGTCGGTGCCGAGTACGAAGCGCACGTCGCGGCGCCCGCCCTCGGTGAGGGTGTGATCGCGCACCGCCGACAGGGCGAGGGTTTTCTCCCGCGCCTCGTCGGAGGTGCCCTCGACCCGCGCGTCCAGGCGCACGTGGATCAACAGCGTCGGGGCGACGGGGATGCGTCGCTCGGCGAGGATCTCCATCTGCGCGATCGACATCGCGGTCCCGTGCTCGATCGAGTCGACCCCGGCCTGCAGAGCGCGGTCGATCCCCTCCACCGAATGCGAGTGGGCGGCAACCAGCATGCCCAGCGCGTGCGCCTCGTCGACGGTGGCGGCGAGCTCCGCGTCGGTGTGGTTGCGCCAGCTGACCTTGTCGCCGATGGAGAGGATGCCGCCGCTCGTGTACACCTTGATGGCGTCGGCGCCGGCGCGTGCCCAGTGGCGCACGAGCTTCCGGCACTCGTCGGGGCTGTCGGCCACGGGCGGGCGGTGCGGGTAATGCGGCGGGGTGAACAGGTCGCCGTGCCCGGCGGTCATGCCCACGGGTCCGGCGGTCAGCACGCGCGGGCCGGTGATCACCCCGGAGTCGAGCATGCGGGAGAGGGCGAAGTACGCCGGCTCCGAGGCCAGGTCGCGCAGCGTGGTGACGCCGTGGCGCATCGCGGTCTGCGCGTGGGCGAGGGCGTGCAGCGATCGTTCCTCGGGCGGGGTGATGATCCCCCAGGCGCGATCGGCCTTGCCGGTGACGGCGTCGGTGTCGAGGTGCACATGCGTGTCCACGAGGCCGGGGATGAGGGAGAGTCCGGTGTCGACAGTGCCCTCGGCGCTGGGCGCGACCGTGAGGATGCGGTCGCCCTCCCACGTCACATCGCTCAGGCCCCGCTCGCGCTCGCCGTCCCAGACCGTGACGCCGGTGATCGTGGTCGTGCTCATGGGGTCTCCTCGTTCTCCGCGCGGGCGGTGTTCACCGTTCCGGGCTCCGCGCGCCGGTGATCCGGTCGGTGGCGTCCTCTTGCACGATACGGCGGTGCGGGTCGAAGGCGCTGCGCGGGCGGCGCACGCCGAAGCGCAGCACTCCCGCACCGCCGGGGTGCAGTACGGTCGTGACCGGGTCCAGGTGCGTCCCGTTCCCGACTTGGAGGGCTCCCCATGCGGCACGAGACCGAACTCCCCATGCACAGCGATCAGGCGGAGTGCTGTGCGTAGCGCCGCCCTCACCACCGGCCGTCGATTCCTCGTCGTCCTCGACCCCGGAGAAGACCTGCTCGAGACGGTGTCGTCGTGGGCCGTCGCCCACGGGGTCACCTCGGCGACGATCGACATGTTCTTCGGGGCGTTCCGCCGGGTCGGCCTCATCGCCGCGGACGGGCCGATCGAGGACCCGGAAGCGCCGCTGCCGGCCAGCGTCGACGTGACCTATCTCGAAGGGGTGGGTGCCGGGTCGATCTCGACCGTCGACGGAATCCCGCGGGCGCACCTGCACGTCGCCGCCGGGGTGAAGGCAGAGGCAGGCGCCGCCTACGCCGGTCACGTCCTCTACGCCGAGACCCACTACACCGTGGAACTCGTCGTGCAGGAGATCCTCGCGCCGACGTTCGCGCCACGGCTGAGCCCTGAGTTCGGAATCCCCTGCATGCACTTCAGCGGCTGACACGAGCCGGGCGCCGGACCCGCCCCGGCGACACGCGCGCCTCGGATCAGAACGCGCCGCGCCCGGTCACGGCCGCGGGCGGTTCCGGGTCGGCCTGCCGGGCGATGACCTGCAGCAGCATGAGCGCGTTCGTCACATCGAGGATCGAGGAGTCCACGATCTCCTCGTAGCCAAGCCGCGTGGCCTCCGCGCGTCGCTGCGCCAGCTGGGTGACGGCGCGGATCTCGCCGGTGAGACTGAGCTCGCCGAAGGCCGCGACCTTGTGCGGCACCGGCTGATCGGTCGCGGCGCTGGCGATCGCCAGGGCGATGGCGAGGTCGGTGGCGGGTTCGGTGAGTCGCACGCCTCCCACGGTCGACACGTAGACATCGCGTTCGCTGAGCCGGAGGCGCGCGCGACGCTCCAGCACGGCGAGGATCATTGCCACGCGGGACGACTCCACCCCATTGACCACGCGGCGCGGGTTGGGTCCGGATGCGGGGACCACGAGCGCCTGGATCTCCACCGGCAGCGCCCGTTTGCCCTCGAGCGCCACCGCGACGCAGGTGCCGCTCACCGGGGTGCCGGTGCTGAGGAAGAGGCTCGAGGGATCGGTGACCTCGGCGATGCCGTCGCCGGTCATCTCGAAGCAGCCGACCTCGTCCGTCGGCCCGAAGCGGTTCTTCAGCGCCCGCACGAACCGGAGCGACGTCTGCCGGTCGCCCTCGAAGTGGCAGACGACGTCGACCAGGTGCTCCAAGAGCCGCGGGCCGGCGATCGACCCGTCCTTCGTCACGTGCCCGACGATGAGCACGGGCATGGCGCGTTCCTTCGCGACCCGCACGAGGGTGGCGGCGACCTCGCGCACCTGGCTCGGGTGGCCGGCGAGGCCTTCGCTCAGCGCGGACGACACCGTCTGCACCGAGTCGACGATCAACAGTCCGGGTTTCACCTCGTCCACGTGCCCGATGAGGGTAGCGAGGTCGGTCTCGCTGGCGATGTACAGCTCGTCGTGGAGGGCTCCGGTGCGCTCGGCGCGCAGCCGCACCTGTGCGGTCGACTCCTCCGCGCTGACGTACAGCACGCGATACCCGTCGCGCGCGGCGCGGGCGGCGACCTCGAGCAGCAGCGTGGACTTGCCGACGCCGGGCTCGCCGGACAGCAGCACGGCGGCGCCCGGGACGATGCCCCCACCCAGCACCCGGTCGAACTCGCCGACCCCGGTGGGACGGCGGGGCGAGTCGAGGGTGCTCAGCTGCGTGATCGGTCGCGCGGCCCGCTCGCTGTTGGGCACCACGGCCGTGAACCCGCGCATCACCCCGGTCTGCGCGACCGCCTCGACGACGGTGCCCCACTGCTGGCACTCGCCGCAGCGACCCGCCCACTTCGACGTCGTCCACCCGCACTCGGTGCACCGGAAGGGGGCGGGGGCGGGACGTTTGGCTGCCATTCCCTCAGGCTACGTGCCCCCTCCGACATCCCCGCCCCGCTCTCCCGCGCCGGCACGCGAGACTTCACAAATGTCCCGTATTCGGCCGAAATGCGGGACATTCGTAAAGTCTCGGCGGATGTGGACGGGGACGCGGATGAGGGACGCGCCGCGGACTCAGTGCATCAGGCCCTCGGGCTCCGCGACGGACTCGAGGTAGGCGGAGCGGCGGGCGAACAGATCGGGCACGCGGGCGCGCGCGCGGTCGATGATCTCGCCGAGGTCCGCGGAGACCAGTTCGCCGCCGTCGACGATCACCCGCCCGGCGACCATGGTGAGATCCACATCACTGCCGCGCACCGCGTGCACGAGGTTGTGGTGGATGTTGGCGTACGCACCCGAGGGGAGCAGCGGCGTCATCCGCGGGGTGTCGGTGCGCACCGCCACGAGGTCCGCCTGCTTGCCCACCTCGAGCGAACCGAGACGATCCTGCTGCCCGATGGCCCGGGCGCCCCCGATGGTCGCCATCTGTAGCACCTGCCAGGAGTCCATGGCGGCCGCATCCATCTTCCGGATCTTGCCCATCAGCGAGGCGACCTTCATCTCCTCGAACATGTCGAGGTTGTTGTTCTCCTTCTCGCCGTCCGTGCCGAGGCCGACGGCGATCCCTGCCTCGAGCAGTTCGGCGACGGGCGCGAAGCCGCTCGCCAGCTTCATGTTGCTGACCGGGTTGTGCGAGACGCTCACCCCGCGTGCGGCCATGAGGGCGATCTCGTCCGCGTCCAGCCACACCGCGTGCGCGATCATCGTTCGCGGGGTGTCGAAGAACCCCAGCCGGTCGAGCGCCACCATGGGGCGTGCGCCGGTGTGCGCGGCGAACAGTTCGACGTCGAGCTCGGACTCGCTGCAGTGCGTGTACAGGCCGGTGTCGTACTGCTGTGCCAGCGCGATAGCCCGGCGCTGGCCGGCGGCGTCGGCGTAGAACGGATGCTCGAGCCCTACCCACGGCATGACCCGGTCGTGCCCCGCCCACTCGGTCAGCATCCGTTCGTTGTCATCGAGAGTGTCGAAGTAGTCGTAGTCGGGGTGCTCGCCGACGTAGTTCACCGTCACGACGCGGTTGCCGAGGGCGTCGGCGGCGCGGGCGGCGCCGTCCATGAACCGCCACATGTCGACCACCGTCGTGGTGCCGGACAGCAGCCCTTCGGCGTAGCAGAGCCATGCCGCGGCTTCCGCATCCTCCGGCTGCAGCACCCGGTGCATGGGGTCGATGTGCAGCCGCAGCCACTCCCACACCGGCAGATGCTCGGCGGTGCCGCGCAGCAGTCCCGAGTGGTGGTGCGCGTTGATGAGCCCCGGCATGAGCACCCGCTCCGGCAGGTGCCGGTGCGGGGCGTCGGGGTAGCGGGTGCGCAGCTCCGCGGCGGCGCCGACGGCGATGATGGTGTCGCCGTCGATGGCGACCCCCGCATCCGTCAGCACGTCGCGGGCGGCGTTCAGGGGGACGACGATGTCGGCGGTGAGGATGTGGATGCCCATGGGCGTCCTCTCGGTGGGGCGGATGGTGCAGGATCCATTCGACCGCGACGGGGTTTCCCGCCCCGGCGGTTCGCGTTTCCGGGGGATGAAGATCGCCCGGAGGAAAAGACCGGGACCGACGGCGTGTTGGGGGTTCCACCGCCGGCCCCGGCGTCTGGGGGTCAGGCGGGCTGCAGTACCCAGCCGCCGACGACGTCCTGGCTGAACGGCACCGAGTACGCCATGAGTGCGCCCGCCTGCGCGTCGCGGAAGATGCGCTGGATCGGCGAGGTCAGCAGGTACCCGCCGCCACCGCCGACGCGGACGGCGACGGCCGCGGCACGCTTGGCTACCTCGTTCGCGTGCATCTTCGACTCGGTCGCGGCGAGCATCGCCTCCGGTGAACCCTGGTCGGCGAGCCAGGCGGTGCGCTCGGCGAGGAGACGTGCGGCCTCGATCTCGGCCCACGCCGCGGCGGTGTCCTGCCGGACCCACTGCACGTCGGCGAGCTTCGAGCCGCCGCGTTCCCGATTCGCGGTCGCCGCAATCGCGTCGATCGCGGACTCTGCGATCCCGATCGAGAGGAACGCGAAGCCCACCGTGATGAGGTTCGCGTAGTCGGGGGCCGGTGGGGCGCAGAGGCGCGCGCGACGCAGCGGAGTCCCCTCGAACACGATCGTGCGACTGCGCGTGGCGCGCATGCCCATCGTCTCTTCGATCGGCGGGAAGCTCACCGTGTCGTCGACGGTCACGCCGAAGAACGCGGGTGCGCCGTCGATGCGCGAGTTGAGGAACAGGTGATCGGCCGCCTCGGAGCCCGACACGAAGACCTTGCGACCGGTGAGCGTCCAGTCCTCGCCCGCGGGGGTGGCGTCCTGCTGCGAGGCGAGGAAGAAGTTGCCACCGGCGGGCTCGGACAGCGCGTTCGAGAAGCGACGGCCGGCGCGGAGTTCGGCGGCGAAGAACGCGGCCTCCTCCGGCGCGGACAGGGTGACGAGGCCGTGCGCCGCGCCGATGTGCATGAGCCAGACGGTCGCGACGGCGGGGTGCGCCGCGGCGAGCGCTCGCACGACCGCCCCGAGGGTCGCGTAGGACAGCGCCTCGCCGCCATGCTCGCGGGGGAGGAATGCCGCATCCAGTCCCGTGGCGTGGATCGCCTGCAGGTGGTCCAGCGGCAGGCGGGCGGCGGCGTCGTCGGCGGCGACGGCGGCGGCGAAGGCCGGGGCGAGCGCGGCGACGGCGTCGACCCAGTGCTGCTCGGTTGCGGGCACGATCACGGGAGAGGGGCGGGTAAGCATGATGTTCCTTTCTGGGGGCGATTCGGGTCGCCCCGTCTAGTGAGGGTCACGTCAGGCGGAGCCGGGCGGCTTGGCGGCGGAGCTCCGCGCGGGAAGTCACCACGAGCACGATGAGGGTCACGAGATACGGCAGGGTCGTGAACACCTCGCTCGGCAGCTCGATGCTCGTCGACTGCGACAGCAGCGAGAAGTTCTGCAGGAAGCCGAAGAGGAGGCCCCCGAGGGCGATGCCGAGGGGGGTCATGCGCCCCATGATGACGATCGCGAGCACGATGTAGCCGCGTCCGGCGGTCATCCCTGGGGTGAACGAGCCGATCACCGCGAGCGCGATCGTGCCGCCGGCGATCCCGGCGAGCGCACCGCCGATGAGCAGGGCGTTCTCTCCCACCCGTCGCGGGCGCACGCCGCGGAGCGCGGCGGATGCGGCATCCGCACCGGTCGCGCGAACCTGCAGGCCGAACCGGGTGAACCGCATGACGGCCCACGCGACGGCGAGCAGCACGATGGTGCCGTATACGACGGGGCTCTGCCCGAAGAGCATCGGGCCGACCAGCGGGATGTCGGTGAGCGCGCCCAGGTCGAGCGAAGAGATGGTGTCGACGCTCACGTTGGTCGTGCCGGCCGGGATCCACACCTGCGAGAGGAAGGTCGAGAGGCCGAGGCCCAGCATGGTGATCGCGAGGCCCACGACGATCTCGTTCGCCTTCAGCGCGTAAACGAGCACGTTCATCAGTGCGGCGAGGAGGAGCCCCACGACGCCCGCAGCGACCAGGCCCGCCACGGGACCCGCGACGTGAGCGACGAACACGCCGGTAAGGGCGCCGAGGATCATCATGCCCTCGATACCGAGGTTCAGGCGCCCTGCGCGTTCCACGAATCCCTCGCCGACACCGGCGATGATGAGCGGGGCGGCGAGAGCGAGCGCGCCGGCGAGGATCGAGGCCCACAGTGCCAGGGTCATCGTGCGGCCTCCTCGTTCTCGGTCACGGTCGCATCCGCTGTCACGGTGGTCACGGACTCGTCGGCGGCCTCCGCCAGCTCGTCCGGCGCGAAGGCGCCGTCGTCGGGCGCGGGGGCCGGCGCCGGGTGCGCGGAGGGGACGACGCCGGGGCGGAGCGCGGCGATCACGGCGACGCCGAGCAGCAGCACGCCCTTGATGACGTCGGCGATCGAGGAGGGGATGGTGCCGGTCGCCGACTGCATGCCGACCGCGCCGACCGTCAGGGCCGAGAAGAAGAGCGCGGCCAGCACGATGCCGACCGGCAGCAGCCCGCCGAGGAGTGCGACTGCCAGCCCGGAGAACCCCACTCCGCCCGAGACGGACCCCATGAGGCGGTCGTTCACGCCGGCCACCTGCATCCACCCGACCACGCCTGCACCCGCGCCGGAGACGAGCATCGTGCCGTACAGGGTGCGTCCGCGCGTCGCGCCCAACCGCAGCGCCAGGGCGGGACGCTCGGCGAACACCGAGACCCGGGTGGCCCCTGCCGTGCGGCGCCACCACTCGAAGGCACCGAGGGCGACGAGCACCAGCAGGATGCCGACATGCGCGCGGGTGCCGACGATGAGGTCGGGCAGCGCCGCCGCGTCCGGCAGCTTCTCGCTCTGCGGGGTCGCGGTGTTCTCCGGTGTCGACAGCCAGGTGCGCAGCGTCCAGCCGAGGAACCCGGTGGCGACGTAGTTGAGCAGCAGGGTCGAGAGGATGACGTTGACGCGCCATCGGGCGGCGAGCCATGCGGGGAGCAGGGCGAACAGGGCGCCGCCCGCGGCCCCGGCGAGCACCCCCGCGACGAGGTACAGCACGGCGGGTGCGGTGTCGTTCGTGAGATCACGGATGCCGAGGATCGCCGCGGCCGCGGCGATCGCCCCGAGGGTCACCTGTCCCTCCGCGCCCACCGAGAAGATCCCGGCCTTCAGCGCCGGGATGAGGGTGAGCGCGACGATCGCGATCGGCACCGCACCGACGAGGAGCTCGCCGATGCGATAGGGCGAACTCGACACGCCCTCCACGAGCCCCCGGAGCCCGACGACCGGGTCGGCGCCGGCGAGGAGGATGAGGAACGTCGCCACCACGAGGACCGCGGCCACGACCGAGGCCGTGACGACGAGGATGCGACCGCGATGCCTGCTCATTGCGGATCCTCGTCATGGGTGTAACCGCAGGCGTCGACCGGACCCGGGAGGAGCACATCGACGAACTGCTGCGTGTACGCGTCGATGAGGCCTCGCTCGGTGAGCCCCAGGTCGGGGACCGCGTACAGGCCGACGAACGACAGGATGATGTACGGGGACGGGATCGGGCAGCCGAGTTCGGCGGTGGTCGCGTGCCCATGGGCGAGGGCTGCGGCGGTTTCTTCGTACGGGGCAGCGCTCATCATGCCGCCCACCGGCAGCGGCACCCGGGCGAGCACCTCGCCGTCGGCCACCGTGACGAATCCGCCGCCCATGCGGCCGAGCTCCGCCACCGCGAGGCGCATGTCCGCGTCGGAGGCACCCACGACCGAGATGTTCATGTTCGGGCAGTTCATCGTGATGGCGATCGCGCCGCGGCGGAGGCCGAACCCGCGCACGAACCCGATGCCGGTCAGCGCTTCGCCGTGGTGGCGGTCGACGACCGCGATCTTCAGCACATCGTCGGTGGGGTCGGCCGAGACCGCGCCGTCGACGACCGGCAGTGTGGCGGTGAACGCCCGCTTGAAGTAGCCGTTGTACATCTCCATCGCCCGCACCGAGACGGTGGCGGCGCCGGCGGGCGCGGCGACCGTGAACAGGTCGGCGGGCAGAGTCTCGGGCAGGTGCACGGTGTCGGTCGTCCACGCCGGGATCTCGTCGGTGTTCTCGAACAGTGAGGCCCCGTCCCGTGCGACGATCTCACCGGCCACGATCACCGTGCTCGGGCGCACCTCGGCGAGGTCGGGGATGATCTGCAGGTCGGCGAGGCGGGACGGGGCGAGCAGGCCCACCACCTGGTCCAGCCGGTAGTAGTGCGCCGGCTGGGTCGTCGCCATCCGGTAGGCGAGCTGCGGCTCGACGCCGAACCGGATCGCCTGGCGCACGTGATGATCGATGTGACCCTGCGTGGTGAGGTCGTGCACGTGCTTGTCGTCCGCGCAGAAGCACAGGCTCCGGAAGGCCGGCGCGATGGCATCGAGATCGGCGAACAGCGGCACCGTGTTGTCGGTCAACGACGACCCCATGATCGTGATCATCGCGCCGAGCCGCGTCCGTTCCAGTACCTCGTCGACCGTTGCGGCATTGTGGTCGTCGCTCACGCCCGCGGCGAGGTACCCCCAGAGGGACTCGTGCGTCTGGGCGGCGGTGTGGCCGGTGATGCGGCGGCCGGCGGTGAGCGCCTCCCGGAAGCGACCGGTCGACACCTCGCCGTAGTCGAACGGATTGCTCTCGCCGAGAGTCACCGTCACGTCATCGTGCAGACGCGCCCGCACCGTCGCCTCGGGGATCACCGCGCCACCCAGTTCGAGCTCCGCCGAACCGGGCGTCGACGGGGACACCTGCTGGAACACGTGCAACGGGGTGCGGGTCTGCAGCAGGAAGTCCATGCCGCGCGCGCCCCACACGTTGGCGGCGCCGTTCGGGTCGGTGAGCACAGTCGTCGTGCCGCGGGCGACGGACAGCCGGCCGAGCTCGCCGGGGGTGAGGTTCGTGTACTCGATGTGCAGGTGCGCGTCGATGAACCCGGGCACCACATGGCTGCCGCGGGCGTCGACCTCCGCCGCCGCATCCGCGACGTGATTCCAGGGCGTCAGGGTCGCGATGTGGCGTCCGGCGATGAGGACGTCGCGCTCCAGCCACTCCTCCGTGCCGGGGGACTGCACCAGGCCCCCGCGCACGATGAGGTCGGGCGTCTCGTGACCCGCGGCGACGGCGCGCAGCCGCACCAGCTCCGCCGTGGTGGGAAGGAGGTCGGTCAGTTCGGTCATGTCGTCTCCTCGTCGCGCGCGTCGATCCCGGCCATGGCGGCTCCCACCCGTGACGTCGTCGCCTCATCGGCCGTGAGGTCGGCGACGACGCGTCCGGAGAACAGCACGACCACGCGGTCGGCCAGGTCGCGGATCTCTTCCAGATCATGGGATGCCACGAGCACCGCGGCCCCGGACTCCGCCGCCGCGACGAGCCGCTCGCGGATCGCCTGCGCGGCGCGGAGGTCGAGCCCCTGCGTCGGGCCGTACGCGAGGACGACGCGGGGAGCGCCGGTCGGGGTACCGGGCCAGGTGCGTCCGAGCTCCCGGGACACCAGGAGTTTCTGCTGATTGCCGCCGGAGAGACCGCCGGCGGCAAGGGCGGGCGTCGGCGGGCGGACGTCGAACGCACGCAGCTGCGCGGCCGCATCCGTGTCGCCGGTGCGTCGGCGTTCGCCGCGGGCGGCCGAGTAGAGCGCGAGGGTATCGCCGAGGGTCATGGTCGGCACGAGCGCGTCGGAGCGCTCCTCGGGGATCCAGGCGACGCCGCCGCGGAGGAGGTCTGCCGCGGTCGGGGCGGTGCGACCGTCGAACGTGACCGTGCCGGAGGCGGGAGAACGCATCCCGGCGAGCACGTCCAGCAGGGTGTTCTGTCCGCTGCCGGCGACGCCAGCCACGCCCACGATCTCGCCGGCGTGAAGGGCCAGGGTCACATCGGTGAGCGCCGCGTCGGTGTCGGAAGCGGCGGTCACGCTCTCGATCGAGAGCACGGCGTCGCCGCGGTGCCGTTCGGCGCGCGGCGCGGGGTCGGGGAGTTCTCCCACCATCAGCAGTGCGACATCGGCGGCGCTGAGGCCGCGCGCGGGGCCGTGGTGCACGAGCCGCCCGTGTGAGAGCACGGTGACGTCGTCGGCGACGGCACGGACCTCGTCGAGGCGGTGGGTGATGAGGACGATCGCGGTGCCGATGTCGCACAGGGCGCGCAGGTGCGCGAACAGGCCGCCGACCTCGACCGGGCCGAGGCTCGCGGTCGGCTCGTCGAGGATGATGGTGGTCGCGCCCTCCGCGAGGGCGACGACGATCTCGCCCAGCTGGCGGTGCGCCTGGCTGAGGGTTGCGGTCGGGGCGTCGAGGTCGACGCTGCCCCCCGACCGTTCCAGGGTCGCGGTCCGCGTGCGGAGCGCGGCGGCGCGGCGGACGATCCGGCGGGGACCGGCGAGCAGGAGGTTCTCGACGAGGCTGAGCTCGCCCACGAGGCTCAACTGCTGCGGCACCATGTTGACGCCGCGGGCCTTTCCCTCGGCGCGGTCGCGGGGAGCGTAGGCGACCCCGTCGATGGTCATGCCGCCGGTGTCGGAGGATTCGATGCCGGCGAGGATCTTCGCGAGTGTGGACTTGCCCGCACCGTTCTCGCCGACGAGGGCGTGCACCGTGCCGGGGCGCACGCGGAAATCGACGTGCTGCAGGGCGTGCACGGCGCCGAAGCTCTTGGAGACCGACCGGGCGACGAGCGCCCGGTCGGTCTCGATGACAGGATCCGTCATCAGGGGAGGGTGATGCTTCCGTCGGCGAGACCGGCGATGAGCTCCTCGACCTTCGTCGAGACGTCGCCGGGGACGCGGCCGTCCACGTCGTTGATCGGCGTGTAGGTCAGACCGCCGTTGGCGAGGGTCGAAACGACGCCCTGGCCTCCGAACGAGCCGTCGGCGACCTCTTCGACCCACGCCTTGACGATCGGGTACATGTCGAGGTCGACGGTGGAGACGTTGGTGCTGAGGGCCTCCTCGCCGGCGGCGGCGGAGACGCCGACCGACAGTGCGTCGCCCTTGGCGGCCGCGGCACCGACACCGGCGGCAATGCCGTCACCGGTGGTGTAGACGAGGTCGGCGCCCTGGTCGATGAGGCCGGTGGTCGCGGTGGCCGCGGCCTCGGCGTCGTCGAAGCTGCCGGCGTAGACGACGGGCAGCAGCGCCGCCTCCGGGTTCGCGGCGAGCACGCCCTGCTGGAAGTACTGGTCGGTGAAGGTGACGAAGTCGAGCTCCATGCTCTCGACCCGGCCGATGTTCGCGGCGCCCGTGAGGCCGGCGATGTAGCCGGACAGGTAGCCCACCTGGGAGGCGTCGTAGGTCCACGTCTCGACGTTGTCGGTGGCCTTCTCCAGGATGTCGACGCCACCGGATGCGGTGAAGTTCACGTCAGGGAAGTCGCCCGCGACGGAGAAGATCGCGTCGCCCAGCTCGATGCCGTGACCGATGATGAGGTCGAAGACATGGCTGGCGAAGTCGGCGATGACCGGCTCGCTGGTGGCGGGGTCCGCCATCTGCTCGCGCAGCTCGTACTCGATGAGGCCCTCGTCCTCGAGCTGGGCGAGCGCGTCGGCCAGCGCCTGGTTGAAGGCACCGTCGTTGGCGTTGCCGGGGGTCAGGGCTCCGACGCGGATGACGTCGGAGCCCGCCTCGGTGTCGGCGGTCTCAGCGGCGGTGCCGGAGCAGCCGGCGAGGACGA
>NZ_JAPLAI010000035.1:0-80456 GCF_026393345.1 Microbacterium sp.
GTCAACGACCCGCTGGCCGACTGAGCATCGTCGCGGTCATCGCGCGAGCGGGAAGTCCGTCCCAATACGCCCGACTCCCAGCCACTCGGCGGTCCCCCACTACGGCTATAGCGCGAGTTCCAACTCCGCAACATGCCAGTCGGCGGCGTACGCGTCGGCGAACGCATCCCCCTGATAGGTCTCGTTCCCGGCGAGGCCCTCGTCGTAGAGGGTGTGCCAGAAGTCGGCCACGGCCTTGCCGTTCTCGTCGTCGAAGGTGGCCTTGCCGTCTTCGACGAGCTGGGTGCCGCCGCTCTGCGCGGCATACAGCGGATAGAAGTCGAACCAGGGCTGGAAGAACTCGCTGGTGGGGGCCGGGTTGATCGCGTAGGGGGCGACGCCGGCTTCGCTGAGAGTGCGCGCGGTGGCGAGGAACTCGTCGTAGGTCGACAGCGACGGGTTCTCCGGGTCGAGGCCGGCCTGCGCGAAGAGCGTCTTGTTGTAGAAGATCATCACCGGGTTCGATTTCCAGGGCAGCTGGTAGAAGTCGCCGTCCTCCGACCGGTACTGCTCGGCGAGGTCGCCGCTGCGTTCGGTGATGTAGTCATCGCCGTCCTCGAAGTCGGACAGGTCGACGAGACCGCCCTGCTTCTGGAACTGCGGCACCGCCGCCGGCGAGGTGTTGAACACCAGGCACGGGGCGTTCCCCGCGGCGATCGCGGCGCCGATCGTCTCCTCGCTGGAGGCACCGGCGGGGATCTCCTGCGCCGTGATCTTCTCGTCCGGATGGTCGGCGTTCCATGCGTCGACCATCTGGGAGCCCCAGGCGATCTCGGCGTCGTTGTTGGAGTACCAGATCGTGATCTCGCCGTGGGCGTCGAGATCGGCGGATCCGCCGGACCCGCCCCCGGAACAGGAGGTGAGCGCCAGCACACCGGCGGCGGCGAGGGCGGGAAGGGCGAGTATGCGTCGTTGCATGGGTGTTCTCCTTGGATCAGCCGCGGTCAGCGGCTCGGGGGGATGCGGGTCCGGTGGACTCGCGGATGCTCAGCGTGGGCTGAGGAAGATCGATGTGGGTGACCTCGCCGCCGTCGAGCCGGGCGAGGAGGGCGCGGGCGGCGAGCGTGCCCCACTGCCGGCTGTCGGTCGCGACGCTGGTGAGGGCGGGGTTCAGGTGACGGCCGAGCTCGGTGTCGTCGTACCCGGTCAGCGAGAGGTCCGTCGGCACGCGCAGGCCCCGGCGCGTCGCGACGCCCATGCCGGCGATGGCCATCTGGTCATTGGCGTAGACGATGCCGGTGGGACGGTCGGCGGTCTCGATCAGCTCTGCGGTCGCACGGGCACCGTCCGCGGCCGTGAAGTCCGTCGTGATCACCCGCGCGCGCACCCCGGCCGAGCTCGCGGCCTGCTCGAACGCCTCGCGGCGGCGGCGGGCGTGCAGCATCCCGTCGGGACCCGCGATGTGCGCAATGTCCCGGTGGCCGAGGGAGACCAGGTGGTCGACGGCGAGCCGGATGCCGACGCCGTCGTCGACCGCGACGGAGGAGAACGGGCTGGGGGCATCCGGCACCCCCAGGGTGACGGCTTCCAGTCCCAGCTCCGCGAGCAGGGGGAGACGGTCATCGTCGCGGCGGAGGTCGGCGAGCAGGGCACCGTCGATCCGGTTGTCGGCGACGAGGCGTCGATAGGCCGCCGCCTCATCGCCGCCGGGTGAGGCGACCGCGAGGACGAGCACCTGCCCGGTGACGGCGAACTCGTCTTCAATGCCCGCGATGAAGGACGGAAAGAAAGGGTCGGCGGCGATCACGTCGGCGCTGCGACCGAGGACCAGCCCGCAGGCGTAGGAGCGGCCGGTGCTGAGCGCGCGACCCCGCAGGTCGGGCGTCCACCCGAGGGCGTCGGCGGCGGCGAGGATCCGCTCGCGCGACTCTGCCGACACCCCGGCCCGCCCGTTGAGCGCGAACGACACCAGCCCCTTGCTGACGCCGGCCTCACGGGCGACGTCGGAGATCGTGACGCGAGCGCGTGGCGGCATGTCGACTCCTACGTATGGGCGGCGTCCGTGCCGTCCTAAACCGGTTCAGGCAACCTAAACCGGTTCAGACGCATTCGTCAAGCCCTTGTTCCCCGACACGCGACCCGGCGCAAGGGCTCGGACCACCGGATGCGGCGGGGCTAGCGTGGCAGCAACGACCCGGAAGGCGGACCATGACCGAACACGAGTACGACCTCATCGTCATCGGCGCGGGACCCGTCGGGGAGAACGTGGCCGACCGGGCCGTGCAGGGGGGCCTGCGGACCGTCATCGTCGAGAGCGAGCTCGTCGGCGGCGAGTGCTCCTACTGGGCGTGCATGCCGTCGAAGGGGCTGCTGCGCGCGGGTGCGGTGCTCCGCGCGGCGCGCGACGTGGACGGCGCGCGGCAGGCGGTCACCGGCGGCGTGGACGTCGCCGGTGTGCTCCGCCGTCGCGATACCCTCACCCACGACTGGAACGACGCGTCACAGGTGGAATGGCTCGAGGGCGCGGGGATCGAGCTGATCCGCGGCCACGGGCGGCTGAGCGGCCCGAAGCGCGTGGAGGTGACCGCGAGCGATGGCACCGTCACCACCCTCATGGCGAGGCATGCGGTGGCCGTCTGCACCGGGAGCGCGGCGCTCCTTCCCGACACCCCGGGGCTCGCGGCCATCGAGCCGTGGACGAGCCGCGAGGCCACGAGTGTGCAGCAGGTCCCGGCCTCGCTCGCGGTCATCGGCGGCGGTGTCGTGGCGAGCGAGATGGCGACGGCGTTCCTCGATCTCGGCACCGAGGTCACCGTGATCGCCCGCAGCGGCCTCCTCGGCGGACAGGAACCGTTCGCCGGCGAGCGGGTCGCCGCATCCCTGACCGAACGCGGCGCGCGCGTGTTCACCGGCACCGGTGTCACCGCCGCGCGGCGTACCGACGACGGCGCAGAGCTCGAGCTGTCGGACGGCACCACCGTGACCGCCGAGCGGGTGCTCGTCGCCACCGGCCGCATCCCCCGCACCACCGACCTCGGGCTCGACACCGTGGGCCTGGCGGCCGGCGACTGGCTGGAGGTCGACGACACCCTGCTCGTCCGCGGAACCGACTGGCTGTACGCGGTCGGCGACGTGAACCACCGGGCGCTCCTCACGCATCAGGGCAAGTACCAGGCGCGGGCCGCGGGCGACGTGATCGCCGCCCGCGCCGCGGGCACGGCGGTCGACGACACCCCCTGGGGGATGCACGTCGCCACCGCCGACCACGCCGCGGTTCCCCAGGTGACGTTCACCGATCCGGAGGTCGCGTCGGTGGGACTCACCGAGGCGGCCGCCGAGAAGGCCGGCCGCCGCATCCGGGTGATCGACTACGACCTCGGCTGGGTGGCGGGCTCGTCCACCCACGCCGACCACTACGCCGGCGCCGCGCGGGCGGTCGTCGACGAAGAACGCGGGGTGCTCATCGGCGTGACCTTCGTGGGCCCGGATGTGGCGGAGATGCTGCACGCGGCGACCATCGCGATCGTCGGCGAGGTGCCGCTGACCCGCCTCTGGCATGCGGTCCCCGCGTACCCGACGATCAGCGAGGTGTGGCTGCGGTTCCTGGAGGAGTACGGGCGCCCGCCAGCCTGACGGGCGCCCCGCGCGACTTCAGTGGTAGAAGTGGCGGTCGCCGGTGAAGTACATCGTCACGCCGGCCTCGCGGGCGGCCGCGATGACCTCGTCGTCGCGCACCGATCCCCCGGGCTGGATGATCGCGGAGACCCCGGCATCCAGCAGCACCTGGGGTCCGTCGGCGAACGGGAAGAACGCGTCGGATGCGGCGACCGATCCGGCCGCGCGATCCCCGGCGCGCTCCACCGCCAGGCGGCACGAGTCGACCCGGTTCACCTGGCCCATACCGATCCCCACCGTGGCGGAGTTCTTGGCGAGGACGATGGCGTTCGACTTCACGGCGCGGCAGGTCTTCCACGCGAACGAGAGGTTCGAGAGTTGCTCGTCGGACGGGCGTTCGCCGGCGACGAGCTGCCAGGTGTCCACGAGCGATTCGATCTCGTTGGGGAACCGGTCGGCGTCCTGCAGCAGCAGGCCACCCGAGACGAGGCGCACGTCCATGGGCTCCTGCTGCCAGTCGGTCGGTAGCTGCAGCACGCGCAGGTTCTTCTTCAGCCGGAAGACCTCCAGCGCCTCCGGCTCGAAGTCGGGGGCGACGATGACCTCGGTGAAGATGTCGCGGAGGTTCTCCGCCATCTTCAGGGTCACGGTCCGGTTCGCCGCGATCACGCCGCCGAACGCCGACACCGGGTCGCATTCGTGCGCACGCAGGTGCGCGCTGGCAATCGGATCGAGCGCGTTCGGGGCACCGACGGCGATCCCGCACGGGTTGGCGTGCTTGATGATCGCCACGGCCGGCTTCACCAGGTCGAACGCCGCACGCAGCGCGGCATCCGCATCCACGTAGTTGTTGTACGACATCTCCTTGCCCTGCAGTTGCGTGGCCTGGGCGATGCCGTGCCCGCCGGAGCGGGTGTAGATGGCGGCGCGCTGGTGCGAGTTCTCGCCGTAGCGGAGCGTGGCGAGACGCTCCGCGTTGATCGTGAGATGCGCGGGGAGGTCCTCTTCCACGAGGGTGCCCTCGGCGAACCAGGTGGCGACCGCGCGGTCGTACTGGGCGGTGTGCGCGAAGGCGCGAGCGGCGAGTTCCTTGCGCTGCGTCAGGGTGGTGCCGTCGGCGCCGAGCGCGTCGATGATCGCCGGGTAGCTCTCCGGCGAAACGACGATCGCGACGTTGGCGTAGTTCTTCGCCGAGGCGCGCACCATCGCGGGACCGCCGATGTCGATCTGCTCGACCACCGCGTCGCCCTCGGCGCCGGAGGCGACGGTCTCGACGAACGGGTACAGGTTCACGATCACGAGCTCGAACGGCTGGATCGACAGTTCGGCGAGCTGACGCTCGTGGTCCTCGAGCCGCAGGTCGGCGAGGAGGCCCGCGTGCACGCTCGGATGCAGCGTCTTCACCCGGCCGTCGAGCGACTCCGGGAAACCGGTGACCGTGGCGACATCGGTGACGGCGTGACCGGCCGCACGAATGGTCGCCGCGGTCGAGCCGGTCGAAACGATCTCGACGCCGGCGCCTGCCAGCGCCTCGGCGAGACGCAACAGGTCGGTCTTATCGCTCACGGAGACCAGCGCGCGCCGGATCGGCACGACGTCGCGGTCGCGGTACAGGGACGGATCGTGGCTGGGCCCGGCCATGGGGACCTCCTCGGATGGGGTGCGGATCAGGATGCGGCGGCTGCCGTCAGGTCGAGCTCACCGGTCGCGATTCGTCGCACGACGTCGATGAGCAGACGACGTTCGACCGGCTTGATGCGATCGTGCAGGCGCGTTTCGTCGTCGCCGGGCTCGATCGGGACGCGTTCCTGCGCAAGCAGCGGACCGGAGTCGACGCCGTCGTCGACGACGATGACGCTGGCACCGGTCTGCGGTACCCCGGCGGCGAGCGCGTCGCGCACCGCATGGGCACCGGGGAATTCGGGCAGGTACGCGGGGTGGGTGTTCACGAGGTGAGGCGACCATGCGGCGACCACGGCGGGAGGCACGAGCCGCATGAGTCCGCTGAGCACCACGAGGTCGGGCTGCCAGACGGCGAGTTGCGCGTTCAGTTCATCGCCCCACGCCTCGCGCTCGGCGGCCCCCCGCCACGGCACGACGAAACTCGGGATACCGAACTCCTCGGCGTGGGCGAGACCGGACGCCTCGCGATCCGACCCGACGACGATCACCCGCGCGGGGTATCCGGGGTCCGCGGCGGCCTCCAGCAGAGCCCGCAGATTGGAGCCGGCGCCGGAGATCAGAACGGCGACCGTAAGCACCCGGTCAGTCTAGCTGCGACCGGCCCACCGCATCCGTCCCTGTGCGGGACCGGGGCGCGAGCAGCAGGATGCCGGCGCCCAGGGCAACCTCGATCCCCACCGCGAGCGCGACAGCCCCCGGGGCGGGACCGACCTCGGCGAGCCGACCGGGGCCGAGGGAGCCGGAACCGAGGATGCACAGCAGCGCGACGATGCCGGCGGCCGCGGCCGCGATGCCGAGGGTGAGGGTGACCTGCACGCCGGCGGACTCGGCCTGGCGGGGTAGCCGCGAGCGGACGATCCAGCCGGCGAGCGCACCGGCGGCGACCGGGAGCAGCACGAGCACGTACAGCCACGGCGACGTCGATTCCGGGAGGGCGCCGAGCAGCGGGATGCCGGGCACCACGCCGAGCTGCGTCCCGGCGGCGGAGACCGCGGTGCCGGTACCGAGGGCGAAGCCGGGGCCGGCGACGAACGCGACCGCCCAGATGACGAGGACCGGCAGGTAGAGCAGTTGTGTGATCCCGAGGAGGACGACGCCCGCGAAGTCGAGGTTCGCTGCCTGCGAGAGGGCGACGATCTGCCCGCCGCGGAGCACTACGGCGAGCGTGGCGACGAGCGCGCCGGCAGCGACCACCCCGGTGACGGCGACCGCGGCGCCGCGCGCCAGCAGACCGGGCACCTCGGGCCACGCCCCGCGGGCACGGTCCAGCCTCCGGGCGAGCGCGTCGAGGGGGCCGTCGTCGCCGTCGCTCCACGCCGTCGTCACGGCGCCGGCGAGCAGGCCTACCGCGTAGAACAGCGCCGGAAACAGTACCGCCTGCCACAGATGCACGGCGGCGATCCCGCTCCGGCCGGTGACACCCACGGCCACCGCGAGAAGGGCGAACACGAGGGCGCCGGAGACGACGCCCGACACCCAGGCGCCGGCGCGCGCTGCGCGCACACCGGAGCGCGACGCGAACAACGCCGTGAACGCGCCGAACGCCAGCGGGGCGAGCGAGACGACGAACTGCGCCAGCGACGGGTCGATGCCGGTGGCGGCGAGGTACGCATCGGGGAGCGTCAGATGCAGCGGCACCGCATGGCCGAGCTGCCAGACCGCGGCGGCGGTCGGCCACAGTCCCGACCAGTCATCAGCTCCGAAGGCAACGAACCAGAGCACCATGAGCGGCGCGAACGCGGCGGCGACACCGACGGCCGCGGCGACGAGTGCGTCGAGCGCGGAGAGGAGGAGGACGAGGACGCGTTGCATGCCCCATCGACCCTACCCACGCTCACGGCGCCCCCTGGACGGCGCGCGGGTCAGCGGGCGCTCCGCCAGGTGCCCTGGGTCGGCAGCGTGCCGTCGAAGAGCTGCTCGAGGTTGACCAGGGTGAAGCCGCGGTCGGCGAGGCCGTCGTAGACCGTGCCGACGGTGCGCACAGTGTTCGGCTGGATGTCGTGCTGCAGCACGATCGATCCCGGTCTCGGCCGGTCGACGGCGCGGCGGACGAGCTCGTCGTCGGCGGAACCCTGCCAGTCGAACGTGTCGACGTCCCACAGGATCGCCGCCATCCCCGCCGCGGACAGCACCTGGGGGGTGGAGTCACCGTACGGCGGACGGAACACGGTGGGCGCCTGCCCGGTCGCGAGTCCGATCGCCGAGGTCGTGTCGCCCACCTGCTTCGCAACCTCCGCGCGGGTCAGCTCCGACAGATGGGGGTGGCTCCAGGTGTGATTCTCCACGAGGTTCCCCTCGGCGAGGGCCCGGGTCATCACGGCGGCATAGCCCGCGGCCTTCTGCCCCATGGCGAAGAAGGTGACGGATGCGTGGTGCGCCGCGGCCGCGTCGAGGATCGCGGGGGTGCCGTCGCTCGGGCCGTCGTCGTAGGTCATCGCCACGCACGGCAGCAGGTCGCAGTCGACGGTCTCGAAGCCGGCCGCGACCGGAGCGGGTGCCTGGAAGGGGGCGGATGCGGATGCCACCAGCTGCGCGCCGAACTCGGTGAGCAGCGGCGCCGACACCGCGGGCGGCACCGCGATCGTCATCGGCTCGTTCGTCGCGGGGATGCCCAGCTGCTCGAGCTCCGGCGCCGTGAACCCCGCGGGGAGGGTGACCCGGAGCGACCCGTCGGCGGCCGGCACGGTCTCCGCGAGTGCCGCCGTGACCAGAGCGAGCTCTTCGGGGCTTGGCGGCCGGACGGCGACGAGGCTCAGCGCGCCCGCCGAGCGGCGGATCGCCTCAACGGTGTCGTCCCACAGCGTCGCGGATGCCGCATCCGTCCACAGCTGGGTCGCCGTCACCGTCCGCCCGGAGGCAGTGTCGGCGTAGAGCAAAGTCTGCGTGTCGGCGCCGACGGCCTCGGGCGTGCCCGTGACCACCCGGATCCGCTCGCCGACGACAGTGCCCGCCGCCGACACGATGTCGCAGGCGACGGCAGTGCCGGTGCCGGCGGCCGGTCCGATCGCGGGGTCGGCGAGGATCTCACTCGCCGGTCGCAGGGTCGAGCCGCGCACGCAGGAGCGGGCGCCGAGCCCGGCACCCTGCGGGAACACCGCCGGCGCGTATGCGACGCCGATCGCCGCACCGCGCGCGGCGACCGCGTCACGGACGATCCGGGCGGTCGCCTCACCGAGCGCGGAGTCGCCGGGCAGCCGCATCCATCGCGCCTGGACCCCGACGGTGTCGTTGCGGATCCGCTCGCCCACGAGGTTCGTGGCGACCGTGGCATTGAGGGGTTCGGGCGCGGGGACGACCGTCACGGGCGCGTCCTCCCAGGCCGGCGGCGTCCAGCCGGGATCGAGCTCGGGCGCGCAGCCGGTGAGCAGGGCGAGGCCCACGATCGCCCCGGCGACGACGTGCAGCCTGCGGGTGCCGGGGGACGTCACGGCACGACCGGCGGCAGCGCGGTGCCGTTGATGAGCTGCGCGAGCACGCGTGTGTACGGCCGTACATCGCCGTCCTCCGCGTGCGCGGTGAAGACGACGGCGGGGGACGAGCCGGCGTCACCGACGGCCACGGTGAGGGTATCCCCGATCGTCCGCAGATGCACCGCTTCCAGACCGCTGCCGAGCGTCTCGGTGGCACGGACGCCCCTCGGCTCCCGCGCCGCCAGCGCCGCATCCGGAGTGAGCCGTTCCAGGCTGATCGTCACGGCGAGTCCGCCGTCGGGGCTGAGGAGCACCACCGCGGTGTCGTCGAACGGCGGGTGCTGCACCGCCCATCCTGCCGGAACCGTAACCGCCGCCTCCCCCACCGCGACGACCTGGTCGCGGGTGGCGACGTCGGTCGTCAGGTTCGCCGCGACCCGCGGGATCACGGTGAACCATGCCACCGCTGCGATGACGGCGATCACCGCCACCGCCACCGCGGTGATCGCCAGCGCCGTGCGCCACCGGGTCTTCGCCCGCGTGACGGAAATGACCGTCTGTCCCACGTGTCCCACTCCCCCGGGCCTCGCCCCCTCGCAGGACCCGTCGGGAGTCTAGGCGCGCCTCGGCCTGTCGCCGCTGACCGCGGGCCGGAGATAACCCGCGTGTCGGGGCGCCCTCGGGAGCAGGTACCGTTTTCTGAGGGGAGGAGAACCATGCACCCTGATACATCCGTCCGACCGGGCGCCATCGACCGCTTCTTCGAGATCAGCCGCCGCGGGTCCACCGTCGGGGCGGAGGTCCGGGGAGGCCTGGTGACCTTCGTCGCGATGGCCTACATCGTGGTGCTGAACCCGATCATCCTCTCCGGCACCGCAGACATCGCCGGGGGCGAACTCGGGTTCGGCCAGGTCGCCGCGACGACCGCCCTGACCGCGGGCGTCATGACGATCCTCTTCGGCCTGGTCACCCGCCTCCCGTTCGCGTTCGCGGCGGGGCTCGGCATCAACTCGTTCCTCGCGGTCAGCGTGATCGGCGAGGTCACCTGGCCCGAGGCGATGGGCCTCGTCGTCGTCAACGGCCTGCTGATCGTGCTGCTGGCGGCGACGGGCCTGCGCCGCCTCATCTTCGATGCCGTGCCGATGGCACTGAAGACCGCGATCTCGGTCGGGATCGGCCTGTTCATCGCGTTCATCGGCTTCGTCGACGGCGGGTTCGTCACCTCCACCGGGTCTTCCTCCCCGCCGGTCGGGCTCGGCGTGGCCGGCTCCATCGCAACCGTCCCGACGCTGCTGTTCACCCTCACGCTGCTGCTCATCGCCGTCCTCATGGCGCTCCGGGTCCGCGGCGGCATCCTGATCGGCCTGGTGGTCGGGACGATCGCCGCGATCGTGGTCGAGGCGATCTGGCGCCTGGGCGCCCAGGCCGGTGACGACGGGAACCCGCAGGGATGGAGCCTCACGGTGCCCGCGTTGCCGAGCCAGTGGATCAGCATCCCCGATCTGAGCCTCGTCGGGCAGGTGAGCTTCGGTTCGTTCGAGCGGATCGGCGTGCTCGCGGCGACCATGCTCGTCTTCACGCTGCTGTTCACGAACTTCTTCGACGCGATGGGCACCATGACCGGGCTCTCCCGTGAGGCGGATCTCGCGGATGCGGAGGGCAACTTCCCGCGGCTGCGCTCGGCGCTGATCGTCGAGGGGGTCGGCGCGGTCGTCGGTGGCGCCACCTCCTCCTCCTCCAACACCGTGTTCGTGGAGTCCGGGGCGGGCATCGGCGAGGGCGCGCGCACGGGTCTCGCAAACGTCGTCACGGGCGTGCTGTTCCTCGCGGCGATGTTCCTGTCGCCGCTGACCACCATCGTCCCCACCGAGATCGCCGCGGCGGCCCTGGTGATCGTGGGCGCGCTGATGATGGCACAGATCCGTCACATCGATCTGACCGACCTGCCGACCCTCATCCCGGTGTTCCTCACGATCACCGTGATGCCGATGACCTACTCGATCGCCAATGGCATCGGCGCGGGGTTCATCAGCTGGGTGCTGGTGCGGGCCTTCACCGGCGACATCCGCAAGATCAGCCCGCTGCTGTGGATCGTCGCGGCCGGTTTTGTGGTGTTCTTCGCCCGCGGCCCGCTGGAGCTGCTCTTCAGCTGAGCCGGCAGCGGCGGGTCAGGCGTCCTGCGGCTCCAGCAGGAAGACGGCGATCTGCCGGTCGGTGCGGGTCTGGTAGTCCGCGTAGGACGGCCAGACGGCGACGGCACGGTCCCACCACAGCGTGCGCTCCTCGCCGCTCAGCTCACGGGCGGTGTAGTCGCGCCTGACGTCGCGGTCTTGCAGCTCGACCTGCGGGTGGCGGCGGATGTTGGCGCCCCAGGCGGGTTCGTCCGGCGACCCGCCCTTGGAGGCCAGCACGGCGTAGCGGCCGTCGTGCTCGACGCGCATCAGCGCGGTCTTCCGCAGCGCCCCGGTCTTGGCGCCGACCGTGGTCAGCACGATGATCGGCACCCCGTGGAACGTGTTCGCCTCGGTCCCGCCCGACGCCTCGAAAGCATCGGCCTGGGTGCGGGCCCATTCGGCGGTGGACGGCAGATACTCCCCTGACAGCGGCATCCCGCCACGCTACCGCGCCGGGGACGACGACGGCGGATGCCGGAGCTCACGAGGAGCCCGGCATCCGCCGTCGTGGGGGTGCGTCAGAGCGACGCGATGATCTCGCGCATCAGGGTCGCGGTCTCGGACGGGGTCTTCCCGACCTTGACGCCGGCGGCCTCGAGGGCCTCCTTCTTCGCCTGCGCGGTACCGGCGGAGCCGGACACGATCGCACCGGCGTGACCCATGGTCTTGCCCTCGGGGGCGGTGAAGCCCGCGACGTAGCCGACGACCGGCTTGGTGACGTGCGCCTTGATGTAGTCGGCCGCACGCTCTTCGGCGTCGCCACCGATCTCACCGATCATGACGATGGCCTTCGTCTCCGGGTCTGCCTCGAACGCCGCCAGGGCGTCGATGTGGGTGGTGCCGATGATCGGGTCGCCGCCGATGCCGATGGCGGTCGAGAAGCCGAGGTCGCGCAGCTCGAACATCATCTGGTAGGTCAGGGTGCCTGACTTCGACACAAGGCCGATCGGGCCCTTGCCGGTGATGTTCGCCGGCGTGATGCCGAGGAGCGCCTCACCGGGGGTGATGATGCCGGGGCAGTTCGGCCCGATGATGCGGGTCTTGTTGCCCTTCTCGATGGCGTAGGCCCAGGCCTCGGCGGTGTCGCCGACCGGGACGCCCTCGGTGATGACCACGAGCAGCGGGATCTCGCTGTCGATGGCCTCGACCATGGCGTCCTTGGTGAAGGCAGGCGGCACGAACGCGATCGACGCGTTGGCGCCGGTCTTCTCGATCGCCTCGGCGACCGAGCCGAACACGGGGAGTTCGACGGTGTTGCCGTCCGCATCCACGTGCGAGACGGTCGTGCCGGCCTTGCGCGCGTTCACGCCGCCGACGACGTTCGTGCCGGCCTTCAGCATGAGTGCCGTGTGCTTTGTGCCTTCGCCGCCGGTGATGCCCTGGACGATGACCTTGGAGTCTTTGTTGAGATAGATCGACATGTCCTGTGTTCCTTACCGAATCCGGATGCGGCGAGTCAGGCGTTCGCCAGCTCGGCGGCCTTGTCAGCGCCCTCGTCCATACCGGCGGCGAGGGTAACGAGCGGGTGGTTGGCGCCGGCGAGGATCGCGCGGCCCTCATCGACCTGGTTGCCGTCGAGGCGGACGACGAGCGGCTTCGTGGCCGTGTCGCCCAGGATCTCGAGGGCCTTCACGATGCCCTCCGCAACCGCGACGCAGGAGGTGATGCCGCCGAAGACGTTCACGAACACGCTCTTGACCTGCTCATCGCCGAGGATGACGTCAAGGCCCGCGGCCATGACAGTCGCCGAGGCGCCGCCACCGATGTCGAGGAAGTTCGCGGGCTTGACGCCGCCGTGGTTCTCGCCGGCGTAGGCGACGACGTCGAGCGTCGACATGACGAGCCCGGCGCCGTTGCCGATGATGCCGACCTGGCCATCGAGCTTGACGTAGTTGAGGCCCGATGCCTTGGCCTTGGCCTCCAGCGGGTCCGCCGCGTCCTTGTCCTCGAGCGCTTCATGCTCGGGGTGGCGCACCTCGGAGGCGTTGTCGTCGAGCGTGACTTTGCCGTCGAGGGCGACGATGTCGCCGGACGCGGTCTGCACGAGCGGGTTGACCTCGACGAGGGTGGCACCCTCGCCCTTGTAGACGTCGTAGAGCTTGACGAAGACGTCGGCGACCTTCTCGACGAGGTCCTCGTCGAACTTGCCGGCGCGGGCGATCTCGATCGCCTTCTCCTTGTCGATGCCGCGGAGGGCGTTCACCTCGACGCGGGCGAGCGCCTCGGGACGCTCGACCGCGAGCTCCTCGATCTCCATGCCGCCCTCGACCGAGGCCAGGGAGAGGTAGGAGCGGTTGGCGCGGTCCAGCAGCACCGAGAAGTAGAACTCGCGCTCGATCTGGGCGCCCTGGGCGACCATGACGCGCTTGACGATGTGTCCCTTGATGTCGAGACCAAGGATCGCCTTGGCTGCCTCGTACGCCTCATCGGGGGTCTTGGCGACCTTGACGCCGCCGGCCTTGCCGCGTCCGCCGGTCTTGACCTGAGCCTTCACGACCACGACGCCGCCGATCTTCTCGGCCGCTGCCTTCACCTCCTCGGGGGTGTCGGCGACGATGCCGGCAAGCACCGGCACCTCGTACTTCTCGAACAGATCACGGGCCTGGTACTCGTAAAGATCCACAGTGCAGTCCTTCGGTGGGGCGAATGTGGTGTGGTGACGCGGAAAAACGTCTCGACGTCGAGATAAATCGACCTCGTCAAGCCTACCCCTCCGACGGAGGGGAATCCGCCGACGGCGCCTCCGCGAGGACCGCGAGGTCGGATACCGCGGGGCCTTCCAGGCGAGTTCCGTCGGGCGCGAAACGTGAGGCGTGCAGGGGACAGTCCCAGGTGCACTCGCCGTCGTTCCATCGGAGCACGCCGCCCAGGTGTGGGCAGACCGCGGAGACCGCGCGGGTGCGTCCCCCCACGGTGGAGACGCCGATGGGGCGACCCGCCCGCGACCCGACGGTGCCCTCGCCGTCGGCGGGCTTCGGTACCGGGGCCGGATGCGTGAGGGCATCGCCCCACCCCTGCGCCGCGGCGACGCCGACCTTGGCGTTCTCGGTGGCCCCGCGCGCGAGGTCGGACGGCGCCGTCATGCGCGTGCCGAGGGCGCGTGCCCACGTGGGCAGGTCGGCGACCGCCACACCCTGGATCTCGGCGGCGATCCGAAGCGCCGCAGCTGGCCCGTTCGTCAGCCCCCATTTGGCGTAGCCGGTGGCGAACCGGATGCGGCCGCCGCCGCGGGGCATCGTCCCGATGAAGGGCACGAGGTTGTGCGATTCGTAGTCCTGGGCCGACCAGCGGAAGCTCTCGCGAGCGCCGGGGTAGTACGACTGCGTCCATGCGACGAGGTCCTCATACTGCGCGCGTTCGGACTCCGCCCGCCCCACCGGGTGGCCGTTGCCGCCGACGACCAGCCGGGTGGTGCCGACCGCGCCGTCGTCGGCGCTCACGGGGCGCACGGAGCGGCTCGGTGCGTCGACCGAGAGGAACATGCCTCCCGGCACCTCGCCGGTGGGCACCTCGAACGAGACCACGTAGGAACGCTGTGCGGAGAGCTTCGCGAAGTACAGCCCGCGATCGGCGATCGGTGTGCCGGTGGCCAGCACGATGTGGTCGGCGAACACCGACCCGGCGGCGGTCACGACGTGGGGGGACGGCAGCACCGCGGTGCGCGTGACCCGCGTCCGGGTGTGGAGGGTCCCGCCGGCGGCGAGGAACGTCTCGGCGAGCGCGGTCGCCAGTGTGTCCGGATCGAGCGCGATCTGGTCGTCGAGCGCGATCGCCCCGGCGACGGGGAACGGCACCGCATCCCGCTCGGCGGCTCGCGCCATCCTCACATCCAGCCCCGCCTCCCTGGCCGCGGTGAACTCATCGCGCACGCGACCCATGCCGGCGTCCGTGTGGGCGTAACTGAAAGCCGTGCGGCGCACGAACGGCACCCCCGCCGTCTCGGCGAACTCGCGCACCAGTTCCTGCCCGTCGCGGTTGGCGTCGACGTAGGCGTGGACGAGCGATGCCGGATGATGCGCGCGGATGCTCGACAGGCGCGAGCCCTGCAGCAGCGAGACCTTGCCCGTGTTCGCCCCGGTAGCGAGCGCCGCCACGTCGCCGGCGTCGATCACGGCCACATCGCGGCCGTCCTGGGCGAGCAGCATCGCGGTGAACAGGCCGGTGATTCCGGCGCCGACGACCACGACCTCGTGACGTGCGCCGTCTCGCAGCGGGCTGGACGCGACCGGACGATGATCGGCTCTCCACAGTGACGTCATGGCGGCAGTCAAGCGGTGACCGCCCACCCCCGCCCGGGGCTTGACAGCTCGGCGGCATCGGAGCAGCCCGGCGGATGAGTAGGCTGCTGTCGTCATGAGCGAGACACCGTCCCCGTCCGCCGCGCGCACCGGCATCGTCGCCGCGGCGCTCGATCTGTTCGCCCGCCAGGGGTTCGAGGCGACGACAGTCGACCAGATCGCGCAGGCCGCGGGCATCTCCCGGTCGACCTTCTTCCGCCAGTCCGGCGGCAAAGACGACGTCGTCTTCGCCGATCACGAGCTGCTGCTCGAGCAGCTGCGCGAGTTTCTCGACGCCCCGCATCCGAACCCGTGGGAGGCGGTGTGCGAGGCGTCGCTGCAGGTGTTCCGGCACTTCGCCGCCGACCCCGAGCTGGCCCGCCGCCGTTACGCCGTGGTGCGCCAGGTACCGGCGCTCCGTGAACGCGAGATCGTCACCGTGTTCCGCTACGAGCGCCTGTTCGACGAGTATCTGCGTCGCGCGCTGCCGGGTCTGGATCCGCTGGATGCGGTCGGATTCGCCGCCCTCGTCACCGCCGTGCACAACCACGTGCTGCGCCAGCTCCTGCGCAGCCCCAAGCGCGTACCGGTGTCGGTCCTGCGCAAGGCTCTCGACCAGGTGAGGGACCGGTTCGGCGTGGGCACCGCCTCTGCGCCCGCGGCGGACGACATCGTCGTCGCCGTGTTCCCCCGCCGCATGCCGCCCGCCGAGATCGCCCGGCGGCTCCAGGACGAGCTCGACTGAGCCTTCACCCCCGCTGGGACGCGGTGTCACAAGTGGCGGCACCGGATGCCGCGGAGATACCCTGAGCACGGCGCACGGTTGCGCCGATCCCCGACACAGGAGCGACATGAGCGACGAGGCGACGTATCCCGGTGAGCGCGTGAAGGCGTATGACGTCACGACGCGCCGCGACACGGACTACTACGCCGTCTTCGCCGACATCCCGGATGCGGACCGCGCCGTGTGGGAGCGCGCCAAGGGCTACGTCGACGAGGTCGGCGACCGGATGGTCGCGGCCTGGGATGCGGCCGAATACCCGCTGGATCTCGCCACGCGCCTCGGCGAACTGGATCTGCTCAACGACGGCATCGACCACCCCGACCTCACCCTGTTTTCGCCGCTGGCCGCGGGCCTGGTGAACATGGAGGTCTCCCGCGGCGATGGCTCGCTCGGGACCGTTATCGCGGTGCAGGGGGGCCTGGCACTTCGCACCCTCGCGCTGTTCGGTAGCCCGGAGCAGCAGGCACAGTGGCTGCGGCCGCTGGCTCGCGCCGAGGTGCTCGGTTCCTTCGCCCTCACCGAACCCGACCACGGCTCCGACTCGGTGTCGCTCGAGACCGTCGCCCGCCGCGAGGGCGACGAGTGGGTGATCCGCGGCACCAAGAAGTGGATCGGCAACGGCGCCTCCGGTGGCATCACCTTCGTGTGGGCCCGGGTCGACGACCCGGATGCCCCGGAGCACGGCGCCGTGCGGTGCTTCCTGGTCGAGCAGTCCACCCCGGGGTACACCGGCACGGTCATCACCGGGAAGGCGTCGCTGCGCGGCATCTTCCAGGCGCACATCGTGTTCGACGACGTGCGTGTGCCCGCGGATGCGGTCCTCCCGGGGACCCGCAGTTTCAAGGACGCGTCGACCGTGCTTTACTCCACCCGATCCGGCGTGGCGTGGTCAGCGCTCGGGCACGCGACCGCCTGCTACGAGGCGTCGCTGGCGTATTCCCAGCAGCGCATACAGTTCGGCAAGCCGCTCGCGCGGTTCCAGATGGTGCAGGAGCGCCTGACCCAGATGCTCGAGGAGCTGACGGCGATGCAGCTGTACTGCCGTTGGATGGCCGATCTGGAATCGGCGGGTGCGCTGAAGCCCACACAGGCATCACTCGCGAAGTATCACAACACCCGCGCCGCCCGCCGGATCGCGGCGGCCGCGCGGGATCTCCTCGGCGGCAACGGCATCCTGCTCGAGAACCGGGTCATGCAGCACATGGCCGACATCGAGGCGATCCACACCTACGAGGGCACGGAGAGCGTGCAGGCCCTGCTCATCGGCCGGGACATCACCGGCATGAGCGCCTTCGCCTGAGCCCGCGCAGGCGGTGCGCGATGCGGCTACCCCGGGGCCACCGCATCCGCAACCCTGGCCCGGTGTGCCCGCGCGGCAGTACGGTCGCAGCATGGGATTGTTCCGCCGCGGGCCACAGCAGATCGAGCTGACCACCAAAGACGTCGAGCTCACGGCCAAACGGGCGCCGTGGAGCCTGTGGTCCGATACGTTCGGACAGCTCGCCATCCGCGCCGTGCAGCTGATCGTCGTCGTCGCGGTGGCCGGGGCGATCATCTTCGCGATCCAGTCGCTCACGCTCGTGACCATCCCGCTCGTGATCGCGCTGATCCTCGCCTCCGCGTTCGCCCCTGTCATGCGCTGGATGCGGCGGCACGGGGTGCCGTCGGTTGTCGCGACGCTGCTCACTCTGCTCGCCGTCGTGGTGCTGCTGGGCGCTGCCTCGTGGCTCATCGTGTGGGCGGTCGAGAATCAGTGGGACGACCTTTACGCGCAGGCGGAGGACGGCGTCACGGAACTGCTCGCCTGGCTGCAATCGCTCGGTTTCTCCCCTGACCAGAAGCAGATCGACGAGTGGATCGCGTCCGCGCAGGAGTTCGTGACCAGTTCGCAGTTCGGTTCCGGGGCGCTGGCCGGAGTCAGCGCGGTGGCGAACTTCGTGACCGGGTTCGTGCTGCTCGTGACGATCCTCTTCTTCTTCCTCAAGGACGGTCCGCAGATGTGGGAGTTCCTGCTGCGCCCGTTCCGCGGCTCCCACTACCGCCGTGGCCGGCGGATCGGCGACAAGACGGTCACGGTGCTCGGCTCCTACGTCCGCGGCACCGCGACCGTCGCATTCGTCGACGCGGTCGGTATCCTCATCGGTCTGCTCATCCTGCAGGTGCCGCTCGCCATCCCGCTGGCCGTCCTGGTGTTCGTGCTCGCGTTCATCCCCATCGTCGGTGCGACCCTCGCCGGCATCCTGGCGGCCCTGGTCGCCCTCGTCGCCAACGGCTGGGTCAATGCCCTGTTCGTCGTCGGCGTCGTAGTGCTCGTGAATCAGCTGGAGGGCAACTTCCTGCAGCCCGTCCTCATGGGCCGGTCGATGAAGCTGCACCCGTTCGTCATCCTCGTCGCGTTGACGGTGGGGACGGTTCTCGGCGGCATCATCGGTGCGATCCTGGCGGTGCCGATCACGGCGGCCGCGTGGGGTGTGGTGCAGGTGTGGGACGGTACCGACACCCCCGCCCGCTGGGCACGCCAGAAGCGCCCCGAGCACGTCTAGGAGCGCAGATGCGTTACGAGATCCCCGCGCCGATGCTGGCGAAGTCCGTACCCGCCGTACCGACCGAAGCCGGTTACCTGTACGAGCCGAAGTGGGACGGTTTCCGGGTGCTGGCCGCGTGGGACGGCGACAGCGTGGAGCTCGGCTCGCGCGGCGCGAAGCCGTTGACCCGCTACTTTCCGGAACTCGTCGCGGCGCTCCCGGAGGTCCTCCCCGGCCCGTGCCTCATCGACGGTGAGATCGTCGTGGCCCGCGGCGAGCCGGGGGCGGAGCGCCTGGATTGGGAGGCGCTGAGTTCCCGCATCCACCCCGCCGCATCTCGGGTCGCGCTCCTCGCGGCCGAGACGCCGGCGATGCTCATCGCCTTCGACCTGCTCGCCGAGGGCGACGACCTGCTGCAGGACGTGCCGTTCGGCGAGCGCCGGGCCCGGCTGGAACGGCTTCTGGCAGGCGTGCCGCATCCGGTGCACCTGACCCGCACGACGGCGGACGCAACTCTCGCCGAGCGGTGGCTCGCGGAGTTCGAGGGGGCGGGACTCGACGGCGTCGTCACGAAGCGGACGGATGCGGTCTACTCCCCCGGCGCGCGCACGATGCTGAAGATCAAGCACGTGCGCACGGCCGATGTGGTGCTGCTCGGCTATCGGGTTCACAAGAGCGGGCAGGGGGTCGGCTCGCTGCTGCTGGGCCTCTACGACGCGCAGGGTGTGCTGCGGAATGTGGGCGGGGTGTCGGCGTTCAGCAACGCCCGGCGGCTGTCGCTCGTGGAGGAGCTCGACCCGTGGGTGGAACGGGATGCGGCGGGGGTGGCGGTGACCGGTGAGACCGACCGGTCGCGCTTCTCGGGCTCGAAGGACGTGTCGTTCGTCCGGCTGCGGCCGGAGCGGGT
The DNA here is from genome assembly GCF_026393345.1 of Microbacterium sp. Taxonomy (GTDB): domain Bacteria; phylum Actinomycetota; class Actinomycetes; order Actinomycetales; family Microbacteriaceae; genus Microbacterium. Next base: position 19,355 of record NZ_JAPLAI010000035.1, read on the forward strand.
GCTCGAGGTGCGGTACGACCAGCTCGAGGGCAGCCGGTTCCGCCACACCGTCCAGTTCGAGCGGTGGCGGCCCGACCGCGAGCCGCAGTCCTGCACCTTCGCGCAGCTGGAGCAGCCGGTCGCGTACGACCTGGGCGACGTGTTGGGCTGAGGCGGGCGGGGTCAGTCGTGCCGGCCCCGGCTTGGCTGCACCCGCGGCGGTTCGCCGGGCATCTTCGGGAATTCCGGTGGGAACGGCATCTCACCGAGGCCGTTCGAAAGGTCCCGTTCCCACCACTCCAGCAGGGTGCCGATGCGACCCGGTTCGGCGCCGAAGGTCTCCCACGGGTCGCCGACCGCATCCAGTCGTTCCGGGATCGACCGCACCGTGAAGGCGGTGGGGTCGACCTCGGGCAGTTCATCCCAGGTGATCGGTGTCGACACGGTCGCGGTCGGGAGGGCGCGCGGGCTGTAGGCGCCGGCCATGGTGCGGTCACGGTTCGTCTGGTTGAAGTCGACGAAGATGCGCTCGCCCCGCTCCTCCTTCCACCACGCGGTGGTGACCTTGTCGGGCAGGCGCCGCTCGAGTTCACGGCCCGCGGCGATAGCCGCGTGGCGGACGTCGAGGAACTCGTGCGTCGGCTCGATCGGGCAGAACAGATGGATGCCGCGGTTGCCGCTCGTCTTGATCCACGAGGTGAGGCCGGCCTCGGCGAGCACGTCGCGCATCACCGGTGCGACCGCGGCGGCCTCGGCGAACGCGGTGCCGGGCTGCGGGTCGAGGTCGATGCGCAGTTCCACCGGGTTGTCGGTGTCGGCGGTGCGGGAGGCCCAGGGGTGGAACACGATCGTGTTCATCTGCACCGCCCAGACCGCGGAGCCCGGCTCGGTGAGGACGAGTTGCGGATGCCGCCGCCCACTGTTGTAGGTGACCGTCACCGCCTCGACGAAGTCCGGGGCGCCCTTCGGCGGGTTCTTGGAGAAGAAGCTCTCACCGCCGACGCCGTCGGGGAACCGCTCGAGTGACACCGGTCGGTCGCCGTTGGCGCGCAGGAACGGCTCGGACACGGCGATCATGTACTCGGCCAGCTCGCGCTTGGTGATCCCGAGTTCGGGCCACAGCACCCGGCTCGGACTCGACAGGCCGATCTCGCGATCGCCGTGTGGGCCGGGGACGGTGAGGGTGATGCGCTCGGACGCCATGGCCTCACCCTAGGGTCGGCGCCGCCGCATCCTCCACCCCTTGCGCTGAGGGCAGGCGCCGCGAGCTCAGGCGAGGGCGATGAGCGGGGCGAGGTCCTCGCGGGAGAGCCGCATCCACGGGCCACGCGGGTTGACGATCAGGCCGAGGAGTCCCTCGTCCCCCGCGAGCGCCTTGGCGAGCTGGTCGGGACCGATGCGGACCGACTGGTCACCGCGGCCGAGGACGTGCAGTTCGAGCGGGTGCGAGAAGACCTCGAGCATCCGGTCGCCCTCGGGGGTGCGGACCTCGGAGACCCCGATCTTTCCGTCCTCGTTACGGCGCGCGGCCACCCACACCGGCGAGGTGGTGAGTGCCTGCACGAGCGCGGTGATCGCCGCATCCGACCGCTCCCCCACGAGCGCGGACTTCACGGCCTGCGTCTCGTCGAGGTCGGTAAGCGCCTTCTCGAGCAGGGCGCGCGGGAGCACGGCCGCCGCCGGTCCCGACGCATGGTCGAGCGCCAGGCCGCCGAAATCGCCGTCGACGACGTGTCGCAGCACCTGCAGGACGGGCAGCGCGACGGCCGAGGTCGCCGCGTCGCCGTCGGCGCGGACCGCGGCCTGGATCGCTTCGCCGCCGGAAAAGGCGAGCACGTACTTCTTGTCGGCGATCGTCGCGACAGCCATCGGCAGCCCCTGGTTCGCGGCGAGGAGCTCCCGCGCATCACCGCGTACCCGCACATACACGCGGCCCTGCAGCAACTGCCGGGCGACGTTGAGGATCTCGGCCGGTTCCGGCTTCGGGGGCAGCACGCCCAGCGCATCGGCGAGCAGCGTGTTCTCGGGCAGCCCGGGAACCTGCCGACGCGGCGTCGGCGTGGCCGCGGGAGACGGCGACGGGGTCGGTGCCGGCTCCTCCGCCAGGGATGCGGGCTTGTCGGGCGAGCCGTAGGTGGTCACCGAGATGGCGACGTCGGGAACACTCTCCGCGGGGGCTTCCGGCCCCGGAGACTCCTCGACCGGCGCCTCGACGGCGGGCTCGGCGGACTTCTTCGGGCGACGCGAGAACAAAGCCATCGGTCCAGCCTACGCGGGACCCCGCGCACCGAAAGTCGAGTCGGCGTCGCGCTACAGCTTCTCGATCGGGGCGATCTTGATGAGGAGCTTCTTCGCTCCGGCGGAGTCGAAGCGCACGTGCGCGACCCGCTTGGCACCCTCGCCGGTCACCGCATCCACGCGGCCCTCGCCGAAGTCCTCGTGCCGGATGCGGTCGCCCACGGTGAGCTCCATCTCGCTGTTGTCGCGCACCTTGGCGGGGATCCGGTTCGGGAACCGGTCGAGCGAGGTGGACTTCGGCTTCAGTGCGGGGATCTCCTCGCGACGCCCGCCCCAGCCACCGCCGCTGCCACCACTACCGCTGCCGCCGCGCCGGGCGTTCAGAGCACGCGACTGCGTCCCGCCGCGCGAGTTCACATCGCCCGGCGACTGCCGCCAGTCGATGAGCTCGGCCGGGATCTCCTGCAGGAAGCGGCTCGGCATGGCGACCGTGACCTCGCCGAACTGAGCACGGGTCATCGCGAGCGACAGGTAGAGGCGCTTGCGCGCGCGGGTCACGCCGACGTAGAACAACCGCCGCTCCTCGGAGGGGCCGCCCGGTTCGTTCGCCGAGATGCGGTGCGGGATGAGGTCTTCCTCCACGCCGGTGAGGAACACGGCGTCGAACTCCAAGCCCTTTGCGGTGTGCATCGTCATGAGCGACACCGAGCCGGATGCGTCGTCGAGGTCGTCCGCATCCGCGACCAGGGTGACCTCGGTGAGGAAGTCGATGATCGTGCCCTCGGGGTTGTTCCGCGCGAACTCGCGGGTGACCGCGATGAGCTCGTCGAGGTTTTCGAGGCGTGCTTCGTCTTGCGGGTCGCGGCTCGCACGGAGGGCGTCCATGTAGCCGGTCTTCTGCAGCAGCAGGCTGAGCCCCTCGGCGACGGCGGTGGGCGGCGCGAGTTCGCCGGAGGCGGGGAGCATCAGCGCGGTCGCCTCGACCAGCACCGCGTCGAGCTGCGCGATCGCGGCCTGGATCTTCGGGCCGACCCCGAGCGCAGCGGGGTTCGCGAGCGCATCACGGAAGGTGATGGCGTTGTCTTCGGCGTAGCGGGCGATCGCCGTCTCGGTCACGTCGCCGATGCCGCGGCGGGGCCGGTTCAGGATGCGGCGCACGGCCATCTCGTCGGCGGGGTTCGCGACCGCGACGAGGTAGGCGAGGGCGTCCTTGATCTCGGCGCGCTCGTAGAACTTCGTGCCGCCCATGATCTTGTACGGCAGCGCGGAGCGGATGAAGATCTCTTCCAGCGCACGGGACTGCGAGTTGGTGCGGTAGAACACGGCGATGTCGGAGTAGGCCATGCCGGCCCGGTGCAGTGCGTCGATCTCGTCGGCGACGAACTGCGCCTCATCGTGCTGCGAATAGCCGGTGAAGCCGATGATGGGGTCGCCCGCGCCGACATCGGTCCACAGCTTCTTGTCCTTGCGGTCGAAGTTGTTGCTGATGACCGCATTCGCGGCGGAGAGGATGTTCTGCGTCGACCGGTAGTTCTGCTCGAGCAGCACCACCTTCGCGCCGGGGAAGTCGCGCTCGAACTCGCTGATGTTGCGGATGTCGGCGCCGCGGAAGGCGTAGATCGACTGGTCCGAGTCGCCGACGACGGTGAGGGACGCGCCCTCGAGCTCGGGCGCGGCGTCGGCCTCGAAGATCATCATGCCGCCGGACGAGAACCCCTCGCCGCCGCTGCCGGTCACCGGCCGGGTGAGCTCGTGGATGAGGGCGTACTGGGCATGGTTGGTGTCCTGGTACTCGTCCACGAGAATGTGGCGGAAGCGGCGCCGATACACGTCGGCGATGTGCGGGAACGCGCGGAACAGGTAGACGGTCTGCGCGATGAGGTCGTCGAAGTCGAAGGCGTTCGATTTCTGCAGGTTCCGCTGGTAGTCGCCGAAGATCTGCACGAAGATGCGCTCGGCGGGGTCGCTCATATTCGCGGAGCGGGCGTAGGTCTCGGCGTCGCTGAGTTCGTTCTTGAGCTTGGAGATGCGACCCTGCACGGCCGCGGGGGTGAGGCCGTACGCATCCCCCTCGTGTTCCTTCACGAGCCGCTTGATGAGCGCGCGCGAGTCGCCCGAGTCGTAGATCGTGAACGCCGAGGTGAAGCCGAACTGCTGCGCCTCGCGGCGGAGGATGCGCACGCACGCGGAGTGGAACGTCGAGATCCACATACCGCGGGCACTGTCGCCGACCAGCTGCGTGACGCGTTCGCGCATCTCGCCGGCGGCTTTGTTCGTGAATGTGATCGAGAGGATCTGGCTCGGCCACGCCTCGCGACTGCGCAGCAGCGACGCGATGCGGTGCGTCAGCACGCGGGTCTTGCCGGATCCGGCGCCAGCGACGATGAGAAGCGCGGGGCCACGGTAGACCACCGCCTCACGCTGGGGCGGGTTCAGACCTGCGAGGAGGTCGTCGTCGGGACGCGCGTCTGCGGGGACGACAACGGGAACGGATGCCGCGGCGCGCGCGGCCGGGGAGGCCTCGGTCATGTCTCATCAAGTCTAGGTCGGGCCGCCGACACGGGCGACGGCCCCTGCGGCGTCGTCAGAAGGGTGCCCGATCGTCCGCGCCATTTCGCGCCGGGACGAAGTGCACCGTCGGGACGGGTGGGGTGTCGATGTAGATGCGGCCGAGCGGTGAGGTCCATTCGAGGATGCCGCCGCCGAGTTGCCTGACCCGCCAGGGAGTGAACTGTTTCATCGTGTGGTGGCGGTCGCAGAGGGATGCTTCGTTGTCGATGTGGGTGGGGCCGCCGAGGTGGTGGTCGACGGTGTGGTCGACGTCGCATCTGATCGCAGGCAGCCGACACCCCGGCCAGCGACAATGTCGGTCGCGGGCTTTGATGAACAGCCGTTGCGAGGCGCACGCGAGCCGCGCATCGCTGTGGAGCACGGTGCCGGTGATCGGGTCGGTGATCACCCGGATCCAGTGCCGTCCTGCGGCTGCGGTGCTGTCTGCGAGCCGACGGGCGGTGTCGGCGTCGATGGGGGAGCGCCCGACGAGGTCGACGGGAGCGTCGTCGGCTCCGAGGAGGGTGGTTGCGGCGACGACGACCTGGACCGTCGCGCGGATCGCGCCGAGGGTTCCCGGGCCGTCATCGGTGCGGGTGGGGTCGGCGGTGACGGCGGAGGTCAGCAGCATGTCGGCGAAGATGTCGAACTGCATCTGCGGGATCGTCCGCCCATCCGACGCCAGTAGCGCATCCTCGACGCTCGCTCCTTCGTCCGAACCCGCAGCCACACCTTCTGCGACGGAACTGGCCGCGGCGATGCCGAACGAGGCGCCCGCATTCGCGGCCTTCGTCCTCGCCTTCGCTTGCGCGCGGGCGTCTGCCAGAGCGCGGGCCTGCTGATGGGTGCGGTCGACGATCGCCTCGATGAGTAGGGTCGGTCCGATCACCGTCAGACCCGACATGCCGTCGGAGAGCGCGTAGGCGCGCAGGCTCCGCTGTTCGCGTGCCTCCGCGTGACGCTCCGTCAGGGTGCGCGGGTGCAGCCGCTCTGCGAGCAGGGCGAGCTCATCGCGCAGTCTGCTCGCGGACTCGTCTTCGGCTCGAGCGGCCGCGCGACGATCGAATTCTTCGCGCGCAGCGGGTGGCAGGGGCGTGCCGAGGTCGCTGATCAGATGGACATGCGCTCTCGTGATCGTCCCCTGCTCGTACGCGGCGAGGGTGGCCGGGAACCCCGACACGATCTGCGCGGCGTCGCCGATCTGCCGCTGGACCGAGCGATCGGAGAGGCGCGATGCCGCCGCAATCTCGGAGGCGATGGCGCGGAGTGCCATATCGCGCGCCTTCACTCGGCCGGGTTGTCCCACCGTCTCGGTCTCGGCCAGCTGGAACGCATCCGCAAGCAGCCGCCGTCGCTTGGCGTCAGTGGCCGCCGCTACTACGTCGAGCGACTGCACCCCCTGCACGATCTCGGCGAGGCGGTTGATCCCCGCGTCGCTGAGATTCGTGAAAACCTGCTCCCGCATCGCTGCCCCTTGTCGTCGTCGACAGCACGTGCGTGCTGCTCGATCGCCGGGGCACTCGGCGGATATTGGGTGATCAGAAGGTGTCTTCCGACCTGAGAACAGTCTCCCACCACCCTCCGACATTGCGATTCGTCGGCGGGCGCGACCCTGGCGGGGCGGCGCAAAGTCCGCGACGAGCGCTGAAAAAGGCGGTGCGATCGCTGAAGGTGGGCCTAGAGCCGGAGCGACCGACGGTGGACGAGGACCATCACGCCACCGATGATCGCGAGGACGGCGCCGATCGCGACGACCACCCAGGCGAGGGCATCGAGCGGCGGAGTCTGACCCGGCAGGAGTGCGAGAAGCGCGTGCGGGAGCAGCCCGAGTCCGTCGTCCCAGAGTGCGATGACACGTGACGGGCCGGCGGCGGCGACAACGGCGGCCGGGACGAGCAGCCCGACGCCGATCGCAGCGAGCAGGCCCCCGAGGGCATAAAACGTGCCGCCCTGCACCTGCAGCGCCCAGCCGGCGGCAACGAAGGCCCAGACGAACAGGGCGAACGCGACCGCGACGAACGCGATCCGCAGCACCGGGTTGCTCCAGAACTCGTGAGAGAAGCCGTCCGCGCCCGTGACCGACAGCGCCACCAGCGTGAGGGTGCAGCGGACGACCACGACGCCACCGACTGCCGCGATGACGGGCCACGGCGAGCGGTGCCCGACGACGAGCCGCAGCACCAGCGCGAACACGGTCCACCCGCCGATGACGAGGATGAGGTGAACGAAAGTGGTGGCGGAACTCTGCAGGATGCGGGTGGCCACGAGCAGAGCGACGGGCACGAGGAAGATGAGCCAGCGGTCGAGCGGCAGCAGTCCTAGCGTCGACTCGCGCGCGCGCCACGGGGTGGTGGCCGACAGCCAGGTCGCGCGGGCGGCCGCGGCGCCGGGACGACCGACGAGGCGGGTGTGCGCCGAAACGGCACCGATCGCGATCCACATCGCCGCGAGCAGCAGCAGGATGCGGGCCAGCCATTCGGTCGGCAGTGCCGGTTCGGTCAGCGGCCGGACGGGCTGCGGCAGGAGGCCGCCGATCACGCCACCGATGACCATCAGGACGGCGACGACGATGACCGCGAACACACCACGCCGCTGCGTCATTGTCATCCGTTCAGCGTAGTGCGCCCGTATCCGCCGGAAGACCCAGCGGGGGCGTCCGCAGACACCGGTTCGGTAACAGCGTCGCGCTGTCATCCGGCGTCACGTGCGGTCACGGTTCGTCAGAACGTGGCGGGTGTCGGAGCGGCTGCCTACGGTGGACACATCGCGGCGATCCGGGTGGTCCCGGGCACCGGTTCATACCCGGTCGTGTTGCGGGTTCGACTCCCGCCGTCGCGTCTACCGGCCGCACGCTCGCCGCCCACAGGGAGACACCGCCCTAGGCTGAACGGGTGGATGCGGCTGAACCGCGACTGCCGTTCGATCCGGCGTCGCTTTCCGTGCGGGAGCTTCTGGCCTCCTCCGTCGCCGTGCTCACGGAGCTCACACGGCGCGGACTCGTTCGTACTCGAAACTCTCCACTAGGCGATCTCGCCGAGTCGCTCGCGGTCCGCGCCTACGGCGGCGAGCTCGCCCCGAACTCCGAGAAGAGCTACGACCTCACCGCAACGGATGGTCGCCGCATCCAGGTCAAGGCACGGCTCGTCGACCCGCTCGACAAGCGGTCGCAGAATTTCTCGGCCTTCCGGTCATGGGACTTCGAGACGGCACTGTTCGTCCTGTTCGACGCGCACACGTACGAGATCGTCTGGGCTCGTGAACTCACCTGCGACGAAGCACGGTCGATCGGTCGCCATGTCGAGCACACGAATTCGTCCGCGATTCTGGTGCGAGGGGTCGCCGCCGCGGGCATCGATGTCACCGCCCGTCTGACCGACGCATTCGACCGCATCGACGAGCCCGCCGAGGCGTCCACGCCGTTGTGACACGTCCGGTCGCACCTCACACCGCGGGCCCCACCACCACCAGCCCGCTCTCGTAGGCGTAGATCACGCACTGCGCGCGGTCGTGGGCACCGAGCTTCGCCATGATCCGCTTCAGGTGGGTCTTCGCGGTGTGGGCGGAGATGAACAGTTCTGCCGCGATCTCGTCGTTCGACAGGCCCCGCGCGACGAGCACGAGGATCTCCTGCTCGCGCGCGGTGAGGTTCGAGGGATCGACGATCGCCGCGCGCGCCGGCGCGGCCTGCAGGTACCGGCCGATCAGCGCACGGGTCGCCACCGGGGAGAGCAACGCATCGCCCGCGTGAACGGCACGGACGGCGCGACCGATCTCCTCGGGTTCCGCGCCCTTGCCGATGAAGCCGCTGGCGCCGGCGCGGAGCGCGGCGACCACGTACTCGTCGTCTTCGAAGGTCGTGAGCACGAGCACCCGGGTGTCGGCGAGCGCCGGGTCGGCGCAGATGGCCGCGGTGGCATCAATGCCGTCCAGGACCGGCATCCGGATGTCCATCACGATGACGTCGGGGCGGAGCTCCCCCGCAAGGTCACGGGCCTCGGCCCCGTTCTCGGCCTCGCCGACGACATCGATGTCCGGTTCCCCGCGCAGCAGCTGCGCGACGGCCCGGCGGATGAGGGGCTGATCGTCGGCGATCACGACGCGGATCACGTGGCCGCCCCCGAGATCGGCAGCAGGGCGTCGACGCGGAACGTCCCGCCCTCGCGGGAGGCCTGCAGTGTCCCGCCGACGGCGGCGACCCGCTCCCGCATCCCGAGGATCCCACGCCCGGGTGTCGCATCGGTCACCGGGACCGTCGCGGCCGGATTGCTGACCACGATGCGCAGGCCCGCCGCATCCCGCTCGATGAGGACATGCGCGCGGGAGTCCGACCCGTGCTTCTGCGCGTTCGTGAGCGCCTCCTGGATCACGCGGTATGCCGTGACGTCGACGGCGGCGGGAAGCGCGGAGACATCGGCGTCCACGCGAGAGGTCACTCGCAACCCGGAAGCCTCGAAGTCGTCGGTGAGCGCCGCCACCCGGGTGAGGCTCGGGACGGGTGCCCGCGCCGCGCCGTCATCCTCGGCGCGAAGGCTCGACATCAGGTCCCCGATCTCACTCAGCACCCGCCGCGCCGCGGTGCGGACGGTCGCGAGCGCCTCCCGGGCGGTGTCGGGGTCGTCCTCCAGTGCGCGGCTCGCGACACCCGCGTTCAGGCTCACGACGGAGATCTGGTGCGCGACCGCGTCGTGGAGGTCCCGCGCGATGCGCAGCCGATCCTCGGCGACGCGACGGGATGCTTCGGCCTCCCGCGCCTGCTCCGCATCCAGGGCGCGCTGCGTGAGCCCGGCGATGAACGCCCGGCGCGACCGCACCGCATCCCCCGCCGCCCCGAAGAAACCGACCGTCAGCACGATCAGCGCGGTCAGCGGATACAGCGTGCTCCACTCCTGCACGAGCCCGAACGGCAGCATGACGACGATGACGCTGGGCACGGTGAGAAGGACGGTGCGCCGCGGGTATCGGGATGCGATGGTGAAGACGGCGATCCCGGTCGGCAGGGCGGAGAACGGCGTCAGCACGAGCGAGAACGCCGCCGCGCCAAAGCACGCCACACACGCGACCAGGACGACCCACGGCAACCGTCGCCGCAGGAACATCAGCCCGGCCGGCAGCACCGCGATCGCAGAGCCCCAGACCGGCGGTTCGACGCCGGCTCGTGCCAGCGGCCCGAGCGTCGTCGCGAGCACGACGATCGAGGCGAGCAGGTCCCGCGCCCACCCGGGTGGGCGCCCACGCGGCGGTCCCGCCACCGGGGCGGCGGAGGGCGACGGTGCGCTGTGCATGCCCCCAGTATCGACCGCACGCTCCGCCGGATGCGGGTCTCCGGCGCCGAATACCCCAGCCGGGGTAGCGGATTGCCCTGCCAGGGCGACGCGGACCCCTGCCCGCCAGGCGGAGGCTCGACCTACCGCCGAAAGCCCTTGAGGAGGCACACCATGCCCGCATCCGTCGTGACCCGCGACCGCAACACCTCCGTCCTGTCGGTCCGGGGGCTTCACCGCACCTACGGCCGCGGCCCGAACGCGTTCGAGGCACTCCGCGGGATCGACCTCGACATCCGACTCGGCGAGAGCGTCGCGATCGTCGGCAAGAGCGGCTCGGGAAAGTCGACACTGATGCATCTGCTGGCACTGCTCGACCGGCCGAGCGAGGGCACCGTGGTGCTCGACGGCCGGGATGTGCGCGAGATGTCGGGCCGCGAGCTCAACCGGGCGCGAAACAAGACGTTCGGTTTCGTGTTCCAGCAGTTCTTCCTCACCCCGAGCCAGACGACGGTGGAGAACGTGATGCTGCCGCTGAAGATCGCCGGGGTGGGCCGGCGTACCCGCCGCGAGCGGGCCCTCCGCACGCTCGACCAGCTCGAGCTCGGCGACAAATCCAAGAACCGTGCGGTGGACCTCTCCGGCGGGCAGAAGCAGCGCGCGGTGATCGCGCGGGCACTCGTCAACGACCCGCGGATCATTTTCGCCGATGAGCCGACCGGCAACCTCGACAGCGTCACCGGCGGCGTCGTGGAAGACATCCTGTTCGACCTGAATCGCAACCTCGGGATCACGCTCGTGATCGTCACGCACGACGAGGATCTGGCCGCACGCTGCGACCGCCGCATCCACATCCGCGATGGCCGCGTCGACGGGGAGGACGCCCGATGAACGCCGCAGACCTCGTCGCCACCGGCGTCTCGAACACACTGCGGGCGCGCGCTCGGACAACCCTGACGGTCCTCGCGATCTTCGTCGGCGCGTTCACCCTCACCCTCACGAGCGGACTCGGCACCGGCATCAACCGCTACATCGACGACACCGTCTCCGCCCTCGGCGCGAGCGATGTGATCACGGTCACGAAGGTCAGCGATGTCGACGCCGGCGCCACCGCATCCGGCCCACGCGAATACGACCCGGATGCCGTCGTCACCGGCCAGGGTCTGGCCCGCAACGCCGTCACCCTCATGACGGCATCCGACCTCGATGACATCGGTGCAATCGACGGCGTCCTCGACGTTGCACCGGTCACCTCGGTGCAGCTCGACTACGTCCAGTACGCCGAGGGCGCACCCTATGTCGCGGGCCTCACCGCACTGGTGGCCGGCCAGACGGTGCAGCTCGCCGCCGGGACCGCGCCGGACGTGGATGCGGCCGAGCTCGAGGTCACGATCCCGGTGAGCTACGTCGAGCCGCTCGGCTTCGACGACGCGGACGAGGCGATCGGCGAGACCCTCGACCTCACACTGACGGATGCGGCGTTCACCGCGCACACGGTTCCCGCGGTCATCGTGGCGGTCGCCGAGGAAGGGCTCACCGGCCCGGGAGGCTCGAGCCTCATCGCGAACACCGCCCTGCAGGATGAGCTCGCGACGCTGCAGAGTGCGGGACTACCGGCCGACCAGCTCGACCGATGGTCGTCGGCCACCGCGTGGTTCGACCCGGGCCTCACGACAACGCAGATCGACAACCTGAAGGCGCGCCTCGCCGACGCCGGATACACCGGCACGACGACCGCCGATCAGCTCGGCGCCTTCACCACGGTCATCGACACCATCGTGCTCGTCCTCAACGTCTTCGCCGCGATCGCCCTGCTCGCCGCGGGATTCGGGATCGTGAACACCCTGCTCATGTCGGTGCAGGAACGCACCCGCGAGATCGGCCTGATGAAGGCACTCGGCATGAGCAGTGCCCGGGTGTTCACCCTCTTCAGCATCGAAGCCGTGTTCATCGGGTTCCTCGGCAGCGCCATCGGCGTCGCGGCGGCGATGGTCGTCGGGACCGCTGCCAGCAGCATCCTCGCCGGTGCGCTGCTCTCCGCCCTGCCGGGACTCACGATCATCGCCTTCGACCCGGTGACGATCGCGCTCACGATCCTGCTCATCATGTTCGTCGCATTCCTCGCCGGCACTCTGCCCGCAGCCCGCGCCGCCGGGAAGGACCCGGTCGAGGCGCTCCGTTACGAGTAAGCCGCTCCACCCCATCGGAAATCACAGGAGGAAGACATGACCGTATCGACTCTCGGCTACCCGGCCCGCGTCGGCATCCCGCTCAGCGCGCTCATCGTCGCCGTCATCGGGAGCGCCGTGAACGCATTGATCGCGTGGGGCGGCGTGTCGCTCGGGGCGGCAGCCACCGGCGGACTGCTGCCCGCGGCCTACATCCCGGCCACCGTTGTCGCCGCGATCGGCGGCGCGATCGGCTGGCACCTGATCAACCGGTACGCGCGCGATCCGCGACGGGTGATGCGGTGGCTCGTTCCCGCGTTCCTGGTGCTGTCGTTCATCCCCGACGTCATCGTGGGTCTCAGTCTCGGCTGGCTTGTCACGGTGACGCTGATGGCGATGCACGTGGCCACGATCACGGTCGGGGTGACCACGTACTCCCGGCTCATGCCGCTCCACCCCGCCGGTGTTCCGGCACCGCCGGAAGGCTCACCGGCCTGATCGGCGGGTCAGTCCATCGCGAGCGCGGCGGCGCGGAGTATCTGGTCCATCGTCGGCACACCGCTCGCCCGGACGACCTCGCGCCCCTCACCGTTCCGGACGATGACGGTCGGGGTGGCGGCGATGTCGAGCTCCTCGGCCAGGTCCGGCTCGAAGGCGACATCATGCTCGGTGAGGCGGCTTTCGGGGATCACTCCCGCGGCCGTTTCGAGCAGCATCCGGGTCTGTGCGCATGCGCCGCAGAACGAGGATGAGAACAGCTCGAAGTGGACACTCACCCGGGTCACGCTACGCCCATGGTCAGGCCGCGGTCTGGGTGTGCCGCAGCGCCGCGAGCTCACGGCCGGACCGGACCGCCGCGGCCTCGGCGCCGGCCTTGATCTCGGCCGCCATATCGGTGAAGGCGTCGAGCGCCGGGTTGACCCCGACGAGGGTGAACTCACGCTGGACGACGCGCAGGTCGAGGCCCCAGACGTCTTCGAGTACCCGGCGAAGCCACGACGTGGAGTGGTCCCAGCCCTCCTTCGGGGTTCCGGGGCTGTAGTTGCCGCCGAGGACCGTGACGAGCGTGGCCGGCTTGCCACGGAGGGCGGTGCCCTCGGGGTTGATGCGGGGGTCGGTATAGGCGAGGTCGAACCAGGCCTTGAAGTGCTGGGACACCCCGAAGTTGTAGAGCGGGACGGTGAACAGCAGCGCGTCCGCGGTCACGAGCTCGTCGGCCAGGGTCGTGGCGAGGGCGATCGCGTCCCGCTGCGCCTCGGAGCGGTCGGCCTCGGGGGTGAAACCGCCGGTTACGGCGTTCGGCCACGCGGTGGCGGGGATCGGGTCGGCGGCGAGGTCGCGCCGGACAACGGTCGAATCCGGATGTGCGGCGACCCATTGTTCTTCGACGAGGTCCCCCAGCGCTCGGCTCGAGGACGTGGCGGGAAGGATGCTGGCATCCAGGCGGAACAGCGTCACGATGACTCCAATCGCATTTTGACTAGTCGCTCTGCTTTTCAAAGCGACTTTGGTGACACTAGCACGATAGACTCCCGCCATGGACGTGAACGAGGAGGGGCGGCACCAGTGCGACGCCACGGTGACCCTCGCGTTCTCGATCCTCGGCAAGCGGTGGAACGGCATGATCATCGACTCCCTCGGCGCAGGCCCGATGTCGTTCGTCGCGCTGCGCCGCGCCGTCACGGGGATCAGCGATGCCGTGCTCTCCGACCGGCTCGCCGAACTCGCCGACGCGACGCTTCTGACGCGCAGCGTCGACCCCGGCCCCCCGGTCGCCGTGACCTATGAGCTCACCCCGGGCGGCGAGCAGCTCATCCCCGTGCTCCGACAACTCGGTCAGTGGGCCGAGGCGAACCTCGTGGTGGGCCCGAAGGCCTGACCCCACCGCAGGCCGCTGCTGCGGTCCGTCCTCGGCGACGGTAGCGTGGCGCGCGCGGGCACCGCGTCCGCAGGCGGTCGAGACGTGATGCCGGAAGATCGAATCGAACTGTGGTGGCTGCCGGTCGGCGCGGGCGGTCATGTGGTGATCCACACGAGTGCGTGGTGGGAACACCTGCAGGCGCGGCGCGAGCGACGATCCCCGCAGCCGCTGTACCACGCGGCGCTCGAGGTGTTCCAGGGCGGGCACCGGCACCTCATCGAGATGACGCCGGCGTGGAGCGCGCCGGTGCACGAGCGGGGGGTCGTGGCCACCGGGCCGGTGGGGGCTCGATGGCTCGGGTTCAGCCGCTTCTTCCGCTACGAGGTGCGCTGCTGGGCGGACGGCATCCTGCCCGACCGGGAGTGGGCGGTGGCGTCGCCCGCGACGTTCCCGCTGGCGTCCGGGACGGCCGAGGCACTGATCGCGCGCGTCGGCCGGATCCCGGCGTACACCTGGGGGCGAGACGCACTCGGATGCGGGGACATGTGGAATTCGAACTCCCTCGCGTCGTGGCTGCTGCTCACGGCCGGCATCGATGCCGAACGCGTCGTGCCTCCGTCCGGGGGCCGGGCTCCGGGGTGGCGGGCCGGGCTCGTGGCCGGGCGTGAGGAGCGGGATCGGACGGCGGCGACCTGACCGTCGTTCAGCGACGTCGCAGCGCCAGCACCGGGATCACCCGGTCAGTCTTCTCCTCATAGGCCTTGAAGCCGGGGCTCGCGGTCGTGAACCGCGCCCAGGCGGCGTCGCGCTCCTCGCCCTCGAGGCGGGTGGCGCGCACCGGCACCACACCCTCCGGTGTCTCGATGTCGACGTCCGGGTGGGCGAGCAGATTGTGGAACCAGGCGGGATTGTCCGGGGCGCCGGCCTTGGATGCGGCGATGAGCCAGGTGTCCGTATCCTCGCGGATGGCCATCACCGGGGTGAGGCGTTCGACACCGCTGCGGGCACCGATGTGATGCAACAGCACCAGCTTGTCGCCGAATCTGTCGACCGTACCGCCGTTCGCACGGAACTGTTCGATGATCTGCTGGTTCCAGTCGCTCACGCGTCGCTCCTCCGTAGACCCGGCCGCGGCGTGGAAGCCTGTGGCGGGCACACCATGGGTAGCACTTCCCGTCACCGCACGGCAAGCCCGTCGCTCCGCGGTGGGCGGTGGGATGGACTGAGGACATGTCGTTGACTGCTGTGCCTCCGGCCGCCTGGTTTTCCGTGCCGTTCCGCGACCGCGGCCCGCTCAGTGCGCTCATCATGGCGGCGATCGACTCTCCCGAAGCCGCCTTCGACGCCATCCCGGAGGCGGCGGCCGAGGCCGCGTCGCGGACGCCCGATGCGATCCACGACGGTGACCTGCAGCTGGCACTGTTCGTCCTCTACGGTCTCGCGTACGGATCGTTCGGCCCGCTCGGCGCCGACGTGGAGTGGCATCCCGATCTGCTCCGCGCCCGCGCGATCCTCGAGGCGGTGTTCGAGCAGCACCTCCGCGACCGGGTCTCCCCGCCTGCACTCCCCTCGCAGGTGACGGCGGGCACGATGGCATCGACCCTGTTCGATCTGACGGCGCCGACGCCCGGACCGAGCCTCGCCCGCTTCGTCGAGAAGAAGGCCACGCCCGAGCAGATCCGCGAGATGCTCATCCTCCGGAGCATCTACACGCTGCGGGAAGCCGACCCGCACTCCTGGGCCATCCCGCGGCTCACCGGTCGCGCGAAGGCGGCGCTGGTCGAGATCCAGTCCGACGAATACGGCGGCGGACGACCCGAGCGCATGCACGCCGTGCTCTACGCCGACGCGATGCGGGGCGCCGGACTCGATGACGGTTACGGCACCTACCTGGACCGGGTCCCGGCCGTCATCCTGGCGCACCAGAACGTGATGTCGATGTTCGGCCTGAACCGGCGCCTGCTCGGCGCCGTGGTCGGGCACCTGGCGGCGTTCGAGATGACCTCGTCCCTTCCCAACCGGCGGTACGCCGACGGCCTCCGGCGGGCCGGTTTCGGGACGGATGTCACGGCGTACTTCGACGAGCACGTCGAGGCCGACGCCGTCCACGAGCAGATCGCCGGACGGGATCTCGCCGGCGGCCTGGCCGAGGATCAGCCCGCCCTCGCGGCGGACATCCTCTTCGGCGCCGCCGCGTGCCTGCTCATGGACGATCTCGTCGCCGAGCACGCGCTGCGGGCGTGGGAGTCGGGCGCGAGCGCGCTCCGGCCTGCCGCGGAGGCGTCATGACCGGATCGCGCGAACGAGACCGAGAGGATGCGACCATGACGGATCCCGAGGTACAGCTCGTCGTGTGCCCCGACGGGCCGCTGCTCGTCCGCGGAGCGATCGATCTCCGCGACGACGAGGGGAACCCGATCGTCTCCCGCCGCCGCACGGTCGCGCTGTGCCGCTGCGGGAACTCCGCGATCAAGCCATGGTGCGACGGCACGCACAAGCTCCTGCGGCCGCACGGCGGCCCGGCGTCCTGACCCGCTACCCGGCCGGGTACGGGTTCGAGCGCAGCAACTCCGCGAGGGCTGCCGCGTTGCGCGCGAGCGTGCGGGTCGCCGAGGCCACCGCTTCGGGCGTCTCGTCGAGGTCCTTGTAGTCGACCGACTGCATGGCCTCGCCGTTCCAGTACGTACCGCCCTGCGCCGGGATCGTGTACCCCACGTCGTTGAGCCCCTGGAAGAGGTCGGCGGTGATCTTGTGGGCGCCGTCCTCGTTGCCGACGACAGCGGTGACCGCGACCTTGCCGAACAGGTGTGGCCGCCCTTCCGCATCCGTCTCCGACAGCTCCGCATCCAGGCGTTCCAGCACGCGCTGCGCGACGGAGGACATGTGTCCCATCCACGTCGGGGTGCCGATCACGAGGATGTCGGCGGCGAGCACCTGCTCACGAAGCGTCGGCCACGCGTCCCCCTCTCCCATATCGGCGTCGACGCCGGGCTTCACATCGTGGTCGACGACGCGCAGCTGCGAGCCGACAACGCCGTGCAGGGCGAGTTCGCCCAGCACCTGCGACAGCAGGAGCTCGGTGCTCGAGGGCTCATCGCCCGGCTTCAGGGTGCAGTTGAGGGCGACGGCGCGCAGCGGGGTCTGTTCGGGGGAATCCATGCCGACACGCTAGACGTGGCATGCGGTGCCCCGGCCCGGGGTTGACAGGGCACCCGGATCAGGCGACGCGGGTGCCCGGCGGCAGGGTGCGAGCCGGGGTCCGGGTGCGCGCCCAGGCCCCCCACATCAGCAAGGCCGCGACGATCAGCTGCACCGCGAGGCCGACGAACCAGCTCGGCGTCGTGCCCTCGATCCTTTCCTGGGTCGACGGGTACTCGACGGATCCGGTATCGGTGCACCCGTCGGTGACGATCTCCGTCTTCGGCGGGATCTGCGCGAACCGCACGCTCGCGCGGATCTGCCCGAACAGATCCTCCGGCTCGCCCCGACGGTCGAACGTCGCGGGGGTCGCGTCGGCGAGGACGACGAACGGATTGGCGGCGAGAATCCACCACACCTGGTCGAACCGGGGCATGTCGTAACGGGAGGTCTGCCACTCGCTGCACACGTACTCCGGCTCGGTCATGTCACCGCAGCTCGGGTCGCCGGTACCCGGACCGCAATCGTAGACAGTGGTGTCCTCCAGCCACCGCGACTGCGACACCACCTCGGTGCGGACGGCCGAGCCACCGAGGAGGAAGGCGATGAGCGTGCCGATCACGAACGCCGCGACCACGAGATAGGTCGCGGCGACGGAGAAGAGCGGACGGGCGATGAGCGCCGACAGACCCACCCCGATCGCGGCGAACACGCCGATCTCGATCACCAGGATGAGCAGCGAGACTGCGAGGACCGGGACCGTCACCCCGCCACCCACCATGGCGATCACCATGAACGGCACCGCGACCACGACGAACGCGAGACCCGTGATCCACGCGGCGAGGAGCTTGCCGAACACGATGTCAGCGGTGGAGGCGAGGGTGACCTGGACGGGGGCGAGGGTCGCCGCATCCCGGTCGCCGTTGACGGCGTTACCGGACACGGTGGGCGACACCAGCACGACGAGCAGCAGCACGACGTACACGATCGTGGAATAGATGGCGCCGCCCGGCTCCGGACTCCACGACCAGGCGAGGAACGAGAGCCCGGTCACCGCGATGAGGATGACGGCGAAGACACCGAGCAGCACGTACCAGGCGACCGACCGCACCCGCTGGGCGAGTTCGAGCTGGACGATGGCCCACAGTCGTGCCGCGTTCACGAGGCGTCTCCGAGATCGAGGAACGCCTGTTCGAGCCTGCCGACCGCCGGCGCGAACTCGATGACCGGCACCCCTCCCGCCACGAGCGTGCCCAGCCCGTGTGCCGCGTCGGCGTCGGACGCGAACGGCACGGTGAGAGCGTCGCGGTCCGATCCCACGTCCTCGGGGGCGAGCCCGAGGAGCGCGGCCACGCCGGCCGCGGTCGGACGCTCGCCGGTCGCCCGGACCCGCCACCGCCGCATCCGCGTGCCCACGCCCGGCTCGTCGACCGATCGGCCCGCGAGGACGAAGGCGGCATCATCGACGAGTTCGTCGAGTTCGCTCAGCACATGGCTGGAGATGAGCACGGTGCGGCCGGCCGCGGCGAAGGAGCGAAGCAGCTCACGCAGGTCGATCCGCGCCTGCGGGTCGAGACCGGATGCGGGTTCGTCCAGCAGCAGCACCTCCGGGTCGTGCACGAGTGCCCGGGCAAGTCCCAGGCGCTGCTTCTGCCCGCGGGACAGCACGCGCGCGGGCGCATCGGCAAGATCGGCGAGCCCGACGCGCGTCAGCAGTGAGGCGGCGCGGTCGCGAGCGGCAGCGCGGGTCATGCCGTAGAGGCGCCCGGTGTACACCAGCGTCTCGCGAGCGGTCAGCGAGGCCCAGGCGCCGAGGGCGTCCGGCATCCAGCCGATGCGGGCGCGGGCGCCGGCGGGGTCGTCCACCGGGTCGATGCCCGCGACCCGGATGCTGCCCGCATCCGGTCGGAGGAGCGATGCCAGCATGAGCAGCAGCGTGGTCTTGCCGGCCCCGTTGGGTCCCACGAGACCGGTGATCCGGCCGGGGAGGGCGGTGAGGGTGATGCTGCGGACGGCCTCGACGCGGCCGAAGGACCGCCGTACGTCGATCGCTTCGATTCCTGCGGAGGTCACGCGTCCACCGTATGGGCACGCCCGGGCCGATGGGAAGAGCCGAGGTCGGGGCGGCTCAGTGGCCGGCGCCGCCCGGACGACGCTGCAGCCGGGTCTCCTCCTGGTCGAGCATCACCTGGGCCTCGGCGAGGATGCGGGAGGGGTACGTGCCCGCGGCCCGCAGCTCCAGCATCTTCTCGCGCTCGGCCGCGACGATCGCCAGCCGCAGCTCGCGGAAGATGCGGTGCGGGGTCTCGCTCTCCTCGCCGCCCCGGCCGGCGCGCTCCCACGCGGCCTCGGTGGCGAGGAATGAGGACTGTCGTGCGCGTTCGGCGACCTCGGGGTCGAGCTCGTCACCGCGATTGGTGACCTCGTCATGCAGGGCATCGAGGCCCGCGGCGCTGAGCGTCTCGAGCAGCTGCGCGAGTTCCTTGCGGTCCTCTTTGACGTCGATGCCCTGCACGCCGAGGATCTTGATGAGCCATGGCAGCGTGCCGCCCTGGAGCAGGATGCTGACGACGGCGACGGTGAACGCGATGAGGATGAGCTGCGGCCGGTAGGGCGTCTCGTCCGGCAGCGACTGCGCGGCGGCGAGCGTCACCACCCCGCGCATGCCGGACCAGCCGAGGACCACGCCACCGCGCCAGTCGATGTGCTCCTGTCGCAGCGTCTCGAGGTCGGCCCGGCGCCGCTCGTAATCGCGCTCCAGCCGGTTGCGGATCCGCGCTTCGCGCTTGGTCGAGACCGGATGCGTGCGGTAGTAGTACAGCGCGAGCAGGTTCCGGTAGGTCAGCTTCTCCGCCTGCCGGGACCGGCGTCCCAGGCCGTACACGAGCGGACCGATCCACAGGTACCGGATGAGGATGAGGGCGAGGGTCGCGAGCAGCCCGATGCCGATCGACTCGCCCGCGCCGAGCACGGTCGGGTCGACGTCGTCGATGAGGGTGCGGATCTCGAGCCCGATGAGGAGGAAGACACCGTTCTCCAGCAGGAACTGGATCGTGCGCCAGTTGATGCGGTCGCTGATCCGGGACTGCGGCGAGAATTTCGCCGGCGCCGCATGACCCGTGTAGAGCCCGGCGACGACGACCGCCAGCACCCCGGAACCGTGCAGCGCTTCGGCCGGCATGAAGGCGACGAACGGCACGGCCAGCGAGATCGCGGTGTCGAGCACGGGGTCGGAGAGCTTGGAGCGCACCCACACGGTGAGGTATCCCGCGATGAGACCGATGACGACCGCGATGGCGACCGCGTAGAGGAAGTCCGCGACGCCGGCCCAGGGCGACGCGAGCCCGCCCGCGGCGGCGGCGACCGCCGAGCGGAGGAGCACCAGGGCGGTGGCGTCGTTGACGAGCCCCTCCCCCTCAAGGAGGGTCAGCAGGCGTGGGGGTAGCCCCAGCCGGCGACCGATGGAGGTGGCGGCGACCGCATCCGGCGGGGCGATGATCGCGCCGAGCGCGACGGCCGCCGCGAAGTTGAGGTCGGGCAGCAGCGTGTACAGCAGGATGCCCGTGGCGAAGGCCGTGACGATCACGAGGACGACCGAGAGGCTTGCGATCGGCGCAAGGTTCCGCCGGAAGTCGACGATGGGGACGCTGATCGCGGCGGCGTACAGGATCGGCGGCAGGAGCCCGTCGAGGATGATCTCGTGATCGACCTCGATCTCGGGGACCCCCGGGAGGTACGACAGGCCGACGCCGACGACGACGAGGAGGAGAGGGGCGGCGATGCCGAGCTTCTTTGCGAAGGCGGCCACACCGACGATCACGGCCACAGCCACGATCCCGTATACGCCCAGTTCCATCGGGACCAGCTTATCCGGGGCTGCTGCGCCCCCGGACGGGCAGCCTGCGCGTGCGCCCGCGGGTGGGCGGGCCGGCAGGTCGCGGGTCAGCGGAAGAACGCCACCCCGAGGTCGGGATGGTCGACGAAGACCCCGTCGATGCCGGCGTCGCGGAGCACGGCCCACTCCGCCTGATAGTCGCCGAACCGCGACGGCTCGCTCCCCTCACGGAACTGCCGCACCAGGAACTTGTTCTCCGGTCGCGCGGTCCAGGCGAAGACCTCGAGACCGCGATCGTGCGCGTCGGCGACCACGCGTGACGGGCCGGTCACGCGGCCGAGTTTGTTCGGCTCGAGGATGACCTTCTTGTCCAGGCTGATCCCGTCGACGTGACCGACGAGGGCGTCGAGGCCCGCGGGCGACATCTCGTCCCGGTACGTGGGGGCGCCGGCACCCCGCGCCAGCAGGAGGTCGGCGGGCGATCCCTCGGCCTCCATCAGGTAGATGTACGCGGCGGGCAGCCCGCGTTCCTGAAGCGCCGCCAGCACGGTGGGCTCGAAGGACTCCACGATCAGCCGTTCCCCGTCGCCCCACCAGCCGGCCGCATGGAGGTCTCGTTCGATCAACGGCACGAGGTCGAGCCCGATCGCGGCGAAGTAGGCGGCGTGCTTGACCTCGAGCACCAGGCGCACCGGCCGGTCGGCCGCATCCAGCAGGGCCAGCAGGTCGAGCAGCCGGAGCATCGGCTCCTGATCGTCATACGCGGCGGAGTCGGGGCGCAGCTGCGGGATCCGCTCCCGGCACCGGAGCGTCGACAGCTCCGCCCAGGTGAAGTCCTCGGTGAACCACCCCGTGAGCTCATGCCCGGCGAACGCCTTGGTGCGCTTGCGATCGGCGAACTCGGGGTGGTCGGCGATGTTCGTCGTCGTGGAGATCTCGTTCTCGTGCCGGATGACGAGCACCCCATCGCGGGTGGCGACGATGTCGGGTTCGACCGCATCCACCCCCATGGCCAGGGCGAGCTCGTAGGAGGAGCGGGTGTGTTCGGGGCGGTATCCGGGAGCGCCGCGGTGCCCGACGACGAGGGGAGACATCGCTGCCACGCTACCCGAGCGGCGGCGGCGGATGCGGGGGTTGCGGCCGGCGCCACCGTCCCTCAAAGCCCACTCACAGCGATACACCGCGATCCCTTGCGGTCCCTCGGATAACCTGAAGGTGCAGCACCGTGCTGCCACCCGAGACCTGGAGCTGAGCGATGGCCTCTTCCAATCCTGCATTCAACAATCCCGCCTTCCAAGAGCGACGCGGCGGAGGCGTGGGGCTGACCCCGCCCGCAGCCCACGCGCCCGTCGACGCCGCCGCACAGGCGACCCTCGAGGGGGCCTACGCCGCGCCGTCCGCCGGCGCCGTCGACACCGGCCGGATGACGGTCGAGGACACCGTCCACAAGACCCTCGCCCTCTTCGGCATCCTGCTGGTCGGCGCCGTCGCCGGCTGGCTGTGGACGATGTCCCCCGTCACCGCCACCAACCCGGCGCCGTCGATGGCGCCGTGGCTGATCGGTGCACTCGGCGGCTTCGTGCTGTCGCTGGTCGTCATCTTCACCTCGCGCAAGACCGTGCGTCCGGCGCTGATCTTCGCCTACGCGGCCTTCGAGGGACTCTTCGTCGGCGGCATCTCGGCCTACTTCGAATACATCTGGCCCGGCATCGTGCTGCAGGCCACGCTCGCGACCGTCGCGGTCGTCGGGGTGACCCTGGCGCTGTTCGCCAGCGGTAAGGTGCGCGCGTCGGCCAAGGCCACGAAGATCTTCATGATCGCGATGTTCGGCTACCTCGCCTTCTCGCTGATCAACGTGGTGCTGATGATGTTCGGTGTGTTCAACGACCAGAACGGCGGCGCCTTCGGCATCTACAGCATGCAGGTCGCCGGCATCCCGCTGGGCCTCATCATCGGCGTCGTCGTCGTCATCATGGCGGCGTACTCCCTGGTGCTCGACTTCGACCAGATCCAGCAGGGCGTCCGCAACGGCGCCCCGCGGAAGTTCGGCTGGCTCGGCGGCTTCGGCATCATGGTGACCGTCGTGTGGCTGTACCTCGAGATCCTGCGGATGCTCGCCATCCTGCGCGGCAACAACTAGTACTCGCTGAATCGAAGGGGCCGTCTCACCGAGGCGGCCCCTTCGTCGTTCCCGATGTCGGACGCCGCGGGTCAGAGGGCGGCGGTGACCGCGGCGCCCAGCGCACGCATCGACGCCGCCGCATCCTTCTTGGCCGCGGCGGCACGACCCTCCGCCGACAGCCGGTTACGACGGTCGCGGTCGGTGACCACCGCAGCGAGGGCGGCCGCGAGCGCGTCCACGTCGCCGGAGGGCACCAGCATCCCGCCGCCGTCGGCGAGCGTATCGCGCGGTCCGTAGGGCATGTCGTACGACACCACCGGCACGCCGTGGGCGAGCGCTTCGAGCACGACGAGGGGTTGCCCCTCCGACTCGCTCGTGAGCAGCAGCACGTCGGCGCCACGCCAGCCGTCCTCGGGGTCGTCGACGTGTCCGGCGAGGTCGAGGTCAACGCCGAGGCTCGTGGCGAGGGCGGCGATCGCGTCCCGTTCCGCGCCGGTGCCGAACACCACGAGCCGCGCCTCCGGCACGCGGGCGACGGCGTGCACGGCGTGGTCGACGCGCTTGCGCGGAATGAGCGAGTTCAGCATCACGACGCGACCGGGCTCGGGACTCGCATCCCTGGGCGCGGGGGCGGGATGCGGCACGACGAAGGACCGGATGCGGTCGTAGCCGCGCCGCACCACGTCGTCGCGCTGCGTGGGGGTGAGCCAGAGGACGCCCTCGAACCGCTCGGCGACCGCGAGCCACCGCTCCCACGCCGCGTCCATCGGCGCATCCCAGGTGAAGGGGGCACGCACGTGGCAGGCGTGGGTGGTGTGCAGGATCCGCACGTCGGGGCGGCCGCGACCGGGGCCGTCGTCGACGAGGACTTCGCCGATCTGCCGCGACTCGCACAGCAGCACGACGGGGCGGTCGAGGCGAGCACGGGACTGTGCCGCGAGGTGGTCGACCCAGGCGCGGTAGAGCTCGCGGTAGCCGTGGAGCTCGCCCGCCACGGCGCCGTCGCGGGCGAAGACCCGCACCGGCGCGTCGAGGAGGTGCCATTCGGAGCCTCCGACGCCCCAGGGGATCTCGAGCACCGGCGCACCGTCGGCGTCCGTGATGACCCGCGTCTGCGGTCGTAATTCACGCTGATCCGGGGTCTCGCCCGCCGTGGGAGCGGTCTCGGGCCGATGCAGCCTGAATTCCGACCCGCCACCAGGCGGATCGGCCACGTCCCGGACCGCGGCGAGCAGCCAGGACCGGTCGGCGCGGGCGTCGTCGAAGAGGTTCCGCAGGTGCTCGGGCGCACCGAGCATCCCACGGCGCACCCATTCCGCGCGGTGCGCGTCATGTACGGCGGTGTCGGCGACGTCGACGGTGAGGAGCAGCGGCCACTCCCCCGTCGCCTCGGCGATGTCTCGCGCGCGGCGCATGACCGACACCGCGAAGCCGCCGTCGAGGCCCGGGATGAGCCGGCTCGCCAGCAGCAGATACGACGCGTCGGGCAGCAGTGGGGCGCCCGCGGTCACGACCGGGTCTCGATCCGGAACACCGGGAACCCCGGTGCGATCTCCCGCAGCCTCGCCTCGGACGAATCGGCAGAGACGCCCTCGAAGAAGCGGCCGACCTCCCATGCCCACACCGGGGTGGTGCGCATCTCGCCGCTGGCGCGACCGCGCACGGCGAGCACACGGCTGCCGGCGAGCGGCAGACCGAGACGGGTGAGCGTTCCGACGACACGGTTGAAGACGGCATCCGTCTTCGTGGGACGGATGAACCGTCCCTCACCGTCTGCTTCGGGGCTCACTCCCACTCGATCGTCCCCGGGGGCTTGGAGGTGACGTCGAGCACCACGCGGTTGATGTCGCGGACCTCGTTCGTGATCCGGTTGGAGATCTTCGACAGCACGTCGTAGGGCAGCCGGGTCCAGTCGGCCGTCATGGCGTCCTCGCTGGAGACGGGACGCAGCACGATGGGGTGACCGTAGGTGCGGCCGTCGCCCTGGACGCCGACCGAGCGGACGTCGGCCAGCAGCACGACGGGGCACTGCCAGATCTCGCCGTCGAGGCCAGCCTTCGTGAGCTCGGCGCGAGCGATCGCGTCGGCGTCCCGCAGGATCTCGAGTCGATCGGCGGTGACCTCACCGACGATGCGGATGCCGAGGCCCGGGCCCGGGAACGGCTGGCGCGAGACGATCTCCTCGGGAAGCCCCAGCTCGCGGCCGATCGCTCGCACCTCGTCCTTGAAGAGGGTGCGCAGCGGCTCGACGAGCTCGAACTGCAGGTCCTCCGGGAGCCCGCCCACGTTGTGGTGGCTCTTGATGTTCGCGGTACCGGCGCCGCCGCCGGACTCCACCACATCCGGGTACAGGGTGCCCTGCACGAGGAACCGGATGGGGTCGCCCTCGGCGGCGGCCTCCGCAATGAGATCCGACTGCACCTTCTCGAACGCGCGGATGAACTCGCGGCCGATGATCTTGCGCTTCTGTTCCGGGTCGCTGACCCCCGCGAGGGCGTTCAGGAACGTCTCCCGGGCATCGACCGTGATGAGGCGCACACCGGTCGAGGCGACGTAGTCGTTCTCGACCTGCTCGCGCTCACCCTTGCGCAGCAGCCCGTGATCGATGAACACGGCGGTCAGCTGGTCGCCGACGGCCTCGTGCACGAGCGCGGTGGACACGGCGGAGTCGACGCCGCCGGAGAGCGCGGAGATGACCCGGCCGGTGCCGATCTGAGCCCGGATTCGGTCGACCTGCTCCGCGATGACGTTGCCGCTGTTCCAGTCGGCGGGAAGACCCGCGGCCTTGTGCAGGAAGTTTTCGAGCACGCGCTGGCCGAAGTCGGAGTGCTTCACCTCGGGATGCCACTGCACGCCGTAGAGCTTGCGGGCATCGCTGCCGAACGCGGCGACCGGGGTCGCGGCGGTGCGGGCGAGCACCTCGAAGCCGGCCGGCGCGGTCTGCACCTGGTCGCCGTGACTCATCCACACGTTCTGCTCCGCGGGCTGGCCGGCCAGCAGCGTCCCCTCGGTGACGATGGTGGCGTCGGTGGCGCCGTATTCGCGCAGTCCGGTGTTGGCGACCTGGCCGCCGAGCGCCTGCGCCATCACCTGGAAGCCGTAGCAGATGCCGAGCGTCGGGACGCCGAGGTCGAACACGCCCTCGTCGATCGTCGGTGCCCCGGCCTCGTACACCGACGACGGACCGCCGGAGAGGATGAGACCCACCGGGTTCCGCGCCGCGATCTCGGTGGCGGTGGCGGTGTGCGGCACGATCTCGCTGTACACGCCCGCCTCGCGGACGCGCCGCGCGATCAGCTGCGCGTACTGCGCGCCGAAGTCGACCACGAGGACGGGTCGCTGGGAGGTTTCGGTTTGCTCTGTCACCGGGTGCTCTCTGTGGGACGGGTCAGGAAAGGTCGGAGGTCTGCGGCTGCGCGGCCGCCACGGCGTCGGCCGCTTCACGCTCGGCGAGGTAGGCGCGCACCTTCTTGGCGGTGGCGACCTCGAGGAAGAAGGAGAGGAGCGGGATCACGCCGCCGAGGGCCAGCAGCAGGAAGCGGGGGAACTCCCAACGCATCAGGCTCCACACCCGGAAGCAGGAGAACAGGTACACGACGTAGAACCAGCCGTGCGCGATGAGGATGAACATCGAGATGTTGAAGCCGTCACCGGTCGACTCGCCGAGGGCGGTGACCTCGGCCCACCACAGGAACCCACCGGACCCGCCGGCGAACAGTTCGTGGTGGAAAGCGTATTTGACGAGCATCTCTGCGACCAGGAGCAGGAGCATCGTTCCCGTGACGACGGAGCAGATCTGATAGAACCGCAACGCGCCGCGGATCGCCGGGAAGGTGGCGAGTTTGGGCTGCGGCATGGTCTCCATCCTACCGTGGGGGTGGCTGCGACTTCCCCGGGGAAGCAGCCCGTCAGGCCGCGGCGTCCTCGTCGAGTTCTTCGATCTCCTTCTCCAGCGCATCCTTCGCCAGCCGGTACCAGAGGTAGAACGCGAAGCCGGCGAACACTGCCCACTCCGCGGCGTAAAAGATGTTGAGCCAGTTGACGCCGGAGCCGGTCTGCGGCGCGGGCGACGAGATCTCGACGAGATCGCCGACCGCCGCATCGCTGACGAGGTATGGCCGATACACGTCGAGCGCCTCGATGTCGTGCCAGCGGCCGAGCAGGGCCGCGGGCGACATGCGGGTGAGTTCCATCGGATGCTGCGCGTCCGGTGCGATCGGGCCCTCATCGGACACGAGCCGGCCGGTGAGGCGTACGACGGCATCCGGGTCGGCCGTGGCCTGTTCGTCCAGGGCGGCTGCGGCGTCCTGCGCCTCCGCCTCGGTCTTCGCCCAGCCGAGCGCGACGGCGACGGAGGTCGGTTCCGTCGTGTCGTCGCGGCGGAACTGCGCGGTCACCCAGTAGCCGAGCGCCCCATCGTTGTACCGCGCGGCGACGACGATGAAGTCGCCCGGGACGAACGTCCCGGTGACCTCGACGCGCTGGCCGACGAGCGGGTCGTTCAGGTACTCGCCGGGCTGGACGACCTCGTCGATGGGCAGCACCTGCTCGGTGGCACCCTCGACGACCTCGTCCGTCTGCACCGCGCGGCCCAGCTGCCACTGTCCGAGCCAGGCGAACACGCCAGCGACCACGAGGCACAGCGCGAGCATGGCGAGCCAGCGCGGTCGCAGCATGACCTCGCGCAGCGTCGGCGGGAAGACCTCGGGATCGGCCGCGGCAGGAGTGACGGGGTCGCTGGTCACGAGCCGTACGGCGCGACGACGACCTCGACGCGCTGGAACTCCTTGAGGTCGGAGTAGCCGGTGGTCGCCATGGATTTGCGCAACGCCCCGATGAGGTTCGCGGTGCCGTCCGCGACGGGGGCCGGGCCGTAGAGGATCTCCTCGAGCGGCGCGACCTGTCCGATCTTCGCTCGGCGGCCGCGCGGCAGCTTCGGGTGATGGGCCTCGGGGCCCCAGTGGTATCCCTGACCGGGCGCATCGGTGGCACGGGCGAGCGCGACACCGAGCATCACCGCATCCGCACCCATGGCGAGCGCCTTGACGATGTCGCCCGAGGTTCCGACGCCTCCATCGGCGATGACGTGCACATAGCGTCCGCCGGACTCGTCGAGGTAGTCGCGGCGGGCGCCGGCGACGTCGGCCAGCGCCGTGGCCATCGGGGCGTGGATGCCGAGGGTCGCCCGGGTGGTCGAGGTGGCGCCGCCGCCGAAGCCGACGAGCACGCCCGCAGCCCCGGTGCGCATGAGGTGGAGCGCGGCGGTGTACGTGGCCGCACCGCCGACGATGACGGGCACGTCGAGGTCGTAGATGAACTTCTTGAGGTTCAGCGGCTCGGCGACCGACGAGACGTGCTCGGCGGAGACCGTCGTGCCGCGGATGACGAATAGGTCGACGCCGGCGGCGACCACGGTCTCGTACAGTTCCTGCGTGCGCTGCGGCGTGAGCGAGCCCGCGACGGTGATACCCGCGGCACGGATCTCGGCGAGGCGGTCACGCACCAGTTCCGGCTTGATCGGCTCGGCGTAGAGCTCCTGCATCCGGCGGGTCGCGCCGTCGTCGGGCAGCGCCGCGATCTCGGCGAGGATCGGCTCCGGGTCCTCGTACCGGGTCCACAGGCCCTCGAGGTCGAGGACGCCGAGCCCACCGAGCTGGCCGAGCGTGATCGCGGTGTGCGGGGACACCACCGAGTCCATCGGCGCAGCGAGCACCGGGATGTCGAAGTGGAAGGCGTCGATCGACCATCCGGTCGAGACGTCTTCCGGATTGCGCGTGCGCCGCGACGGTACCACTGCGATGTCGTCGAAGGTGTACGCACGGCGGGCCCGCTTGGCGCGGCCGATCTCGATGTCCATGCTCACTGTCCCAGCCTACCCGGGGGCGCCACCGGGCTCACCACGGCTCGTCGACGCGGGGCGCCAGGCGCAGGACCGCGGCTTTCTCCGTCGGGAAGCAGGCGGTGAACAGCTCCGCGATCCGGGGGTCGGTGTCGTTGTCGTCGGCCAGGCGCAGGCCGATGACCGTGTTCAGCATCATCCCCTCGGCGAGGAAGGCGTGGGCGCGCTCCGGGGTGAACCCGTGCTCGCGGAGGTACTGCCACACCCGGGCGTAGCCGTCGCGGGCGCGGGGCCCGATGACGGGATGGGCGCCGAGGAGGAACGCGTGCGACAGAGTCTGGTGGAGCCCGCGCACCTGCAGCAGATCGATGTAGCTGCGGCCGATACGGTGCTCGAGGCGCTCATCCTCGCCCGCGTCGAGCGGCGCCTCGAGCGCGGTGTCGAAGGCGGCCAGCATGCGGGCGAGCGCCTCCTCGATGGCCGCGAGGAACAGATTCTCCTTCGAGCCGAACAGTCGGACGACGTACGGCTGCGACACCTCGGCGGCACGGGCGACATCGTCGGTGGTCGTGCCGACGTAGCCCTTCGCTCCGAACACGGAGAGGGCTGCGAGCACGATCTGCGCGCGTCGCTCCTCGGAGCTCAGCCGGGCCTTCGGAGTCGCTGTCGTGGTCACGCTTGACATGTTATCAGTCGATTACTACAGTGTCGGGAGACTTAGTAATCATTCGATTACAACGAAGGAGCATCGGTGTCCCTCTCCCCCACTACCCGCAGGCCGTTCGGCCTCGTGGTGGCCGCCGCATCCGTCCCGATGTTCATGGCGACCCTCGACAACCTCGTCATGACCAACGCCCTGCCCGTGCTGCACGCCGACCTCGGCGCATCCGTGGCCGAGCTGCAGTGGTTCGTCAACGCGTACACGCTGGCGTTCGCCTCGACGATCCTCATCGCCGCCGCTCTCGGCGACCGCTTCGGGCGCCGGACGGTGTTCCTCATCGGCATCGCCGTGTTCGGGCTCGGGTCCGTCCTCGCCGCCCTCAGCACCGACCCGACGCAGCTGATCATCGCCCGCGCCGTGCAGGGCTTCGGGGGCGCCGGGGTCATGCCGCTGTCGCTCGCACTCATCTCCGGCCAGGTGGCGCCCGAGCGACGCCCCGTCGCCATCGGCCTGTGGGGCGGGATCTCCGGCCTCGGCGTCGCAGTGGGTCCGCTCGTCGGCGGCGCGGTCATGGAGGGCTGGAACTGGCAGGCCATCTTCTGGATCAACGTGCCGGTCGCGATCCTCGCGATCCCGCTGGCCCTCTTCGCCCTGTCCAACGACCGGGGCGCCCGTGGCCGGATCGACGTGCTGGGCGCGGCACTCGCGGGGCTCGGCGTCCTCACCCTGGTGCACGCGATCGTCCGCGGTAACGACGACGGCTGGGGATCTGTCGGTGTCATCGCCGAGATCGCCGCGGGGGTGGTGCTCGTGGCCGCGTTCCTCGTCCGCCAGGCGCGCGGTCGCTCGCCGCTCATGCCGCTGCGCCTCTTCCGTGATCGCTCCTTCACGCTGACCAACGTCGTGGGCTTCGCGTTCAGCTTCGGCACGTTCGGATCGATCTTCCTGCTCATCCAGTACATGCAGGTCGTGCAGGGATCGACGCCGCTCGAGGCCGCGCTGCAGACGACGCCGTGGACGATCGCGCCCATGTTCGTCGCCCCGCTCGCCGGACTCCTCGCCGGTCGCGTCGGGACCCGCGCACTCATGGTGACGGGACTGCTGCTGCAGGGCGTCGCCCTCGGCTGGATCGCGGTGATCATGTCGGTGACGCTCGACTACGCCGCGCTCGTCGCGCCGTTCCTCATGGCGGGCGTCGGCATGGGTCTCGTGTTCGCGCCCTCCGCGACCGCGCTGCTCGCCACGCTCGGGATGATCGACCACGCGAAGGCATCCGGCGTCAACTCGACGCTGCGGGAGATCGGCATCGCCCTCGGCACCGCCGTCATGACCGCCGTGTTCCTCGGCGCCGGTGGCGAGCTGCTGCCGGACCGGTACGTGGATGCGGCCCGCCCCGCGGTCCTCGTGGGAGCAGCGGTGCTGATCGTCGCCGCAGTCGCTGCGCTGTGGCTGCCCGCGGGGCGATCACCCCGTGCGGCTACGACGCCTCCGGCTGCTGACGCCCGAGCCGACGCCGAGCCCGAGCCCGCAGCAACCGTGTGAGCGGCCCGTTCAAGACGAACGCGACGAAGCCCCACGACCCCACCCAGGGCGAGGCGATCATGGCGAGCGCGGCGCAGATGATCGCGGCGAGCCCGTCCATCCCCTCGATCGAGCGCTCGCCCTGGTCGCCCTCGCGCATGAGGTGGCCGTTCCCGGACGCCGCCCATCGCCAGGACAGGTGCCCCGCGAGCGCCGCGAGGAAGAAGTTGATGGGCATCAGCATCCGTCCCGCGGAGAAGTCGGAGTACTCCGCGGTGAGGATGGTCGTGAACGGCATGAGCACGATGAACAGCAACCGCAGGTTGTTCAGCCACAGCAGGACGGCGTCGACCCGGACGATCTCGCGGAACTGCCGCAGGTGGATCACCCACAGGCCGCTCAGCAGCACGAAGCTCACCGCGAACGCGATGAGGTTGTCGCCGAGCGCCGCCAGCGCGTGCCACATCTCGGCGTCGGTCCGGATGCGGCCGATCCCGCTGGCCGTGAGATCGAGGACGAGCAGGGTCGCCGCGATCGCGAAGACGCCGTCGGTGTACGCCTCGGTGCGGGACACACCCAGCGTCGCGTCGGGCTTCGGCGAGCGCATCACACGCTCACTGTAGCGACGCGCGCCCCGCGTCCGCAGGGTCGGCGGCGAAGCCAGCGCGCTGCCGCGCACGGCAGCAGCGGCGGCGGCGGCGGCGGCGGCGGCGGCATGAAGTTCGCAGAATCGCTCGAACTTCGCAGCATCCACCCGAAATCCTGCGAACTTCGCGCGATTCTGCGGAGATGATGCCGCACCGCCGAGCGTGCTTTACCGTGCGAGGTGGAGGCCGGCGGCAACGGCCCGGCGGATCACCGCCGCCACTGCGGGCCAGTCATGCACCACCTGGGCATAGCTGAAACGCAGCACCGTGTACCCCCGCAACCGGAGCTCGGCGTCATGGGCGATGTCTCTGGTGCGTTGGGCGCTGTCCGAGTGGAATTCGTAGCCGTCGATCTGGACCACGAGCCGATCACCGATCACGAGGTCAACGGGCCGGCCGGCGAGTGTGACCTGCTGGCGCACCTGCAGCCCCCAGCGCCGCAGCGGTACCACGACCAACGTCTCGAGGCCGGAGTCGGACAGACCGCCGACGGCCTGGGCGAGCTCGCGGGCCGCGCGCGTACCCCAGCGCACGGAGCGGAGGTACTCGGCAGCAAGCCGTTCGACCCTCGCGGCGGACTCCCACAGCACCAGGGCGGTGTCGAAGGGCTCACACACCGCGATGTGCGCGAGCGCATCCTCGATGCTCGCCAGGAGCGATCCGAGAGGTACCGGAGCCACCGGCTTCGTCCAGTGGAGCGCGCCGTCCCAGCCGGCGGGCGTCCGCGCCGAACCGGATCCGGGGGTCATATGCAGATGCACGGCCCCGAGCGCGGATGCGGGGATCCACCAGGCCCGCCGGCGCGCGAGCGTCGTGCACGAGACCCTGCCGCCCGCCCGGGCTGCGGCGACCAGGTCCGGCGCCGCCGCGGGGAGGGCGACCCAGGCGCGACGGATCATCTCGGCCGGACCGTCGCGCACGAAGGACCGCAGCAGCGAGGTCCCGAATCCCGCCTGCCGTACCTCGTCCCGGTGGGCGATGGACCCGTGCGACACGAGCCAGTCGTAGAGTTCCGCTCCGCTGCGTTGCATTCCGGAATCGTGCTGCCATCGCCGACCGCTGCGAGCCGGCGACCATGAATCGGTGCGCAACGGCGCCCGACCGCATCCCTGGGGAGGAACGAACGCATCCGTCCGCCCCGATGCGTCACGCCCGAAGCTCTGAGCCGTCCGGCGCATGAACCGCGCGGACGCGGACACGAACCGCGGAATGCAACCGCGGGATGCGGGTCACAAACGTCGCAGAATCGCGCGAAGTTCGCAGAGATCAGCCCACATAGTGCGAAGTTCGCGCGATTCTGCGAAGTTCAGGAACCGCCGCCCGGGCTCAGCGCTTGTAGTTCGGCGCCTCGACGACGATCTGCACGTCGTGCGGGTGCGATTCCTTGAGGCCCGCGGCGGTGATGCGGACGAAGCGGCCCTTGGCCTTGAGCTCCGCGACCGTGCGCGCGCCGACGTAGAACATCGACTGGCGCAGGCCCCCGACGAGCTGGTAGGCGACCGCAGAGAGCGGGCCGCGGTAGGCGACCTGACCCTCGATGCCCTCGGGGATGAGCTTGTCGTCGCTCGGCACATCCGCCTGGAAGTAGCGGTCCTTGGAGTACGACGTCTTCTTGCCGCGGGTCTGCAGTGCGCCGAGCGAGCCCATCCCGCGGTACTGCTTGAACTGCTTGCCGCCCTGGAAGACGATCTCACCCGGCGACTCGTCGGTGCCGGCGAGGAGCGAGCCGAGCATCACGGTGTCCGCACCGGCGACGAGCGCCTTGGCGATGTCGCCCGAGTACTGCAGGCCGCCGTCGGCGATGACCGGGATGCCGGCCTCCCGTGCCGCCTGGTATGCCTCCCAGATCGCGGTGACCTGGGGTACGCCGACGCCCGCGACGATGCGAGTGGTGCAGATGGAGCCGGGACCCACACCGACCTTCACCGCATCCGCGCCCGCATCCACGAGCGCCTGCGCGCCCTCGCGGGTCGCGACATTGCCGCCGATGACGTCGATGTGCTCGAACGACGGGTCGGCCTTGAGGCGCCGAACCATGTCGATGACGCCGGCGGACTGGCCGTTCGCGGTATCGACGACGAGCACGTCGACCCCGGCGTCGCGGAGGGCCTCGGCACGCTGCCAGGCGTCGCCGAAGAAGCCGATCGCGGCACCGACGCGGAGGCGTCCATGCTCGTCCTTGGTCGCCAGCGGATATTTCTCGCTCTTGTCGAAGTCCTTGATGGTGATGAGGCCGGCGAGCTTGCCGTCGTCGTCGATGAGCGGCAGCTTCTCGACGCGGTGCTTGGCGAACAGGGCGATGACCTCGCCCGCGCTGATGCCGACCCGGCCGGTGATCAGGCCCTCGGTGGTCATGACGTCGCGCACCTGGGTGGTCTGGCGCTCGAACCCGGAGACGAACCGCATGTCGCGGTTCGTGATGATGCCGACGAGGCGCCCGTCGTCGTCGATGACCGGAAGCCCCGAGATGCGGTACTGCGCGCACAGCGCGTCGACCTCTTCGATCGTGGTGTCGGGCGTCGTGGTGATCGGGTCGGTGATCATTCCCGACTCGCTGCGCTTCACGCGGTCGACCATCGACGCCTGCTCCTCGATCGAGGCGTTGCGGTGCAGGATGCCGAGGCCGCCCTCGCGGGCGATGGCGATCGCCAGCCGTGCCTCGGTGACGGTGTCCATCGCGGCCGAGAGCAGCGGGGTTGCCACCGTGATCCGGCGCGTCACGCGCGAGGAGGTGTCAGCTTCACTGGGGATGACGTCCGTGTGCCCCGGCAGCAGCAGCACATCGTCGTAGGTCAGTCCGATGAAGCCGAACGGGTCGTGGTTGTCCATGAAGTCTCCTCCGCCGCAACGTACGGCTCCTGCGGTCGCGGGTGTCCGCCCGCGCGCGAATACCCGCTCTTATCGTAATTCGTTGCGAAGCGGAATCATTCCCGCCGAGGTGTCCCGGGAGTTGCGCGGTGGTAACACAGGGGCAACAATCGCTGGGTACCGTGCAGTGTCGCCGAACCCACCCGGATTTTTGGCGCTCGTCCCTAGTTGGAGGTGTCAGTGGCGATCACTCGGATATCGCACGCCGACAGGTTGCCGTCCCGCGCTCTTGCGTCTGTGCTCACCGGATTGTTCGCCATCGCGCTGGTGTTCGGCATGGCCAGTCCCGCCGCGGCCGACACCGATGACGGCGAGGATTATCCCTTCGCCATCTCGGGGAACGTCCGCGCCGCCGGCGAGCCCATCGCGGGTGCGACCATCACCGTGACGGGTGAGGATTTCACCAACGAGACCGAGACCGAGAAGAACGGCAGCTTCCGGGTGGGCGTACCCACCAAGGAGGGCACCTGGACCATCGAGCTCGACAAGGACAGCCTCCCGAAGGACGTGACCGTCCCGGATGACTTCGTCTTCGAAGAGGAGGTGGAGTTCGGCGCGACGAGCACGGTCACCCGGAACTTCACCCTCGGCGCCGCGGAGCGCACCACGACGAGCTTCTGGGATCAGTTGCTCTCGCGGTCGGTGAACGGCCTCAACTTCGGCCTCATGCTCGCCCTCGCCGCGATCGGCCTGTCGCTCGTGTTCGGTACGACCGGGCTCTCCAACTTCGCCCACGGCGAGATGGTGACCTTCGGGGCCCTCACCGCCCTGCTCTTCTCCGCCGGCCTCGGGCTGCCGATCTGGATCGCGATCCCCCTCGCGGTGATCCTGTCGGCCCTGTTCGGGCTCGGCATGGATGCGGGCATCTGGCGCCCGCTCCGACGAAAAGGCATCGGCACGGTCCAGCTGATGATCGTCTCGATCGGTCTGTCGCTGGCCCTCCGGTACGTCTTCCAGATGATCATCGGCGGCGGGACCCAGCAGCTCCCGGGCGGGTCGACCACCATCATCCCGGGGCTCGGCCCCATCCGGCTCACCGTCACCGATGTCGTGTCGATGGCGATCTCGATCGTGGTGATCGCCGCCTTCGCCTGGTGGCTGATGCGCACCCGGATCGGTCGCGCCACCCGCGCGGTCTCCGACAACCCGTCGCTCGCCGCGGCCAGCGGAATCGACGTCGACGCGGTGGTCCGGGTCGTGTGGGTGGTCGCCGCAGCCCTCGCCGGGCTCTCCGGGGTGCTGTGGGCGTACTTCCGCCCCGGTATCAAGTGGGACATGGGTACCAGCGTCCTGCTGCTCATGTTCGCCGCGGTCACCCTGGGTGGCCTCGGCACCGCCTTCGGCGCCCTCGTCGGGTCGATCATCGTGGGCATGCTCGTCGAGGTGTCGACGCTCTGGATCCCCTCCGACCTCAAGTACGTCGGCGCGCTGGTCGTGCTGATCGTCATCCTCCTGTTCCGTCCGCAGGGCATCCTCGGACGCCGAGAGAGAATCGGATAGCCACGTGAACATCGTTCAGATCCTCTCCAACACACTGGCGCAGATCCTCGCGCCGGCCACGCTCGGCTACGTCCTCGCGGCGATCGGCCTGTCGGTGCACTTCGGCTTCGCGGGCCTGCTCAACATGGGTGTCGCGGGCTTCATGGCCATCGGCGCCTACGGCTTCGCGATCTCGATCCTGACCTTCGGGCTGCCCTGGCCGTTGGCGGCACTGCTCGGCCTGGTGGCCGCGGTGATCTTCGCGCTGATCATGGGCATCCCGACGCTGCGGCTGCGCGGCGACTACCTGGCGATCGTCACGATCGCCGCCGCCGAGGTGCTGCGCCTGCTGTTCCTCACCTCCGCGTTCCGCAACTACACCGGCTCGGCCGACGGCCTCTCCGGGTTCCAGGCCGGCTTCCGTGCCAGCAACCCGCTGCCGCCCGGGAAGTTCGGGTTCGGACCGTGGACCTACCAGTCCGACCAGTGGTGGGTCATCATCGTCGGCGCGATCACGATCGCCATCGCGGTCACCATCGTGTGGCTGCTGATGCGAAGCCCGTGGGGTCGCGTCATCCGCGGCATCCGCGAGGACGAGGATGCGGTGCGCTCCCTCGGCAAGAACGTCTTCGCCTTCAAGATGCAGGCGCTGATCTTCGGCGGCGTGCTCATCGCCGCCGGTGGCATCGTCACCGCGATGGGCACCAACGTGAACCCGAACGTGTACGTCACCTCGCAGACGTTCTACGTGTGGACGGCGCTCCTCCTCGGCGGGGCGGCGACCATCTTCGGCCCCGTGCTGGGCGCTGTACTGTTCTGGGTCGTCCGCGCCTTCCTGTCCAACCTCCTGCCGGCGCTCGTCAGCATCGGATGGTTGCCGTTCCTCACCACCGAGCAGAGCCAGATGCTCGTGTTCGTGCTCGTGGGTGTCGCCCTGATGCTCCTGGTGATCTTCCGCCCGCAGGGCATCCTCGGCAGCAAGAAGGAGTTGACCTTTGTCCGCTGACGTCTCTCCCCCCACCCCACGCCCGAAGACCACCGGCCTGCACAAGGGCGAGATCCGCCCCGGTGTGGAGAAGGTGGACCCGGTCATCGTCGTCGACGGTGTGCGGCGCGTCTTCGGCGGCCTCACCGCCGTCGACGTCGAGCACCTGGAGATCCCCCGCAACGCCATCACGGCGCTCATCGGACCGAACGGTGCCGGCAAGACCACGCTGTTCAACCTGCTCACCGGGTTCGACAAGCCGAACGAGGGGTCCTGGTCGTTCGACGGCACCAACCTCGCCGGCATCCCCGCGTACAAGGCCGCCCGGATGGGTCAGGTGCGCACGTTCCAGCTGACCAAGTCCCTGGGCCTGCTGACGGTGCTCGAGAACATGAAGCTCGGTGCGACCGGGCAGACCGGCGAGGGCTTCTGGGCCGGGGCGTTCCCGTTCCTCTGGCGCAAGCAGGAGACCCGCATCGAGGCGAAGGCGCGGGAGCTGCTCGCGCGCTTCAAGCTCGACACCAAGGAGAAGGACTTCGCGGCCTCCCTCTCCGGCGGTCAGCGGAAGCTCCTCGAGATGGCTCGCGCCCTGATGAGCGACCCCACGCTGGTCATGCTCGACGAGCCGATGGCCGGGGTCAACCCGGCGCTGACGCAGTCGCTCCTCGACCACATCCTCGACCTCAAGGACCTCGGCATGACGGTCCTGTTCGTCGAGCACGACATGCACATGGTCCGCCACATCGCGGACTGGGTGATCGTGATGGCGGAGGGCAAAGTCGTCGCCGAGGGACCGCCCGCATCCGTCATGCAGGACCCCGCCGTCATCGACGCGTACCTGGGTGCGCATCAGGACGTCGACCTCGGGGTGGTCACCGGCCGCCACCAGGGCACCCTGACCGCCGAGGCCGAGGAGCTCGTCGCCACGGCGCGGGAGCTCGACGAGGCCATCGACGCGGATATCGCGGCCGAGGCCCACACCGACAGGGAGGCCGACAAATGAGCGACACGGTCCAGTCCGCCGCATCCCCCGCCGCCACCGCGCCGGCCCCGCAGAACGTCGTCGAGGTGCGGAACATCACCGCCGGGTATCTGCCCGGCGTGAACATCCTCACCGACGCGAACCTCACGGCCGCCAAGGGTGAGCTGATCGGCATCATCGGCCCGAACGGTGCCGGCAAGTCGACGATGCTGAAGGCGATCTTCGGTCAGGTGAAGGTGCGGTCGGGCGAGGTCATCCTGAACGGCGAGGACATCACGGGCCTACGCGCCAACAAGCTCGTCGCCAAGGGCGTCGGGTTTGTGCCGCAGACGAACAACGTGTTCCCGAGCCTCACGATCGCCGAGAACCTGCAGATGGGCGCCTACCAGCGTCCGAAGTCGTACGCGGAGCGGGTCGATTTCATCACCTCGATCTTCCCCGACCTGGGCAAGCGCCTCGGTCAGCGGGCCGGTTCGCTTTCCGGCGGCGAGCGGCAGATGGTCGCCATGGGCCGCGCGCTCATGATGGACCCGCACGTGCTGCTGCTCGACGAGCCGAGCGCGGGCCTCTCCCCCTCACGGCAGGATGAGGCCTTCCTCCGCGTCTCGGAGATCAACAAGGCGGGTGTGACCACGATCATGGTGGAGCAGAACGCCCGCCGCTGCCTGCAGATCTGCGACCGCGGCTACGTGCTCGACCAGGGTCACGACGCCTACACCGGCACGGGACGCGAGCTCCTGAACGACCCCAAGGTCATCGGTCTCTACCTCGGCACGCTCGGCACCTGAGAGGTGACGGGAAAGGGCCCCGCAGCGTGTGCTGTCGGGGCCCCTTTCGCGTGTCTGCATCCCTGGGGGTGCCGGATGCGGGGTAGCGCAGCCGCATCCGGGGATAACGTCCGTCCGCTCTCGGTTCCGCCCGAACCCGCCCCTACACGGGCGACGACCGCGGGAGGGAACCCTGCACACGCACGAACGCCCCGACAGGACCTGTCGGGGCGTTCGTGTGGAAGCGTCAGTCCACCACGAAGGGAAGCAGCAGGCGCGAGGGATGCTGAGCATCCCGGTACACCTTGTGCGTCACCGCACGCCCCACCGGCAGGTGGAAGGCGTCGGGCGGCAGCAGCGCGTTGTGCTCGTCGGCCATCGGCTCGTTGTTCGACAGCTCCACCGTGAGCTTGTGCCCGGGCAGGAGCGTCGCCGCGAACGGATAGATCCGCAGCACGTACTCCTCGATCTTCCCGGGCTCCACCGGCACCGCGCGGGTGTGCGGGTGGTAAGGGTTGCCCTCGGTCGTGCGCTCGTCGAGCTCACGGTGGGATGCCTTGAGGTAGGCCGTGGTCAGCAGCTGACGCTTGCCGCCCGGCGCCTCGTCCCAGAACCGGAGGATGAGGTTCGTGTCGGGCTGGTCGATCTCCACGAACAGGTGCGCCGCACCGGTGCCCATGATCTCGACCGGCTCCTCGAACACGGGCGTGGACCAGCTGATGATCTCGACGGTGTCGGTGACGGTGAGCGGGGCCTGGTAGAAGCCATCGGGGGCCGAGTACTCCGGCCCCATGGGCTCCGGCTCGGTCGAGAGCTTCCGGCGCGTGCGCAGGTACAGCGGGCGGTGTTCGGTCCGCTTGGGCGGGAACTGGTCGCCGTGCACGTACTCCCGCGTGCCCTCGACGAACACGCTCACCGGCGGCTCGTCCATCACACCGTTCTCGATGCCCTTGATCCAGTAGTCGTACCAGCGGAACATCTTGTCGTGCTCCTCGACCCAGGGGCGCGACTGCATGGGCGGGTAGGGGCCGATCGTCAGCTTCTTCGGGCCGCCGAGTGCCTCGTAGGCCTCGATCGTGCCGTCCATGGTCCAGCCGCGGCCCTGGTCGATCTGCAGCCAGACCGGCACCTCCACCTGCGGGGCGAGGGTGATGGGGTTCCGCTCCTCGTACCAGGGGCCGTCGAGCTCGTTCGTGATGATGTCGAACCATGCCTCGTGGTGCACCGGGTAATGCAGGGTGTGCACCAGGTTCGGCCACGCCTGCACGTCGGGGTCGGCGAGGCGCTCCACCACGCGCGCTTTGAGCTCGTCGTCGGAGAGGGTCTCCAGCATCCGGCTCTTGATGCGGTCGGTGAACGCCCAGCCGGAGTCGCCGCCGCGTCCCTCACGGGCGGCGCGCGGCATGAGCCACATGATGCCGCCGTGGTAGGTGGTCTCGTAGAAGTCGTAGTGCCCGCCGGAGATGAAGCAGGCCTTCAGGGACGGCGGACGCTCCGCCGCCGCGAGCAGCTGCATCGAGCCGAAGTAGGAGATGCCGATCATGCCGACTCGGCCATCGCACCACGGCTGCGCAGCAACCCACTCGATGAAGTCGTAGGCGTCCTCGCCGAGCGAGACGCCGCCGGCGTTGTAGTTGCCGATGTGCTCGCCCTCGCTGCCGCCGGAGCCGCGGAGGTCGCCGATGACGTGCACGTAGCCCTCGTCGACCACGCGGGCGATGTCCCCCGCCTCGATGCAGCCGTCCCACATGGGCGAGGGGCGCCGCTGCGGCGGCATCGTCAGCGCGAGCGCCTGCAGCTCCTTGCCGTAGGGGCTCAGGGCGACGAGGGCCGGGCGGGGCTCGTCGCCGATGCCGTACGCGTCGCCGACGAGGACGACGCCGTCGCGCATCGGGATGCGGAGGTCCTTGGACACGGTGATCTCACGCGTGCCGGCGGTAATGGTGGTGGTGTTCGTCATCGGGTGCTCTCCTGCTCGGCCGCGGGGCCGACGTGGGTGACGTAGCCGTTCATCGTCGTGAAGAACGGCGCGGGTTCGAGGGTGGGGTCACCGGTGTAGCCGAGTTGCGCGGCCACCGGCTCGAAGGGCGAGGACGGTGCCTCGGATGCGGCAAGGCCCACCGCGAGGTGCGGCAGCACGGCCGCGCGGATCTGTGCTTCCCGCTCGAGGCTTCCCTCGATCGCGGCGCGCGCATCCACGGCGTCGAGCACTTCGGGGAAGGCGGTGCCGTCGGCGCGGCGATACGGATGGCCGAGATACAGGCGCTCCGGGCGGATGACGTCCCGCAGGTATTCGAGGCTCGCGCGGTAGCGATCCGGGTCCTCGTAGCCGGGGAAGCCGCTCGCCGCACCGTAGGCCTGCACGGCGTCGCCGACGAAGACGTCGCGGGTCTCGTCGAGCACGTACGCGACGGCGCCCTCGGTGTGGCCCGGGATGGCGTGGACGCTGAGCGGCACGCCGCCGAGGTCGAAGGTCTCGCCGCCGGAGACCGCGATGGTCGGTTCCATCTCGCCGCCGATCGCGGCGGCGAGCAGGGCACGTTCGTGCGCCTCACCCTCGGGGTCGGGCAGCCAGCGCCCGCGGCCGTCGCGCCACTCCTGCACGTGCGCCTCCCGGGAGCGGAGGAACGGCGCGTCGGCGCGGTGGATGACGACCTCGGCCTTGCGGCCGGTGAGTTCCCACAGACCGTAGGCGCCACCCAGGTGATCGATGTGACCGTGGGTCAGCAGGATCCAGCGGACGTCCTCGATGCGGCGTCCAAGCGATTCCAGCTGCGCCCGCATCGCCTCCGGCGATTCGGTCACGCCGGCATCGACGATCGCGGGCTCGGGCGCATCGATGAAGAAGCTGCGGAGGCTGAAGCGTCCCCACGGCGCGACGAGCGGATAGACGAGACTCATCGGCCCAGGAACTCCGCGGTCTGCGTGAACGCGCGCCCGTACTCCGGCAGCCAGGAGAAGTGCTGCACGAACCCGTGGCCGGCGCCGAGGTAGCGCGTGAGCGTGACGGGCACGCCCGCCTCCTCGAGGCGGCGCGCGTACAGCTCACCCTCGTCACGCATCGGGTCGAACTCCCCGGTGAGGACGAGCGCCGGCGGCAGGCCGGTCAGATCCTCCCGCTTGACCGGGGAGACGCGCGGGTCCTGCGGGTCGGCGGTCTGCATGTAGAACGCGTTGAACGGGGCGATGCCCGCGGTCTCCAGCCCGTAGCCGACCGCGTTCTCGGTCATCGACGGGTAACGGCCGGGGTCGAGGTCCAGGTCTACCGATGGGTAGAACATCACCTGGTGGGTGACGGCGTCCACGCCCGCATCGTGCAGCGTGGCCGCGATCGCCGCGACCATGGTGCCGCCGGAGCTGTCGCCCGCCAGGGCGAGCGTGGAGCC
This sequence comes from Microbacterium sp., assembly GCF_026393345.1. Taxonomy (GTDB): domain Bacteria; phylum Actinomycetota; class Actinomycetes; order Actinomycetales; family Microbacteriaceae; genus Microbacterium. The sequence goes on from NZ_JAPLAI010000035.1 coordinate 61,642, forward strand.
GTCCCAGCCCGCATCCTCGCCCTGCGCGATGACCCACCCGACGACGGCCTGGCCGTCCTCCAGCGCCGCCGGGAACGCGTTCTCAGGGGCGAGCCGGTACCCGACCGAGATGACCCGGAGGCCGGTCGCGGTGGCGAGCTGGCGCGCGATGTGGTCGTGCGTGTTCAGGCTCCCGAGGAACCAGGCACCGCCGTGGAAATACACGATGACCCCGGAGGCGTCCGCATCCGTGTCCGCGTAGACCCGGATGGGCACGTCGCTGACGGCGGTGTGCGCCACGGTGTCGACGACCTCGCGCACCGGGTGCCGGTCCGCGAGCGGGGGAACCTGCGCCTCCTCCCCCGCGCGCATGGCGACGGGATCGAGCGGGCCATCCTCGTGCGGGAGGGTCGCGAGGATGCGGGCGATCTCTGGATGCAGCGGCATGTCGGCCTTTCAGGACGCCGGAGGAGTGAAGAAGTCGGCCACGTTGTCGACGAAGATCGTGCGGATCATCGCGTCGTCGACACCGGCTTCGTGCAGGCTCGGGATCAGCACTTCGAACAGGTAGTTGATGGTGTGGCCCTTGACGCCCGGCCAGCCGAGCGGGCTGCAGTTGGCGTCCGCGGCGGCGAGCACCTGGTCGGCGTGACCCTCGTTCAGGACCCGCAGGAAGTGATCCAGGCGCTCCTGGCGTGGGCGGCCCCAGAACGGCGGGTCGGGCAGTTCGAGGTCGTACCCGAACGTGTCGAAGCCGAGGCGTCCCCCGCCGGCGAGGATGCCCTGCTCGTCGACCTTGCCCTGGCTCACGCCATCGTCGACGTGACCGAACAGCACGCGCGAGAGCGGGAGACCCTCGTCGGCGAAGATGTCGATCGCGGGCTGCGCGTCGACGGCGAGGTGGGTGAGGATCGGCGCTCCGGTGGCTTTCGAGGCGCGGGCCGCGGCACGGTAGATGGTCATGTCCAGGGGCAGCATCTTGAAGCCCCGGCTCACGCCGACCTTGATGATGCCGGCCTTCGCGCCGCTCTGGCCGATCCCCACCGTCAGCTCGTGGATGAACTGGTCGGCGAGGTATTCGACGCTCGCGTCGGCGAAGAACTTCAGCGCGGTGTCGCCGCCGACGAAGCCGGTCGAGGCGATGAGGTGCACGCCCGTCTTCTCGGAGATCGACTTGTAGTAGTCGAGGTCGCGGCCGTTGCAGATGTCGGTGGCGTCGACGAAGGTCTCGCCACCGTACTCGCGGAACTTCCGGAGCTTGGGGATGGTCTCCTCGTAGCGCTGCTCCGGGGTCTTCCACCATTTCGTGTCGAGCTCGCTGCCGGGCATGCCGTAGCCGATGTGCTCGTGGATGGAGGTGAAGCCGAGTTCTTCGACGGCGACGGGGCCGAGGACGGTGTTGACGCGGGTCATGTCAGTTCTCCTGTCCGGCGAGCACGGTCTGGGGGTTCGTGGCGAGGATCCGCGTGAGATCCTGCTCGCTCACCCCACGCTCCCGCAGCCGCGGGGCGAAGTCGGCGAGGACCGCGGTGAGAGCGGCGGGTGCCGGGGCGTGGCCGAACGCAGCGCCGGTGGACGACGACGACAGCAGGATGCGGTCGGTCAAGCCCGCGTCGATGAGCGCGGCGACGAGGTCGGCCCGGGCGTCGTCGGCGAGGTGGCCGGATGCGGCATCCCACCCGACGTGGTCGATCGCCACGTACGCACCGCGCTCGGCGGCGGCGCGCGCGACGCCGTCCGCGTCGGCACGGTCGACGTCGGCGACGATGATGCGGGAGGCGGCGAGTCCCTCGCCGAGCGCGATCTCCAGTGCGGCGATCGGATCGGCGGTCGCACCGAACGACAGTGCGACGCCGGTGGTGGCGGCGGCACGCGCCGCGCCGCGCAGGAGGCTCTCATCGGTCGGCGTGGCGCCGGCGGCGGTGGCGTCGGTGACGATGAGGCCCGCGCCGCCCCGACGCTCGACCCGCGGCACGACCATGCCTTCGGACACCTCGGCGGCGAAGAGGTCAGCGAACCGTTCGGCGGGCCACGGGGTCGGCGGGTTGGTCTGGGGCGTGAGGAAGTACCCGCCGAGGTTCTCCTCCGGACCCATCCCGGTCGAGGCCACGATGTGCACGCCCGTAGCCCGGGCGAGCTTCTCGTAGAGGCGCACGTCGCGCCCGTGGAACATACCCGTGCGGTCGACGACGGTGCCGCCGCCGGCGGCCTTGAACGCGTCCAGGTGCGCGCGCAGGCCCTCGAAGACCTCGGCGCGGTCGATCGTGATGTCGAAGGCGTACTGGGCACCCGGGACGACCGAGAGCAGTGCTTCGTGGATTGCGACGACGCCGAGGTCGGCCGCATCCACGGGTCCGAGGACCGTGGTGACGGTGGTGCTCATGTGTTGTTCTCCGCTTCCGTCGGCCGCGTCAGGACGCGACCGGCGACTCGTCCTGGTGCTGACCGGGGAAGACGTCGTCGATGGCCGCGGCGTCCCAGCCGGAGCGCGAGATGCGCTGCAGCTCGTCGGTGATGGGCTTCCGGCGCGCCTGGTAGAGCGCCAGGCCCTCGGCGACGGATGCGGCGTCGGCGAGGGCGTCGGCGAGGCCCTGCGCGTCGAGCACGGCGGAGTTCGCGCCCTGGCCCTGGTGGTGCAGCATGGCGTGCGCGGCGTCGCCGACGAGTGCGACGGAGCCGGTGTGCCACGTGTCGACCGGGTCGATGTCGTAGGCGGCGCGGGAGTTCACGATGCCGAGGTCGAGCGTGCGGGTGACCTCCTCGATGCGCGGGTCGAAGCCGGCCATCGCCGCGACGAGCGTCTCGCGCGTCAGCGCCGGCGCCCACGACGCGTCGTCGGACGGGACGGTCACGTCGAACGAGACCTGGCCGCGCCGGCCGAGCGGCAGCAGGTAGAGCTTCGAGCCGAGCTCGTTGATGTACATGCGGAACTTGTCGTCGGTCACCAGTCCGTGGGCGTCAGCGATCGGGAACACGGCACGGTACGCGTGCTCGCCGGAGAACACCGGCGGCTTGTCGCTGAAGATCTGACGGCGCACGAGCGAGCTGATGCCGTCGGCGGCGATCACGAGGTCGGCCTCGACCGATTCACCGTTCTCGAAGTCGAGGCGCGCGCGCTCGCCCAGATCCGTCACGGTGGTCATCTTGTAGCCGAATCTGACCATGCCCTCGGGGAGCACGCCCAGCAGGGCGTCGATGAAGTCGCGGCGGTGGATCAGGTGGGTGGTGAGGCCCAGTTCGTGCTTCTCCGGCCACTCCATCTCCATGATGAGCTCGCCGGTCGCGGTGAGGATCTCGAAGGAGGGGCTCGGGGTCGAGACGCTCGTGATGGCGTCCAGCATCCCCCAGCGGCGGAAGGCGTCCATCGAGGAGGGACGGAGCCCGATGCCGGCGCCGACCTCGCCCGAGGCGGGCGCCTGCTCGTAGACGGTCACGTTTGCGCCCAGGAGGCTCAGTGCCTTGGCGGTGGTCGCTCCGGCGTATCCGGCGCCGACGATGGCAACGGTCAGGTTGTTCAGATCCATGCGTGTTGTTCCGCTCCTGTGATGGTCGATCGAGACACGAGACCCTCGGCCGGAACGGGGCCGGCGAAGCGGGGAATGGCGGCTGCAATGCCCACGGTGCTCCTCATCGAGTGGTTTCCCGGGTGACCGCCGTACCCGACGGCGGTCGATTCATTGATCATGGCACTCGCTTTACATCACGTCAAGTGACTGAACATCCCAGCCGAAAAACTTTACAGCGCGTCCGAATCGGGCTTTACTGCCTGTAAACCGATCCGCGATCGAGCGGATCTTGAGACTCAAGGATGCGCACAATGACGTCACCGACGACCTCAGACATCGACCTGTTCGCCGACGAGATCCTCGTCGATCCGTACGCCACGTTCGCCGCGCTGCGCGACCAGGGCCCCGTCGTCCATCTCCCCCGCAACGACGTGTACGCCCTCACCCGGTACGACACCATCCGGGCGGCTCTCGGCGACCCGGAGTCGTTCTCCTCCGCATCCATCGGGTTCAACCCGATGGTCAACGACGCGCTGACCGGAACGTCGCTGCGGTCGGACCCGCCGGAGCACACCATGCTGCGTGCCGCGCTGTCGGAGAACCTCACCCCGCGCGCCCTCCGGCCGCTCGGCGAGACGATCGACCGGAAGGCCCAGGCGCTCGTCGCCGAGCTGGCGGGCCGGGGCGGGTTCGACGCGATCGATCAGCTCGCGCGCGCCTTCCCGCTGGAGATCGTCGCCGACCTGATCGGCTTCACCGGCGAGGTGAAGGCGAACATGCTGCGGTGGGGGCAGGCGGCGATGGAGGTCATCGGCCCGTTCAACCAGCGCACCCAGGAGAACTTCCCGATCGCCGGCGAGCTCTACCAGTGGTGCAGCTCGGTCATCGCCGCAGACCTGACGGAGGGTTCCATCGGCCGTGGGATCTTCGACGCCGAGGCCGCCGGCCGGATCCCGGCGGGGTCGGCGGGCCACATCATCCATCAGTACCTCGGTGCCGGCGTCGACACCACGGTCGCCTCCATCGGCAACATCGTGGCGCTCTTCGGCCGCCACCCGGAGCAGTTCGCCCGCATCACGGCGGATCCGACACTCGCGTCGGCCGCCTTCAACGAGGTGCTCCGGTTCTGGTCGCCGATCCACGCCTGGGGGCGACGCGCGACGCGCGACGTCGAGATCGACGGATTGGTCATCCCGGAAGGGGCGCAGGTCGCCATCCTCTTCGGTGCGGGCAACCGCGATCCGCGTCACTACGCCGACCCGGACACGTTCGACATCGGCCGCAACCCCGTCGATCACCTGTCGTTCGGCTACGGCCCGCACGGCTGCGCCGGGCAGGGCCTCGCCCGACTCGAGGCGCACGCCGTGATCCGAGCCCTCGCCGCTCACGTCGACTCGTTCTCCGTCGGCGCCGAGGAGCGGGAACCCTCCAACGTCACCCGCAGCATCAGCGCCCTGCCTGTCTACGACGTCGTCCCGGCGTAACACGAAGGAGCCCCGATGAAGATCCAGCTCGACCGACCCCGATGCGAAGGCCACGGCCTGTGCGAAGAGGCCGCTCCGCAGCTCATGCACCTCGACGACGACGGCGAGTTGATCATCGACGTCGCCGACGTCGATGACGCGGACGCCGCCGCGGCCCAGGCCGCGGTGCGCGTCTGCCCGGTGGCGGCACTGCGCCTGGTCGACACCGCATGAACCGGGCGCTCGATCGCATCGTCGTCGTCGGCGGGGGGATCGCAGGCCTGACCGCCTGCGACACCCTCCGCGACGAGGGCTTCGAGGGAGAATTGACGATCGTCGGTTCGGAACCGTGCGCGGCCTACAGCCGTCCCGCCCTCTCAAAGGCGCTGCTCCGGGTGGATGCCGATCTCACCGCCCACGAGCTTCCGCCTGCCGGTCACGGGGCGCGGGAGCTCCGCGGTGTGTCTGCCGTCGGTCTCGACGTCGACCGGCGCCGCGTCGACCTGGACGACGGCGACGCGGTGCCCTACGACGGCCTCGTCATCGCGTCGGGTTCCCGCGCCCGGCGACTCAGTTCCCTCCCGGGCGAGACCACGCTGCGCGACCTTACCGACGCGCAGGGCCTGCAGCGCGCGCTGATCGGCCGCCCGGATGTTCTCGTGCTCGGCGGTGGCGTGCTCGGCATGGAGATCGCCTCCGGCGCCCTCGCCGCGGGGTGCGCCACCACGCTGGTCTCGACCGCCGAACCGATGTCACGGCACCTCGGCGCCTACGTGGGAGCACTGCTCACCGCATCCGCCCTCGCCCAGGGCCTGCGCGTGCTCCGCACCACCTCGGCGACCATCGAGGACCACGACGGCCGCTGCACCGTGACGACCGCCGACGGCGCCCGCCACGCGGCCGACGTCGTCATCAGCGCGGTGGGCGATGTCCCCAACGTCGAGTGGCTGGCGCGGTCCGGCCTCCTGGATGCGGGGCGGCTGGCCCCCGACGCGCGCGGCGTCGTCGGCGACGGCATCGTCGCCGCGGGAGATGTGGCGCACTGGTCGGGCGGCGCTCGCACCGCGCTGTGGACGAGTGCGATCGAGCAGGCCAAGGTCGCGGCGCGGGCGTTGCTGAGCGCTGAGAGCGCGCCGCTGCGGTTCCAGAACTACTTCTGGACCGAGCAGTTCGGTCACGCCGTGAAGGCCGTCGGAGACCTGCCCGTGACAGGGGACCCGGAGTTCGTCGCCGGTGAGCCCGGCACGATTCCCGCCGTCTTGCGGTGGACGCGTCCGAACGGGGGGCGCTCGGTCATCGCCGTGGACCAGCGCATGCCGATCCCGAAGCTCCGCCGGCTCGCGGACGCCGCGTAGCTGCAGGCTCGAAGAGAGGGGCCCGGTCACCCGGGCCCCTCTCTTCGTCTGCGATCAGGCGTCGCGCTCGGCGCGGGTGCGCACCGGGATGAACAGCGTCAGTGCCGCCGAGGCGATCGCGGTGATGCCGGCGACGAGATAGACCACGGAGTAGCCGCCGCCGAGCGACGAGCCGGCCGCCCCCATGATCTCGGCCTGGGCACCGGTGAGTGCGGCCGCCGCACCGTCGACGGCGGCCTGCGGCGCACCGGAGGCGAGCATCTCGCCGGAGAACTGGGCGACGACGCCGTCCCAGCCCGAGAGCCACGCGAGCGGCGGGATCTGCGACAGCCCCTGCACGGCCTCGGCCGGGAGCCCTGCACCCTGGAGCGCCGCCACGACGGGCACGGCGAACGCCGCCGCACCGAGACCGAACGCGATCACCGAACCGATCACGGGGCCGAGCGTGAAGCCGAGGTCGCGCATGAGGCTCGTGGTGGCCGACGCCATGCCGATCTGGTGCTCCGGCACGGTGTTGACGGCCACGGCGGTGACCGAACCGATGGTCAGGGCGAAGCCCACCCCGAGCACGAGCAGCGGAGCGATGAACGCCGTCCATTCGGTGCCGCCGAAGCGGGCGGGCACGCCGAGGGAGAACGACGAGATCCAGATGCCCGCGATACCGATCAGCGCGAAGCCGACCGAGAGCAGCCAGCGCGGCTGGACCGAGTGGATGAGGCGTCCGACGATCGGCGAGAGCAGGAACGCCGGGCCCTGGATCATGACGAACAGCACGCCGATGACCCAGACCGGCTCCTGCGCGAGGGCGCCGACCGTGATGGAGGTCGAGAAGCAGATCGCGAGGAACGCGAACATGCCGGTGACCGCGACGATGGCCGCGATCGAGAAGGTGCGATTGCGGAACAGTTCGAGGTGCAGCAGCGGCGCCGGCGAGCGCTTCTCGATGATGACGAAGGCCACGAGGAGGAGGACACCGATGATGTACGCGACGATGACCGGCACGTGGGTGAAGCCATGGTCGACCGCGGTGACGGTGGCGTAGAGGACCGCGATGAGCCCGAGCGCGAAGGTGACCTGACCGGGCAGGTCGAGGCGGCGCCCCGCGGGCGAGGACGAGTCACGCGAGGCCGCGGCCATCGCCATGAGCGCCACGGCCACGACGGCGATGATCCAGTAGGAGACGCGCCAGCCGCTGAACGCCGCGGACTCGCCGGGGGCGGCCGCGGGCACCGTGAAGAACTGGGCGGTGAGGCCCGCCATCACCGGGGAGATGACCGCACCCAGCGACAGGAAACCGGCCCATTTCGCGATCACCCGCGAGCGCTGGCGCCGGTCGGGCGTGAGCGCCGACACCATCGCCAGGCCGATCGGGAACAGCAGGCCCGCGCCGACGCCGATCACGGCCTGCGCGAAGATCATGAAGCCGATATCGGCGGCGATCGCGGAGAGCGCGGCGCCGACGACGACGAGTCCGGCACCCGCGACGAGCAGCTTCTTACGGCCGAAGAGGTCGCCGAGCAGCCCGAAGGTGAGCTCGAACGCCACGATCCCGATCTCGAAGATCGCGGTGATCCAGGTGAGGCCGGCGCCGGTGGCGTGGAACTCGGAGGCGAACGCTCCGTTGAGCGCTCCCGGGACGGCGTACGCGGTCTGCGCGAGGGCGACGGACAGGAAGGCCGCGGCGAAGGTCAGTCGTACGGAGCCTCGGCTCGAGACGACGGTGGTGGTCTGCAATGACATACGGGGGAACTCCCTCGTTCCGTTCAGTGGGCGCGCGATCGGGTGCGCGTTCGATCCCTAAGAATGGAGGGAGGTTTACGTGTTGTCAAGTGACCGGTCACCACGTTCGGTATGTACAGTGTGCGCATGGCCAATCTCCGCGCCCTCCAGAAGGAGAACACGCGTCGCCGCATCCTGGAAGAAGCACTGCGGCTCTTCCAGGAGCAGGGGTACGTCCCGACGACGATCGACGACATCGCGACCGCGGTGGGGACGACCCGCGTGACCTTCTATGCCCACTTCCCCAACAAGAGCGAGCTGATGCGTGCCCTCATCGGGGAGCTCAACGCCCTGCTCGAGCGCAACCCGTCGCCGCAGCACGGCTCGACCGCCGCCAAGCTCGTGGACGCGGTGCGCATCGGGACGTTCGAGGCGATCCGGCCCTGGCTGGGCGCGCAGGCGGAGCGCTGGCCCCTCATCAAGCCGTACATCGTGGTGTCGATGGAGGCATCCGCGATCGACTCCGAGATGCGCGACCTCACGCTGGCGTGGTTCGACGAGGTCATCGGCGACATGGTCGACGGCATGGCGCAGGCCCACCGCTTCTCGCCGGAGGACCGGGCCTTCCGCGGCTATCTCGCGATGGAGCTGCTGAACAGCACCAACCTGCGGTGGATCCGCGAGGGATGGGACTTCCGCTCCGGCATCCAGCTCGACACCCTCGCGCTCGCGTGGGTCAACCTGCTCGGCGCCTCCTAGGACCCGACCGAGCCGTCATCGTGCGAAGGGCGACGGCTCGGCGTCCCGCGCCCGCACAGGGGAACGGCCCCGGTCCGAAGACCGGGGCCGCCCATCGGGTGCTGCGCGTCAGCCGACGTTCAGGAACTCGTAGTTGTTGTCCTCGCCGTACTGGAAGACACCGATCGACGCCTCGGTCGGGTCGCCGACCTCGTTGAACGTGATCGGACCGGAGACACCGTCGTAGTCGGCCTGGCCGCCTCCGATGATGATGTCCGCGCACTCGGCGTAGGTGGTGCACTTCGTGCCGCCATCGACGCCGCCGGAGACCGACTGCAGGTGAGCCGCCACATCCGGGCCCGCCGTGGAACCGGCCTCGAGGGCTGCCAGCGCGAGCAGGATGACCGCGTCGTACGACTCAGGTGCGTACGTGAAGTCCTCGAGCTCGGCCGCGCCGGTCGAGGTGACGTAGGCCTGCAGCGCGTCGCGGAAGTCCGCGATGGATGCCGGGTCGACCGCCGGGTAGGTGCCCTTGGCGCCCGCGAGCGTGCCCTCATCGAACTCGTCACCGAAGTTGGCGAGGTTGCCGTCGACGAAGTACAGCTGGTCGGCCGGGTAGTCCGCGCCGATGAGCTCGGGGATGATCGTCTTGACCTCTTCGAACGTGATCAGCGCGATCGCGTCCGGGTCGGCGGCGAGGACGTCCTCGACCTGCGACGAGAAGTTCGTGTCACCCGTGTTGTACAGCGACGCGGCGACGACCTCGCCACCGGCTGCCTCGAACGCCTGCTTCGCGAAGCAGGCGAGGCCGGTGCCGTAGGAGTCGTTGAGCACGATCAGGCCCAGCGTCTCGGCGCCGTCGGCGGCGATCAGGTTGCCGAGCACCTCGCCCTGGAGCACGTCCGAGGGGGCGGTGCGCCAGTACAGGCCGTTGTCCTCGTAGCCGGTGAAGGCAGCGGAGGTGTTCGCCGGCGAGAACTGGATCGCGTTGGCCGCGATGACCTGGTCGATGAACTGCAGCGAGGTGCCCGAGGAAGCGGCGCCGATGATGGCGGTGGCGCCCTCACCGAGCAGACGCGGGATCTCGGTCTCGTAGGCCTTGTTGTCGGTGTCACCGGAGTCGCCCTGGATGAGGTCGACGGTGACGCCCTTGTTGGCCTCGTTCACCACGGATGCGGCGTAGTTGGTGCCGGCGATCTCGGGCGGGCCGAGGAAGGCCAGGTTGCCGGTCACGGGCAATGCCGTGCCGATCTTGTACGTCAGGTCGGTACCGGGACCGGTCGACGTCGACGAGTACTCCGGCGTGTACGAGGCGGGCTGTGCCTCGTCGCAATCGATCGGGAAGTCGAACCCTGCCGCATCCGTGGAATCGGCATCGCCGCTGCCCGAACATCCGGCCAGGACGAGGGCGCTCGCGCCGACCAGAGCGATGCCGCTCAGGACCTTCGCCGCACGAGAACGTGTGAAGACGCTCATGTTGCTCCTTGCTGTGGGTGAACACGGGGCAGCGCAGGGCGCCCCAGTAGGGGCAACGCTAGTGGGGTCACCATCTCGCGAGTGTTGCGATGTGTTAACGGTCTGAAACAGTCAAATCTCGGTCCGATAACGGCCATCTCCGGGCCCCGGGCGCGAGACTTCACGTATGTCCCGTATCGGGCCTGAATACGGGACATACGTGAAGTCTCGGCGAAGCGAGCGAGGAACGGGACGGATGGGGTGCGGCGGCGACTCCGGATGCGGCCCGCCCGGAGAGCGACTCAGGTGAGTTCGACGACGTCCGAGACCGACGCGGCGGCGCGTCCGGAACGCGCACGACGACCCGCCACGATCGAATCGACCGTCAGCACGATCAGCGCCACCCACACGATCGCAAATCCGATCCAGCGTCCGGTCGTCATCTCCTCGCCGAGCACCCACGCGCCGAGAATGAACTGCAGGATCGGGGCGATGAACTGCAGCATGCCGACCAGGGTGAGCGGCGCCCGGCGAGCACCCGCCGCGAACAAAAGCAGCGGCGTCGCGGTGGCGATTCCGGCGACGGCGAGGAGCGCGGCGTGACCCGCCCCGGCGGTGCCGAAGGTGATCCCGGTGGTGACCCCCACCACGATCAGCTGCACGATCGCGATCGGGGTCAGCCAGAACGACTCCAGCGTCAGCCCGCTGATCGCGTCGACCTGCGGGCCGATCTGCTTCTTCACCAGGCCGTACAGGCCGAACGAGAACGCCAGGCTCAGCGCGATCCAGGGGAACGCGCCGTAGCCGACGACGATGACGATGACGGCGAGCGCGGCCAGGCCGATCGCGATCCACTGCGTGATCCGCAGCCGTTCGCGCAGCACCAGCACGCCGAGCAGCACCGTGACGATCGGATTGATGAAGTAGCCGAGGCTCGTCTCGATGACGTGTCCGCTCAGCGTGGCGAGGAGGAACACCTGCCAGTTGGCATAGACGAGGATGCCGGCCACCGCGGTCCACAGCAGCAGCCGCTTCTGCCGGATGACCGTCACGAACCGCCGCCACGACCGGGTGATCGCGATGAGGATCGCGCAGAACACCAGCGACAGGATGATCCGCCAGGCCACGACCTCCCATGCACCGGTGGGGGCGAGGATGAGGAAGTACACCGGAAGGAAGCCCCAGAGCAGATAGGCGAGGAAGGCGTAGACCCCGCCCGCGACGGTCTGATCGGCGGCAGGTCTCGGGTTCACCTCCCCAGCCTAGGGGCGAGGATCACGCGCGGGCGCGCCGCCGCATCCGTCCCCTGCCGACCTCCGGCGGGTTTCTGCCAACCCGCCCGGGAACGGCGAAGGGCCCGGATGCCGGAGCATCGCGGGCCCTTCGCTCACAGGACGCTGCGTCAGCGGACGACGACCGCGAGGACGTCGCGGGCCGAGAGCACGAGGTACTCGTCGGCACCGAACTTGACCTCGGTTCCGCCGTACTTGCTGTAGATCACGCGGTCGCCGACGGCGACGTCGAGCGGAACGCGGTTGCCGTTGTCGTCGATGCGACCGGGGCCCACGGCCACGACCTCGCCCTCCTGGGGCTTCTCCTTGGCGGTGTCGGGGATGACCAGGCCACTCGCGGTGGTCTGCTCGGCCTCGACCTGCTGGATGACGATGCGGTCCTCGAGCGGCTTGATAGAAACCGACACGGTCTACCTCTTCTTTCTCGCTTCGTGAAACGGAAGACTCATTAGCACCCTCACACCGAGAGTGCTAACGCAAGTGTATGCGCCCGGCTGGCACTCATGCAACGCGAGTGCCAATCGGCGTCATGTCCGGTCACGCCGGCCTCGCCGCACGCCGAAACCCCTAATCCCCCCAACGCCCCCTAAGCCGACGGGCGGGGTGACGAAAACGCCCCGGAAACCCGGGGACGGAAGCCCGCTATCCCCCATTCTCGCTTCGCCCCGCGCGGCTGTCGGTCCAGTGATATACAGTCAACTCACCCGATGGGGGGAGGCCGCTCATGGGTGGCTACGTACTCGCCATCGATGTTGGAACGAGCCGGATGGGAGCCGCGACAGCGCGGACCCTCTCCGATGGATCTGTCGCCGCGGCGTCGTTTCCCTTGGGACGGAACGGCGACGGAGCACCGAGTGTCGTCTATCGCGACGATCACGTCGTCCTGTTCGGCGACGCCGCCGAGCGGCGCGGGCTCACCCAGCCCGAGGGTCTCGTCCGAGAATTCGTCCGGCGTGTGGGCGACGAGACGCCGATCATCGTCGGCGGTGCACCTCATCGCGCAGAAGACCTCTTCGCCGACACCGTCGCGTGGGTCGTCGGTCGGGTTCAGGAGCGGGAGGGCGACGCGCCCGCAGAGATCCATGTGACCGTGCCGGGGACCTGGGGTCCACATCGTCGCCGCATCCTGACGGAAGGCCTGGACCGCGCCGGGGTCACCCGAGTCACGCTGGCGGGCGCGTCGGAGGCCGCAGCAGTGCACTATGACGCCGCCGCACCGGTGCGCGTGGGCCGCCCGATACTCGTCTATGACCTCGGTGCCGCCGGCTTCGAGGTCACCGTGCTGCGCAAAGACTCCAGCGGGACGCTGCGCGTCGTCGGCTCACCGGCTGGGCTGAGCGACATCGGTGGCACCGGCCTGGACGACGCGATCCTCCGCCACGTCGCCACCGCGGCCGGAGTGGACACGAGCGACACCTCGGAGCAGAACCGCCTCGCACTGGCGGCACTCCGCCGAGAATGCGTGGATGCCAAAGAGGCGTTGTCCTTCGACACGGAGGCCGTTGTGCCGGTACTGCTCGGCCGCCGTGCCCGGTCGGTTCGGATCACGCGATCCGAACTCGAGGAGATGATCGAGGACGACGTGCTGCGCACGATCGATGTCGTTGCCCGGTCCCTCGCCGACGCGGACCTGACCGGAGCGGATCTCGACGCCATCGTGCTCGCCGGCGGGACCTCCCGCATCCCGCGCGTAGCGCAACTGCTTTCGGAGCGGTTCGACTGTCTCATCGCGGTTGACACCGACCCCAAGGCGATCGTCGCCCTGGGCGCCGCCCGCGCGGCGTCGCAGGCTGCCGCAGGCATCGCACGGGAGGCTGGCGCCGGGACCACGAGCCTCCCGCTGAGCACGGCTCATGCCACCAACGAGCGCTCCTGGTTGCGCCGTGTGCTTCCTCGCACGGCAGTCGGGGCGGCCGCCGTCATCCTCGGTATCGGCTTCGTGGCCGCCAATGCCGGCGCCCTGGGATCCTCGACGACCCCCTCGACGTGGGTACCCGGAGACGTCTTCCCGTGGCCGGCGATCGCCGCCGCGAGCGAGGTCGCGGACACGGAGACACCCACGGCGCCGGGGCAGACGGGTTCCGACGATTGGCTCAGCCCCCGCCAAGTACCGTCGGGCAGCGCTCCGGAGACCTCACGGAACGCACCGCGGACGCAGGCTCGCCCGTCGCCGTCCTCCCCGCCGAGCACCCGCACTCCCGCCGTCTCGGGCGTCGCCCCTGCCGCGCCGGCGCAGACCGCCTCGACGAGCGGGTCCGCCGCGGACCCTCCGTCGTCTCCGACCGGATCGAGCGAAGATCCGGCGTCCCAGACCACGCCATCGCCGGAATCGCCCACGGACGATCCGTCGACCTCGCCCCCCGAACCCGCAGCGACAGAGGAGCCCGCAGCGACGCCGGACCCACCGGTCTCAGAACCCGGTGGAGAACCAGAACCAGAACCAGAACCGGGCACCGTCTCCACTTCCGACCCGACGGATCCAGCAGCGCCCACCCCGGACGATCCGGGAACCACATAGACAGCATCGCGTGACCCCCCGGTCAAACGCCTGATGCACCGAACCCTGGAGGTGCGCGTGCAGACGACTCCGTCGTCCCCCTCGCATGGCTTTGGCCACGATCTGTTGTGGAACCGGCTGGCCCATGCACACGTGGAGGGCATCGTCGACAGCCGTGGCGGCCCGCCCCGCGCACTCGTGGTCGGCACCGCCGGCTCCGGAAAGACACGGGTCCTCCGTCACCTCCGCGAACGGCTCGCCCGCAACGGCTCGCATGTGACGCCGACCGGCAACCGACCCGACTTCACGGCTCTCCCTCCCGGCGGCGTCGTCGTCGTCGACGACGCCCATCTGCTCAGCGACGCCGAGCTCACCGCCCTCAGCGCCAGACTCGACGACGAGAACGCCGGCCTCATCCTCGCCTGCCGGCCCTGGCCGCGGAACGAGCTTCTGCGTGCGGTGGGCCGGGAGTTGGAGAAACAACACCCGGTCGTGCTGCTCGGCCACGTCTCGGGCGTGGAGGTGCGCGAGTACCTCGCCCGCGAGCAACGCGTCGTCGACGAGGCCTGCGTGACGGCCATCGTGGAGATGTGCGGTTCAGCGACCTGGCTCGTGCTCGAGGCCCTCACCCTGCACGGGTACGGCCCGTGCCCCGAGCCCAGCCACCGCAACCTGCGGGATGCACTGCACGACGTCATCGCGGAGCGACTCGAGACGATCGATCCAGGTGTCGCGGCCAGGGTGCGGCGGCAGGCGCTCGGCGTGTCGATCGAGGGTGACGATGATGGCGGACTGTTCGCCGGCCACGCGGAGGGGCTGCTCCTGCGCAACGGCCGACCGGTCCCCATCGTCCGCACCGCTGTCCTGGCGACCACGCCGGTGGACCAGATCGTCCACCTGGTGGATGGGGATGCGGGCCAGGGTGTGGGGCTGCTCCTGGAGTACCTCGACGGCGTCACGGATCCGCGGGTGGCGGATACCCTGCTGCGCCTGGGTGACACGCAGCTCACGCGCGATCCGTCTCGAGCGGCCGAGCTGTTCCGGAGCGCGGAGTCCGCCGGCGCGGACACGACGGCGGTGACCGTGCGCCAAGGCCTCGCCGAGTGGGCGCGGGGAGACATCGACGCCGCGGGGGTGCTGCTCGACAGCGTCGAGATCCCCCCCACCCATCCGTCATACCCCCGGGCGGTGGACACCGTCGCTGCGGTGTGGGCGGCGCGCGGGCTCATGGACATGAGCGACGCCGCATTCGTGTCCGCGCCGCTTGATGAGCCCCTGATCGTCGCCCACGCCGCAATCGCCGCACTCGGCGCTGGGGACCGCGAAGCGGCACTGAACGCCCTCGCCGTCTCGCTCCCGCTGCGCGCGTTCCCCTCGGCGGCCGCCGTCTCGATGCGGCTGCTCAGCCGGGGGTTGCGCGGCACGCTCGCGGCCCCCGCGACCGGAGCGGTCGAGGAATTGGTCCGGGCGGCGGCGACGTACACCGAGTCGGGCACGCAGGGACCGCTTCCGGACCTCCCTGCCGTGCTCGCCGCGATCACTGCGGTGAATCTCGGTGAGCTCGACATCGCCCACAATGTGCTGACGGAGGCGTTGCGCGGCAACCACGGCGGCTCATGGGCGCGCCCGCGATTGCTGCTCTGGGCGGCGTGGGTGGCGCTGCGACGGCAACGGCCGGTCGAGACGGAGACGCGACTGGCGAATGTTCAGGCCCTGCCCGGCACGCTGAGCGCGCGCGACCGGTTGCTCCGGGATGCCGTCGTTCTCGCGTACACAAGACGCTACGGCGACTCGGCCACCCTGCGCTCGCTCTGGCAGCGCTGCCGCGACGACGTCATGCGGGTCGACCCAGACCTCTACAGCATCCATCCGCTCACCGAGTTCGTTGTCGTCTCCGCGCTCATGGGTGACGCCGAGCGACTCGAACGGCCCTTCCAGCAGGCGCTGCGCCTCGTGGACCGGCTGGGTTCCCCGCCGGCCTGGTCGGCGCACCTCCACTGGGCGGGTATCCAGCGCGAGATCCTGCGGGCCCGGCCGGACGCCCTGGCGACCCATGCACACGCCCTGGTCGCTGCCGCCCCCCACAATCACGTCGCGGCTGCCATGGCCACGGCGGGGCGGACGTGGACGGATGTGCTGACCGGGACCGTCGATCCGGAACGCATCGAAGCCGCAGCGGTCGCCCTCGCAGACGTCGGGCTCGCCTGGGACGCCGCACGTCTGGCCAGCCATGGCGCGGGACATGCGGAGGATCGGCGGGTGATCTCGCGACTGTTGTCCGCTGCCCGTCAGCTCCACCCGCAGCAGGAGCAGGCAGACGGCAACGCCGGAGCCGCCCCTCGCGTGCAACGCGGCAACGGGCTGTTGAGCGCGAGGGAGATGGAGGTGGCCGCGCTCGTCGTTCAGGGAAAGACGTACGCAGAGATTGGCGAGACCATCTTCATCTCGCCGCGGACGGCAGAGCACCACATCGCCCGCATCCGCCGGCGTCTCGGTGCCACCTCGCGCTCCGACCTGATCGGCAAGTTGCGCACTGTTCTCGAGGACGCCGACCACGAGCCCCCCGGAGCGGCATCGCCCGCGACCGTGTCCCACGACCCGGACCCCTCCGGACCGTTCGATACCCCCTAGTACCCACGGCGGGAGCGGGGGGCTTTCCCCGACGCGGCGGGCGGCCGCCCGTTCTAACGTTCAAAGCAGAAACACGGAGGAGGCTCGCATGAGCGTCACATTGGTCACGGTCGCAGATGCGCTCATCGAATTCATCCTGAGTCTGCTGCGCGACCCGGACGCAGCAGCGAAGTTCGATGAGGACCCCAACGGGACCCTCGCCGGACGCGGATTGAACACCGTGACGCACGCCGAGGTGTGCGCGGTGGCACCGATCGTCATCGATCGTCCGGCCATCGTGCCGGCCGTCCAGGCCGTGTCGCCCCCTCCCGCGCGACCGGCGAACGAGGATCCCGTGATCAACGAGATCCGAAGCATCATCAACAACTTCGCCTACGTGGATGACCGCGACACGGTCGTCGACCAGTCGGTCAATCAGAACATCTGGGCAGACGGAGACGTGAACCAGGTGTTCGATCAGGGAACTGTCGTCGCATCCGGGGACAATGCCGTCGCTGCGGGTGACGACGTCGACATCGATCAGACCCTGGACGAGTCGAGTCACATCGACGCCGGCGGCGACGTGAACATGGGCAATGACACGACGACATCCGTCGTGGCCGACTCCAACAACACCGCCACGGACACGACGACGACCACGGATGCCTCGAGCGTCATCGCGGTGACGGACTCCGCGAACGACAGTTCGACGACCCAGTCCGCTGCGGAGTCGTACAACGAGACCGCGACGACGACCACCGACTCCACGACGGGCGTGGACGCGGACGTGGTGTACGGGTCCGACGGTTCGTCCGTCGTCGACAGCCCCGTCGATGACCAGTTCTGAGCGGCCCACCGAAGCCAGGCCGGTACGGCCCGCGGAACCCTCATCGGCCGTGCGATCGGCTGTCGGCGGCCCCGTGACTTTCAGCGCGGTCCGCCGCGCCGAAGCTCAGCGGATCGCGGCGGAGCGGGCCGCGGCGGAGAAAGCCGCGGCCGCAGCGCAAGCCCCACCCCGCCCTTCTTTCGACAGCGTGGGCGGCGCTCCGGTGCTGATCCGGCGGCATCCGCCGGCGACCGTGCGTGCTAGTCAGTTCTTCTGGATCCTGGCGACCTTCGCGGGCGCGTCCGCGGCGACCTACCTGTTCCTCATCCGTAAGGCGCACGTGCCGGACATCACGGAGCGCGTGCGCGCGGTGGACGGCTCGCGCGCACCAGAGACCTATGCATCCGTGGCGGAGATCCTCAGCTGGACCGTGTTCGGCGTCATCGTCGGCCTGCTGCTGGTGCAGATCGTGGCGCAGGTGTCGTACGCGAACCGGCGACCGCGGACCAGGTGGTGGATGCTGGGCGCCCTCCTCGTGGTGTGCGCGCTGCTACCGTTCGCCCGGGAACTGGTCGCCTTCGGGGACCGCGGACGCCCCCTGGCGGTGCTTCTGATCGCTCAGGCGGGTCTCCTGCTCCTGGGTCTCCTGTTCGCGGTGATGCCGCCCGCGCTACGTTGGACGGCCGAGCGTCACGACGTCGCCGCGCGGGACTCCGGCCCCGACCCGGCCGCCCAGGTCTGAGGCAGCTCCCTCCACGCTCCGCACGACGACCCGGCACATCCGCGCCGTGGCCCGGTCCGCCGTGGGGCTCTCCTGCCGCCGCCGCCAGCGCCCGATCAGCTCGTCGACCCGGTTCGAGATCCGGTCGGCGTCGGCATCCCTGCCCACCCCGAGACGTTGCTGCGGCTCCGTGCCGTAGCCGCCGAGGATGCGGTCGGCGTCACGGGCCTCCTCGGCGTCCAGCACGGTTGTCTGCGTGCGGAGGTGGGCGAGCACCGCGAGCTCCTCGGCATCATGAAGGTTCATCTCGACCCGCTCGATCCCCGCGCGCACGTTATCCGCGCCCGCTCGGTGACGATCACGGAGCAGATCGCCCAGCCCGGCGAGCACGGCTCGCGCCTTCAACGCGGTCGCCCGCGCGCGGAACTGGCTCGTGACGAAGGTCTCCAGCTCCTCCAGCCCACTGTTGAGGACGAGGCGCTGGGCGAGTTCCGTCGAGGTCGTCGCTCCTGCGCGCACCAGCGTCGCCCCGAGCCGCACGCCGAACACGCCGAACCGGTCGAGCAAGCGCTGACGTTGCGCGACCGTCGGCACCGGGTGCGGCTGCGGTTTCAGGAACCGGTCCGCCGAGACCAGGAGACGTTCTCGGATGGG
>NZ_JAPLAI010000035.1:80466-86718 GCF_026393345.1 Microbacterium sp.
CGACGGAAGACATCGAATTCCTCCTCGCGGAGAGTGCGGCCGCCCTCTGCCAGCAGGCCGGCGATCGGGATGGTGCCCAGGGTGAGCGCCCGCATCTCGCCGTCACGGCGGTACCGGTCGGCAATCCGCGAGGCGGAGAGCATCGAGTCGATCCGGCCGGAACCGATCTCGTCGGCACGGGAGAGCACGGCAATCGCGCTGATGGTGCGGATGCTGTGGCCACCCGCGTCACGGAAGGACTCGAGGAACGACAGGTCTGTCGCGTGCAGATGACGGAGCAGGTAGATCACCGCATCCGCGTCCGGCGATGTCTCCGGGGACGCCAGGAACCGGGTCGAGCGCTCGGATGTGGACGGGGACAGCGACCCGACCCCCGGGGTGTCGATGAGGATGTTCGCGCGCAGCGCCTCCGCAGGCCAGCCCACATCGATGCGCTCCACGTCGTCCGCGCTGAGGCGCGCGGCGTCCAGGTCGATACGGCCCCCGATCCGCCCGATCGGCAGCCTGCGTTGGGTGCCATCGCGGAGCTGCGCCGTGATCCCCGGAGTGTGGGCGTGCCGATACCAGGTGACGGCGCGGGTGCACTCGCCGGCGTCCGTCGGGGCGATGGCCTCACCGATCAGCGCGTTGAGCAAGGTCGACTTGCCCGCCTTGACCATGCCCGCCACGGCGATCCGCACCGGCTCTCGCAACCGGAGGTCGAACTCGTCCAGCATGCGCTGGGCGATCCGGTCGTCCGCGTAGTGCGCACGCGCGGCGTCCACGACGCTCGTGACGTCAGAGGTACGGACCCGACTCACGACCGACGCTCCGGCAGCCATTCCTCCAGCGGCGGCACCTGCCCACGCAGCGCCTGGACGTGCTGCAGCTGAGTGCGCAACTGTACGACGCGGCCCTCGCGATCGGCGGAGAAGTTCGCCGCGGCTTGCTTGGCGACGAGGACGGACTCGGACAGGGAGCGGTGCAGTTCGTCCGCGATCGATCCGAAGTGATCGCGGGCCACCCGCTGCACCTGCCGCAGGCGGTCCTTCAGCTGCTTCCCGACTTGGAAGACCACGTCATCGATGTGCCGGCGCACGATGTTCTTCGCCTCCGCCTGGCGTCGGGCCAGCCGGGTCGCCACGTCCTCCCGATAGGCCTTGCGACCGACGACGACACCGGCGAGGAGCGACAGCGGGTTGAGAAGGCTGAGACCGACGACGCTCGTGGCGAGCCCGACCATCAGCACCCCGCTGTACGACCCGCGCACCCCCACGTACAGCTTCTCCGCGGCCGACATGTGCCCCTCGTCGAGATGGTGCAGCGGCTCGACCGGGTCCAGGACGCCGTCGGTACCTGCGACGTCGATGTAAGGGATGAGCGAATCGTCGCGCAGGAACTCATCCGCGACGCGCTCGGTCAGCCATCGGGATCGCTCGGACGTCCACACGAAGTTCTCCGATACGACAGCGGCGATACGTTCGTCCAGCCACGTCGCCAGCCGATCCCAGATGGGCCCCGGGTCGCTCTCCTCGATCGCCGCCTCTGCCTCCCGTTGCACGCGACGCAGCCGGTCGCGGAGGTCGTGCTCCGTGTCGGCCATGAGATCCGCGATGCCGTCACTGAGCATGACCTGCCAGCGCGCGGAGCGCCCGCGAAACTCATCGGCGCGGGCTTTGGCCTCCTCCAACCGCAGGATCATGGCGGGCGTCTGCTCCGGATTCAGGATCGCGTTCAGCTCCGCATCCAGGCTCATGGCCAGCTGGTCGAGCGCGGACCGGGCATCGTGCACGGCCGACCGCTGGTGGAGCGCCGATGCCCGCGCCAGCACGTCCTGACGCAGATGCGTGATCAGGGCGGGGAACCCGGACTCCGAGTTCAGCTGGGCGTCCTGCCCTTCCGCGGCCAGCAGCCGCAGGTCGCTGGAGACGGCGAAGAGAGGGATCCCGCCGACCTGTTCCAGGTGCGAACGATCGATCTGCTCGATCTGACGCCACTGCGGGTACATGTCGGTCTTCGACAGCACGGCGGCGACGTTGGGTGACATGCGCTGGGCGTGCCGGAGGAACTGCATCTCCGGTTCGGTGTACTCCTGCGAGGCGTCCGAGACGAGGAGGACGGCGTGGGCGGTGGCCATCGCCGCGAGGGTGCTGAGCGATTTCGTGGACTCGAACCCTCCCACGCCGGGCGAGTCGACGAGGCGGAGGCCGCCGCGAAGGAGCTCCCGAGGCAGCGCGACCTCCGCGCCGATCACACCTGCCGGGCGCTGCTCGGCGGAACGCTCGGATACGTAGTCGGCCAGGTCGGCGAGCTCGATCTCGACGCGTTCCACGTCGCCGGCGGGCGAGTCCACATCGCGGACGAGGATGGTGGCGCGGGGCGTATCGGAATACCCCACCGACATGGGCACACTCGTCGCCACATCATCGTCGACGGGGCAGGCGGGCGCGTTGACGAGCGCGTTGACGAGCTTGCTCTTGCCCTGTTTGAACTGGCCCACCACGATCACGCGCACGTGGGGGTCGAGGAGTCGTTCTCTCGCCTGCTGCAATCGGCCCAACAGGTCGGTTCGGCCCAGGCGGCGAGCCATGATCCCGACGCGATCCAGGACGAGAAGGAGCGCATCGTGCGCCGTGCCATCGGCGGTGTCGCCCGTGGGCGCTGCGGTCACGGGTGTGGTGGGTTCGGGCACCGATATTCTTCTTTCTTCCGCCGCGCCAGGTCGCGGCACATCTCGGGAGCGGGCCAGTGGCCCTGGGTCGTGATGACCCAGGGCCGCTGCGCGACGGTACGGAGAAGAACCGCCGCGAGGTGGGGATCTACAAGGGGGGCAGGTCCCCGCCCGCGTCGCTCACGATCGCCGCGTCGCTGCTGTCCCAGATGACGTCGGCATCGATGTTCCAGTCGCTCTCCGTCGTCGCCGAGATCTCGTCGTTGAAAGAGTTGTCGGCGGTGTAGGTGACGGAGTCGTCATTGAAGGAGCTGTCGATGTTCCAATGCACGGACCCGTCGCTGACGGTCTCGGTCACGTCTTCCGTGTTGTTCGAGTCGTGGACCGTGGTGATCGTCGTCGTGTTGTCGAGGTTGATGTCGCCCCCGGCCTCGAACGTCGTCGAGTCGTCCAGGTGCTGATCGATCTCGACGCCGCCGCCCGCGGCGACCGCGCCGTCTCCGGATCCGACGATGGTCTGGCTGGAGAACTCCTGGTCCACGGACCACGCGTCGACGTTCTGATTCACCGAGCCGTCGATGATCGTCGCGCGACCGTCGACGTACAGGTCGCCGCCGCCGGCACCGCCCCCGCCCAGCGTGACGTTGCCGAAACCGGTGTTGTACTCCCGGTTGCCGACGTTCACGGCGTGCGAGTCGGTGGAGGAGAACTCGAAGGTGTTGCCGGAGTCGTGCCACGAGTTGTCCGTGGTGGTGTTGTCGGAGTCGTGGACGCTGTTGTCCGAGTTGTCCGTCGTGGAGTCGTCCGTGTAGGTGTTGGTGGACTCGAAGACATCGCTGTCCGATGTCACATCGTGGGAATCGCTGTTGAACGACCCGTCGATGTCGAGCGCGGCATTGCCGCTGTCGTTGACCGAGTTATCGGTGTTGCCGACGCCATCCAACCCCACGTTGAGGTTGGCGCTGTTGGTGACGTTGGTGTTGAAGGAGTCCCGCGCCCTCGCGTTGAAGGAGTCCTGGAAGTCGTCGAATGCCATGATCTGTGTCACTTTCTTTCATAGCTGTTGGGGGCGGGGGTCCCGGCCACCCGTGAGTGACCGGGGAGAGGCCTCACAAGCCGAAGTCGTCGGCGATGAGTGCGTCGTGGCTGTCGACGATCGCGTCCACGTCGGCATCGATCGTGGTCGTCTCGTCCCAGTCGACGGTCGAGGTGAACGAGTCGGTCGCGGTGTACGTCTGGGAGTAGTCGTTCCACGAGTCACTGATGTCGGTGTGCGTCGACGAATCGGTCTCGGTCGTGGTGGATGTGTACTCGTTGTACGACCCCACCGTCATGTCGATCGTCGTCTCGTTGCCGATGTTGATGTCGCCGCCGGCGCTCATGTGCGTCGACGAGTCGATCTGGGTCGTGATGCTCACCCCGTCGCCGGCTGCGATGGCGTCGTCACCGCTGGCGACCACCGTCTGCGAGCCGAAGTACTGGCCCACGTGCCCGCCGTCGATGTTCTGGTTCACCGAGCCGTCGACGATGGTGACCCGCCCGTCGACGAAGCTGCTGCCCGTGCCGGACGCCGCGGCAGCCGCGGCCGCGCCGCCGCTGAAGGTCACGTCACCGAAGCCCGTGTTGTATTCCCGGTTGCCCACATTGATGGTGTGGTCGTCGGTGTAGGTGAACGTGGCGGTGTTGCCCGAGTCGTGCTGCGAGTTGTCCGTCGACGTGTTCCCCGAGTTCGAGGTGCTGTTGTCCGAGTTGTCGGTCGTCGAGCTGTCGGTCCACGTGTTCGTCAGGCTCCACGTGTGGGTGTCGTTGTCCTCGTTGTGGGAGTCTGTGTTCCCCGAGTCGGAGATCCCGACGTCGAGGTTTCCGCTGTCGTTGACGGAATCGTCCGTGTTGAACGAGTCGGCGAGATCGACTCCGACCGTCAGGTCGTTGTCGACCGTCGAGTTGAACGAGTCGGCCGCCGCCATGTTGAACGAGTCCTGGTAGTCATCCAGAGGCATGATCGCTTTCCCTCCTTCGGGGCCGCGCCCCGCCTTGTGTGTTGCCTCACGGTAGGAGCAGGCCGTTCCCTCCCGCATCGGGGACCTCTCCGCGTCCTCCCCGGTGCGCCTGCGGGGGTGTCCCCTAACCGCCGGGCCCGGCGGGGGTATGCGTGCGCCGTAGGCTGATCGCGTGGACATGGCCGAGCTGCGGACCCTGCTGACCCCCGAAGGGCTCACACTGGTCGACGAACTCGGCGAGCTGCCCTCGACCGATGCCGTCGCGGCGGCGGTCTCGCGGCTGCGCCGGGCGGGCCACTCCCCCGATCTGGTCTCGGCGGCCGTCGGCCAGGCGCGGCTGCGTACTCGCGCCCGCGGCAAATTCGGCGAGCTGTCGGAGCGGATGCTGTTCACCCGGGCGGGCCTCGAGCAGGCGACGCGGCTAGAGGTCGCGACCCTCCACGCCGCCCGGTTCCGCCGCGCGGGCGTGACCCGGGTCGCGGATCTCGGCTGCGGACTCGGCGGCGATGCGCTCGGCTTCGCGGGGCTCGGGATGCGAGTGCTCGCCGTCGACGCGGACGAGATCACCGCAGCGCTCGCGGCCTACAACCTCGCCCCCTACGACGCGGAGGTGCGCCATGCGCGGGCGGAGGACGTCGAACTCGCGGGCGTGGATGCAGTGTGGCTCGACCCCGCCCGCCGCACCGCCGGCCACGGCGAGACCCGACGGGTCGGCGCCGGCGAGTACACGCCGCCCCTCGACTGGGCGTTCGCGCTCGCGGAGCGCCTGCCGACCGGCATCAAGCTGGGGCCCGCCTTCGACCGGGATGACATCCCGGAGGGTGCCGAGGCGCAGTGGATCGGTGTGGACGGCTCGACGATCGAGCTCGTGCTGTGGTCCGGTGCGCTCGCGCGGGAGGGCGTGCGCCGCGCCGCCCTCGTCATCCGCGGCGGGGTGGCGCACGAGCTGACCGCGGCAGCGGATGCGGAGGACGTGCCGGTGCGCGAGCTCGGCGCGTTCGTGCACGAACCCGACGGGGCGGTGATCCGCGCCCGCCTCATCGGCGATGCGGCGCGGGCGCTGGAGGCCGGCATGCTCGCGGAGGGGATCGCCTATCTCACCTCGGATGCGGCGCTCACGAGTCCCTTCGTGCAGTCGTTCCGGGTGCGGGAGGAACTCCCGGCCGACACGAAAGCGCTCGGCAAGGCCCTGCGTGAGCGCGGCATCGGGCGTCTGGAGATCAAGAAGCGCGGCGTCGATGTCGACCCGGCCGAGTTCCGAACCCGACTCTCACTCAAGGGTCAGGCGAGCGGCACCCTGGTCCTCACCCGGATCGGGGGCGACCGCGTCGCGCTCCTCGCGGACCGGGTGGGCGCCAGCTCAGGCGGCAGCGAACCGTCGACGTGACGAAGGGCGGAGCGCCGAAGCACCCCGCCCTCGTCACTCAAGGAACTCAGTAGTTGTAGTAGCCGCCCAGTGTGCCGACGGTCGCGAAGTAGGCGATCAGGCCAAAGATGAAGATCAGGCCGAAGATCAGGCTCACCCCGATCGCGACGAAGCCGGCGATGATCGCGACGAGCGACATCCACGGCGGTGCGCCGGGCTCGGTCTTCTTGGCGCGG
>NZ_JAPLAI010000035.1:86747-87518 GCF_026393345.1 Microbacterium sp.
CGATTCCGGGGATCAGGCCGAGGCCGATGATCCACGAGAAGACGAAGGCGGCCAGCCCGACGATGAAGGCGGCCAGGCTGAGGGACTGCTTGGGGCCGGCCACCGGAGCAGCGCCCATCGGAGCAGCTCCCATCGGGGCGGCGGGAGCCACGGGTGCAGCTGCCGGGGGAAGCGGTACGTCCGGTGCTGCCGGCGGCGGGGGCGGGGTATCGGTCATGGCGGTCTCTCCTACTCCGAAAAGGGTGCTGGAGTGTGCCAGCGCGCCCATCGTGTCAAGGTGCCCCGGCAGAGTCAACGCGCCCGGCGGAGTGTCCGCGACGCGCTAGGGCAACTGAATGTCGGTGACCGGCAGGGTCGAATCGGCGCCGAACCCGGGATCCGAGGGGCCGCGTCCTTCAGCGATGAGTCGGGCGCCCAACGCCGCGATCATCGCCCCCGCCGCGGCGGCGCGCTCCGTGGCGACGGTCCGGAGGCGGGTGTTGGCGATCACCCCACCGCCGAGGAGGAGCCGCGAAATGCCGAGATCCTGGCACGCCGCGATCGCCTTGGAAGTGAGCACATCGACCACGGCCTCCCGGAATCCGGCCGCGATGTCGGCAACCGCCGGTTCCTCCCCGCGGTCTCGCGCCGCCTCGACGAACCGGGCCACCGCGGTTTTGAGTCCGGAGAACGAGAAGTCGTAGCGGTGGCGCTCGAGATCCTTCGGCGCGGTGAGTCCGCGGGGGAAACGGATCGCCGTCGGATCCCCGAGGTCGGCCGCGCGATCGATCT
>NZ_JAPLAI010000069.1:0-4565 GCF_026393345.1 Microbacterium sp.
TCGAGCTCGATGCCGTCGTTGAGGTCGGGGCCCCGATAGAGCTCTCTCAGCTCATCGCAGGTGAGCCTGGACAGGATCGCTCGCCCCCCTGCAGATGTGTGCGCGGGAACGACGAAGCCGTGCCGGTCCCCTCCGCGCAGCGGTTGCGCGGACTGGGACGTCAACAGGAATCGGACGACGCGGCCCGTGAGGACCATGAAGTAGGCGCTGTCGTTTGACTTCTCCCTCAGTTCGTCGAGATGCGGCCGCACGAGCGCACGCAGTTCCCGGGCTCCAGTGGAGGCAGCGGGGCCGACGCCCACGGACGGGCCGGGAAGGTAGATCCGCGACTCGTTCTGCACGGCGAAGCCCCGGTAGACGAGCATCGACATCAGTCGATGCACGGTGGAGCGTGAGATCCCGAGCTCGGACGCCGCGTCCTTGACGCGTAGCTCACCCAGATCCCGCAGCATCTGCAACAGCAGCAGGGCGTTGTCGACCGACGTGACTGCATAGGTCGGCTTGGTGCGGGCGGGAATCGCAACCATGCCTGCCACCACCTTCCGAGTATCCATGCCATCGGTCAGCGTGGCTATCTGCGCTTGCCGTGAACGGGCGTAACGGAGCGGAACCGATAGTCACCACCATACTGTCGTGATCGTTCGAGAATCGTGCTCGCGTGCCGCTATGCAGAATTCGTCATCGCGTGAAGAGCTCCGTGGATAGATTCCATCACATCAATCCGCGCGGCGGTGTGCCGCAATCAAGTCAAGGGAGATTTGTCATGGCTTTCGTTGCCGGGTCCCACCACGTGACCTTGTCCGTCGGGCACGCCCAGGAGGACGTCGACTTCCATGTGAAGGTGCTCGGTCTCCGCTTCATCAAGAAGACGGTGCTGTACGACGGGTCGACGCCCGTGTACCACCTGTACTACTCCAACGCCAATGGTGACCCGTCGTCCGTGATCACCACCTTCCCGTGGGCGCAGCACGGCATTTACGGCACACGCGGCACGAACCAGGCGCGCGAGGTGCTGCTCTCTGTGCCGACCGGATCGCTGGAGTTCTGGTCGAAGAGACTGAGTGACCACGACATCGACAGCGCGTTCGTGGACATCTTCGGTCAGCGCCGACTCGCGTTCGTTCACCCGAGCGGCATCGAGTACCTCTTCGTCGAGAACGAGGACGACCCGCGCGTCGGCTTCACCGGAGGCGGTGTCGGAACGGAGCACGCCATCCACGGCATCCACGGAGTCGGCATTCATGTGTACGACCAGGATCCCTCGGTCGACTTCGCGCAGAACGTGTTCTTCGCGCAGGAGGGGGTACAGGAAGAAGGCGACCGCGCCCGCTTCCAGATCGGGCAGGCCGGCTTTGGCAACTGGGTCGAGCTGACCGGGAACCGCACCGACCCCCAGGGAACGTGGCGTTATGGTGCCGGCTCCTACCACCATTTCGCTTGGAACCTGCGGACGCTCAACAACCAGTCGCAGGTGAAGTTCGACATCGAGGGCGCCGGGTACACCGACATCTCCGAACTGAAGAACCGCACGTACTTCAAGTCGCACTATGTCCGGATGCCCGGTGGCGCGCTGTTCGAGTTGGCTGTCACCCACAACGAGGGCGGATGGGACTGCGACGAGTCGCCGGAGGAGCTCGGCAGCGCGTTCATGCTTCCCGAGCAGTTCGAGGACGAGCGCGAGAGCATCCTCGCCCAGCTCGAACCGATCGACTGAGCTCCACACCGGTTCGGCTGTATGGCCTGGCTGCGATGACTGACCGCCAGGCCATACAGCATCGTCGTCTCGGAAGGGAATGCTTGTGTCTGGTTCGTATGCTGTGGACGTCGTCGAATGGGGTGCGCCGCTCGCACGAGCACGGTATGCCGTGATCGCCGTGCACGGACGCGGTCTGGATCCTGAGGACATGCAAGAGCGGTCGGGGAACTTCTCCGTAGACGACGTGCGATACTACGCGCCACGGGCGCCGGCCGGCAGTTGGTATCCGCATTCGTTCCTCGAACCGATCGAGACGAACCAGGACGGCATTGATATTGGCTTGGTCGGTATCTCTCGCTCCACCGCGCGCGCCCTCGAGGATGGGTTCGATCCCGCCGCGATCGCCGTGTGGGGGTTCTCTCAGGGAGCATGCCTGCTGACCCAGCATTTGCTGTCATCGCCGAACGTCCGTTATGGCGCAGCCGTGCTGTTCACTGGCGGGTACATCGGGGCGACTGAGCCCACAGTGCAGCACCGGCACCTGAAGGACGTGCCGGTGCTGCTGCGCAGCATCCAAGACGACCCGTTCGTCCCCGCGGAACGCGTGCACGCCACCGCACGCGTGCTGACCGAAGCCGGCGCCGCCGTCGATCTCCGCATCGACCCCGGCGACCAGCACGTCGTCACGGCGGAGGCATACGGACGAGGTTCCGAGCTGATCGCCGCACTCGGCGCCGGAAAACCTCACGCCGACTAGCCTGCTATCGGGATCATGCTAGCCATCGACAGGACGATACACCGCATGCCCGTCGACCTCTGCGTAGATCATTGGCGCGATCGGCGCGATCCTCTCTTCCGCGAGATGACCGATCAGTCCGGCGGTTCGCGCCAGCAGGGCGAATCCGCGCAACAGCTCGACCGGCAAGCCCGCGTCGACGAGCGCGGCGCCGCTGACGCCGGCGCCGTTCAGCGGCAGGCGGCGGCCGATGATCGGGCTGTGAACTCGTCCGATTGCTTCCAGCAGTGACAGGTGCGGCCCGTACACGCCGACTTCTCTGGTGATCCGAAGGAGAACAGGCGTGCGAGGGTCGCCATGCTTGTGAATTGGATGCCCGAGACCGGGAATCCTCGTGGCCTTCACCGACGCCCTCGCGACCGCCTCCCGAGCGAGCTCGTCCCAGGCATCGTCGTCGAAGCTGGCATGATCGTCAACCTCTGCAAGGAGCTCACTCAGGTACATACCGGTGTCTTCGGTCACGCCGAGGAATCGTGAACCGCCACCGAGCAGACCCGCGGCGATCGCACCCTGTACGGACTCCGGGGCACTGTAGTACGTCATGCGCGCCGAGATCGCGGTCGGCGTGAAACCGTGATCGGCCAGTGCGACCAGCACTGCGTCGAAGACGCGCAGCTGGCCTGGAGTCGGTCGCCGCTTTGTTGCGAGCCAGTATGCCAGCTCTACGAAGCCGACCTGACCGAGTACCTCGGTCGCGAGATCACGTCCGAGCAGGGAAATACGGTCTGGATCGCTGGTGCCGATTCCGGTTGGATACTCGTTGTCGCTCATCCGGTTCTCTCCTCTTCGTCAACGGGCGAGGCCAGCCAGGCGAGAAGCTCCGAGGTGTGCTCGCCCAACAGGGGTGGAGGAAGCCGGTACTCGGCGGGCGTCACGGACAGGTCGATCGGATTGCGGATCATCGGCACAGCTCGCTCACCATCGCCGACCTGCACCACCGGGTCAAGTCCCAGCCGTTCGGCCAGGGATATCCCTCCGGCGAGCGTGTTGATCGGTCCGCACGCCACGCCGGCAGCGGTGAGCAGACCGAACAGATCATCGACAGTGTGACTCGCCAGGGCGTCGACCAGCAAGGGATGCAGTATGTGCCGGTTCACATTGCGGGCTCGCGTTGTCGCGAATCGATCGTCATAGACCCATTCGGGGTGACCGATGGCCTTTGCCAGCCGGACGAACTGCGCGTCGTTCGCGGCCACGATGATGATCTGACCGTCCTTGACGGGGAACGGCTCGTACGGGAACAGGCTCGGGTGTGCGTTGCCCATCCGAGAAGGCAGCACGCCGCCAGCGATGAGAGCCGAGGAGTGGTTGGCCATCGACGCCAGGGCGGTGGAGAGCAGGTTGACCTGTACATGCTGTCCTTCGCCTGTCAGGTCGCGGTGACGCAATGCTGCCAGTACGCCGATTGCCGCGTGCAGTCCGGTTGTGACGTCGAACACCGACAGGCCGCTGCGGTAGACGGCGCCGTCGGGATCGCCGGTCAGGCTCATCAGGCCGGATGTCGCCTGCACGGTCAGATCGTAGCCGGGCAGTTGCGCTCCCTCGTGAGGTCCGTATCCGGTGATGGAGGCGTAGACAGTGCGCGGGTTTCGCTGCGCGACCGCAGCATAGTCCAGGCCGAACTGCGCCAGTGCGCCGGGCCTGAAGTTCTCGATCACCACATCGGCGCGAGAGGCTAGTCGCTGTGCGCTGGCGCGGGATTCCGGATCGCGGAAGTCCAAGACGACGTCGCGCTTGTTGCGGTTAGCACCCAGGAAGTAGGTCGAGACGCCGTCTCGATCCGGGGGGTGCCATCCTCGGGTCTCGTCCCCCGCTGGGGACTCCACTTTGATCACATCCGCTCCGAGGTCGGCCAGGATCTGGGTCGCGAACGGTCCGGCAAGCACACGCGAGAAATCCGCGACGACCAGCCCACCTAGCGCGCCGCGAGATAGGGCAGGTTCAGGTTGAGGTTGTGTCGACATGCGCCATGACCCTATGACCTCGCTCGACGGAATGCACCATGATTCTGCTAGGCAGGATGACGCCGTGCGCCGCAAGTGCATCGGGATGGTGACGCGATCCATGCGCGCC
>NZ_JAPLAI010000069.1:4588-53539 GCF_026393345.1 Microbacterium sp.
GCCTCGATATCAAATAGCGCAAGTCCGTCATTGTCGCCCGGTCCAGTCAGATCGATAGTGGAGTCATGCCGATCTTCAGTTTCCTCACCACCAAGCCGTCAACGCTGCCGGAGGGCACTCGGCTGTACGAGCTGACACCGCGACCCCACGCCTCTCAGAAGCACCCGTTGCCAGACGATCTGCAGCGCGCCCACTACCTGGCAGACGGGCCAGAGCTGCTCCCTGACGCAGAACTGGTCATCCCGGCTGAAGGACAGCTGATGTTCGAGCGGCCGGGATCCGGTCCGGGCAGGGGCGGCGTGGTTCGACTGCTGCTGAATGTGCGCAAGCCGGGAATCAGCCGTGATCAGTTCGCCCGTCATTGGCGTGAAGTGCATGCTCCGATGGCGATCGGCATGAACCCGCACTACGACTACTACACGACGAACATCGCCACTGATCCGGACAGTACCTGGGATGGCGTGCTGCAGGAGTGGTTTCCCAGTCGGGAAGCATTCGAGGAGCACGAGGCCGGGCTCGGCAACCTGAAGAAAGAAGTCTCGGACGATTACCAGCACTTCCTTGCCGACTCGGCCGAGTGCCCGCAGTGGATCGGAGTCGAGGTCGAATCATGACCGCGCTGCCCGGGCTGACCGGCAAACGGATCCTGGTGACCGCGGGCGGCTCTGGCATCGGCCTCGCCACGGTGCGCCGGCTGGTGGAATCGGGGGCACAGGTCACTGTTACGGACATCGACGGCGACCGTGTCGCGTCGGTCGTGGCCGAGCTCGGTGATGACCGCGTTTCGGGAGCGGTCGCAGACGCTGGTGATCCCGTCGCGGCCGATCGCGCCTTCCAGGCAGCCGTCGAGCGCTGGGGCGCGCTCGACGGCCTGTTCAACAACGCGGGCATCACAGCCCCGAGGGTGCCGCTCGCCGAGCTCGATCCGGAGGTTGCCCAGCGGGTCGCATCGGTGAACGTGCTCGGCACGTTCCGGATGATGCAGAAGATGATCCGTCATCTCGACGGGCGGACTGGGGTGATCCTGAACAACTCGTCCGGCACCGCCCTGGGATCCGCTCCGAACACCGGCTTCTATTCGGCGACGAAAGCGGCGGTGATCTCCCTCACCAGGACTGCGGCAGTGGAGGCCGCCCCGGTGGTCAGGGTCAACGCGATCCTCCCCGGTCCGACGGAGACACCCACCCTGCTGGCCGCATCGGTCGAACGGAAGGCGCAGTTCCTCGCCGATGTCCCGCTGGGCCGGTTCGGGAAGCCCGACGAGATCGCGGCGCTGGCGGCGTGGCTGCTCAGCGACGAGGCGTCGTTCATCACAGGTGGCGTGTTCACGGCCGATGGTGGTGTCACCGCCTGATGGGGCGTGCACCGATCGTCGACGCGCAGATCCACTGCTTCGAGAGCGACCACGCGGGGCGCCCGTGGACCGGTAAAGGCAGCCCGTTGCACGAAGCAACCGGAGCGCAGACGATCGAACGAATGGATCGTGCCGGTGTCGACGCGGCCGTGCTGGTCTCCCCCTGGCTGAATTACCTGGCGGATGCTTCGTACTCGTTGGAGGTCGCGGCCGCCTATCCAGGACGTTTTGCGGTAGTGGCTCCGATCGACCTGACCCGCGCCGACCCGGCCGGCATCGTCGATGACCTGATCGCGCACCCACACGGTGCGGGGCTGCGGCAGATGCTGTGGAGTCCGGCGTCGCGGGAGGCCGTGCGCGATGGCCGCCTGGATGATGTCTTCAACCGTATGGAGGATGCCGGTGTTCCGCTGTGCCTGGCTCTGGGCGGGGGCACTGCGGAAGCCGTCTGGATCGCGAGCCGGTTCCCCGCCCTCCCGGTGTTGATCGATCATCTGGGTTTACCCGCCTCGCCAGCCCCGCCTGCACCGGGGGAACCGTTCGCGACACTGGCCGACATTTTGGCGCTGTCCGACTACCCGAACGTGCAAGTGAAGGTCACCGGGATGCCGGCTCTCTCACACCAGCCATACCCGTACACAGATCTGCGGGACGCGTTGCGGCGCCTGATCGACTCGTTCGGGCCCGAACGAGTGCTGTGGGGCACGGACTGGACACGGGTACACGCCTTCCATACCTACCAAGAGGGTGTCGACTGGATCGCGGACGCCGGGCTGAGCGCCATAGAACTCGCTCGCGTGCGGGGTGCGAACGCGTTCGAGCTGTTCTTCCGCACGCGGCGCTTCGTCCCGATCGGTTAGAGCCCCCGGAGGGCTGGCGGTCTGCGCCTCGTTCACAGGCTGCT
Organism: Microbacterium sp.; assembly: GCF_026393345.1. GTDB lineage: Bacteria > Actinomycetota > Actinomycetes > Actinomycetales > Microbacteriaceae > Microbacterium. Next base: position 6,847 of record NZ_JAPLAI010000069.1, read on the forward strand.
CTGTCTGACCAGATAGTCGAATCCGGCGTGTATCTGCGACTGCGGCCATCCCTGCACGGCCAAGTCGTCGTCGGACATGGCCGACTCGATCCCTCCAGCGGTGAGGGCCTGCAACAGGACGCAGGTGGCTCGCTCCAGTAGAACCGATCGCATGACCGATGCGGCGACATCGTCGCCGGTCATCACGAATCCGTGTTGAGGGATGAGCACGCCGATACTGTCGCCAAGGGTGGCGGCAAGCTGCTGTCCGAGCGCCCTGTTCCGGATCAGCGACGCAGTCTCGGTGAAGCGCGGCAGCTGCTGCCTGGTGAATTCGATCCCGGCGTGGCTGAGTGCGCGCATCGGTTCACCTGTGGCACACCATGCGTTCACGTTGTCACTGTGCGCGTGCGCCACGGATCCGACGTCGAGTCTGGCCTCGTACACCCCGGCGTGAATGAACCATTCGATGTGGCGGGGGCCCGTACCGGCGATGACATCGCCGTTCCAGCCGACGAGGTGGACCTGGTCGGGCTCTATCTCGTCGAACCCGAGTCCTGACGCCTTCATCCAGAAACCGCGTCCCTGCGGATCGCGAACGGACACGTGGCCCCACACGAAGTCGGTGAGGCCTCCGTACGCGAGCGCCTTGCTGGCACGGCTGACCTGGAGAGCAGCGGAAACGTCGTCGGTCGGGGCGGCAGCGAAGCCCGAGCGCTGCGTGGACTCGGCGGTGTACCCGCGGTGCTGATCGACCATCGATTCAGTGCCCGGCCGCGATCGACTCATCGCCGAAGAGCACGCTGACGTTCTTCGACTGGGTCCAGGACAGCAATTCCTCGTGATTCTCCTCGCGTCCGATACCGGAGTCCTTGTACCCGCCGAATCCGGTGCCGAGGAAGTGCCTGCTGGTCTCGTTGATCCAGACATACCCGGCCTGGATGTCGCGGGCGAACGAATGCGCGAGGCGAAGATCGTTCGTATACGCGCTGGCGGTCAGGCCGTAGTGGACGCTGTTGGCGATGGTGAGCGCCTCGTCGTAGTCGTCGAAGGGCATCGCCACGAGCACTGGGCCGAAGATCTCCTCCTGCGCCAGGCGTCCGTAAGGGTCGACGTTGTCGAACAGCGTCGGGCGGACGAAAAGGCCGTTGGCGAGCTCCCCGTCGGTTACCTGATAGCCGCCAGCGACGAGGTCGTAGCCGGCGGATTTTCCGAGCTCGATGTAGCTCATCACCTTGTCGAACTGCTGCTTGTTCACGATCGAGGCGGTGTCAGTGCTCTCGTCGTGCGGCGGCCCCGACCGCATGGCCTCCATCTGCTCGCCGAGAGCGTCGACCACCTGCCGATGGATGCTCCGGTGCACGATCAGCCGCGACGTGGAGCCGCAGGACTGCCCCTGCCAGGTGAAGTTCATGCCGCGCAGGGCGCCGGCGACCGCTTTGTCGACGTCGGCGTCCGGGAAGATCACCAGCGGGTTCTTCCCGCCCAGCTCGAGCGAGACGTGCTTGATCCCGACCTCTGCGGCACGGCGCTGGATCATCCGTCCGGTGGGGTCCGCACCGATGAACGCGAGGCGGTGCACATCGGGGTGGACCACGAGTGCGTCGCCGGCCTCATGTCCATAGCCGGTGATGATGTTCACCACGCCGGGGGGGAAGATCTCGCTGATGATGTCGGCCGCGGCCAGCGAGGAGAGAGATGTGTGCTCCGAGGGCTTGGTGACGACGGTGTTGCCCGCGGCCAGTGCCCCTGCCATCTTGCCGACCGTGAACAGCAGCGGGTGGTTGAAGGCGCTGATCCGGCCCACGACGCCGTAGGGCTGACGCATCGAGTACATCAGCCGTTCGCTGCTGGACGGGATGGTCGCGCCTTGCGCTTCAAGCACGAGCCCGGCGAAATACCGCAGCTGTCCGGCGGTGACTTTGCTGTCGAACCGCATCTCGTGCAGGGGGCTGCCGTTGTCCAGCGAGTCCAGCGATGCGAGCCGCTCGCTGTTCTCTTCGATGGCATCGGCGAGGCGGTCCAAGTATTGAGCGCGCTGCAGCGGCTCGAGAGCCGCCCAGGCGGGGAAGGCGTCTTTCGCGGCCTGCACGGCGTCGTCGACGTCGGCCGCTGTCAGCCGGGGGATCGTGGTGATGATCTGACCGGTGGAGGGATTGAGGACATCGATGGTCTGTCCGTCGCGTGCTCCTCGACGTTCCCCGCCGATCAAGGCGAGGTTGGAGATGTCGGTCGGGAGTGCGTTGCTGGTAGTGCTCACTGGGGCGTCTTTCGATCAGGCGGGGGTGGCCGCGCGCGTGGCAAGGTTGAGAAGGTCGTCGTCGCTAGCGGGCCGGCGGTTGTTGTTGCGGAACGGGCTGGCTGACCCGGCACGGAAGAACTCCTGCGCAGCATCAGTGGGGAGCTCGTTCTTGTAGAACGCAGTCGGGATGGCGGCCTCCGCGTATAGGGCGGGGAGTGCATCGATCTCCGCGATCACATCCGAGCTGACCACCGAGCGGTTGAACTCGGCAACCAGAGGAAGCACGACACTGTTCTGGCGGCCGTGCGCGATGCGGATCTTCGACGACGCGGTGATCGCGTGTACGAGGCTGAGCCCGGCGTTGCCGCAGGCGAAGTTCGCCATGGTGGATGCCTCGAGCAGTCGCTGCAGATCCTCGGCGCGGCGCTCTCGCAGGGCCCGGGGGAGGACATCCCGGATAGTCCGAACGGCGTGAAGGGCCGCGGAGTCCGTGAAGTACGTGGCGCCGTTGGCCCAGAGAGCCTCGAACCCGTGGCTGAGCGCATCGGCCGCTGCGTCCCGCATCGGCACCTCCGGTAGGCCGATGAGGTGTCTACCGTCGAGGATCGCGATGTCGGGCTCATACCCCCAGCCGCGAATGCCGACGTTCGTGGCGCTATCCGTGTCGTACAGCACGAATGCATTGGAGACTTCCGAGCCGGACCCGGCGGTCGTGGGGATCGCGATGAATGGCGCGGGCCTGACCGGTGCCCGGTCGACGCCCTTGTACTCGACGACACGCCCGGAGTTCGTCAGCAGCAACGCGACTGCCTTGGCAAGGCTCAGTGCGCTTCCTCCTCCGACCCCGACGACGAGGTCGGCACCGGCTTGCCGGGCCAGCTCGGTAGCGTGCTCGGCGGCGGAGATCGTGGGGTCGACGTCGGCGAGAGATTCAGAGACGAGCGACTCACCGAGGAGATTCTCGATGTTCGAGAGCAGGCCGATGCGTTTCAGCCCGGCGTCGCCGATGAGTGCAACGCGTTGACCGCCCAGCGTTGCGACGTGCGTGGCCAACTCGGCCGTCGACCCGAGGCCCGTGTGGACTCGGGTCGGTGTGGTGTACAAGGGGCTCTTGGTCATGATCAACTTCGATCCTGTGCGTTCCGCAACAGTGGTGGTGGACGTTTGCCAGACTAGGCGGGTCGCGGCCGAGCGAGGAAAGACCAAGCTCCCGCGACTTATTGTTATGCTCGTATGAATGGTCCGGCAACGAGGTCGTGACCATCTCGTGAGGAGTCAGCGATGTCGATCGAAATCCGGCATCTGCGGCAGTTTCTCGCCGTAGCGGAAGAGTTGCATTTCACGCGTGCCGCAGAGCGTCTTCATCTCGCGCAACCTGCGCTGAGCGCGCAGATCAAAAAGCTCGAGCAGGAGCTGCAGATCAGGTTATTCGAGCGAAACACGCGCGCCGTCGAGTTGACTCCGGCGGGTGAGGAGCTGGCAGCGCAGGCACGTCTGGTGGTCGAGAGCTACGACAGCACGTTGGCGACGGCCGCAAAGCTGCGTGGAGGCGGGGCCGGGAATGTCAGCGTCGGGGTATCGTCCCGGTTCCGGCCGGCTTTGCGTCGTTCGATTCTCAGCCAGCTCGCCACGGTTGCGCCCGGGCTCACCTTGGACATTGTCTCGGAGAGCAGCGTCCGCCTCGTGCAGGCGGTCGCTGACGGGCGCATCGACGCCGCAGTAGTCGTCGCTCCTGCGAACATCGCGACTCTCCGCGCCCTGCGAGTGCGGGATACGCACATGGTGGCAACCCTGCCGGAGACGCATCCATTGTCCAGTGCGGAGTCGGTGACACTCTGGGAGTTGCGGGACGAACGGTGGATTCTGCCGAGCTCCGACGTCTACGCGTCGAACTCGCTCATGCATGCCATGTGCGTCGAGGCCGGCTTCCGGCTCAAGGTTGCAGCTACCGCGAGCAGCAACTACGACGATGACTTCGTCGGTGTCTCCGAAGGCCACGGCATCGAAGTGGTTCCGGACGTGTTCACCCGCCCCGGGGCGATCCCTGGGGTGACTTTTGTGCCCGTGGACGGTCCCACGCTCCCGATCTACTTGATCGCCCGAGCTGAGAACGATTCCCGCCTGCTGGGGCCGGTTTTCAAGGCTGTGGCTGCGACGATGGGCGAAGAAGGACCGGTCCTCGCCGTCGCGTGACCCAGAAGTTCTGTCGTGCAGAATTCCCTTCAAGAAGCGTTCGCGGTGCGGGCACCATCAGTCGGTGTAAGGGCGCAGTCGCCCCTATCTAGCCGACGAGTGCGATCGAAGGATCGCGCTCGGTGAACCGCAGGAAGTGCCGACGATGTCCGAAAGCCTTGAGTCCGCCATCAATGCCGCCGGAGGACCGATTGAGTTCCTCCGCAACCGCAGCGCCCGTGCACACACGTTGCCGGTGCCCGCCGAGCACACGAACTGGCAGGAGGAGCAGCGCGCCTGGCGTGACACTGTCGCCCTCATGGACCAGTCGCACCACATGACCGACCTGTTCCTGCGCGGCCCCGACGCGCTGCGGCTGCTCACCGACCTCGGTGTGAACAGCTTCAAGAACTTCGGGACCGATCGCGCCAAGCAGCTCATCGTAACCAGCCCCGAGGGGCACTACATCGGCGACGTCATCCTGTTCCATCTGCCCGATGGCACGTTCAACCTGGTCGGTCGCGAGATCGTGATGGACTGGGTCCAGTTCCATCTGGAGACGGGTGACTACGATGCGACAGCCGAGCGCGACGACAACACGGCGGTGCGCGAGAAGGGCAAGAACCCGACGCTCTACCGTTACGAGCTTCAGGGCCCGAACGCGAATGCCCTCGTCGCCAAGGCGATCGGCGGCGAGGTCCCCGAGGTCCGCTTCTTCCACGTGGCGACCTTCCAGATCGCCGGCCACGAGGTGCACGCCCTGCGTCACGGCATGGCAGGTCAGCCCGGATACGAGCTCTTCGGACCCTGGGCCGACGGTGCGGACGTCCTCGCTGCCCTGCTGGCCGCCGGTGAGGGACTCGACCTGAAGCGGGTCGGCGCCAAGGCGTATGCGACGGCCAACGTGGCATCCGGGTGGATCCCCCCGACGCTGCCCGGTATCTTCTCCGGAGAGTCGACGCGTGCATTCCGCGAATGGCTCCCCGTCGACAACATCGGAGCGCTCGGAGGCAGCCTGAACTACGACCGCATCGAGGACTACTACCTCACCCCGTTCGACCTCGGATACGACTATGTGGTCTCGTTCGATCACGACTTCATCGGCAAGAAGGCGCTGGAGAAGGTCGCCGCGGCGCCGCACCGTAAGAAGGTCAGCCTGGTGTGGAACCCCGAGGACCTCGGGCGCGCGTTCGCGAGCCTCTTCGAGCCGTCCGGGCAGCGTGCGAAGCTGATCAACCTGCCGAAGCCGCGTTACGCCATTTACCAGAAGGACGCGGTGCTCATCGGCGACCGTCTCGTCGGTGTCTCCATGGACCTCGGCTACATCTCCAACGAGCAGGTGTTCCTGTCGTTGGCGTCGGTGGACTCCGACCTCGCTGAGGGAACAGAGGTCACCGTGCTGTGGGGCGAGGACCCGCTGTCGAGCAAGCCGGGCGTCGAGCCGCACACGCAGATCGCCATCCGCGCGACAGTGGCGCCCGCGCCGTACCACCAGTACGCCCGCGAAGCGTACCGGGACAAGTGATGTCGCGCCTGCAGCTGACGTTCGCCTGCTGGGATTACGACCGCATTAAGCCGCTGCAGGATGGCACCGTCGCACCGGAAGGGATCGATCTCAACATCCTTCCCCTCCGGGTGGAGGAGACGTTCTTCCGCGCGCTGCGTGGGCACGAGTTCGACCTGTGTGAACTCAGCCTGTCGTCGTACCTGCTGACTCGCAACGAACCGAACCCGCCGTTCATCGCCATCCCGGTGTTCCCGTCGCGGTTCTTCCGACACCAGTCGATCTACGTCAATTCCGACAAGATCTCGTCGCCGCAGGACCTGGTGGGCAAGCGCGTCGGGACGCCGGAGTATCAGATGACTGCCGGGGTCTGGCAGCGCGGGACTCTCGCCGACGAGTACGGCGTGCCCGTGGACTCAGTCGAGTACGTCACCGGCGCCCTATCGGGCACGAAGAAGCGGGAGGAGAAGATCCGCCTGCAGCTGCCGGAGAACATCCGGGTGACGCCGATAGAGGAGGGCCGCAATCTCTCCGATATGCTCGCAGCCGGGGAGATCGACGCGATCTACACGGCACCGGCGCCCTCGACATTCGGGAAGGAGCCGCAGGTACGACACCTGTTCGAGGACTTCGTTGACGTCGAGAAGGAGTACTTCAGCCGTACCGGGATCTTCCCGATCATGCACGTAGTCGCGATCAAGACGGAGGTCTACGAGAAGCATCCGTGGATCGCCCGGTCGCTGCTGAAGGCGTTCAACGAGTCGCTCGCCGTCGCCTATGCCGGCTTGCGTGAGCGGTCGGCGTTGAAGGTGATGCTGCCATGGCTGCAGCAGCACGTCGCCGAAACAGTACACGCGCTCGGCGAAGACTACTGGGGATACGGGATCGCCAAGAACCGCCATGTCCTTGAGACCTTCGCCCGCTATTCGTACGATCAGGGGCTATCCCAGACACTGCGCACACCGGAGGAGATGTTCGCGCCAGGGGTTGAGGAAGGCTTCGTCATCTAACAGCGCCACTCGGCTTCCGCGGCAACCCATCACAAGCGAGGCTAAGTGTCCGGAGCGTCCCGAGAAGGACGATTCTGGCGAGTCGCGAAGCCGTCTGCGTGGGTGGCGAGCGTCGCCTGAGAAGCCCGGATTTCCGCCGAAACACGGGCTGCTCAGACGAGAGTAGGGAGTCAGCGCGTTCCGCACCGAATCGGCCCAGACGTCACGCGCGACCCTGCGACGGTGACGTCCCCTGGGGTGGTGTAGTTTTCCGGCTCGAGTTTCACGTCCGGGACGTGGTGAGCCATCGTGCGATGGTCAGTGAGAACTGTCTAGGAATCTCACGAAAGGACACAAACGCACGATGGCTCTTGACCAGTCTGCCCTCCTCGAGCTGCTCGGGGAACTGAAACTCACCGATGTGAATGACCGAATCCGGGTCGCGACCGAGACGCTCTATCAAGAGCTGATCGACGCGGAAGCGGCCGCGTTCATCGGCGCCGCCCCATTCGAGCGCACCCCGGATCGTGTTGCGCAGCGAAACGGGACCCGGCTGCGCACGCTGACGACGACCGCGGGTGAGCTCGAGCTGCGGATCCCGAAGCTGCGGCAGGGGTCGTTCTTCCCGTCGCTGCTGGAACGCCGCCGCCGGGTCGACCAAGCCCTGTTCGCGGTCGTGATGGAGGCGTACGTCCACGGCGTCTCCACGAGGAAGGTCGACGATCTCGTGAAGGCGCTCGGCGCCGACACCGGGATCAGCAAGTCCGAGGTCTCCCGGATCTGCCAGAACCTCGACGAGGACGTCGCCGCTTCTTCTTCCCGAAGAAGGCCATGCCCGAAGTCGACGAGCACGACCTTGCCGAGACGGTCGCCGAACGGTTGGTGTAGAAACGAGAAGAAGCCCCGGATATTCCGGGGCTTCTTCTCGCACTGCTGGATCGCGGCGCTGTCGTCCACCCACAGCGCGACGAGTGTACGTCGCGCGCACGAAGTGCTCGCCGGCATCCTCGAGATCGCGACGAGAGATCGACGTATCTCGACGAATCCTGCCCGCGGCGTAAAGCGGCCCGCGGCGGAGGCTGCGCGTCCGGAACTCATCGTCTTCCTGGCCTACACCGGTCTGCGGTGGGGTGAAGCGACCGGCCTCCGTGTCAAGCACATCGATCTGAAGCGTCGACGCGTCAGCGTGGAGGAGAACGCCGTCGAGGTGGGCAGCTTCATCGAGATCGGCACTCCCAAGACCCATGAGAAGCGTCAGGTGCCCTACCCGGCGTTCCTCGCCGACACGATGCAGACGCTCGTCGCCGGCAAAGGGCGCGACGCACTTGTCTTCGGCGAGGGGCGGATCCACGTACGTCGTCCGAAGGCGACGACGGGATAGTGCAACAGTGCGGTCTGCCGCGCGCAGGAGAAGTCGGCGGCCGCCATCGAGGCTGCTGTGGATGCGGGGGAGGAGCCGCCGCACCCATTCCCGCGCGTGACGCCGCACGACCTGCGGCACACCGCGGCCATTTCGGCGAGGCGTGACCGCTGCGATCCCAGTCGGGATTAGGGATGAAGGCGGTCGAAATACTGGTGGGCCCCGTGGGGCTCGAACCCACGACCCGCGGATTAAAAGTCCGATGCTCTACCGACTGAGCTAGAGGCCCCAATGCCTCCAGACTACTTCGTCCGTGAGGCCACTCGGAAACGACGAACCGGACGCTCAACACACGTGAAGCGCCCGCCGATCCGAAGACCGGCGGGCGCTGCATCCCGGGTGCTTACGCTGCCGGGGGCATCAGCACCGTGTCGATGAGGTACACGGTGGCGTTGGCGGTTTTCACGCCGCCGCAGATGACGGTGGACTCGCCGTTGACCATCCAGTCGTCACCGCTGCCGGTGACCTCGAGGTCCTGACCCTCGACGGTCGTGTGCATGCCCTCGATGTCGGCCGGCGCGATCTGGCCGGGGACCACGTGGTACGTGAGGATCTTCGTCAGCAGGTCGCTGTCGGTCTTCAGTGTCTCGATGGTGGCCGCGTCGATCTTCGCGAACGCGTCATCGACCGGGGCGAACACGGTGAACTCGCTGCCGTTGAGCGTGTCGACGAGGTTCACGTTGGGGTTCAGCTGCCCACTCACGGCGGAGACCAGCGTCGTCAGCAGGGGGTTGTTGGAGGCCGCCGTCGCGACCGGGTCCATCGACATGCCCTCGACGGAGCCGGCGCCGGAGGGCACGGCTTCGGCGTAGTCGGCGCAGCCCGCGCCGACGAGGTCGGCCATCGCGTCGTCGGTGGGCATGGCGGATTCGCTCTCCATCGGAGCGGAGCTAGGCGACTCGGTGGTCTCGGATGCGGTGCCGCTACAGGCGGAGAGGGCGAATACTCCCGCGAGAGCCAGGGACAGGCCGGCTGCAAACTTTTTCTTCGTGCTGAGCATGAGTACTACCTCCGGTGTGAGGACGCCGCGCTGTTGCGGCGTTCACAGGGTCGTTCGGTGCCCCGCCTGAATCGGATGGGAAAAGATTCAGAAGAATCTTTTCGATGCCCGAAGGACGCGGTTCCGCGTCGCGTCAACCCCCGGCACCGGATGCGGGCAACGGAGCGTCTTCGGTCATGCTGGGGTCATGGTGATCGACGGCATCGACGTGCCCGACGACGGGTCAGTCCCGGTCGACCACATCGGTGAACTGCTCGTGCGCACGGCCTCGGGAGATCAGGCAGCGTTCGCCGAGCTCTACGACATGCTCTCTTCCCGCGCGTTCGGCCTCATCCTTCGGGTGCTCGTCGACCGGTCGCAGAGCGAGGAAGTGCTGCAGGAAGTGTTCCTCGAGGTGTGGCAATCCGCATCCCGCTTTGTTCCGAACAAGGGGCAAGGAAGGACATGGGTGCTCACGATCGCACACCGCCGGGCCGTCGACCGCGTCAGAGCGTCGCAGTCGAGCACGGACCGGGACGTGCGAGCGGGGTTCCGCGACCTGGGTGCGCCGCATGACGGCGTCGCCGAGGAAGTGGAGCTGCGGATCGAAGGCGCCAAGGTGTCCGACGCGCTGAACCAGCTACCCGACGCACAGCGTGAAGCGCTCACCCTCGCCTATTACGGGGGTTACAGTCAGAGCGAAATCGCGGCGCTCGTCGGGGCGCCGCTCGGCACGATCAAGACACGGATGCGGGACGGACTCTCGCGACTTCGAACGAGTATGGGGGTGACGGCATGAACGAACGAGACTTCGACGAACTCTCCGCCGGGCACGCCCTGCATGCCCTGTCGGCGGAGGACGAGCGCGCCTACCAGCAGGCGCTCGCCGCCCGGCCCGACCGGCAGGCTCACGGCCGTGCCGACGAGACCGCCGCCGCCCTGCTCTCGGACGCGGTCGCCGACGAGACGCCCCCCGCCGACCTCCGGGCGCGCCTGCTCGCGCAGATCGCCACCACCCCGCAGACCCCGGATGCGGTCGCGCCTGGGGCCGACGCCGAAGAGGCGCTGCTCCCGAACGACCTTGCGGGTCCGTCCGCGGTGACCGGGCCTCGCCCCTCCCGCTTCGGCCGCGCCTGGTTCGCGCTTGCCGCGAGCATCGCCCTCATCGTCGCGGTCGGCGCGGGCGTCGCCGTGTTCAGCCAGCAGGTGCAGCCCTCGCCGGCCGCGGTCGCGCTGGAGCGGATCGAGGGTGCGGGCGACGCGCAGACCGCATCCACCACCCTCGCCGACGGCGGTGTGGCGACCGCGCACTGGTCGCCGTCACTGGGGGAGGCGGTACTCGTCAGCGACGGGCTGCCGGAGATCCCCGAGGATCGCGCGTTCGAGCTGTGGTTCATCCGCGACGGCACCCCCATCTCGGCGGGTGTGTTCACCGCGGAGGGCGATGACGCGACCGCGCGGCTCACCGGCGATATGCACGCCGGCGACGTGATCGCGGTGACGATCGAACAGGCCGGCGGCTCACCCACCGGCGACCCGACCACAGATGCGATCGTCGCGATCCCGACCGCCTGACCCGAAGCCCCCGGGGATCGTCGCGATCCGGACCCGCGGTCCGGACCGCCTGACGCGGGAGCCCCCTGGGGTCGTTGCGATCCCGACCGCCTGACCCGCAGCGCCCTGGGATCGTCGCGGTCCGGACTGCCTGACCCGAAGCCCCCGGGGATCGTCGCGATCCCGACCGCCTGACCCGAAGCCCCCGGGGATCGTCGCGATCCGGACCGCCTGACCCGCGAGTACCCTGGATTCGGTGACAGACGACTCCCGGCCCTTCCACAAGCCCGTCCGGCGCCCGGCGGAGCTCTTCGACCGCCTGTTCTCGGCCGAGGACCCGGCCGAGGTCTCGCGCGTGGCCCACTCCACCGCGATGGCGCTGCTGTCGCGTGTGCGCGCCGACCCGGATGCGGACGTCGTCGAGCGCCTCGTCGCCTTCACGGATCACAACGGCATCGACGACATCGCCGAGCTGTGGTCGCGGGCTCCGGCCCGCTCGCTTCCCGGGGCGCTATGGCGGCTGTACCTGCTGCAGCTCATGATCCACGACGACGCCCCCTCGTCCGCGCTCCTGTACGAGCGGGGACGCGTGGCCACGGGTTCCTCGGACGAGGTCGTCGTCGGCGCTCCAGTGCCGGCGAGCCCGGAGGAGATGGTCGCTCTCATCGACACCATCCTGCGCGGCCTCTTCCAGGGTGATTTCGCGATCGCGCTGGAGCGTGCGGCGGCGTTCTGCCGCATCCAGTCGGCCGGCGCCACCCATGTCGCCGACGACTACGAGCTCAGCGAGCCGGAGCGGGCGTCCGCGTTGACGACGCGCGCGCTGCGGCTGTCGACCTACGCGGAAGATCTCGCGGCGGCCGCGGGGCTGTGGCGCCGGGAGTCGCTGACCTGATTCTCGCCGGGATGCGGATCGCCGCCCGGACATGAAGGTGCCGGGCCGCTGAACGCCTCTCGGCGCGAGGCCGCTCAAAGCGGCAAAAGATGGAGCCCGGGGTTACAGCGGCCCGGCTGATCCAGTGTAACCGAGGCCGCGCGCGAGGCATTCCCCTAGGCTCGAATTCATGGCCTGGCGTCACGCACTTCTGCTCACCCCCGCGGCATCCGACGATGTCCGCACCGACTTCGCCGACACGTTCACCGTGATCGACCCGTCGGCACCGGCGTTGAGCGTGGGGGAGCTGAGCACGCAGCGCGGGGACGGCATCTTCGAGTCGATCGGCGTCGTCGATGGCCACGCGCAGGAGGTCGATGCGCACCTGGAGCGCCTCGCCCATTCCGCGCAGCTCTGCGACCTGCCGGTGCCGAACGTCGTGCAGTGGCGGCAGGCCGTGACCGCCGCCGCATCCGAGTGCCCGGCAGGGGAGTGCGTGATCAAGCTCATCCTCAGCCGCGGCGTCGAGCACGGCCCGACCCCGACCGCGTGGGTCACGGTCGCGACGGCGCCCGACAACTCCGCGGTGCGCGAGCGGGGCATCCGGGTCGTGATCCTCGACCGCGGCTACGACAGCGCTGCACCCGCCCGGGCGCCGTGGCTGCTGCTCGGCGCGAAGACCCTGTCGTACGCAACGAACATGGCTGCGATCCGCGAGGCGCACCGTCGCGGATCCGACGACGCCGTCTTCGTCTCGAGCGACGGGATCCTGCTCGAGGGGCCGACGTCGTCGCTGATCCTCCGCCAAGGCGACCGGTTCGTCACGCCCGCGCCGGGCGCCGGCATCCTCCATGGCACGACCCAGCTGAGCCTGTTCGCATGGCTCGAGTCGCAGGGTTACGAGACCGGATATGAGACGCTCCCGGTGTCTGCGCTGCACGAGGCGGATGCGGCGTGGCTGCTGTCGAGCGTGCGACTCGCCGCCGGGATCACCTCGGTCGACGGCGCGCCGCTGCCGTACGACGCCGCTTTCACCGCATCCATCAACCGGTACCTCCTCTCGCCCCGCGACTGACCTGGCCCCGCGCGCCGCGCCCGGCACCCCCACCGTCGTTCGGAGGTGCCGTGCGCGACGCTCGGCACCCCCGCCGTCGTTCGGAGTTCGGGGGGTTGCGTCCGCGAGATGGCACTTCTGCCCCGCGTGTCGCGTTCTGAATCCGAACGACGGCGGATGGCGCGACGGAAGCGGGCGCGGCGGCGGCGAGGATGCGAGAGGGCTCAGCGCCAGCGGTGGTCGCCGGCGGCGACCTTGGCGAGCACGACCTGCTCGACCATGTCCCAATCACCCCGCACCTGCGCATAGTCGAAGCGGAGCGTCTCGAACCCGCACAGTGCGGCCGCGGCGTCACGCTCGAGATCGCGTCGGCGTTGCACGGTGCCTCCGTGATGCGCCTCCGAGTCGATCTCGATGAGCAGACGCTCGCCGATCCGGAAGTCCGAACGCCCGCCCGCGGGATGCGCAGGCTGCGAGGTCATCGGCAGACGATGCCGCCGCATCCGGAGGAAGAACAGCGACTCCGTTCCCGATCCGGAGTCGGTGCGTGCCAGGGGCAATATGCGCCGCACCGCCGGTGGAAGCGCAGCCGCCATGGCCATGACCTGCGACGGATGCAGACGGTGGAGCGCCAGCGCCGACTCCAGACTCACGAAGAAGGCCTCCGCCCCCTGACAGTGAGCGATCTGGGGGAGACATTCGGCGATGTTCAGCATTCGACCGCGCTCGAGGCGTGGGCCGTCCCAATGCTCTACACAGGTGCAGTCGAGGTGGCTCCGCAGGACGTGTCCGTCGGTGCCCATGAGCACATGGACACCGGCCGGATCGAGCACCCACAGCCCACGGATGCTGGCCGCGGTCACGCACGCCGGTGAACCGCCGTGCCGCGCGGCGGCGATGAGGAGGGGGTGCGTGCCGGGTCGAGCGAACACGCCGCGGTGCACACGATGCAGGTCGCCCGTGGCGACGGCGGAGGCGATCATGTCGCGGCTCCATCCGCGTGCGCGCAGTTGCCAGGTGCGGACGAATGGCCCCGTCGCGGCGCGGGGGAGCGGTCGGCTCATGCCTCGAGCGTGACCGCATCCGTCTCCGCCGATGCGGCATCCGCCTGAGCCATCGAATCTCAGGCCGCCCTCGCCGCTTGGGGAGGAGACGTCGCCCACCCGCCGTCGTTCGGATTTCGGGGGTCGCAGGCCGCGAAACAGCAGCCGTACCCCGCGTGTCGCGCTCAGAATCCGAACGACGGCAGGAGACCGGGAGGCGATGCGGGAGCGGGATGCGGGAGCGGATGCGGGCCGACCCGGGGCGCAGGCTTACCCGAAGCGCCCGGAGACGTAGTCCTCGGTGGCCTGCACGGATGGGGTGGTGAAGATCGTCGAGGTGGCGTCGTACTCGATGAGCTTGCCGGGCTTGCCGGTGCCGGCGATGTTGAAGAACGCCGTCTTGTCCGAGACGCGGGATGCCTGCTGCATGTTGTGCGTGACGATGACGATCGTGTAGGTGCTCTTGAGCTCCTCGATCAGCTCCTCGATCGCGTACGTCGAGATGGGGTCGAGGGCCGAGCACGGCTCGTCCATCAGCAGCACGTCGGGGGAGACGGCGATCGCGCGGGCGATGCACAGTCGCTGCTGCTGACCGCCGGAGAGGCCGGAGCCCGGCTTGTCGAGCCGATCCTTGACCTCGTTCCACAGGTTCGCGCCCTGCAGCGACGACTCCACGAGGGCGTCCGAATCGGAGCGCGACATCCGCCGGTTGTTGAGCTTCACCCCGGCCAGCACGTTCTCGCGGATCGACATCGTGGGGAACGGGTTCGGACGCTGGAACACCATGCCGATCTGGCGCCGCACGAGCACCGGGTCGACGGAGGGACCGTAGAGGTCGTCGCCGTCGAGCAGCACCTCGCCCTCGACGCGCGCGCCGGGGATGACTTCGTGCATGCGGTTGAGGGTCCGCAGGAACGTGGACTTGCCGCATCCGGACGGGCCGATGAACGCGGTGACGCTGCGCGGTTCGATCTCGAGCGAGACGCCTTCGACAGCGAGGAAGTCGCTGTAGTAGACGTTCAGGTCGTTTACTTCGATGCTCTTTGACACGAGGTTCTTTCTCCGAAGGTCAGCGGCCGGTCTTGGGCGCGAAGATCTTCGCGATGAGCCGGGCGAGGAGGTTCAGCAGCATGACGATGAGGATGAGGGTGAGCGCCGCAGCCCAGGCGCGGTCCCAATAGGCCTCGGGCGGGATGCCCTGGTTCGCGTACTGCGAGTACACGAACACCGGGAGGGTCTGCATCCGCCCGTCGAACAGGTTGAGGTTGAGCGAGTCGGTGAAGCCGGCGGTGATGAGAAGCGGCGCCGTCTCACCGATCACGCGGGAGATCGACAGCATGATCCCGGTCGTGATGCCGGCGATCGCGGTGGGCAGGACCACCTTCACGATTGTCAGCCACTTGGGCACGCCGAGCGCGTACGCGGCCTCCCGCAGCTCGTTCGGCACGAGCCGCAGCATCTCTTCGCTGGAGCGGACGACCACGGGGATCATCAGCACCGCGAGCGCGATCGACCCCATGAAGCCGAGTCGCACCCCGGCGCCGAAGAATAGCGCGAACAGCGCATACGCGAACAGACCCGCGACGATCGAGGGGATGCCGGTCATGACGTCGACGAGGAAGGTGATGGCGCGAGCGAGCCGGCCCCGGCCGTACTCCACGAGGTAGATGGCGGTCATCAGCCCGATCGGGATGGAGATGATCGCGGCGGCAAGCGTGATGAGCAGGGTGCCCCACACCGCATGGATGACGCCACCGCCCTCGCCGACGACGTTCCGCATCGAGGACGAGAAGAACATGGCGTCGAACCGGTGGACCCCAAGTTCGATGACGGTCCAGCCGACCGAGACGAGTGGCACCATGGCGACGACGAACGCGGCGGTGACGACACCGGTGACGAGGCGGTCCACGGCCTTGCGACGCCCCTCGACGATCGCGGAGATCGTGAAGATGAGCACCAGGTACACCAGGGCGGCGGTGATGAGCCAGCCCGCGATGTTCAGGCCCTCGCCGCTGATGGAGGCGAGCATGAGGAACACCGGCAGGAACACGACGATGGATGCGGCCAGCAGTGCCCACGGCACCCACCTGCCGAGGTGGCCGTTGTTGATTCCGGATGCGGTGCCCGCGAGGCGCGGCGCGGTGGCGGTGACGGTCATCAGTTCGCTCCCGAGAATTCCTTGCGGCGGCTGACGATCCAGCGCGCGAGCGCGTTGACGGCGAAGGTGACGACGAACAGGATCAGGCCCGTCGCGATGAGCACGTTGATGTTCGTGCCGAACGCCTCGGGGAAGGTCAGGGCGATGTTCGCGGCGATCGTCGACGGGTTCGTCGAGGTGAACAGGTCGAAGGTCACGGTGCCGGTGGTGGAGAGCACCATCGCGACGGCCATCGTCTCGCCGAGCGCGCGGCCGAGGCCGAGCATGGCGCCCGAGACGATGCCGGAGCGGCCGAACGGCAGCACCGCCATCCGGATCATCTCCCACCGGGTGGCGCCGAGCGCGAGCGCGGCCTCTTCGTGCAGGCGCGGGGTCTGCAGGAACACCTCGCGGCAGATCGCGGTGATGATCGGGACGACCATGACCGCCAGCACGATGGCGGCGGTGAAGATGGTGCGGCCGGTGGCGGAGACGTCACCGCTGAACAGCGGGAACCAGCCGACGTTGGCGGTCAGCCAGGCGTACGCGGGCTGCACGGTGGGGGCGAGCACCAGGATGCCCCACAGGCCGAAGACGACGGAGGGGACCGCGGCGAGCAGGTCCACGACGTAGCCGAGCCCCTGCGCCAGGCGGCGAGGGGCGTAGTGGGTGATGAACAGGGCGACGCCGAGCGACAGCGGCACCGCCATGATGAGCGCGAGGAACGCGGCCCACACCGTGCCGAACAGGAGCGGCCAGACGTAGGCCCAGAAGTTCGAGGTGAGCAGGGAGGCCGACTCGCTGTCGGCGCCGAGCGCGGGGACCGACTGCACGATGAGGAACAGGGCGACCGCGGCGAGGGTCACCAGGATCATGGATCCGGCGAACAGCGCGGTCCCGGAGAACCAGATATCGCCCGGCCGGCGCGTGGCGCGCGGCCGCGGATCAGCGGCCGCGGTGGTGGCTGTCATGTCGAGCATCCTCGTCGGGTCGGGGCGATGCGGGAAGAGGCGGTCCCGGGTGAGTCACCCGGGACCGCCTGCGGGACTTACTTGATGGCGTCGACCGCGGCCTTGGCCTTCTCACGGAGCGTGTCCGAGATCGGGGCGCTGCCGGCGTTCGTGGCGGCAGTGTCCTGGCCCTCGGCGCTGATCGCGTAGGTGAAGAAGCCCTTCACCAGGTCAGCGGTGGCGGCGTCCTCGTACTCGGCGCAGCCGATGAGGTAGCTGATCAGCACGACCGGGTAGGCACCGGCCTCGGTGGTGGTGCGGTCGATCGCGATCGCCAGATCGGTGTCGGCGCGACCGTCCTCGAACGGGGACGCGTCGACGGCGATCGCGGCGCCCTCGGCCGAGTGACCGACGAACTCCTCGCCCACCTGGACGGCGACCGACGAGAGGTCACCGGCCTGCGACGAGTCGGCGTAGCCGATGGTGCCGTTGCCGCCCTTGACCGCGTTCACGACACCCGAGGTGCCCTGTGCGGCCTCGCCGCCGGCGATCGGCCATTCCTCGACCGACCCGTAGCTCCACGCCTGCTCAGCGTTGGCCGCGAGGTAGTCCGTGAAGTTGCCGGTCGTGCCGGACTTGTCCGAGCGGTGGACCGGGGTGATGGCAAGGTCCGGCAGGTCGGCGTCCGCGTTGGTCGCGGCGATCGCGGGGTCGTTCCAGTTGGTGATCGTGCCGGCGAAGATGCCGGCGACGGTCGTCGCGTCCAGGTTCAGGTCGGAGACTCCCTCGACGTTGAACACGATGGCGATGGGGGAGACGTACGCGGGGATCTCGACGAGGTCGGAGTCCGCGGCGCAGGCGTCGAACGGGCCGGCGGCGATCTCGTCGGTCTTGAACGCGCGGTCGGAGCCGGCGAACTGCACGGCGCCCGACTGGAACGACTCGCGCCCCGTGCCGGAGCCCTGCGGGTCGTAGTTGATCGTGACGTCGGGGTTGGCCTGCTGGACCAGCTGGGTCCAGGACTGGACGGCGACCTGCTGCGACGTGGCGCCGGAACCGTTGAGGGTGCCGGTCAGGCCGGTGGGCAGCTCCGAGGCGGCGGAGCTGGTGGTGGCGTCAGGGGTACCGCCTTCGTTCGCGGCACAGCCGGCGAGCGCGAGGGCGGCGACAGCCGCGAGGGCGCCCACCTGGGCGAGGCGAGAGATCTTCACAGTGAATGTGTCCTTCACAGGTCAGGGTTACGGGCCCGGTGCAGGGCTCGCCTCGACGCTAAACACGTGTGTTGACCAGAGTGGGCTGTGCGGGTGAACGGCGGGTGAACACCCTGAAACCGTCCGGGGTGATGGACCGGTGCGAGACACCGGCCGGTCATGATCAGACCGGCGGCAGCATCGTCTCGATCGCAGCGATCCCCGAACCGGGGTTGGTGCGCGACAGATGCACGACCGAGAACCCGGCGACCTCGAGGCTCGACGCGCTGCCGAGGTACGAACCCTTGAGCGTCCCCGTCGCGAGCGCCAGTTCGCTGAGGATCTCCGGCAGCACGGGACCGTGGCTGCACAGCACCGCGGGCTTCCGGGCGCGCACGCGCTTGCCGACGACCGCGCGGGCGTCGGAGGCGCCCTCCTCCCAGGCGTCCTGGCTGAGATCGGGGGTGGTCCGGATGCTGCGTCCCAGTGCTTTCGACAGCGGTTTCACCGTCGACACGCACCGGACGGCGTCGCTCGACACGATCCGTCGCACGCCGTAGGCGCGAAGCGGGCCCACGATGGCCTTCGCCTGCCGAGCGCCACGCTCGCTCAGTGGCCGCGTCGCATCCGAGCCGTCCCACTCGCCGCGCGAGAGCGCCTTCGCGTGCCGCAGCGCGATGATCGGGAAGGTCTCCAGCACGCCGTCGTCGGCGAACGTGAGGAAGCTCTCCACGATCTCGACGTCCACGGGGTAGCTGAGGTACGTCAGGGCCTTCTTCGGGCTGACCCACTCGAGCGCCGCGATCTCCTTGTTCGGCACGAACGCCGAGGCGCGGATGGCATCCTCGGTCGCCTCTGCTGCCCAGTAGTGCACGACCTTCTCGCGCCCCTTCGGCATGGTGTACCGGGAGACGCCGACCGGCAGCCCGAGGCTCACCCGGATGCCGGTCTCCTCGAAGATCTCGCGGACGGCGGTCTCCACGAGCGTCTCGCCCGGATCGACCTTGCCCTTGGGAAGCGTCACGTCGCGGTACTGGGTGCGGTGGATGAGGAGGATGCGGAGCTTCCCCTCGACCACGCGCCAGACCACCCCACCGGCGGCGTACACAGCGGTGGCCGTCATCTCACCGCCCGGGGACGGCGACGACGCTGCACCTGCAGCATGATCGTGTCCTGGATGTCGGCGAGCGGTTTGCCGTCCGCATCCTGATAGTGCCGGGTCCACACACCGTCCGAACCCAGCCACCACGAACTGGTGTCGTCGCGCATGGCGAACGTGAACAGGTCGTTCAGCTCGGTGATCTGGGCGGGGTCCGAGATGCGCACGAGCGCCTCGACCCGGCGGTCGAGGTTCCGGTGCATCATGTCGGCGCTGCCGATGTACGCGATCGAGGTTCCGGCGTTGGCGAACGCGAAGATGCGCGAGTGCTCCAGGTATCGACCGAGGATCGAGCGGACCGTGATGTTCTCGCTCACCCCGGGCACGCCCGGCATGAGGCTGCAGATGCCGCGCACCCACACCTCGACCGGTACGCCCGCCTGGCTCGCCCGATAGAGCGCGTCGATGATCTGCTCGTCGACCATCGAGTTGACCTTGATCCGGATGCCGGCGGGCTTGCCCGCCTGCGCATTGCGGCGCTCCCGGTCAATGAGACGCACGAGCCCCTTCCGCAGGTGCAGTGGGGCGACCAGCAGGCGCTTGAACTTCTTCTCGATCGCGTAGCCGCTGAGCTCGTTGAACAGGCGCGTGAGGTCGCGGCCGACCTCCGGCTCGGCGGTGAACAGGCCGAAGTCCTCGTAGATGCGGCTGGTCTTCGGGTTGTAGTTGCCGGTGCCGACGTGGCAGTAGCTGCGCAGCATCCCGCCCTCCTGGCGGATGACGAGCGCGAGCTTGCAGTGCGTCTTCAGCCCGACCAGGCCGTACACGACGTGCACGCCCGCCTTCTCGAGCTTCCGCGCCCAGACGATGTTGTTGGCCTCGTCGAACCGGGCCTTCACCTCGACCAGCGCCAGCACCTGCTTGCCCGCCTCAGCGGCGTCGATGAGCGCCTGCACGATGGGGCTGTCCCCCGAGGTGCGGTACAGGGTCTGCTTGATGGCGAGGACGTTCGGGTCCTTCGCCGCCTGCTCGAGGAACGCCTGCACGCTGGTCGCGAACGACTCGTACGGGTGGTGCACGAGCACGTCGCCCTTGCGGATCGCCGCGAACACGTCGGGGCGCTCGTTGTTGTCGCCCGGCTGGAACGCGGTCGCGGTCGTCGGCACGTGCGGCGGGAAGCGGAGCTCGGGCCGGTCGACCCGGCCGAGATCGAACAGGCCACGCAGGTCCAGCGGGCCGGGGAGGCGGTAGACCTCCTGCTCGGTGATGTCGAGCTCCTTGATGAGCAGGTCGAGGGTGAGCTCGTCCATGTCGTCGGTGATCTCGAGCCGGATCGGCGGGCCGAACCGGCGGCGCATCAGCTCCGCCTCGAGCGCCTGGATGAGGTTCTCGGTCTCGTCCTCCTCGATGACCATGTCCTCGTTGCGGGTGAGGCGGAAGGCGTGGTGGTCGAGGATCTCCATGCCGGGGAAGAGATCGGCGAGGTTGTTGGCGATGAGGTCTTCCAGCGCGATGTAGCGCGAGCGCTCGCCGACCCGCGAGACCTGCACGAACCGGGGCAGCATCGGCGGCACCTTGAGGCGCGCGAACTCCTGCCGGCCGGTCCGGGCGTTACGGATGCGGATGGCGAGGTTTAGCGACAGCCCGGAGATGTACGGGAACGGGTGCGCCGGGTCGACCGCGAGCGGCATGAGCACCGGGAACACCTGCGACTGGAAGTACTCGTAGAGCTTGTCCTTGTCGTCCTGGTCGAGGTCGCCCCAGTCGAGGATCTCGACCCCGGCGTCCGCCAGGGCGGGCTTCACCTGGTTCTTCCAGTCCTCGGCGTGCCGCACCTGCAGTGCGTGGGCGGCTTCCGAGATGTCGGTGAGCACGTCCGCGGGGGAGCGGCCCACGTTGCTCGGCACCGCGAGGCCGGTGATGATGCGGCGCTTCAGACCGGCGACGCGCACCATGAAGAACTCGTCGAGGTTGCTGCCGAAGATGGCGAGGAAGTTCGCCCGCTCCAGCACCGGGACCGCCGGGTCCTCTGCGAGTTCGAGCACGCGCTGGTTGAACGCGAGCCAGCTCAGTTCCCGGTCGAGGTAGCGGCCCTCGGGCAGTTCCGCATCCGGCGTCTCGATGGCGTCGAAGTCGTCGTCGTCCGCGTCGCCGAGACCAGCGTCGAGCACGTCCTGTTCGATCATCACCTCATCATTGCAGCAGGAGGTGACAAGAGTGTGAACCGGTCCGACGGGGTTATGCTCCCGAGCGTTCCTTGGGGGCGGGGACCTGGTCCTCTTCATAGACGTTGAAGCGGTATCCGACGTTGCGGACCGTGCCGATCAGCTGCTCCAGGTCGCCGAGCTTCGCGCGCAGGCGCCGCACGTGCACGTCGACCGTGCGGGTGCCCCCGAAGTAGTCGTAGCCCCAGACCTCGCTGAGCAACTGCTCGCGCGTGAACACCCGGGAGGGGTGCGTCGCGAAGAAGTGCAGCAGCTGGAACTCCTTGTAGGTGAGATCCAGCGGGCGGCCGTGCACCTTCGCCGAGTAAGAGGACTCGTCGATCGTGATGCCGGAGGTCTGGATGCGGGTGGAGACCTGCTCCTTCGACATGCGGCCGATGGCGAGGCGGATGCGGGCGTCCACCTCGGCAGGACCGGCGGCCATGAGGATGACGTCATCCACGCCCCAGTCGGGGGAGACGGCCGTGAGTCCGCCCTCGGTGACGATGAGGATGAGGGGCGCGTCCAGGCCCGTGGTGGTGAGGATTTTGCACAGCGACTTGGCCCCGACGAGGTCGAACCGGGCGTCGACGAAGACCACATCCGCGCTCGGGGCGTTGACCAGCTGAGCCGGCTCGGCGGGGATCTGCCGGACGCGGTGGCTCAACAGCTCGAGCGACGGCAGGACCGGGGCACCGGCCGGCGCCGAGCTCAGGACAAGTAGCTGTGCCAATGGAGTCCTCCCGGCAATTTCCCCGTTTCGGCCTTTATCTTAGGCGCACGTGGGCACTCTGCCGCGCGTGCGGCGATCCGGGCGGATGCGGAGCGCCGATCGTGACGGATACGCGGCGCCGATCCCGGCGGATGAGGTGCGCTGATCCCGGCGGATGCGGAACGCGTCCGCGTACGGGAGAATGAACGCATGACCGCTCCCGAACTGGTGCCCCGTCGGCCGATCGGCGGCATCGTCGGAGTCTGGATCGCGACCGTCCTCGTGGGCCTCGGGATCGTGCTGTTCGTCCCCGCGGAGTGGCAGATCCCGTGGATCACGGTCACCCTCGGTGCCGCGGTCATCGCAGCCTTCGTCGTGCAGCTCGCCTACGGTCGCCCGCAGCGGTTCATCCAGCGCACCGCGCTCACCGCTGTCGGCTCCCTCGTCCTCCTCGGCGTGATCAGCGCCCTCGCGGCGCTGGTCGCGCTGCTGCGCACCGTGTGACCTCGCACGGGGGATAGCATGGGTGACATGGACCTCGTCGCACTCGAACTCTTCTTCGTGGGACTGCTGGCGCTCGCCTCGCTGGCGATCGCCTTCACCGCCGGCGTCGTGCTGAAGAACCTGTACCGCGGCCAGCGCTGACGGGCGGGGCGATGATCGAGCTTCCGACCGATCTGCCCGCCGATCTCGCTCCCCTCTCCTGGCTCCTCGGAGTCTGGGAAGGCACCGGCGTCATCGACTACGAGGTCGACGGTCACCACTTCAACGGAGAGTTCTCGCACCGCGTCAGCTTCAGTGACGACGGCAGCGGTGCACTGAACTACTCCGCTACGGCACGACTCCTCGAGGGCGATGTGCCCTTGAGCCTCGTCTCCGAGGTCGGGTTCTGGCGGCTGTCCCGGCCCGCGCAGGACTCCGACCCGGGCCCCGGGCTCCTGCCCGCCCGCGCGGGCGGCGCCGTACGCACCGCCGACGACGTCGAAGGCCTGCGCACCCCCGAGGGCGGCTTCGAGATCCAGGCGTCGATCGTCCACGCGGACGGCCTGAGCGAGCTGTACCTCGGCCAGATCCGCGGACCCCGCATCGACATCGCCACCGACGCCGTGGTCCGCCCGCCCGGCGCGAAACCCTATGCCGCCGCGACGCGCCTCTATGGCCTCGTCGACGGCCACCTGCTCTGGGCGTGGGACATCGCCGCGCTCGATCACGAGCTCGGCTCCCACGCCTCCGCGCGCCTCGCGAAAGTGGAATGATGACCGACCTGCTCGACGGGCTCCCCGCCGCTGTAACCGACACGGACGGCGTCCTGCTGCACGTCGGTAATCCCTTCGCCGAGCAGCGTGCCCTCGCCGCCGGCACCGCCGTCGCCCTGCTGCTCGACCGCGCCGTGATCGGGATTTCCGGCGTCGACCGGCTCTCCTGGCTCGACTCCGTATCGTCGCAGGCGCTCACCCACCTCGAACCCGGGGTCTCGACCGAGCTGCTCATCCTCGACCCGAACGGCCGCGTTGAACACGCCGCCGCGGTCATCGATGACGGCGAGACGACCTGGCTCATCGCCGACCGCGGTGACGCGGAGGCCCTCCTCACCTGGCTGCAGCGGATGCGGTTCCGGCTGCGTGTCGACCCGCAGGCGGCGACCGATCTTGTGGTCGTCGGCGTGGCCGATTCCGCCGTCGACACCGTGCCCGCCGCGTCCCCGGCGGGACTGCCGCTGGTGTGGCACGACCCGTGGCCGAACGTCGGCACCGGCGGTACCGCGTACGCCGTGCCCGAGCAGCATCCGGGGCTCGAACGCCGCTGGAACG
The DNA here is from genome assembly GCF_026393345.1 of Microbacterium sp. Lineage (GTDB taxonomy): Bacteria > Actinomycetota > Actinomycetes > Actinomycetales > Microbacteriaceae > Microbacterium. The sequence continues at coordinate 30,760 of NZ_JAPLAI010000069.1, forward strand.
AGGTGCTCGTCACCCAGGCCGACGCCCGTGCGCTCGTCGAGGCGGCGGTGCGTGGCGACCGCGCGGTGGCCGGATCCCTCGCCGCCGATGCCCTCCGGGTCGCGGCCTGGCGGCCGCGGTGGTCGGCCGAGGCGGACGAGCGGCTCATCCCGCACGAGGTCGACTGGCTGCGCACCGCGGTACACCTGAACAAGGGCTGTTACCGCGGGCAGGAGACGGTTGCGAAGGTGCACAACCTCGGCCACCCGCCCCGTCGCATCGTCGCGCTGCAGCTCGACGGAAGCGACGCGGTGCTGCCGGAGCGGGGGGATGCGGTGACCGCCGACGGCGTGACCGTCGGGGCCGTGACCTCCGTTGCGCGGCACTACGAGGACGGACCGATCGCCCTCGCGCTCATCAAGCGCTCCGCCTCGGCGGATGCGGCATACCTCGTCGAGACGGCGGACGGGCCGATCGCGGCCGCTGCGCAGACCGTGGTGCCCTCGGATGCGGGGGCCACCGCATCCATTCCGAAGCTCACCCGGCTTTCTCGCCGTACCTGACGCTTCCCCTGTCGCTTGCTGCGACTCCAGGTCGCCGTTCGCGACAGGTGAGCGGGTGGGGGATGCGGTGCCTGACGCTTCCCCTGTCGCTTGCTGCGACGTGAGGCCGCGGTTCGCGACAGGCGAGCGGGGCTCAGGCGGGCGCGACCGCCGACCACGGCACGGTGACCTCGCCGAGACGCCAGCGGGCGGGCGTCCGGAGCGGCCAGCCCGCATCCGTCATCGCCTGCATCGCCCCGCGCCACCGCTGCACCGCACCGAACGCCGACAGCGGGGCCGCGCGCTCCCACTCCCGGTCGAGCGCCGCGAGGAAGTCGTGTACGCGTTCCCCGGGGACGTTCCGGTGGATGAGGGCCTTCGGCAGCCGCTCCGCCGCCACCGACGGGGCCTCGAGCTCCGCAAGCCGAAGCGCCACCGTGAACGTCTCGGGTGCTCCCTGCGCGTCGATCGCGACCCAGGTGGCGACGCGGCCGATCTCGCTGCAGGTGCCCTCCACGAGGAGACCGCCGGGTTCGAGCCGCTCCGCCATCCGCCGCCACGCCGCCGCGACGTCGGCCTCGTCGTACTGACGCAGCACGTTCATGGCACGGATGACGCGGGGACGCCGTGCCGAGGGCACTTCGAAGCCGCCGGTTGCGAATGAGACACGGGCATCGGTGCGAAACGGCGCGGTGCCCGCACGCACGCCCTCGAGCTGCGTCCGCGCGGTTGCGACACGTGCAGGGTCGATCTCGAGCCCCAGCACCTCGACGTCCGGGCGCGCGCGGTGCAGGCGCGCCTCGAGTTCGAACGCGGTCACCCCGCTGGCCCCGAATCCGAGGTCCACGACGAGGGGGTCGGAACCCGCGGTCCGCAGCGCCGGGTGCCGTGCGATCCAGCGGTCCACGCGCCGCAGCCGGTTGGTGCCGGTCGTGCCGCGGGTGGCGCGGCCGACGGGGGCAAGGGATGCGGGCACCACGCAATGATGCCAAACACGACCTGAACGACTGCCTCGATAGAATCGGGACATGACTTCGCCACGCACCCTCATCCTGCTGCGCCACGGCCAGAGCCAGTGGAACGAATTGAACCTCTTCACCGGATGGGTCGACGTACGCCTGACCGATCAGGGCAAAGCTGAGGCTGCCCGCGGCGGCGAGCTGCTCGCCGAGTCGGGCCTGCTGCCGGATGTCGTGCACACGTCGCTGCTGAGCCGCGCCATCCAGACCTCGAACATCGCGCTCGATGCCGCCGACCGCCTGTGGATCCCGGTGAAGCGCTCGTGGCGCCTCAACGAGCGTCACTACGGCGCCCTGCAGGGCAAAGACAAGGCCGAGACCCTGGCCGAGTACGGCCAGGAGCAGTTCATGCTGTGGCGCCGGTCCTTCGACGTGCCGCCACCCCCGCTCGCCGACGACTCCGAGTTCAGCCAGGTGAACGACCCCCGCTACGCCGGCATCGACGGCGAGGTGCCGCGCACCGAGTCGCTGAAGCTCGTCATCGACCGCCTGCTGCCGTACTGGGACGAGGAGATCGTCCCCGACCTCGAGGCCGGTAAGACGGTGCTGGTCACCGCGCACGGCAACTCGCTGCGCGGCCTCGTCAAGCACCTCGAGGGCATCAGCGACGACGACATCGCCGAGTGGAACATCCCCACCGGCATCCCGCTGGTCTACCGCCTCGACGAGAACCTGAAGCCGCTCGGCAAGGGCGAATACCTCGACCCCGAGGCAGCCGCCGCGGGCGCTGCGGCCGTCGCCTCGCAGGGCAAGAAGTAACGCCACACGGACAGAGGATGGGGACGGATGCGGCTGCATCCGTCCCCATCCTCGTCGTGGCGCCGGCGAGAGAACGGCCGAAGATGGACACGGCGCCGCCTCCCCGTTATGGCGGCAGGCGCGGAGCGGCATCCCGCCGAACCCGGACGCCCTCAGGCGTTCACAATTCAGGCAGAACCGGGCCAAGAGGGGCCGCAGGGGGCAATCGGCACCCGTTCTGCCTGAATTGTGAACGCGTCGCGCCACCGAACCCCACCCGGCCGCCAGCCGAACCCCAACGCCGCCGGCCGGACCCCGCTCAGCCGCCAGCCGAACCCCGCTCGCACGCCGACCGTACCCCGGCCCTGCGCCGGGCTGAACGGCGACAAACGCCCAGCCGAACCCGCAGAGACAGAGGATGGGGACGGATGCAGCCGCATCCGTCCCCATCCTCTGTCTGTCTCAGGCCTCCGGTGCGGGGATGGTGACGGGCACCCAGTCGCCGGTGGCGAGGTAGACGATCTTCTTCGACACCGACACCGCGTGGTCGCCGAAGCGCTCGTGGTACCGGCTGGCGAGGGTCGCATCGACCGTGGCCGACGCCTCGCCCTGCCACGATTCGCTCAGCACTTTCTCAAACACACTGACGTGCAGCTCGTCGAGCTTGTCGTCCTCGTTACGGATCTGCTCCGCGAGCTCCAGGTCGCGGGTGCGCAGCAGCTCGGTGAGCTTGCGGGCGACGTCCACATCGATCTCGCCCATCTTCCTGAAGGTGCCCTTGAGGCCCTTCGGGATGGCGCGGTCGGGGAAACGCATCCGGGTCAGCTGCGCGATGTGCTCGGCGATGTCGCCCATCCGCTCCAGCGACGCGCTGATGCGCAGCGCCGAGACGACGGTGCGCAGGTCGCTCGCCACCGGCTGCTGCCGGGCGAGGATGTCGATCGCGAGCTCGTCCAGCTCGATGGCCTTGTCGTCGATCACCGAGTCGTTGTCGATGACCTCCTCGGCGAGGGCGACATCGCTGGTGCCGAACGCGCGGGTCGCCTTCGATATCGCCTCTTCGACGAGTTCGGCGATCTCGACCAGGCGCACGCGCACCTCGTCGAGGGACTGCTGGAAAACCTCGCGCATGATGGAAACGGACCTCCTGGTCGACGGCGCGGCACACGGGCCAGAGTCGATTGTCCTGGGCGAAGGTTAACGAACGGTGCCGCGCGAGTGAATAGTACGCCGCGGGCATCCGCAGGAGGATTTCCCCTCACCCGGGCATCTACGCTGAGGGCATGGACCCGACGCAGCTTGCGCTGCTCGCACTCCTGGTGGGTGTCGTCATCGGAGGCGGCGTCGCCGCCCTCATCGTCGTCTCGGTGCGCACGAGGGACCGGATGCGGGCGCAGACCTCGACGGCGTTGCCGGAGGGCGTGGCCGATGTACTGCGCGCCATGGATGACGCGGCCATCGTCGTCGACATGTCCACGACGATCCGTGCCGCCTCCGCCGCCGCATCCGGGTTCGGGTTGCAGGTGGGGGAGATCCTCGGGGAGGAGCGGCTGCGCGAGCTCGTCCGCACGGTGCGCACCGGCGGCTCGGTCGCCGACCTGCTGACGCTGCGGCGGGTGGGTGCGCCGGCGGAGCAGCGGCAGGTGTCCGCGCGGGCGGCGGTCATCTCGCCCCGACTCACCCTCGTGATCTTGCGGGACATCACCGAACGCGAACGCGTGGAGCAGATGCGGCGCGACTTCGTGGCCAACACGAGCCATGAACTGAAGACGCCGGTGGGGGCTATCACCCTGCTGGCGGAGGCGATCGAGTCCGCCGCGGACGACCCGGCGCAGGTGCGGGCGTTCGCCGTTCGCATGAGCGCGGAGGCGGCGCGGCTCGCCGGGCTCACCTCGCGCGTCATGAATCTGTCACGCCTGCAGTCGGCGGACGAATCCACGCAGGTGCGGGAGGTGCCGATCGACGAGGTCATCACCTCGGTCATCGAGGCGCACGCGCTGCCCGCGAACGCCGCTGGCGTCACCCTCGTCCGAGGCGGGACGCGGGGGCTGTTCGTCCTCGGTGACCCGCAGATCCTCAGCGAGGCCCTCGGGAACCTCGTCGCCAACGCGATCGCGTACTCCCCGGCAGGGTCCCATGTCGGCATCGGCGTGAAGCAGATCCACAACGCGGTCGAGATCGCCGTCACCGATCGCGGCATCGGCATCTCGGAGGAGGAGCAGCAGCGGGTGTTCGAGCGCTTCTACCGTTCCGACCAGGCCCGGTCGCGCCGCACCGGCGGCACCGGCCTCGGGCTGTCGATCGTCAAGCACGCGGTGCAGCGGCACGGCGGCGAGGTGCGGGTATGGTCGCGCCCCGGCCGCGGTTCCACGTTCACGATCCAGTTGCCGCTGATCGACGAGCCGCAGGCCTTCCGGGCGCCCGCTAAGGCGCGCAAGAAGAAATCCAAGAAGTCGGTCCCCGCCGACGCCCGAGACAACGGAGCCACCGCATGACCCGCGTACTGATCGTGGAGGACGAACCCGACCTCGCCGACCCGCTGGCGTACCTGCTGCGACGGGAGGGTTTCGAGGTCGAGACGGCCGAAGATGGCAGTGCCGCACTCGCTGCCTTCCACGACCGCGGCGCCGACATCGTGCTGCTGGATCTCATGCTCCCCGGCATCCCCGGCACCGAGGTGTGCCGGCAGCTGCGCGCCGAGTCGTCGGTGCCAATCATCATGCTCACCGCCAAGGACAGCGAGGTGGACATCGTCGTCGGGCTCGAACTCGGCGCCGACGATTACGTCACCAAGCCCTACTCGGCACGAGAGCTGCTGGCACGGATGCGGGCGGTGCTGCGCCGCTACGCCCAGCTGGACGCGGACCTCGACGAGCGGGTGCTGAGTGCCGGCCGCGTCACCCTCGACATCGACCGGCACACGGTCGCGGTCGACGGGCGTGAGATCGCCATGCCGCTGAAGGAGTTCGAACTGCTCGAGGTCCTGATGCGCAACGCCGGACGGGTCCTCACCCGCGGGCAGCTGATCGACCGGGTGTGGGGGACCGACTACTTCGGCGACACCAAGACGCTGGATGTGCACATCAAACGCATCCGGTCCCGCATCGAGCGCACCCCCGGCGAGCCGGAGATGCTCGTCACCGTGCGCGGGCTGGGCTACCGCTTCGAGTCCTGAGGACCTGAGGCGAACGCGAAGAAGGGCGGCACCCGATCGGGGTGCCGCCCTTCCGCATGACGTGTCCGAGGCTCAGGGAGCGAGCTCCGTAAGATAGTCCAGCGTGCCGTCGAGCACGGGGATCTCGACGAGGGCGCCCTCGCCGTCGCCGGACTGGAAGTAGACCGGCACCGTCGCGCCGGGCGCGGTGTCCAGGCCCTGGATGAGCACCGGGTTCGCGCCGACGAGGTTCTCGACGCCCTCGATGTCGCTGACGCCGAGGCTCTTCGTGGTGCCGGCGGAGACGCGCACCGTCTTCTTCACCGCATCCGCGCCCTCACCGATCTCGAGGTTCAGGACGTGATCCTCGTCTGTGCCGTTGACGATCGCGGCAACGAGGTTGCCCTCGCTGCCGTCCTCATTCGCGACGATGAGCGCGTTGCGGATCTGCAGCGGGCCGCTGTCCTTCGGCACGTTCATGCCGTCCGACGGCTGGTACTGCACGGTGGTGCTCTGGGGGGCGATCAGGCCGCAGCCGGTCGTCCCGAGGACGACAGCGGCGCCCACGGCCAGAGACGCGATCAAACGCGATTTCACAGTACCTCCCACGGTGCAGACGGGTTCTTCCGTCATTCTATGTGGTCGGCGCGACCAGCGACGGACGCCGGCCGGATGCGGGCGCATACCTTAGCGCAGAACCCCTGTGGTATTCTGGTAGCTGCCGAAAGGACATAACTCCATGCTTTTTGAGGTTGGCGAAACGGTCGTTTACCCGCACCACGGTGCGGCGAAGATCATCGAGGTCAAGGAACGCGTCATCAAGGGCGAGACCAAGAAGTACTTGAAGCTCAACGTCACCCAGGGCGATCTGATCATCGAGGTACCGGCGGAGAACGTCGATCTCGTGGGTGTGCGCGATGTCATCGGTAAGGACGGCCTGGAAAAGGTCTTCGAGGTGCTGCGCGCACCGTTCACCGAAGAGCCCACCAACTGGTCTCGCCGTTACAAGGCGAACCTGGAGAAGCTCGCGTCGGGTGACGTCATCAAGGTGAGCGAGGTCGTGCGCGACCTGTGGCGCCGTGACCAGGACCGCGGCCTGTCCGCGGGGGAGAAGCGGATGCTGGCGAAGGCCAAGCAGATCCTCATCTCCGAGCTGGCACTCGCCGAGAAGACCGACGAGGAGAAGGCCAGCGTCCTTCTCGAAGAGGTCCTCGCCAGCTGAGGCCGGCGCGCGCGTGAACGTCGCCCCCGTGCCGCGGATCGCGGTCATCGTGGTCGCGGCGGGTTCCGGCACCCGTTTGGGTGCCGGTTCCCCCAAGGCCTTCGTCGGCATCGACGAGCACACGGTGCTCCGTCATGCCCTCCGGTCGGTGTTCGCGGGACCCGCGGCGCAGGTGATCGTCGTCGCGCCCGCGGGCTATGAGGGCGACGCACTCACCGATGTGCTCGCGGCGGCAGGCGACCGGCGGGAACTCGCGCGCGTGGTCACCGGCGGTGCGACGCGTCAGCAGTCGGTCGCCGCGGGCCTCGACGCCGTGTGGCCCGACGTCGAGTCCGTGCTCGTGCACGACGCGGCGCGGGCACTCACCCCGCCAGAGGTGTTCACCCGGGTCGTCGAGGCGTTGAGCGAGCGGGTGCCCGCCGCGATCCCGGTGCTGCCGGTCGTCGACACGATCAAGCGCGTCGGCGAGGGCGAGATCCTCGGCGCCGTCGACCGGTCGGAGCTCGGTGCCGCACAGACCCCGCAGGGGTTCCGCCGCGATATCCTCGTGACCGCATACCGCGTGGCCGACGAGGAGTTCACCGACGATGCCGCGTTGGTCGCGGCCGCCGGGCACCGCATCGCTGCGGTAGAGGGGTCCGCGCTCGCGTTCAAGATCACGACGCCCGCCGACCTCGACCGCGCCCGCTCGCTCGTCACCCCCGACCCGGTGTCGACGGCGACTCTGCGTCCCGACACACACGACACGCTGCCGCGGGTCGGTGTCGGCACCGACGTGCACGCCTTCGGCGGTGAGGGCACGCTGTGGCTCGCCGGACTGGAATGGCCGGGGGAGCAGGCGCTCTCAGGTCACTCGGACGGGGATGCGGTCTCGCACGCGATTGTGGATGCGTTGCTGTCCGCCGCGGGTCTCGGCGACATCGGCACCCACTTCGGCACCGATCGCCCGGAGTACGCCGGCGCGCACGCCGAGGCGTTCCTCGCGCGCACCGTCGGTCTGCTCTCCGCGACGGGCTGGCGCATCGGCAACGTCTCGGTGCAGGTGCAAGCCCTCCGCCCCCGGTTCCGGGATCGGCGCACCGAGGCCGAGGCTGTGCTGTCCGCCGCACTCGGCGGCGCCCCGGTATCCGTCGCCGCCACGACGACCGACGGCCTGGGTTTCACCGGCCGCGGTGAGGGCGTCGCCGCGACCGCCGTCGCCCTCCTCGTCCGCGCCTGACCCCACCCCCCTTCCGCGAGTGGGCAGTCGTGGCCGCTATCCGGGCCGTGATGGCGGCCACGACTGCCCACTCGCGCGATCAGAGGGGGAGGGGGAGGGTGAAGTAGGCGGACAGCGGGTCGTCGGTGTACCCGCCGAACGGTCCGCACGGGATGAACCCCTCGCTCGCGTACAGCTGCCGCGCGGGCAGGAAGGATGCGGCGCTGCCGGTCTCGAGCCACAGGCTCGTCATGCCCTGCGCGGCCGCGGCAGCCATGATGTGCCGGAGCAGGGCACGGCCGACCCCAGTGCCGCGTGCCGCATCCGTCACCCGCATCGACTTGATCTCCCCGCTCGTGTCGGAGAGCCGCTGCAACGCGCCGATGCCCGCCAGCCGGTCGTCGTGCCACGCCGACCAGACGGTGATGGCGTCATCCGACAGTGCGGCGAGCCCGAGGGCATGCACGCTCTCCGGCGGCGAGCCCGCGTGCATGTCCGCGAGGTGCGCGCCGACGAGCGCCTGCACCTGCGGATCGGTCAGATCGTCGACGCGAATCTCCATGTCACCCCTCCACCACGAACGGCCGCGGGTCGCGGGGCGGGCGTGCACCCCACGCCAGCAGCAGCAGACCCCCGCCGAGGACGATGAGCCCGACCACCGCCAGTGGCGACAGCAGCTCGCCGAGCACGACGATGCCGAGCAAGCTCGCGGTGAGCGGCTCGGCGAGTGTCAGGGTCGCGGCGGTCGCCGCGCTCAGCCGCTCCAGCCCCCATGTGAACGCCGTGTAGGCCACTGCGATGGTGGCAAGGCCGAGCCACAGCACCATGATCGTGCCGGACGGCTCGAGCACCCACGTCACGTCAGCGAAGGGCAGTAGCAGCGCCGAGCACACCGCCGCGCCGAGCCCCATGGCCCCCGCGACCGTGAAGGGATCCCACCCCGCATCCATCAGCCGGCGCTGCGCGTTCGCGAACACGGCGAACGCGGCGCCCGCCCCGATCGATCCGAGCATGCCCACCGGGTCGGCGCCGGTCGACCCGGCATCACCCCCGAAGGCAAGGAACGCGACGCCGGCCGTGGCGAGCGCCGTCGCCCCCAACCACGTCGCCCGCGGCACCCTCCGGGTCAGCACCCACTCGATGAGTCCCGCGAGCACCGGGGCCGACCCGAGGGCGATGACGGTGCCCACGGCGACGCCGTTCCGCGCCGTGCCGAGGAAGAAGAGCGGCTGATACGCCGCCAGGCAGACGCCCGTCAGGGCCATGAGCAGCACGGCGCGGTGGTTGAGCGACGGGTTCCGGCGACCGGATGCGGTCCGTCGCCGCCGCGCAAGGCTGAACCCCAGCGCCGCGAGCGCGGTGCCCCCGACGACCAGGCGCATCGCGCCGACGCCGAGCGGAGTGGTGTCGGCCGGCCCGAGCGCCTGCGACGTGCCTGTCGTCCCGAACAGCACGGCGGCCGCGATCACGGCGAGGAGGGGCAGCATCCTTCCGTTCTACCGTCTTCTTGTGTCGGCTCCGTGACAGGGGGCGCCGGTAGGCTGGCACGGTGACGGTTCGGCTCTATGACACCCAGGCGCAGGCGCTGCGCGCGTTCGCGCCTCGCGACGCCGGAAACGTCACGATGTACGTCTGCGGGCCGACCGTGCAATCGGGTCCCCACATCGGTCACCTGCGCGGGGCGCTGAGCTTCGACATCCTCCGCCGCTGGCTGGAGCACCGCTTCGGTCGGGTGACGTTCGTGCGCAATGTCACCGACATCGACGACAAGGTGCTGCAGAACGCCGGACCCGAGGAGTCGTGGTGGGCGCTCGCTTACCGGATGGAGCAGGAGTTCGCGTCCGCGTACGCCGCCATCGGCATCCGGACCCCCACCTACGAGCCTCGCGCCACCGGGTCGATCCCGGAGATGATCGCGTTCATCGAACGTCTCATCGAGACCGGGCACGCGTACCGCGCACCGGACGGCTCGGGCGACGTGTACTTCGACGTACGGTCCTGGCCCGCGTACGGTGCGCTGACGCACCAGGAGCTCGACGCCATGGAGCCGGCGGCCGACGCCGACCCGCGCGGCAAGCGTGACCCGCACGACTTCGCGCTGTGGAAGGGCGCCAAGCCCACCGAGCCCGCGGATGCCACCTGGAGCGCACCGTGGGGTGCGGGGCGCCCCGGCTGGCACATCGAGTGCTCCGCCATGAGCCGCCGCTACCTCGGCCCCGAATTCGACATCCACGGCGGCGGCCTCGACCTGCGCTTCCCGCACCACGAGAACGAGCTCGCCCAGTCCACCGCGGCCGGTGACCCGTTCGCGCGCTATTGGGTGCACAACGGCCTGGTCACCGCCGGCGGGCAGAAGATGTCGAAGTCACTCGGGAACTTTCTGCTCGCCGCCGACGTGCTCGCCACCCGCGACCCGCTCGTGGTCCGGTACGCGCTCGCCGCCGCCCACTACCGGTCGAACCTCGATGTGTCCGACAGGGCGTTCGACGAGGCGGATGCGGCGCTGGAGCGGATCCGTACCTTCCTCGAGCGCGCCGTGCGCACTCTCCGTGACGACACCGCCGACGTGACCGTGAGCGCCTCGGTGCCGGAGCGGTTCGCGAGCGCCATGGACGACGACCTCGGTGTGCCGCAGGCGCTCGCCGTCATTCACGAAACCGTGCGCGAGGGCAACTCCGCCCTCGACGCAGGCGACCGGGCCGGCGTGCAGCGCGCGTTCGCCGACGTCGCCACCATGACCGGGCTGCTGGGCCTGGATCCCCTCGACCCGCGGTGGTCCACCGGGACCGCCGCTCCTGAAGCGGTCGCCCTCGACGCCCTGGTCCAGACCATGATCGCGCAGCGTGCCGATGCGCGGGCTGCCAAGGACTGGACCGCAGCCGACCGCGTCAGGGACGCGATCGCCGCCGCAGGAATCACTCTGGAGGACACTCCGGACGGAACTCATTGGAGTATCAATGGCAGGTAAGCCAGGGCGCCCCGGCGCCAGTAAAGGCAAGAAGGGCCCCACCAAGGGCACGGGCGGCAAGAACAAGCGTTCGCTGGAAGGACGCGGTCCGACACCCAAGGCGGAGGACCGCGCCTGGCACCCCGCCGGCAAGCGGAAGGCGGCGCAGGAACGCTTCACCGCCGCGGGCGGCAGGACCGCACCCGGTCCGAAGCCGCTGAACGCGGGCAACCGCGCCCCGCGCGGCAAGGCCGCGGATGACACCGAGACCGTCACCGGTCGCAACTCGGTGCTCGAGGCGCTGCGGGCGAAGATCCCCGCCACCGCGTTCTACATCGCGCAGCGCGTGGAGATGGACGACCGCGTCAAGGAAATGCTCGCTCTCGCCACGCACCGCGGCATCCCGGTGCTCGAGGTCACCCGGCCGGAGCTCGACCGCATGGCCGGGTTCGACGGTGTCCACCAGGGCGTCGCCCTGAAGGTGCCGCCCTACGAGTACGCCCACCCGCAGGATCTGCTCGAGGACGTCATGGGTCGCGGTGAGACGCCGCTGTTCGTGGCCCTCGACGGCATCACTGACCCGCGCAACCTCGGTGCGATCATCCGCTCCACCGCGGCCTTCGGTGGCCACGCCGTGATCCTGCCGCAGCGGCGCAGTGCCAGCGTCAACTCCGCCGCCTGGAAGACCAGCGCGGGGGCTGCCGCCCGCATCCCCGTCGCCCTCGCCTCGAACCTCACCAGCATGCTGAAAGAGTTCAAGAAGCAGGGCGTGTTCGTGCTCGGCCTCGACGGTGGCGGTGACGTATCGCTCCCGGCGATCGAGCTCGCCGCCCGCCCGGTCGTCATCGTCGTGGGTTCCGAGGGCAAGGGGCTGTCGCGCCTGGTCACCGAGACCTGCGACCAGGTCGTCTCCATCCCCATCTCCGCGTCCACCGAGTCGCTGAACGCGGGCATCGCCGCATCCGTCGCCCTCTACCAGGTGTCCACTCTCCGCGCCGCGCGGGAGTGACACTCTTCACCGAAAGGAACGCCATGGCTGTCATCGCTGTCCTCGGCGGAACCGGCTATGCCGGCCGCCACATCGTTCAGGAAGCCGTCGACCGGGGACACACCGTCTTGTCGGTGGCTCGCAAGATGGCCGCAGAGCGGGTCGAGGGTGCCACCTACCTCGAAGCGTCGCTGCTCGACGTGCCGTCGCTGGTCACCCAGCTCGAGGGCGTCGACGTGGTCGTGTCGGCGGTCGCGCCGCGCGGCGACATGCTGGGCTTCGTGCGCCCGGCGATCGCCGAACTGAACTCGGTACTGCCGGGGAACGTGCGCATCGGCGTGATCGGCGGTGCGGGCGGAAGCCTCGTCGCCGAGGGCGGTCCCCGGCTAGTCGACACCGAGGGGTTCACCGAGGAGTACAAGCCGGAGTCGCTCGAGGCCTACGGCATCCTGGAGGACCTGCAGGCCGATCAGTCGGGTCGTGACTGGTTCTACATCCACCCGGCCGGCGGCTTCGGTGTGTGGGCTCCCGGCGAGCGCACCGGCTCCTACCGTGACGGCGGCGACGTGCTCGTCGTCGACGAGGCGGGGGAGTCGTACATTTCCGGCGCCGATCTCGCGGTCGCCGTGGTCGACGAGATCGAGAACTCCGCGCACAGCCGCCGCCGGTTCACCGTCGGCTACTGAGCGTTCCGCGAAGGCGGATGCTGCGGCTCGGATGAGTCGCCGCATCCGCCTTCGTCGTTCGCGCTAGTCATTCGCGCAGGTTCCCCTGTCGCCACGTGCGCGTGCGGGTCGCAGGAGGCGACAGGTGAGCGTGGGCGTGGGCGGTTCCCCTGTCGCTAGATGCGCGTGCGGGTCGCAGGAGGTGACAGGTGAGCGTGGGGCGCGGCGGTCGCGACGCGCGAGAGAGGGACGTGCGAAAGAAGCGGGGGTGGATGCGGCGAGGGTCGCGGACCGCGCTCAGACCAGGTCGCGCCAGTCGACGTCCTCGTCCTCGTCGTCGGCGGGTGCGACACCGTCACGGATGACAGGGATCGACACGGTCTCGGTGACCGGACCCATCACGGTGGCCTCGTCGCGGCGGTGGCGCAGCACGTCGTCGATGTAGCTCGTCAGCACCTCGGCGAGCGGCACCGAGCGGCCCCGTGCCTGCGACATGTACCAGCGGTGCTCCAGCACCTGGTGGAACACCTCCGCCGGCTCCAGCTTGCTGCGCAGCTCGAACGGGATCGCCTTCACGACCGGTTCGAACACGCGGGTGAGCCACTCGTGCGCCACCATCTCCTCGTCGGCACCGAGCCGAGAGATCCGGGCCCGGAACTCGTCCAGGTCGTTCAGCAGCCGGCGGGCCTGGTTCTCCTCCACGTCGAGCCCAGTCAGGCGCAGCAGGCGGCGCTGGTGGTGCCCCGCATCCACGACCTTCGGCTGGATGGAGACGGTCGCACCGTCCGGGGTGGTCTGGATCGACAGTTCGTCGATGTCGAAACCGAGGGCGTTCAGGCGCTGGACGCGTTCGGTGATGCGCCACGTCTCGTCGACCGAGAACGTTTCCTGGTCGGTCAGGGCACCCCACAGCGAGTGGTAGGACGAGACGATGCCGTCGGCGATGGCGACCGCGTCGATGCCGCCCTCGAGCCGGCCGCCCGCGGCGAGGTCCATGATCTCGCCCGCGATGTTGGTGTGGGCGACGTCGAGGTCGTGCAGCCGCTGCCCGCGGGTGAGACCCCGCTCGTGCAGCTCGCCCGTCTCCGCATCCACGAGGTACGCGGCGAAGGAGCCCGCGTCCCGGCGGAACAGGGTGTTCGACAGCGACACGTCGCCCCAGAAGAAGCCCACGTTGTGCAGGCGCACGAGGAGCACCGCGAGCGCATCCACGAGTCGGGCGGCGGTGTTCGGCCGCAGCACCTGGGTGAACAGCGCCCGGTAGGGGAGCGAGAACTTCAGGTGCGCGGTCACGAGGGCGGCCGGGAGCGGGTTGCCGTCCGCATCCTTCCGTCCGGCGATGACCGCGACCCGTTCGACGCAGGGCACGTCGAGCCGGGCGAGGTTTCCGAGCATGTCGTACTCGCGGCGGGCCATCTCCGCGGTCGTCTCCTTCACCGCGATGACCTTGCCGGAGAGACTGGAGAAGCGCACCAGGTGGCGCGACAGCCCCTTGGGCAGCGACACGATCGCTGTGCTCGGCCATTCACCCAGCGGCACATTCCACGGCAGGCTCAGCAACCCGGGGTCGACGCTGGTAGCGGTGATGGAGAGCGATTCGGTCATGGTGCTCCGGATGCAGACGCGGCGCGGGGGTTCGATGAACCCGCCGCGCCGCGTCGTTGTCGAGAAGGGATCAGGCGGAGGCGATCGCCTTGTCGGTGAGTCGCTCGCCCGACTCGAGGTCGAACACGTGCATGTGACCGGGGATCGGCGCCAGCGTGATCATCTCGCCCGCGTTCGGGTGGCGGCGGCCATCGACGCGCGCCACGATGTCGGTGCGCTTGCCGTCGAGGTCGGTGTGGCCGTAGAGGTAGCCGTCCGCGCCGAGTTCCTCGACGAGGTCCACGACGACCTGCAGGCCCTTGCCGTCGGCCGGGGCGACCTGGATGTCCTCGGGGCGCACACCGATGGTGACCTCGGAACCGCTCGCCTTGCCGATGGTGTCGGCCTCGACCGGGACGATCGTGTCGCCGAAGCGCACGCCGCCCTCAGCGAGACCCGCCGGGAAAAGGTTCATGGCGGGGGAGCCGATGAAGCCGGCGACGAACACGTTGCTCGGACGCTCGTACAGGTCGCGGGGCGTGCCGACCTGCTGCAGGACGCCGTCCTTCAGGACCGCGATCCGGTCGCCCATGGTGAGCGCCTCGGTCTGGTCGTGGGTGACGTAGACGGTGGTGACGCCCAGGCGACGCTGCAGCGACGCGATCTGCGTGCGCGTCTGCACGCGCAGCTTGGCATCGAGGTTCGACAGCGGCTCGTCCATGAGGAACACCTGCGGCTGACGCACGATGGCGCGGCCCATGGCGACGCGCTGACGCTGACCGCCGGAGAGTGCCTTGGGCTTGCGGGTCAGGTACTGCTCGAGGTCGAGGAGCTTGGCGGCTTCGAGGACGCGCTGCGCGCGCTCTTCCTTGCCGACGCCGGCGATCTTCAGGGCGAAGCCCATGTTCTCGGCGACGGTCATGTGCGGGTACAGCGCGTAGTTCTGGAACACCATCGCGATGTCGCGGTCCTTCGGGGGGATGTCGGTGACATCGCGGTCGCCGATCAGGATGCGGCCCTCGTTGACCTCTTCGAGACCGGCGAGCATGCGCAGCGAGGTCGACTTGCCACAACCGGACGGGCCGACGAGGACGAGGAACTCCCCGTCACCGACCTCGAGGTTGAGCTTGTCGACCGCCGGGCGGGTTCCACCGGGGTACAGACGGGTTGCGTTGTCAAACGTGACGGACGCCATTTTTTTCTCCTTCACCGGCAGGTACGTGCCGGACGATCCGTAGTGAATGGAATATGCGGGGGCTTGTCCCGCGCGCACATCGTTGGGCGCATCGTCAAGTATGGCACGTCCGTCTGGGCATTTCCCAGGCTGGCTGACTAGCATCGTCAAGGCTGCTTCACCCGGGTGGCCCGCCGGTGTGACCGGCTTTTCGCTGTCCCAGAGGTCCCATGTCCAACGACGACTCATCGAACGTCCCCGCTCCGCGCGACCGGCGGGAGGCCGTCCGTGAGAAGGCTCAGCAGGTGCAGGCAAAGCATGCCCGCCTCCGCACCTTCCGCCTGGTCGGCCTGTCGGCGCTCGCCGTCGTCGTCGTCGCCGCGGTGATCACCGGTGTCGTCGTTGCGGTGAACTCCTCCGCATCCACCACCGTGGCTGCGCCTCAGAACGTCACCTCGGACGGCGGCATCCCGATCACCTCCGTCGCCGGCGTCGCCGACACGACCGCCTCGCTCAGCGACCCCACGGCCGCGCCGACCGAGCCGACGCCCACCGCGAGCCCGACCTCGGCGTCGACCGTCGACATCCGCATCTACGTCGACTATCTCGCCTCCGGGGCGCAGGAGTTCGAGGTCGCGAATGCGCCGCAGTTGTCGAAGTGGTTCACCGCCGGTTCGGCCACGGTGACCTACTACCCGGTGGCGATGCTCACCGCGAAGTCGAACGGCACGAAGTACTCGCTGCGCGCCGCCAGCGCCGCCGCGTGCGTCGCGACCTACTCGCCGGAGAGCGTCTACGCCTTCTCGCACGAGTTGCTGGTTCAGCAGCCCGACATGGACTCGGCCGGCATGGCCGACGCCGACCTCGCCGCACTCGCGATCGCGAAGGGCGCCTCGTCGCCGAAGGCGGTGCGCTCCTGCATCGAGGATGAGGACTACATCTCCTGGGCGAAGACGGCCACGGATGCGGCCCTTGCCGGCATCCCGGACACCGATGATCTGACGCTCACCGGTACGCCGCTCGTGCTCGTCAACGGCGAGGTCTACCAGGGCTCGCTCGATGACCCCAAGGAATTCGCGCAGTTCGTGCTCACCACCGCGAGCGCCTCGTACTACAAGGGCACGCCGACCCCCACGCCCAGCGCCACGGAGTGAGCGCGGTCGCTGACTAGACTGGTGGCTCCGCCGGCTTGGCGCAATTGGTAGCGCACCTGTCTTGTAAACAGGGGGTTGCAGGTTCAAGTCCTGTAGCCGGCACGGGAAACACGCGGATCGCGGCCTCGAACGCTCTGGAGATCATCGATGGGAAGGCGCAGAGCCGCGGCGAGCTCCGCGAGATCGACGCGGACACCATGGAACAGCTGCGCACGGTCCGCCCACGGCCACGAGCTGCTCAGCGTCAGGCGCGCAGGATGACACGGCCGGCGCCCGGGCGGTCCTCCGGGATGACGCTGATCGCCTTCTACGTGCTGACGCTCGCGACGCTCTGCCTCCTCATTCCCGTGACCGCAGGCCTCATCCTTGCCCAAGGGAAGCCGTGGACCGGCACAAGCCTCGCCGCGGCGAGCATCGGACTGCTCGCCACCGCACTCCTCAGCCACGGCAAGCACGACCCGTCGTTCTGGGCCGGTGCCGTCCTTGGTATCGTCGGGCTCGGCATCGCAGCGATCCAGATACTCACCGGCTGGGCGTGACCTCGCCTACCCCGCGTACCTTCACCGCATGCCCCTCCACCCCGCCGTGCAGCTGAGCGCCGAACTCAGCACGACCAGGTGAACGAGCACAGATGAAGAGCTCTATGAGGAGCTCCTGGCATCGGTTGAAGGAACGGCTGGTGCCGATCACCAGCAGGGGATCATGGCTGCTCGCGCAGCGCCGGCCTCGATGTGCGCGAGCTATCGGCGCATCGAGCGAGCGCAATGGCGGGTCGTGCAGCTCTACCAGTGGCTGATCTGGGCACTCGCGGTAGCGGCCGGCGGAGCAGTGGTCGTCACGATCGTGCTCGCGCTGACCGGTGCGCCCTGGCAGCAGGCGGCGTTGAGCGGAGCGACCGCGGCTGTCACGGGTGGCTTGATCGCCTTCCCGGTGCGGCAGCGTCAGGATGCGCGGCGCGAGCACGCCGCTGCCCTGCGGGCACTCAAGGCGAACGGCTGCAGTAGCTCCTGACGCCGAGCAGGGCCAGGCGGCGCAGTCTGCCTGGTCCTCTTCGCGCGCGAGCACAGGAGAAATCCCGGCGACAGGAGGAATCCCGCCGCATCCTCCTGTTCTCGGGATTTCTCCTGTGATCGGGTGATGCCCGGGGAGGTGTGCGGGCACCTTCGCGCCGCCGCCTAAGCTCGACGGGTGCCGACCACACCTCGCCCCCGCCCCGGCCACGGCCGGCTGCCCGCGGGCGTCGCCCTCGCCGGAGCGGTGCTGGTGGGCGTCCTCACCACCATCCAGGCGCAGATGAACGGCGCGCTCAGCGCCGGCATCGGTGACGGCGCGATCGCCTCGGTGATCTCGTTCGGTTCCGGCTTCCTCATCTTGCTCGTGCTCTCCCTGCTCACCCGCAACGGCCGGGCGGGCCTCGTGCGTCTGGCCTCCGGCATCCGTGGCCGTCACGTGCCGTTCTGGATGCTGGTGGGAGGCTTCGCGGGAGCCTTCACCGTGGGCACGCAAACGCTCACGGTCGCCACGATCGGCGTCGCAACCTTCACCGTCGGCGTCGTCGCGGGGCAGACGATCAGCGGCATCGTGCTCGACCGCGTCGGGTACGGCCCGGGCGGTGTCGTCGGCATCACCGTCGCGCGGCTCACCGGGGGAGGGCTCGCCGTCGTCGCGGTCGTCATCGCGCTCCTCGGCGAGGGAGCGACCTCGGCGCCGTGGTGGATGTTCGCGCTGCCGTTCCTCGCTGGCGCCGGCATCGCCTGGCAGCAGGCGACGAACGGGCGGCTCCGCCACGCGGTCGACAGCCCGCTGACCGCGACGCTCGTGAACTTTGCCGGCGGCACCTTCGCGCTGCTGGTAGCCGCGGCGATCCGGGTGGCGTTCGCGGGGCCGCCGACCCGGTTCCCGACCGAGGCGTGGATGTACCTGGGCGGTGCCACCGGAGTCGTCTACATCTTCCTGTCCGCCGCGCTCGTGCGGCACACCGGGGTACTGCAGCTGGGACTCGGGTCAGTGCTGGGCCTGCTCGCCACGTCCGTCGTCATCGACGCCGTGTGGCCCGCCCCCGCGGGGGCACCGCTCGTCATCGCGCTCATCGCGGTGGCGGTGGCGCTCGTCGGTGTCACGATCGCCGTCGTGCCGCGCTGGCGTCGCCGCTGAGCGGTACCGGGGCTACTCGGCCGACGGCATTCCGGAGAGGAATTTTGCGCCGTCCACGCTGCGGCGGTGACCGGTTCGCTCGGTCGACGCAGGCTTGCCACCGACGTACAGCCAGCCCATCAGCCGTTCCCGCTTCTTCAGCCCGTGCGCCTTCTTGACCGCCTTGCTGCGGGTGTACCTCCCGGTGCGCCAGATGACGCCCCACCCGGCCTCGTCAAGCACCAGGCTCAGTGCGTGCGCAACGCCGGAGGCGACCGCCTCCTGCTCCCAGTCAGGAACCTTGTCGCTCTTGCGGATGCGGGCGACCACCGCGATCAACAGCGGAGCGCGCAGCGGCTTCGTGGATTCCCCGTCCTTCTTCTCCGCCGCATGGATGGCGCGCCCCAGCACCCGTCGGTCATCACCGCGCAGCTCGATGAGCCGCCACGGCTCCAGCGATGAGTGATCGGCGACCCGACCGGCGGCGGACACGAGTCGGACCAGCTCGGCGTGATCCGGTGCCTCATCGGTCACCTTGGACCACGAGCGGCGCCGCCGCATCGCGTCCAGCGCGCTCATTCGCCGTCTTCGGCGGAGAAGTTCAGCGACAGCGAGTTCATGCAGTACCGGTCACCGGTGGGCGTGCCGAACCCGTCGGGAAAGACGTGACCCAGGTGCGAGCCGCAGTTCGCGCACCGCACCTCGGTGCGCTGCATCCCGTGGCTGGAGTCATCGATGAGCTCCACGGCCTCGGGCCGCACGGACTCGTAGAAGCTCGGCCACCCGCAGTGCGAGTCGAACTTCGTGCCGCTCTGGAACAGCTCGGCGTTGCACGCCGCACAGGTGTAGACGCCGGCGCGGCTCTCGTCGAGCAGTTCGCCCGTCCACGGCCGCTCGGTGGCGGCTTCACGCAGGACCGCGTACTGCTCGGCGCCCAGCTCTTCGCGCCACTGCTCCTCGGACTTGTTCACGGCATAGCTCATGGGATGAATCCTCCTCAGGTCCTTCCATTCAACCCCCTCCGGTGCGGGACTGTTCCCACTGTTACCCGAGAATGGTGCCGTGGTCACCCCGGAAGATATCGACGCCGTCGTGGCGCGCTACGCCCGATTCGCCGCCGACGAGGCGCCCGGGCGCTCCGAGCTCTACGGCGCCTGGGCCACCGCGGTGGCGACGGATGCGGCCCTCGCCGCCGTGATCGCCGGCATCCCGGCCGCACACCGCCAGCCCCCGCTGGTGTTCGCCGTCATGCGTCTGCTCCGCGCTCCGGAGGTCCCCTCGGAACGGTGGCGTGACTGGCTGCTCGTGCACGCGGCGGAGCTCGCGGCGGAGTGCGCGAACCGCAGCATCCAGACGAACGAACCGCTGCGCTGCGCCGCGCTCCTGCCCGCGCTCGCCGAGTTCGACGGACCCCTCGCCCTCATCGAGATAGGAGCCAGCGCCGGACTCTGCCTCTACCCCGACCGCTACTCGTACCGCTACACGACCGACGACGGCGCCATCGTGCGGCTCGACCCACAGGACGGTCCGAGCGCGGTCGTGCTCGAGAGCCGATGGATCGGCGACGCACCGCCGCCCCGGCGCATGCCACAGATCGTCTGGCGTGCCGGCATCGACCTCGCCCCGCTCGACCCCGCCGCACCCGACACCCGTGCGTGGCTGACGGGCCTCGTCTGGCCGGGGGAGACCGGCAGGGCCGCGCGCATCCACGCCGCCCTCGACATCGCCGCATCCGACCCGCCTCTCCTGGTGGCGGGGGATGCGGCCTCCGACGCCGTGACGCGGCTGGCAGCGCTCGCACCGGCCGGGGCGACCGTCGTCGTCACGACACCGGGCGTGCTCGTCTACGTCCCGCGGGCCGAGCGCGCCCGCGCAATCGCGCAGGCCCGGGCGGCCGGGACATGGATCACGCTCGACGACCCGTCCACCCATGAGGCGTGGACGGATCCGCTGCCGCCGCGGCCGGACGGTGCGTTCGCGCTCGCCATCGACGGCAGGATGGTCGCCGCGGTCGACCCGCTCGGGCGGTTCGTGGAGTGGCGCGACGGCGGGAGGGCCGCGCCGCGTTAGCGTGGCAGCGTGCTCAGCGACCTCGACCGTTCCCTCCTCGACTTCGAGGCGCGGTGGCCGGGGCACACGAGTGCGAAGGAAGAGGCGGTGCGCGCCGAACTGGAGCTGGCACCCGCCCGCTACTACCAGCTGCTCGGCCGGCTGATCGAGCGAGAGGACGCCCTCGTCTACGATCCGCTGCTCACCGGGCGCCTCCGTCGGAGCCGCGACGAGCGCCGCCGCGAGCGCGACCGGCGGATGAGCGCCGCCTCCTGACGGCCCAGCGCCGCCGCGCCCGGTAGCATCGGGGGGTGCCGCGACAGACCTTCCCCCGCGACCGCTTCGACGACCTGCCCCGTGTCGCCGGACGGGTGGGTGCCCACCGCGCCGAGAACCCCCGCATGCGCGCGGGCGTCGTGCTGCTGTGGGCCATCGTCGCAACGATCGTCCTGATCGGTGTCGGCATCTTCGGCAGCCTCATCGCGTCGGGCCGGGTGACGCTGTTCCCCAGCCCGACGCCCACGGCGGAGCCGACGGCCGAGATCGTCCCGGTCGTCGACACCTCGTACACGGTGCTCATCCTCAACGCGACCGACGAGCAGGGCCTCGCGACGCAGATGAAGGACACCCTGCTGTCGAACGGTTGGGCAGAACAGAACGTCACCGCGGGCGGTGCCGGCGGCACGTTCGAGACCACCACGGTCTACTACGCCTCGGAGGACGCCTACCCGGCCGCGCTGGGGCTCGCTGAGATCGTCGGCGCCACCGAGGTGCAGTTCGATCCGGACTACCCGCTGCCCGGCACCGCCGCCACGCAGCTGACCGTGGTGCTCGGAACCGGGCAGCTCTCCACGCCCGCGCCGACCCCCTGACGACAGCCGCGTCCGGTCGCGTGTTTCCGCGGCGTAAACAGTTCGCGGCACGCGTGTCAACAGTTGCCGAAGGGGCGAATTCCGGTGATTTCGCGTGGATACGATGGCGACGTTCCACAGCATCAGGAGACTCGCATGGCCCAGGGCACCGTCAAATGGTTCAACGCTGAGAAGGGGTATGGGTTCATTACCTCCGGCGACGGACAGGATGTTTTCGTCCACTACTCGAACATCGACATGACCGGCTTCCGGGTGCTCGAAGAGGGCCAGGCCGTGGAGTTCACGGTCGGCTCCGGGCAGAAGGGCCCGCAGGCAGAAGCCGTGCGGGTCGTCTGACCCCCGCATCCACACCGCTCATCGCGCAACGGGTTCTGAGTTCCGGCAACGGGGCTCAGGACCCGTTTCTGCGTGGGGGAACGGATGCGGGCGATGACGGTGTGTGTCGGCGGGTGCTCGCGCGCTTGCACTCCCCAGGGTCGAGTGCCAGAATGAGTTAGCACTCAGCATCGTTGAGTGCTAAAGACCGGTTCAACGTCCGGGAGGGACGCACACACATGGCAAAGATCATCGCTTTCGACGAGGAGGCCCGTCGTGGCCTCGAGCGCGGCCTGAACCAGCTGGCTGACGCCGTCAAGGTGACCCTGGGCCCGCGCGGTCGCAACGTCGTGCTCGAGAAGAAGTGGGGAGCCCCCACGATCACGAACGACGGTGTGTCGATCGCCAAGGAGATCGAGCTCGACGACCCGTTCGAGAAGATCGGCGCTGAGCTGGTCAAGGAGGTCGCGAAGAAGACGGACGACGTCGCCGGAGACGGCACCACGACGGCCACCGTCCTCGCCCAGGCGCTCGTCAAGGAAGGCCTGCGCAACGTCGCGGCCGGCGCCGACCCCATCTCGCTCAAGAAGGGCATCGAGAAGGCTGTCGCAGCCGTCACCGCCGCCCTGCTCGCAGACGCCAAGGAGGTCGAGTCCAAGGAGCAGATCGCTGCCACCGCCTCCATCTCCGCCGCTGACCCCGCCATCGGCGCGCTGATCGCCGAGGCGATCGACAAGGTCGGCAAGGAGGGCGTGGTCACCGTCGAGGAGTCCAACACCTTCGGCACCGAGCTCGAGCTCACCGAGGGCATGCGCTTCGACAAGGGTTACATCAACCCCTACTTCGTCACCGACCCGGAGCGTCAGGAAGCGGTGTTCGAGGACCCGTACATCCTGATCGCGAACCAGAAGATCTCGAACATCAAGGATCTTCTGCCGATCGTCGACAAGGTGATTCAGGAGGGCAAGGAGCTCCTCATCATCGCCGAGGACGTCGAGGGCGAGGCGCTCGCGACCATGGTGCTGAACAAGATCCGCGGCATCTTCA
>NZ_JAPLAI010000069.1:53553-93733 GCF_026393345.1 Microbacterium sp.
TCCTCACCGGTGGACAGGTCATCACCGAAGAGGTCGGCCTCAAGCTCGAGAACGCCACGACCGACCTGCTCGGCCGTGCGCGCAAGGTCATCATCACCAAGGACGAGACCACCATCGTCGAGGGTGCCGGTGACTCCGCGCTGATCGAGGGTCGCGTGACCCAGATCCGTCGCGAGATCGAGAACACCGACAGCGACTACGACCGTGAGAAGCTCCAGGAGCGTCTCGCCAAGCTCGCCGGTGGCGTTGCCGTCATCAAGGCGGGCGCGGCCACCGAGGTCGAGCTCAAGGAGCGCAAGCACCGCATCGAGGACGCCGTTCGCAACGCGAAGGCCGCCGTCGAAGAGGGTGTCGTCGCCGGTGGCGGCGTCGCGCTGATCCAGGCCGGCAAGACGGCGTTCGCGAACCTCGACCTCACGGGTGACGAGGCGACCGGTGCGAACATCGTCCGCGTCGCCATCGAGGCCCCGCTCAAGCAGATCGCGCTCAACGCCGGTCTCGAGCCGGGTGTCGTGGCGAACAAGGTCGCGGAGCTGCCCATCGGTCACGGTCTGAACGCCGCGACCGGCGAGTACGGTGACCTGTTCGCACAGGGCATCATCGACCCGGCCAAGGTCACGCGCTCCGCGCTGCAGAACGCTGCGTCGATCGCCGGTCTGTTCCTCACGACCGAGGCCGTCGTCGCCGACAAGCCCGAGAAGGCCGCCGCTCCCGCCGGCGACCCGACGGGTGGCATGGACTTCTGAGTCCGTTCTGACACACCGGAAGCCCCGGCCCGAAAGGGTCGGGGCTTCCGTCGTTTCCGGCCGCGTCAGCGGAACAGCGTCATGTTGGCCTGCTCGACGTCGCGGTACTGCCGCCCGGCAGCATCCAGGGCGGCGTTGATCTGCGCGAGCGAGTCCTCCACCTGATGCTGGGTGGCCCGCCACTGGTCGACGGTGCCCTGGAACATCCCGGCTGCAGCGCCGGTCCAGCTGGACTGCAACTGCGTCAGCTGCGACAGCAGGGCAGCGGACTCGCTCTGCAGTCGCTCGATCGTGCCGCGCATCGCGGCGGTGGCGGTGAACACTGCGTCGGGGTCGACGGAGAACACGGACATTGGATGCTTCCTTTCCTCGGAGCGCCCCACGCTAGGCCCGCGCGGGTCGCCGGCCGTGGCCCCGCCGCATCCGGTGGACAACCCTTCCCTCGGAAGCATGGGGGAGGAGAGGATGCGGCCACCGCACGCCGAAACGGCCCCTCCGGAGGGAAGGGCCGTTGCGGTCGAGGGTGGCTCAGAGGTGTCCGGCTTCGCCTTCCACCATCTCGGTGTAGACCGTCTCGGTGTCGTGGTGCTTCGGCTCGCGGACCGCAGTGAGCACGAGTGCGGCGACGATCGCGCACAGGGCCGTGGCGACCCAGAGGCCCGCGTGCATGCCATCGACGAATGCCCCGTTGACGCCGGGGAAGCCTTCGAACACCACGCCGGAGGAGGCGGCTTCGGTCGCGTCCGCGGGAAGGGGGGTCGCCGCGACCGCGGGGAGCACCTTTGCAGCGACGATCGCCGAGAGCACGGCGGTGCCGATGGCGCCGCCGACCTGGATGCAGGTGGTCTGGAAGCCGCTCGCCACGCCCGCGAGGTGCACCGGCGCGCCGCCGACGATGAGGTCGGCGGCCGAGGGAATCGCGAAACCGGACCCGAAGGCGATGATGACGAAGGGGATGGCCATCAGCCAGTAGGAGGTGTCGACGGTCACGAGGGTCAGCAAGCCCAGGCCCACGGCCATCAGACCGAGGCCGAGCGCCGCGACCTTGCGCGGACCGATCTTGGAGGTGAGGAACGCACCGAGGGGTGCGGACGGGATGGAGAACGCGCTCATCGGGAGCATCATGAGTCCGGCCATCGCGGTCGACTTTCCGAGCGAGTTCATGAGGAACAGCGTCAGCAGGAACGTGACGCCGAGGATGGCGAAGAAGTTCGCGAGGAACACCAGGCCGCCGACGCTCACCCCGGCGGACTTGAACAGGCTGAGCGGAATGAGGGGGTTCGCGACCTTGCTCTCGACGAGCACGAACAGGGCGAAGAACACGACGGCGGCGACGAAGGTGCCGATGGTCGCGGCGCTGCCCCAGCCCCATTCCTGTGCCTGCACGACGCCGAAGACGACCGCGAACAGGGCACCGGCGAGCAGCAGGACGCCGGCGATGTCGATGCGTCCTCCCTTCTCGCTCTCGGTCTCACGGATGACGAGGGCGGCCATGATGACACCGGCCAAGGCGAACGGGACGTTGAGGTAGAACACCCATTGCCAGCCGACGCTGCCGACGAGCAGGCCGCTGACGAGCGGGCCGCCGGCGATCGCGACGGAGGAGACGCCACCCCAGATGCCCACCGCCATGCCGAACTTCTCGCGCGGGAACGTGGCGCGAAGCAGCGCCAGGGTCTGTGGCATGAGGAGGGCGGCGCTCACACCCTGCAGGGCACGGAACACGAGCACTCCGCCGACACTGCCGACGAGGCCGATCGCGACGCTGGTGACGCCGAAGAGGACGACACCGATGATGTACAACTTCTTGCGGCCGTACCGGTCGCCGAGCTTGCCCGCGGGGATGAGGCAGACCGCCAGTGCCAGCAGGTAGGAGTTGATGATCCACTGCAGGTCGCCGAACGTGGCGCCGAGGTCGGCCTGGATCGCGGGATTGGCGATGTGGACCACGGTCGAGTCGAGGCCCACGATGAACAGGCCGAAACAGACCGCGATCAGGGTCAAACCGGGGCGGCCCTGAAGGGGACGGGGAGAGGTCGGGGGAGTGCTCACGAAACTGCTTCCTGCGATCGGGAACGTATGATTACATAAGTATAACTGACCGATAGGATGAGGTTATGTCGAACGCGTCGCATCCCTCACCCGAGCAGCTCGCTCGCCTCGCCGATGTCGTGCTCGACCTCGCCCACAAACTCGACATCCGCCATCCCGACCTGCGGGGCGTCGTGCCCCTCACCGGCACAGAGATCGCCGTCATCCGCGAGATCCACCGGACCCCGCACTCCACGCCCACTCAGATCGCGGAGGTGACGGGCCTACACCGCAGCAACGTCAGTACCGCGGTGCGAACGCTCGAGACGGGCGGCCTCGTCGTGCGGGAGCAGGTGCCGGACAACGCCCGGTCCATCACGCTCGTGCCCACGGCGAAGGCGGCCGAGAGCATCGCCCGCATCAACGCGTACTGGGTGGAGCGGCTCTCCACCACGCCTGCAGAGCCCCTGGCGGATGCGGTGGCCGCCGTCGACGCCCTGGCCCGCGTTGCGGCATCCCTCGGCGGTCACTAGCCGCGAGGCGCTCCAGCGGTGTCTCAGGCCCCGTCGAGCTCGAGGGGCGTCAGCGGCTGCGTGTCACGCAGGAGCTGCGCGGCCGCATCCTCGTCGATCGCCAGCGGGAACGACACCCGGAAGCTGGCGCCGCCACCCTCGGTGTCGCCGACCGTGACCGTGCCGTGCAGGGCGTCGACGAGCGACGCCACGATCGACAGGCCGAGGCCGGAGCCTCCGGTGTCGCGGGTACGGGACGTGTCGGCGCGCCAGAACCGCTGGAAGATCTGGTCGCGGATCTGTTCGGGCACGCCGTCGCCGTGATCGGCGATCTCGATCCAGCCCATGTGCCGAGTGTCGTCGACGCCCACGCGCAGTTCGATCGGGGCATCGTCGGGGGAGTAGCGCTGCGCATTGCCGAGCAGGTTCGCCACAACCTGGCGGACGCTGTTCTCATCGGCCATCACGATGGGGGGCAGCGCGGTCGAGGTGAACCGGACCGGGAGGGTCGGGACCTCGCCGGTCTCCCCGGTGCCGTCGCCCCTGGGCCGACGGCGGAGCCGCGAGGCGAGATTGATGGCGGCGGTCGGAACCGGCCCTCGACGACGGCTCGTCGGCAGCGGTTCGGTCGGCGGCAGGACGATCGGGGGCGCGTGCATCACGGGGCGCACATCCCCGGTGGTGTCGATCACGGTGATCCGCCGCTGCGGGGCGGCGGCACGCACGTCCATCGCCGCATCCCGGGCGATCGGTCGCAGGTCGACCGGAGCCGGGACGATGCCGCGGCGCTCGTCGAGGCGGGCGAGAGCGAGGAGGTCCTCGACCATGGTGGTCATCCGCATCGCCTCCTTCTCGATGCGCTCCATCGCCTGCGCGGTGGCCTCCGCATCCGGGATCGCACCCATCCGGTACAGCTCCGCGTACCCGCGGACCGTGACGAGGGGAGTGCGCAGTTCGTGGCTCGCGTCGCCGATGAAGCGGCGCATCTGGCGAACGGTGGCGTCCCGCTGCGAGAGCGACGCGTCGATGCGGCCGAGCATCGCGTTGATGGCGCGCTTCAGCCGCCCGACCTCGGTGGTCTCGGGCTCCAGGTCGGTCAGGCGCAGGCTGAAGTCACCGCCGGCGATCGCGTCGGCGGTGCGTTCCACCTGCGTGAGGCTCCGGAACGTGAGTGTCACGACCCATCGCACCAGGATCGCGCTGGCGATCACCACGACGAGGGCGAGCAGCGTGTAGATACCGAGGTAGGTGCCGACGACCCGCTCGGTCTCGGCGGTCGGGATGGCCACCACCTGGGTGAAGAACGGGTTGCCGTCGAACTGCGTGACGATCGCCATGGCCCGGTACGAGCCGCTCGGTTCGCCCTCGAGCTCGAACGCCTCGAGCGGGTGGGCGTACGCGTAGTCGAGCGCGAACGTGTCGGGGAAGACCGGATCCGTCTCGCTGGCCTCGCCGCCGGCGGTGAGCACGAGGTCGCCGGAGGCGTTGTAGATCGCCACCGAGTAGTCCGTCGGGGCGACGTCGTCCCGAGGCGAGAACACGAGGCCGGATGCGGTGACCTCGGTGTCGAGCAGGGCGTTGGCGGCCACGTTCCCCGAGGTGAGGGGGGTCAGTGTGGTGTCGAGGTTCGCCAGCAGCGTCGTCCGCAGGAACACCATCGTGCCGAGCCCGGTCGCGAACAGGCCGATGACGAGCACGCCGACCGTGACGCCCGTGACCTTGGACCGCAGGCTGACGCTGCGCCACCATCGGGTGAGACCGTCGGGTGAGGCGTGGCGTGGTTGCGGATCGGGCATCGGCTCGCCGTCAGGCGGACTTGCCCGCCTTCAGCATGTAGCCGAAGCCGCGCTTGGTCTGGATGAGCGACTCGGACGCGTGCGGGTCGATCTTGCGGCGCAGGTACGAGATGTAGCTCTCCACGATGCCGGCGTCGCCGTTGAAGTCGTACTCCCACACGTGATCGAGGATCTGCGCCTTGCTGAGCACCCGGTTCGGGTTCAGCATCAGGTAGCGCAGCAGCTTGAACTCGGTGGGGCTGAGCTCGATCTGGGCGTCACCGACGAACACGTCGTGCGTGTCCTGGTCCATGGTGAGTTCGCCGGCCCGGATGATCGACTCTTCATCGGCCTGCATGGTGCGACGCAGGATCGCCTGGATACGGGCGACGATCTCGTCGAGGGAGAACGGCTTGGTGACGTAGTCGTCGCCGCCGGCGTTCAGGCCGGTGATCTTGTCCTCGGTGTCGTCCTTGGCGGTGAGGAACAGGATCGGGGCGGTATACCCGGCCTCGCGGAGGCGCTTGGTGACGCTGAAGCCGTTCATGTCCGGCAGCATGACGTCGAGCAGAATCAGGTCCGGCTCCTCTTCGAGGACGGCCGAGATGGTCTGAGCGCCGTTCGTGACGGCACGGACCTGGAAGCCGGCGAACTTGAGGCTCGTGATGAGCAGGTCGCGGATGTTCGGTTCGTCGTCCACGACGAGAATGCGCGGTGCGGTCATATGCCCATTATGGTGACCGTTTCGATGGGATGGCTGGATGCGGCCACCTCGCGCGTCGCGGAGTTCAGCGCCGAGACCACATCCGTGCGCCGAGACGACATCGGAATGGATGTGGTCTCGGCGAGGGGATGTGGTCTCGCGGGACGGTCAGACCGCGGCGGCGAGCAGGTCGTCGGCGTCGAGGATCGTGTAGCTGTACCCCTGCTCGGCGAGGAACCGCTGACGGTTCTGCGCGAAGTCCTGGTCGACGGTGTCGCGCGCGATGAGCGTGTAGAAGCTCGCGGTGTGCCCGTTGGTCTTCGGCCGCAGCAGGCGACCCAGGCGCTGCGCCTCCTCCTGGCGGGACCCGAACGATCCCGACACCTGGATGGCGACGGATGCTTCCGGCAGGTCGACCGAGAAGTTCGCGACCTTGGAGACGACGAGAAGGGGCACGGTGCCCTCACGGAACGCCTGATACAGCTGCTCGCGCTCGTCGACCGGCGTCGCACCGGTGATCTTCGGGGCGTCGAGCGCCTCGGCGAGTTCGTCGATCTGGTCCAGGTACTGCCCGATCACGAGGATCTGCTCGCCGGCGTGGCGGGCGGACAGTGCCCGGACGACCTCGATCTTGGCGGGCGCGGTCGCCGCCATGCGGTAGCGCTCCTCGTCCGCGGCGGCCGCGTACTCGAGCCGCTCGTCGGCGGGCAGGTCGATGCGCACCTCGTAGCAGGCGGCGGGGGAGATGAAGCCCTGAGCCTCGATCTCCTTCCACGGGGCGTCGAACCGCTTGGGTCCGATGAGGCTGAACACGTCGCCCTCACGGCCGTCTTCGCGCACCAGCGTGGCGGTGAGGCCGAGGCGGCGTCGCGCCTGCAGGTCGGCGGTGAGCTTGAACACCGGCGCCGGCAGCAGGTGCACTTCGTCGTAGACCACGAGGCCCCAGTCGAGGGCGTCGAGGAGCGCCAGGTGCGCGTACGCGCCCTTCCGCTTGGCGGTGAGGATCTGGTACGTCGCGATGGTGACGGGCTTCACCTGCTTCACCTGCCCCGAGTACTCGCCGATGTCCTCGGCGGTCAGGGTCGTGCGCTTGAGTAGCTCGTCGCGCCACTGGCGGGCGCTGACGGCGTTCGTCACGAGGATGAGGGTGGTCGTCTTGGTGTCGGCCATCGCCGCCGCGCCCACGAGCGTCTTACCGGCACCGCAGGGGAGCACGACGACGCCGGAGCCACCCTCGGTGAAGATGTCGACAGCCTTGCGCTGATACGGCCGCAGGTTCCAGCCGTCCTCGACGAGGTCGATCGGATGCGGGGTGCCGGGCGTGTAGCCGGCGATGTCCTCCGCCGGCCAGCCGAGCTTCAGCAGCTCCTGCTTGATCTGCCCGCGCGCCCACGCATCCACCACGAACGTGTCGGGGGAGGGGTGCGCGATCAGGAGCGGCTGGATGCGCTTGTTCGCGGCGACCTGCGTGAGTACGGCCGCATCCGTCGACCGCAGGATGAGGGCCTTCTCCTCGTCGCCGTACGGGCCGCGCTCGATGACGAGCCGGCCGTACCGTGACACCGTCTCGCGGATGTCAGTGGACACCGACACCGGCACCGGGAACCGGGACCACCGGTCGAGGGTGTCGAGCATGTCTTCGGCGTCGTGACCCGCGGCGCGCGCGTTCCACAACCCCAGCCGGGTGATCCGGTAGGTGTGGATGTGCTCGGGGGCACGTTCCAGCTCCGCGAAGACCGCCAGTTCGTGCCGGGCGCTCTCGGCGTCAGGGTGGGCGACTTCGAGCAGGACCGTGCGATCGCTCTGGACGATCAGGGGGCCATCGGACATAACCGCCTATTTTACCGGGCGCGCGGAGGGGCCGGCGCCGCTTGCGTCAGATCGGGCGTGCACTTTCGATGCTCGACAGGGGCAGGGTGCGTTCCACGTCGGCGTTGCGGTCCCGGCCGCGGAGTCGTCCGCCGCCGAGGCCGGTGGCCTCGAGCTGGAAGGTACGGATGGAGCCGTCGGGCAGGCGCACGTCGACTTCGACCACGGAGCGGGCCTTGACGGCCTGCTCGAGTTCACGTTCCAGCCACGCGCCCTCGGCATCCGGGCCCTCGGTGGCGCGGAGACTCCCGATGAGCGTGGCGTAGCGGTCGGGCTCGGATGCGGGCGGGTCGACGTCCGGCGCGCCGCGGCGCCGCAGGGCGTGCCCGTCGCCGTCGCCGTCGACCGCGACCACCGGATAGCGGGCGTCGGACAGGCTCCAGTACACGGCCTCGCGGGAGGCGCGGGAGACGAGCATGCCCTCGTGTGCGATGAGGCCGACCGAGCGCAGCGATTGGTCGACCGCGACGGTCGCCAGCAGGTCGGAGTCGTCGCTGATGACGGTGGTGCGGCCGCTGAGCTCGTCTACCCCGACCCGGAGCTGGCCGTGACGGGTCACGGCGCGGTCGATGAGGTAGGCGAGGGGCTGCGGGATGCCGGTCAGCGATACCTCGCCGAGGAAGCTGCGGAGTGTCTCGCCGGTCTCCCCGGTCGCCACGGCGGCGGCGATCGATTCGGCGCTGAAGCGGTAGGTGGACGCCTGCGCGCGGCTCTCGCGGACGGCCATGGTGCGAAGCCGCTGCTCCAGTGCGGGCAGGAGCGGCCCGGGGGCGATCGCGGTCAGGTCGGCCTGCAGGTAGAGCTTGTCGATCTCGGCGGGCAGATGCGTGGCGAGCTCCGCGAGCACCGGCACGCCGCGCTCGCGGAGCCCTGTGCTCCACGGCGGTTCGCCGTCGTCGGCGGTGAGGATGCCGAGGCGCCGGGCGCGGCGCAGCAACCGGTCGGCGATGGCGGGCCATGCCGCATCCAGCGGATAGGCCTCGCGCCAGGTCGCCGGCGGACGGTACCCGCCTTCGGGTGTGCGAAGACCCGGGCGGAGTGCGCCGACGAAAGCCGAGGCGACGGCGCTCCAGCGTTCCGGGGTCGAGATGCTCACCCAGCGCTGCGCGGCGGTGGTCGCCTGCCAGCTGCGCTGGACCTCACGCAGGAGCCCCGCATCCACGGCGAGGGCGAGGAGGTCTTCCAGGTCTTCCGCGTCGTCGACGGCGCCCGCCTCGACCAGGCGACGCCGGTCCGCGACGCCGACGGGTCCCGCGCCGGTGCGGCCGATGGGGGTGGCCAGGGCCCACAACAGCAGGTCGGTCAGCGATCCGACCGCGGTGAAGGCGTGTTCCGCGGCGGCGGCGACGGCCTCCGGCGACGGGGCACGGGTGGGAGCCGCGGCGTCGATCGTGCGCAGGTCGGGATCGAGTTCGCGCAGGCGTGCGGTGACGGCGGCGAAGGGAGAGCCATCGGGATGCAGCAGCATCCGTTCCCGGAGTCCAGGCGCCGACGCGGGGTCGGCGGTCAGTGCGGCCAGGAGATCCCGGGGCAGATCCACCAGGGCGCGGTCGATCGCGGGCGTCGACAGCAGGTTCTCGGCGGCGTCGAAGAAGTCGTGCCAGCCGGCATCGGGGGAGACGCCGCGGAGCGTGAAGACGTGCGCCAGCTCCGCGTCATCGAGGCTCGCCAGCGTGGCCGCCAGCGTCCGCTCGTCCGAGGAGGCGCCCACGCTCAGCGGGCTCGGTTCGCCCGAGCCCTCCGTACGAAGGCCCGGATGATCACGGTGAACATCATCACGAAGGCCAGGATCGGCGCGTAGTAGACGATGATGCTCACGGCCGGCCAGACTCCGGTGGCGAAATCGGCCCCGGCGGAGGAGCCGATCATGATCGCGAAGAAGCAGCCGACGGACAGCACAAGCAGCCCCAGCGACATGGTCGCCAGGACGCGGTCCAGGCGCTGGATGGGTACGTCCCCATTGCTCGTCTTGCTCATCGGGTTCAGCCTACTGCCTCGACGGGAGCGGCTAGTCTGGTTGCAGGGGTTTTTCGCCCCGATTCCGTCGCGCCCGCACACCAGCGGGCCACGATCCAGCGAGGTCTCCATGCCCACCGGCAAGGTCAGGTTCTACGACGATGAGAAGGGCTTCGGCTTCATCACCACTGATGACGGCCAGGATGTCTTCCTCCACGCCACCGCGCTGCCCGCAGGCGTTCCGTCGCTCAAGCCCGGCGCGCGACTGGAGTTCGGCGTCGCCGATGGCAAGCGCGGACTGCAGGCACTGTCCGTTCGCGTGCTCGAAGCGCCGCCGAGCCTGGCCAAGCGTGCCCGCAAGCCCGCCGACGACATGGCGGTCATCGTGGAAGACCTCGTGAAGCTCCTCGACGGCATCGGTGGCGACCTGCGTCGCGGCCGCTACCCCAGCGGCAGCCACGCGAAGAAGGTCGCCGCGGTGCTGCGCAAGGTCGCGGAAGAACTCGATGCCTGACGCCGAGAGCACGCCCGACTCCGTCGCCCCGGACGAGCTGGCCACGTCTGTGGACGTCGTGGACGAGCCGACCGTCGCCGTTCCGCCCCCGCCCCCCGGCGACGCGCGGCTCCTCGCCGCGCATGACCTGGCGCTGGCGGGCCTGAAGGAGATCACCCCCGCCGCGACCATCGGTCCGCCGGCCGGGTACTCGGTCGAGCCCGACGGGGTGGTGTCGCTGCGGTTCGAGAACCGCCTGGCGGGATACCCCGGCTGGTTCTGGACCGTGAGCCTCGCCCGGGTCGAGGATGAGGACCCGACGATCCTCGAGGTCGAACTGCTGCCCGGGGAGTCGGCGCTGCTGGCCCCCGAGTGGGTGCCGTGGGCTGTCCGCCTCTCCGAGTACCGCGCGCAGCAGGCCATCACCGCGGCCAACGCCGAGGCGGAGGATGCCCCCGCCGGCGAGCAGTCGGACGACGACGAGGACGTGGATGTCGACGACCTCGACGATCTCGACGCCAGCGACTTCGACACCGATGGGTCCCCGATCCTGCACGCCGGCGACGTCGACGGTGTCGACATCGACGAGCTCGACGAGGACTCCGAGGACGAGGACTCCGAGGACGTCGACTCCGAGGACATCGACTCCGACGACGTCGAGGACGATGACGACGACTCCGACGACGTCGAGGACGACTCCGACGACGACTCCGACGATGAGGATGACTTCGAAGAAGACGAGGACGACTCCGACGACGACTCGGACTCCGACGACGTCGACTCCGATGAGGAAGACGACGAAGAAGACGACTCCGATGAGGACGACGACGACCGTCGCTGACGCCACATGACGAAGGGCCCGCCCGATGCCGGATGGCGCGGACGGGCCCTTCGTCGTCGGGTCTAGATGTTCTCGAGCGTGTAGTCGACGCAGCGGATCAGCTGGCGCACGTCCTCCGGGTCGATCGAGACGAACGTCGCGATGCGCAGCTGGTTGCGCCCGAGCTTGCGGTACGGCTCGGTGTCGACGATGCCGTTCTGACGCAGGCTCGCGGCGATCGCCGCCGCATCCACGCTCTCATCGAAGTCGATTGTGACGACGACGGGGGAGCGGTCGGCGGGGTCGCTGACGAAGGGCGTCGCCACCGACGAGGCCTCGGCCCAGTCGTACAGCGCCTGCGACGATTCGCGGGTGCGGGCGTCGGCCCACTCGAGGCCCCCGTTGCCCAGGATCCAGCTCAGCTGCTCGTCGAGCAGGATCAGGGTCGACACCGCGGGGGTGTTCAGCGTCTGCTGCAGCCGCGAGTTGTCGAGGGCGTTCTTCAGGCTGAGGAACTCGGGGATGTAGCGGTCGGATGCGGCGATCCGCTCGATCCGCTCGATCGCGGCGGGTGATACCGCGGCGAACCACAGACCGCCGTCGGAGCCGAGATTCTTCTGCGGCGCGAAGTAGTAGACGTCCGTCTCGGAGACGGAGAAGTCGATGCCGCCGGCGGCGCTCGTCGCGTCGATGACGGTCAGGGCGCCCTCGTCGCCGTGCACGCGGGAGATCTGCGTGGCGACGCCGGTGGAGGTTTCGTTGTGCGGCCAGGCGTAGACATCGACGCCCTCGATCGCGGCGGCGGCGATGCTCGCCCCCGGGTCGGCCTTGCGCACGTCCGGCGCCTGCAGCCACGGGGCTCCCGCGGCGGCGGCGAACTTGCCGCCGAACTCGCCGTAGACGAGGTTCTGGGCACGCCGCTCGATGAGACCGAACGCGGCCGCATCCCAGAACGCCGTCGAGCCGCCGTTACCGACGATGATCTCGTAGCCGTCCGGCAGGCGGAACAGCTCGGCGAGACGCGAGCGGACGCTACCGACCAGGTTCTTCACCGGCTTCTGGCGGTGCGAGGTGCCCAGGATCGACGCTCCGGACCCGGCCAGTGCAGCCAGCTGCTCGGGGCGGATCTTCGAGGGACCGCATCCGAACCTTCCGTCGGCGGGCAGGATCTCACGGGGAAGCACGACGTGTGGCATGTCCTCGATTCTAGGGTGACCCGGGTTCGGCTCCCCGCCGCCTCGGTGGCACCACGGTTGGATAGGCTTCAGGGGCCGCCCCCTTCTGTCGAGGACACCCATGACCGATCTGATCGATACCACTGAGATGTATCTGCGCACCATCCTCGAGCTCGAGGAGGAGAACATCACTCCGCTGCGTGCGCGCATCTCGGAGCGCCTCGGCCACTCCGGCCCGACGGTGTCGCAGACCGTGGGCCGGATGGAGCGCGACGGGCTCGTCGTCGTCTCCGATGACCGCACCCTCGAACTCACCGACGCCGGCCGTCAGAAGGCCGTCGACGTCATGCGCAAGCACCGGCTCGCCGAGCGGCTGCTCAGCGACGTCATCGGCCTCGATTGGGCGTACGTGCACGAAGAGGCCTGCCGCTGGGAGCACGTGATGAGCGAGCAGGTCGAGCGCCGCCTCGTCGAACTGCTCGGGCACCCCACCGAGTCGCCCTACGGCAACCCGATCCCGGGCCTAGACCAGCTGGGCGACCTGCCGACGAATACGTTCGAAGAGGGCGTCGTCGGGCTCGTTCGTCACCTCGATGCCGTCGGCGGCCCCATCACGGGCACCGTGCGCCGGCTCGCGGAGCCCGCGCAGGTCGACCCGGAACTGCTGCAGCAGCTGCGCAGTGCCGGCGTCATGCCGGGAGCCGCCGGGGCGTTCCAGTACAGCGAGGGCTACGTGCTGGTGCAGATGGACGGTTCCGATGAGGGACTGGAACTGCCCGTCGAGGTCGCCGCGCACATCTTCCTCGTCGCGAACTGAGCGGCGCCGCATCCGCTTCTGCACAGGTCGGAATGCACGATCCGGCCTGTGGGGAATGTGACTTATTCGTTACCTTCAGGTAGCCTGGCCAAGTCCACAGGTGAAAGCCCGCCGACGGACCCCGCCCGGATTGCCTGTCAGGCTCGTCGTCCGCCGCGGTGACACCCGCACATCGTGCCCCGAACACCGAGTGCCGACGAGCCAGCGCAGACCGCGCGAAGGTGCCGGAGGACATATTGGCTGAAAACCTGGATGAGGAAGCCCGCGAGCCCGATGAGGCCGCGGTTCCGACGCCCGGTCGGCGCAGCATGCGTCAGGCGGCTCGCCCCGCGAGCCGTGTCACCCGCGCGCCCCGTGCCGAACGAGCCGTCCGTACTCCCCGCGCTCCCCGCACCCGCGGTGTCGTCAAGCCGCTTCGCAACGTCGTGATCCTCGCCATGGTCGGCGGCCTCGTCGCGACCGTCGCCCTTCCCGCGTACGCCGCGTGGAACCCGGAGTCTGAGGCGCTGACGATCGAGCAGGTCGCCGCCGAGAACGCGCAGTCCCTCGTCGTCGCATCCGACGTGGTCACCACCGATCTTTCCCGCAGCAGCTACGCCGCGACCACCGCGGAGGAAGTGGCCACCAAGAAGGCCGCCGAAGCTGCCGCCGCGCGTGCCGCCGCCGCCTCCAAGTCGCGGTCGACGAGCAGCGCCGCCGTCCTCTCTTCGGTCGACCTCAGCCTCGTCGCCCCCGGCAGCGGTGAGGTTCGCTGGCCGCTCGACATGTCGCAGATTAAGATCGGGCGCGGCCTCAGTGGCGCCCACGACGGCGTCGACCTGCTCGGCTCCGCCGGCACCCCCGAGTTCGCCGCCGCGGCCGGCACCGTCCGCACCGCCACCTGGTTCGGTGGCTACGGCAACGGCGTCATCATCGATCACGTCATCAACGGCGTGACGGTCTCCACCCTCTACGGGCACATGTCGCAGATCCTCGTCTCACCCGGCCAGTCGGTCTCGGCAGGGCAGATCATCGGCCTCATGGGCAGCACCGGCAACTCCACCGCGAACCACCTCCACTTCGAGGTGCGCATCAACGGCGGGCTCGTCGATCCGATGGCCTGGCTGTACTCCAACGCCGGCTGAGCCACCGACGCGACACGAACCGTTCCCGGTTCCGTGCATCCCGGGCGTGTCCCGGTGGGTTACTCTGTGACTCGACGCTGAGAGAAGCGGAGGTCGCCGATGGACGGCACACCACGCGCCCGAACCAGGGCTGCGCTCGGTCTGTTCGTCTTTCGGCATTGTGAGATTGGATGCCGCGGGGTAACCGCGCGTCCAAGGCGCTGTCTGTAGACAGCGCCTTTTTTCATGCCCTCCCGCCGCTCGAACGTCGCAGGAATCGAATACCGCGAAGCCGTCACGGCCATTCGAGAGGACAGGGAATGCGCACTCTGGTGTTGAACGCGGGCTATGAGCCCTTGGCAGTGGTCTCGTTCAAGCGAGCACTCGTGCTCGTGATGAACGAGAAAGCCACGGTTATCGAGCATGTGGAAGGAGAGCCGGTGTGGGGCAACCGGCGCGCGTATGAACGCCCGGCCGTCATCATCCTCACCCGGTACGTGCGCATCCCGGGATCCCGCCAGGTGCCGGTCACGCGTCGCGGCGTCCTCCGCCGCGACAACCACCGGTGCGGGTACTGCGGCAAAGCGGCCACCACGATCGACCACGTGCAGCCGCGCTCCCGCGGCGGCAAGGACACGTGGGAGAACCTCGTGGCGTGCTGCCTGCGCTGCAACAACATGAAGGGCGACCGCACCCCACAGGAGATGTCGTGGGCGCTGCGCCTCGTGCCCGGCATGCCCCGCGGGTCGCAGTGGAGCGTGCGGGGCACCGACCGCGCCGACCCTCGGTGGGAGCCCTACCTGGCGCTTGCCGCCTGACCGGGGTCGTCGCCCTCGAGCGTCGCCAGCCAACGCTTCAGGATCGGCTCCAGGGCCGCCGCATCCTGCTGCCCGAGGTCGGCGAGCAGCCGCGCCTCGTTGGCCAGGTGCGCGGTGAACGCGTCGTCGATGAGCTCACGGCCGGCAGCTGTCAGCCGGATCATCCGCCGCCGGCCGTCGTCCTGCGTGCCGCTGCGCTCGACCAAGCCCCGCCCGACGAGCCGGTCCACGCGTTTGGTGAGGCCGCCGGAGGTCACCATGGTGTGCGCGGCGAGTTCGCCGGCCGGCAATTCCTCGCCCGGGGTGCGGCGGAGCGAGGCAAGCAGGTCGAACTCCGGTTCGCTCAGTCCGTGGGCCGCATACACCGGGGTGAGCTCCGCGGTGAGGGCGAGCGCGATCCGGTGCAGCCGCCCGATGACGCCCTGCGGTGACGGGTCGAGGTCGGGGCGGGCGAGGCGCCACTGGTCCTGGATGTGGTCGACGCGGTCGCGAGGGTTCATGGATCGACTTTATCTTCTGCGTAAGATAAATTCTCTTCCATGGAAGATAAACGGATGCGGTGGATCCTCCTAACCGCGATCGCCCCGGTGGCGTGGGGGAGCACGTATTACGTCACCCGCCAGGTGCTGCCGCCCGATGCGGCACTGTGGGGCGGCGTCATCCGTTGTCTTCCGGCGGGCCTGCTCGTCCTGCTGATCGTGCGGCGCCTGCCGCGCGGATCCTGGTGGTGGCGCTCGTTCGTCCTCGGCACCCTCACGGTGGGCGGGCTGAACGTGCTCGTCTACATCGTCGCGCAGCGGCTGCCCACGAGCCTCGCCGCCACCCTGATGTCGACGTCGGCGGCGGCCATGCTGCTGCTCAGCTGGCTGATCCTCCGGCAGCGCCCTCGCGCCGCGGCCATCGTAGGAGCGGTGATTGGCATCGTCGGGGTTGTGGTGATGATGGGCCCCGGCGCCGAACCCGTCGATCCGTGGGGTGTCGCCGCATCCATCGGCGCCATGCTGTCGTCGTCGCTCGGGTTCGTTCTCACCGCGAAGTGGGGCGCCGCCGTGCCGCCCGTGACCATGACTGCCTGGCAGCTGATCGCCGGATCGCTGGTGGTGCTGCCCTTCGCCCTCGTCGTCGAGGGTGCGCCGCCCGCCCTCGACGCTCCCGCGCTTGCCGGCTTCGCGTACGTCATCCTCATCGCGACGGCCCTCGCCTACGCCGCCTGGTTCGCGGGGCTCCGGCGGCTGCCCGGCTCCGTCGTCGGCGTGGTGGGGTTGCTGAACCCCGTCACCGGTGTCGTGCTCGGGGTGTTCCTCGCGGGGGAGGCCTTCGGCCTCGCACAGGTGGTCGGACTCCTGCTCGTGCTCGGCGGCGTGGTCATCGGCATCCTGCGGCCGCTGGTGCCCAGGCATCGGCGTTCAGAACTCAGGACGGATGCGGTGCCTGCCCCGCACAGCCGCAGGAATTCGGCCGGCGTCGAGGAAATGTCCTGAGTTGTGAACGGCGGCCCTCGTGGCGGCCATAAATGCGGCGTCGCGGGATCGGGTATGCGGCATGGCGGGACGCGCGATGCGGCATGGCGCGGCGCGGGATGCGGCATGGCGCGGCGCGGGATGCCCGCGTTGGGGAAATCGGAGATGTCGCGAGATTCGGACCGCATCCGGGTTTCGGCTCCGAATTTCGTGGCATCCCCGAATCCGGCAACATGAAGAGGGCGGGAACCGCAGTTTCGGAGGGGTAACGATCGCGGAATCGCGGCGGCATCTGATCTAGCCTGACCGGATGCGGAGACGTGTGGGGGCCGTCGCGATCGCGGCGTCGCTGATGCTGCTGGCGGGATGCGAGATGCTGCCGTTCGGCTTCGCGTGCAGCGCCATCGGCTACAGCAGTGTCGCGATCATCACGCTGAGCGACCCTGCTCCGGGGCTGACCCTGGAACTGTGCGACGGCGCCGGGTGTCTGCCCGGTCCGCTCGAACAGCCGATGGAGGCGGGGGCGACGGTGCCACCCCTCCAGACCGGGGTGCTGTCGCTGACCGGCGATAGCGAGACCGGGTGGCGGGCGTCGATGCTCGGCGGCCAGCCTGTGCTCGGCTATCGGCTCACCGCCGAAGACGGAACCGTCGCCGCGGAAGGCTCTATCGACGTCGAGTGGCGCCGAATCGACGGCACGGAACGGTGCGGCGGCAATGCAGAGGCCGTGGTCGAGCTCCCCGTGTAGCGCCGCGGGCTTGCGGGTGTCGGTGAGCCGACCCAACGGCGGAGATCGTGTGTGGGAGGCTGCCGCATCCGCCTCTGGCGGGGTTTCGCGAACGATCTCCGCAGCTGTGTCGTGCGCGGGATGCGGACGCGAGATTCGGGGACGCGAGATTCGGAGACGCGGGATTCGGAGATGCGGGGTTCGCCGTCGCGAGATTCGGAGATGTCAGGAGATTCGGACCGCATCCGCGATTCGGCTCCGAATTTCGTGACATTCCCGAATCCGGCGACACGAGCGGAACCGAGAGAGGCGACACGAGAGCTGTAGCGAGGGCGACACCGCGCGGGCGACGCCGCGAGAGGCGACGCCGGCGAGGCCACCGCGGCGGAAAAGCGACGAAGGACGGCCGCCGGGGCCATGGATGCGGCATCTCCGACGTGATGGGATGGCTCTGTGACCCGAGCTCTCATCGTGATCGACATGCAACGCGGATTCGACGACCTGGATTTCTGGGGACCGACCGCCAATCCGGAGTGCGAGCAGAACGTCGCCGCGCTGATCGCGGCGTGGCAGGACGAACCCATCGTCGTGGTGCAGCACGACTCGCTCTCGCTGGCATCGCCGCTGCATCCGGAGTCCGCCGGCAACGCGCTGGTCGACGTCGTGGCCGCGGTCGAGCCCGCCCTCTTCATCCGCAAGAACGTGAACTCCGCCTTCTACGGCGACACCGACCTGCACGCGTGGCTGCAGGAGCGCGGCATCGGCGAGCTCGTGATCTGCGGCATCCAGACCAACATGTGCGTCGAGACCACCGCCCGCATGGCCGGCAACCTCGGGTACGACACCACCGTGGTGCT
The DNA here is from genome assembly GCF_026393345.1 of Microbacterium sp. GTDB lineage: Bacteria > Actinomycetota > Actinomycetes > Actinomycetales > Microbacteriaceae > Microbacterium. Next base: position 71,416 of record NZ_JAPLAI010000069.1, read on the forward strand.
CGATGCCACCCGCACCTTCGACCTCGAGGCCGAGATCCCGGGCGTCGGGCTCGTGCAGCGCGCCGCCGCTGACCTCATGGCGCAGACCGCGCTCGTGCTCTCCGCCGGAGGCTTCGCCCGCATCGCCACGACCGCATCCCTTACAGCCTGAGGGCGGCCGCCCTCGCCACAGAACACCCCCCGACCGTGTCGGAGGTCGAGCATATATTCGACCCTGGCATTGAAGGAGCAGAACATACGTTCTAATCTGTCGGAGTGAGGGTGATCGTGCGGGAAGACGCTGCGGGCGAGGTTCGACGCCTCCGCGCGCAGCTCGAGCGGGTGCAGGGACGGCGTCTCGACGCTCCCGTGCTGCCGACCCCGCCCGCGCTCGCCGACCTCCTTCCCGGCGGTGGACTGCGTGCCGGCGCCGCCTACTCCCTCGCCCCGTCGTCGACGCTGCTGCTGTCGCTGCTCGCGCGCCCCACGAAAGCGGGATCGTGGTGCGCCGCGGTCGGCATGCCCGAACTCGGCGCCGAGGCGGCGGCAGGGCTCGGGGTCGTGCTCGATCGGCTCGTGCTGGTTCCGGAGCCCGGGCCCCGCTGGCTCGCCGTGACCGCCACCCTCGCCGAGGTCATGACGATCGTGGCGGTGCGCCCGCAGGGGCGGGTGTCGGATGCGGAGGCCTCGCGCCTGCTCGCCCGCCTCCGTGACCGGGGTGCGGCGCTGCTGGTGCAGGGACCCTGGCCGCAGGCCGAGGCCGCGTTCGAGGTCGCCGACCCGCATTGGACCGGTCTCGGGCAGGGGCACGGCTACCTCACCGCGCGCGAAGTCACCGTCACCGTCCACTCGCGGCGGAGCCCGGTGCCCAGGCGCGCCCGGATGCTGCTGCCCGATCAGGCCGGATCGCTCACTGCCACACCCACCACTGCCACACCCACCACTGCCACATCCACCACTGCCACATCCACCACTGCCACACCCACCACCGTCACCCCCGCGGTGCCGTTGCGGGCGGTGGGATGATGACGGCCCTCCGCAGCATCGTGGTGTGGATCCCGGACTGGCCCGTGATCGCCCTCGAGCGCGAGGAGGCGGTGCCTCCCGGCGACCCGGTCGCGGTGGTGGAGAAGAACGTCGTCGTGGCGTGCTCCGCATCCGCCCGCGCCGAGGGGGTGCGCCGCGGGCAGCGCCGCCGTGACGCCCAGGCCCGATGCGCGCGGGTGCGGATCGTGGCCGTCGACCAGGCCCGCGATCATCGCGTGTTCGCCCCGCTCGTGGCGGCGGTGGAGGACCGCGCGCCGAACGTGCAGATCCTCCGCGCGGGCCTGTGCGCGCTGAAGGCCCGCGGCCCTGCCCGCTTCTACGGCGGCGAGGATGCGGCGGCCACCGTGTTCCGAGAGGCCCTGGGTGAGCGAGGGGTCGCCGATGTGCGCATCGGCATCGCCGACGGCCCGTTCACGGCCGAGCAGGCGGCGCGCGCCACCTCGCCCGCGCAGCCGGTGCGGACGGTGCCCGCGGGCGAGGCGGCGGCGTTCCTCGCCCCGCTCCCGGTGACCCTGCTCGACGACCCCTCGCTCGCGCACCTGCTGGCCCGGCTCGGCGTGCACACCCTGGGCGGGTTCGCCGCCATGCCGGAGGAGCGGGTGCGCGACCGGCTCGGCGAGCACGGGGTGCGCCTGCACGGCCTCGCGGCCGGGCACGACTCCCGCGACGTTCGCCCCCGCACCCCACCGCCGGAGCTTGACCGTGAGATGTGGTTCGACCCGCCGGTGGAGCTGGCCGATCAGGTGGCGTTCGGCATGCGTGTCGTGGCGGAGGAGTTCATCGCCCGCCTCGACGCCCTGCGTCTGGTGTGCACCGAGCTGCGGGTCGAACTCGAGACCGAGCGTGGGGAGCGCAGTGAGCGGGTGTGGCTGCATCCGGGCACGTTCGACGCCGCCGCGGTGGTCGACCGGGTGCGCTGGCAGCTCGCGGAATCCCCGATGCTCTCCAGCGGCGTCGCCCGGGTGCGGATCGCGCCGGAGGCGGTGGATGCCGCATCCGGTCACGTGCCGGTGCTGTTCGGCGGCGGGGGAGAGGAGAAGGTGCACCACGCCCTCTCGCGCGTGCAGGCGATGCTCGGGCACCGCGGTGTGCTCACCCCCGTGGTCGCGGGTGGTCGATGGCTCGACGAGCGTCAGGTGCTCGTGCCGTGGGGCGACCGCGGCGTCGCCGAGCGCGACCCGAACCGGCCGTGGCCGGGATCGTTGCCGTCCCCGCTGCCGGCGACCGTGTTCCCCGCGGCCCGTCTGGTGGAGGTGTGCGACGCCGACGGCGACATGGTGAGCGTTGATCTGCGCGGCGCCCTGTCCGCCCCGCCGGTGCGGCTGAGCATCGACGGCGATGACCGCGACATCATCTCGTGGGCAGGACCCTGGCCCGTCATCGAGCGCGAGTGGGATGCGGAACACCGCCGCGTCGCGCACCGCTTCCAGGTCGTCGACGACCGGCAGTGCGCCTGGCTGCTGGTGTGCGAGGCCGGCGACTGGACCGCCGAAGCGAGGTACGACTGATGGGCTCCCGGCCCAGCGGCGCCCCGCGCTCCCGGCACAGCGGCGCCGCGCACCGGGCAGGAACGGGGGTCGACTGATGGGATTCAACAACCCCTCCGTGCCCTGGTCGGAACTGGAGCGGGCACTCAGCGGCAAACGGCGTCCCGCCTCTGCGCCCGCCGACGGCGGCGACGGTCCTGCGTTCTCCCACAAACGTGGGCCCTACATCGGGGCACCCATCGAGCGTCCCGTCGACGCGGTGCCCTACGCCGAACTGCACGCGCACACCTCGTACTCGTTCCTCGACGGCGCGTCCTCGCCGGAGGAACTCGTGGAGGAGGCCGAGCGCCTGGGGCTGCACGCGCTTGCCGTCACCGACCACGACGGCTTCTACGGCATCGTGCGGATGGCGGAGGCGGCCGAGACGCGCACGCTGAAGACCGTGTTCGGCGCCGAGCTCTCGCTGGGTCTCCCCGCCCCGCAGAAGGGCGAACCCGACCCGGTGGGCACCCACCTGCTCGTCCTCGCGCGACAAGAGGAGGGGTACCACCGGCTCGCCGGCGCACTCACCCGTGCGCAGTTGCGCGGCGCCGAGAAGGGCCGGCCGCTGTACGACCTCCGCGAGCTCGCCGATCAGGCAGGCGGGCACTGGGCGGTGCTCACCGGATGCCGGAAGGGCGCCGTGCGGCAGGCGCTCGCCGCATCCGGACCCGCGGCAGCCGCCGAGCAGCTCGATCTGCTCGTCGACCTGTTCGGCCCGGGAGCCGTGCAGGTCGAACTCTTCGACCACGGCGACCCGGGTGACAGCCGCGACAACGACGTGCTCGCCGCGCTCGCCGCCGACCGCGGCCTGCCGGTGCTCGCCACCGGCAACGTGCACTACGCCGTGCCCGAGAAGAGGCTGCTCGCGGCGGCGGTCGCGGCGGTGCGGGCGAACCGCAGCATGGACGAACTCGACGGCTGGCTGCCCGCCCACGGGGGAGCGTTCCTGCGCTCCGGCGCGGAGATGACCGCCCGGTTCGCCCGGTATCCCGGCGCGGTCGCACGCACGGTGACCCTGGCCGACGAGCTGGCCTTCCCCCTGCGGAGCGCCCGCCCGGCACTGCCGAAGCAGAAGGTCCCGGAGGGGCACACCCCCATGTCGTATCTGCGGGAGCTCGTCTGGCTCGGGGCGGCGGAGCGGTATCCGGACATGCCCGAGGATCACCGCAAGAGACTGGAGCGGGAGCTCGATGTCATCGAGCAGAAGGACTTCCCCGGGTACTTCCTCATCGTGCACGGCATCGTCACCGAGGCGCGCACTCGCGGCATCCTCTGTCAGGGGCGCGGTTCGGCCGCCGCCAGCGCCGTCTGCTACGTGCTCGGCATCACCGCGGTCGACGCGATCCGGTATCAGCTGCCGTTCGAGCGGTTCCTCTCGAGCATGCGCGAGGAGGAGCCCGACATCGATGTCGACTTCGACTCCGACCGCCGCGAGGAGATCATCCAATGGGTCTACCGCGAGTACGGCCGCGAACGGGCGGCGCAGGTCGCCAACGTCATCCAATACCGGCCGAAGAACGCCGTCCGCGACATGGCGCGGGCGCTGGGATTCTCGCCCGGCCAGCAGGATGCCTGGTCCAAGCAGGTGGAGCGGTGGGGGGCGCTGACCGAGTCGGCGGAGGGGCACGACATCCCCGATCAGGTCATCGGGTACGCCACCGAGCTGCTGAAGGCGCCGCGGCATCTCGGCATCCACTCCGGCGGGATGGTGCTCACCGACCGACCCGTGGGGGAGGTGGTCCCCATCGAGCACGCACGGATGCCGGGACGCACCGTGATCCAGTGGGACAAGGACGACGCCGCCTGGATGGGCCTCGTGAAGTTCGACCTGCTCGGCCTCGGCATGCTGGCGGCCCTGCAGCACTGTTTCGATCTCGTCCATGCCGCCACGGGGGAGCGCTGGGACCTCGCCACTCTGCCCAAGGAGGAGCCCGCGGTCTACGACATGCTGTGCCGGGCGGATGCGATCGGGGTGTTCCAGGTGGAGTCGCGGGCGCAGATGGGACTCCTGCCCCGGCTTCGTCCTCGCGCGTTCTACGACCTCGCCATCGAGATCGCGCTCATCCGTCCCGGTCCCATTCAGGGCGGCGCGGTGCATCCGTTCGTCCGCCGCAAGATGGGCCAGGAGCCGGTCACCTATCCGCATCCGAAGCTCAAGGAGGTGCTGGAGCGGACCCTCGGGGTGCCCGTGTTCCAGGAGCAGCTGATGCAGATGGCGGTGAAGATCGGCAACTGCACCGCCGAGGAGGCGGATGTGCTGCGCCGAGCCATGGGCTCCAAGCGAGGGCTCGAGCGGATCGAGTCGGTGCGCGCGCAGCTGTACCGCGGCATGAAGGAGAACGGGCTCACCGAGGAGGAGTCCGATGCGATCTACGCCAAGATCCAGGCCTTCGCCAACTTCGGTTTCGCCGAGTCGCATTCGCTGTCGTTCGCGCTCCTCGTCTACGCCAGCTCGTGGCTGAAGCTGCACTATCCGGCGGCGTTCCTCGCGGGACTCCTGCGCGCGCAGCCCATGGGGTTCTATTCGCCCGCGACCCTCACCGCAGACGCCCGCCGGCACGGCGTCGAGGTGCGCCGCCCGCATCTGCAGCTCTCCGGGGCGTTGGCCGGGCTGGAGCCGCTCGAGGTAGTGGATGCGGATGCTGACCCGGCTTCGGACGCGGATGCTGCGGCGCGGCGGAAACCGACCGGGCTGCCGCAGTGCACGCACGCCGAACAGTCGGATGCGGGACTGTTCGACCCTGCTGCCCCCGATGAGACGGTCGCGCACCGGCGTGACGGAGCATTCGCGGTGCGTCTCGGGCTCGCGCAGGTGACCGGCATCGGTGCGGAGGTCGCCGCCCGCATCGTCGCTGCCCGGGAGCGGGACGGCGAGTACCGCGACATGCGCGATCTCGTGCGACGGACCGACCTGACCGTCGCACAGCTGGAATCCCTCGCGACCGCCGGGGCGTTCGAATGCTTCGGGCTCACCCGGCGCGAGGCGATCTGGCTCGCGGGATCCGCGGCCGAGGACCGCGCACAGTATCTGCCCGACTCGCTGGCCTTCGTGCAGCCGCCGTTGTTCGGCGATCCGTCGAGCTATGACGTGCTGGCCGCCGATCTCTGGGCGACCGGCATCACCCCCGACGATCATCCGATGACGCACTACCGGTCGGCGCTGGATGCCCGAGGGGTGCTCACCTCCACCGAGCTGCGGTCGTCCGAATCGGGGCGGCGGATCGAGGTCGCGGGACTCGTGACGCACCGGCAACGGCCGGCCACCGCATCCGGGATCACCTTCTTGAACCTCGAAGACGAGCACGGCCTGGTGAACGTGATCTGCTCGGTCGGTGTCTGGAACCGATATCGCCGGCTCGCGCGCGACGCTCCCGCCCTGATCGTGCGGGGGATGCTGGAACGCTCCGCCGAAGGTGTGGCCAACATCGTCGCCGACGGCTTCGAAGACCTCCGGGTCGGCGTCCAGCACCGGTCACGGGACTTCCGATGAACACCGACGCCGGGTCCGCAGAGCCGACGAGGTGAGGCCCGGGAGGGGTCCCGGGCCTCACCTCGTGGTGCGGTGCTCAGCCGGCGAGGCCGAGGGCGAAACGCACGGAGCCGTCGTCGCCGATCTCGGCGTCGAGTACGCGATCGTCGAGGGCGACGCTCGCCGACTCATCGACGAACACGCGTGCGCCGGATGCCTCCACGACCGTGTCGAGTGGCTCCGGATCGGGAGCGAGCGCGAGTTCGAAACCCGTCTGGGGACCGGTGTCGCGGATGCGCAGTCCGCCGCCGTCAGCGGGGATCTGTGCCGTGATGGTCTTGACCGCAGTGGCCGCGTTCTCCGTCAGTGTGAGCATGGTGCTCTCCTTCCATCGATGGTGCGGAGTCGGCCACGATTCCGAGAATCGCGCTCGGATGCAACCGCACGGGCCCATTGCCAGGGAGTTCCCACGTCAGCGGCTGGGGTGCCGGGAGTCGTATGCCGCGACGCGGGAGATCGCGGCGAGACCATCCGTCGCGATGGCACGCACCGTGGCGGCGATGGCCAGGACGACACCCAGGACGAGAAGGATGCCGAGAACGAACAGGACGACCATGGGGTACTCCTTTGCGAGATCGATGGTTGATCTCAGCAGGGAGTGCGGCGCTTCATCGCGGGCCACCTCGCCGCAGGTGGCCTTACCTGATAGGTCCACGCCGAGGATTTGGCACTCTTGGCGAGGCGAGCAGGCCAGGAGGTCGCGATTGGCCCGCTATTCAGCCATGCGCTGATCGGTCTGGCTGTAGGAGATGGAATCGGCCCTCGCGCCGACGAGTCCGAACGTCACGCGCAAGAGCGTCGGCTCGATGCCGTCTTTCGGGGGCGGCGTGTCTGCTCCGAGAGTCAGAGATTCTCCGCTCGCCGTGGTGGCCGTGAGCGAGTCGAGGTAGACGCTCACGTTTCCCTGCAGGGTCATGCGGTCTGCGGTCGTCACGAGACCCGCGCCTTCGAAGTGGCCCACGGTGAGCGAGAAGCCGTCGATCGTGATGCTGTCCGCCGAGATCTTCACCGCGGTGGTGCGGGTGCCGTCCGCGAGCGGGACGGTGACGACGCTGATGCCCTTCAACCCGGTGAACGAGAGCGACTCCGAGCCCATCGGCGCGGGCGGCTGGGTGAAGATCGGCGCGGTGTCATCCGGCACGGCGTCCGCGGGAGCGGGGGCAGTGGGCTCGGGCGCCGGGACCGGGGTCTCCGTGCCGAGATCGAGCGTGCCGGGGTCGAGCGTGCCGGGGTCGAGGATGCCGGGGATCAGTGAGCCCCCGGCCCCCGGGGTTTTCGTGCCGGTGGGCGTCGGCGTCGGTGACGGCGTGCCGGCATCCGTGTCGCACGTTACGAGGAAGGGGATCGGGATGCAGAAGGCCGCCGTCGGCGCCGAGGGCGCGGCCGCTGCGCCGGAGAGCCCCGCCGCGGCGACGAGGCCGGCGACGAGTACGGCGGCGGCACGTGCGGGGTGGATCACGAGGTGTGACCGTCCTCCGCCGGGTCGACGGCGACCGAGGGCTCGCCGCCCGTCGAGGTCTCGCCAGCCGCCGAGGACTCGCGACTGTCGGCGGTGGGCACCGGCGGCATCCACGACACGGCGAGGATCCCGCCCACGGTGCTCAACAGCATCCCGATCAGGAAGCCGCCGAGGTTCACGCCGATGAGTGAGTACAGGGCGACAGCGAGCGCGATCACGCCGTAGAAGATGCGGTGCACAGGCATCGCGATGATCAGCGCGCCGAGCAGGAGCAGGACGAGCGGGATGACTGTCGCCTGCAGCCCTTCGATGCCCAGCTGGATGTGGAGCTTGCCGACATCCATCTGGCTCGACCCGAACATCTCGATCCCGCCGAGGGCGATCAGGATCCCGCCGACGAGCGGTCGCTGCCGCCGCCACTGCCGGAACCGAGACCGCCGGGTCGGCGCCTCGGCCGGGCTCTGCGTTGCCATCTCGCGCCGCCCGGCTCGGGTCAGAAGCACGTCTCGCCGTCCGTGAGCTCCAACGTCATACCGGTGAGGTTGAAGACCGAGGCCTGCGTGCTCCACGCGGTCTGCTGCAGGTTCGTGATGGTGACGGTGTCGGCATCCTGCGCGAAGTCGCCGGCGTCGCCCTTCGCGTCGGTGTTCACCGTGGAGGCGTCGACGCCGATGCGGATGTTGCCGAACGAGGAGTCGCCGCGAAGTCCCGTCATCCCGAGCTGCAGGTCGGACGCGGTCGCAGGGTTACCCCCGCCGCCGGCCTTGATGAGGACGCCCACCGTGCCGAGGGGAGTCTCCGTGACGATCGACTGGCAGAGGTCGGCGAGCGTCGCCGACTTGATGTTGGCGATCGCGACGGAGTGCTCGCCTCCCGCGGTGTCCTGCGTGACGCCGCCGTACTGCGAGAAGCCGGTGCCGTCGAGGCGCGAGGCGCTGATCTGGAACTGACTGCCGGAGACGGCGAACGAGACCGGTACGGCGCCCTGTGCGACGCCGCCCATGAGGACGCTGGCGACGACGGCGACGGGAACGGCGGCGAGGGCCACGCGGCCACCGCGGGATCGGGTGAGGTTGCGGAACTTCATCGGTCCTCCGAGAGTGAGAGACGGCGACGATGCCGTCGGGTTCCGACCCTACGCAGCGTTGACAGAGTGTCAATAGGACGTGAGAGGAGTCTCATCCCCGTTTCCTCGGGCGCGGGTGGTTAGGGTCGGAGGGTGGACAGCGATCGGCGGCGACGCCTGACACCGGAGGAACGGCGGGCGCAGCTGCTCGCGCTCGGGGTCGCTTTCCTCGCGGAGCGGCCGCTCGACGATCTGACCATCGAGGAGCTCTCCGCGCGAGCGGGAGTGTCGCGGGGCCTCGTCTTCCACTATTTCGGCTCCAAGCAGGGGCTTCACCGCGCGGTGGTCACCACCGCCGGCGCCAGCATGTTGGCGGCATCCGCCCCGAAGCCCGCGCTCGATCCCGTCGAGCGACTGCGCGACACGCTCGCCCGCATCGTCCAGTTCGTCCGCGAGCACCGCGGCACCTTCTTCTCCCTCGTTCGCGGCGTCGCAAGCGGCGACGGCGTGGTCCGGACCATCGTCGACGACACGCGTGACGTCCACGCGGAACGCATCATCACCGTCTTCCTGGAGCTCGGCGTCGAGGACTCGGAGCTCCTCCGCGTCGCCCTGCGGTCGTGGGTCTCGTTCGCCGAAGAGGTGCTCATCGAGCTGGCTCTGGGCACCGAGATGGATGCTGCGGACATCGTCGGCTTCCTGGAGCGCAGCGCGCGGGGTGTCGTCGGCGCCACGGGCGCGGACCGCTTGCCGTAGGCCGACCGCCTGTTCGGCATCCATCGACGGCGCAACCCCCTCCTCGCCGACATATCGGCGACCTAGCCTGCCGGCATGGCACAGAACATCGCGGAACTGTTCGTTCAGACGATCTCGCGCGCCGGGATCACCCGCATGTGGGGGCTCCCCGGCGACTCGCTGAATGCCGTGACCGATGCGGTCCGGCGGGACGGCACCATCCAGTGGCTGCACATGCGGCACGAGGAATCCGCGGCGTTCGCGGCCGGTGCGGATGCCGAGATCACGGGGGAGCTGGCGGTCGTCGCCGGCAGTTGCGGCCCTGGGAACCTGCACTTCATCAACGGGCTCTATGACGCGCAGCGCTCCCGCGTGCCGGTGCTGGCGATCGCCTCGCACATCCCTTCCTCCGAGATCGGGAGCGGGTACTTCCAGGAGACGCATCCGACGGAGATCTTCCGCGAGTGCAGCGTCTACTGCGAGATGGTCGGCGAGGCATCCCAGGCGCCGTGGGTGCTCGAGACCGCGATGCGCACCGCGGTCGAGAAGCGCGGCGTCGCCGTGGTGATCGTGCCGGGGGAGATCTTCTTCCAGGATGCGCCGACCCGGCGCTCGTCCGCGCCCATCCACGCGACCGCACCCCGGATCCTGCCTTCGGAGGCGGAGCTGCAGGCCGCCGCCGAGGTCCTGGACCAGGGCAAGCGGGTCACGATCCTCGCGGGTGCCGGGGTCGCCGGGGCGCACGCCGAGGTGCTCGCGCTCGCCGAACGGCTGCAGGCACCGATCGTGCATGCCTTTCGCGGCAAGGAGCACATCGAGTACGACAACCCGTACGACGTGGGCATGACGGGCCTCCTCGGTTTCGCGTCCGGTTACCGTGCCATGGAGAAGTGCGACGTGCTTCTCATGCTCGGGACCGACTTCCCGTACCGGCAGTTCTACCCGGAGAAGGCGAAGATCGTGCAGGTCGACGTCCGGGGCGAGCAGCTCGGTCGCCGCACGCCCATCGACGTGGGTCTCGTCGGCAACGTCGGTGATACGGCATCCGCGCTCGTCCCGTTCCTGAAGACGAACCGCGACGACAAGCACCTGAAGGATGCGGTCAAGCACTACGAGAAGACCCGGCGGGATCTCGACGGGCTCGCCAACGACGACGGCCGCGCGCCCGTGCACCCCCAGTACGTCGCCCGGCTGATCGACGAGCTGGCGGACCAGGATGCGGTCTTCACCGCCGACGTCGGAACGCCGGTGATCTGGGCCGCGCGGTATCTGAACATGACCCGCGACCGGCGACTGCTTGGCTCGTTCACCCACGGATCCATGGCGAACGCCCTTCCGCAGGCGCTCGGTGCCCAGGCCGTGGACCGGAAGCGCCAGGTCGTCGCCCTCGCCGGTGACGGCGGGCTGACGATGCTGATGGGCGAGCTCGCGTCCATCCGGCAGAACAACCTGCCGGTGAAGATCGTCGTCTTCAACAACTCCTCGCTTGGGTTCATCGAGGTCGAGATGAAGTCGGCCGGCATCGTGAACTTCGGCACCGACCTCGTGAATCCGAACTTCGCCGACGTGGCGACCGCCATGGGACTCACCGGCATCCGGGTGGAGAACAGCGCCGACCTCGAGCCCGCGCTGCAGCGGGCGTTCGCCGAGCCCGGTCCGGTGCTGGTCGACGTGGTCGTGGCGCGGGAGGAACTGTCGATCCCGCCGACGATCACGGCCGCGCAGGCGAAGGGGTTCACGTTGTGGGCGCTTCGCACAGTGCTGTCGGGCCGGGGGGATGAGCTGCTCGACCTCGCGGACACGAACGTGTGGCGGCGCATCTTCAACTGAGGTCCAGGCAGGCGCCCCAGTAGCTCCGCGCCATGCTCGCAGGGCTACCGTAGAGTCGATGGACATCGCAGTAAGCCTTCTCCTGTTCGTGGTCATGGCCGGCGCGGGCATGCTTCTGCTGTGGATGGCGCGCGCCACAGCATCCGGCCGGCTCAAGCGGAATCAGTTCGCGGGCATCCGCATCCCCAGCACGCTGGCGAGTGACGAAGCATGGCTGGCGGCGCACGTCCGCGCCAAACGTCCCACCGAGTTCGCCGGATGGGCAGCGATCGCGACGGGGCTGTTCGCGCTACTGCCCGTTCCCGACCCGGTGCTCGCCGCAGGAGTGATCGCCGGCTGCGTCGTCATGCTCGCGTTCACGCTGTACGGCGCCTGGGTAGGCAGCCGCGCCGCGACCGAGGTGAACGGCTCGCCCATCTAAGCCCGGCCGGATGCGGCGCGCTCCGCGGCCCTTCGCGCGGGCGTAGCGTGGACGCGATGGACTTCGAGGGACACCGGCCAGGCGAGCGCTCCTATCGTCGGCTGATCGCCGGCCTGTTCTTCGCCGGTGTCGCGACCTTCGCCCAGCTGTACTCGCCGCAGGCGGTGCTGCCCTTCTTCTCCGCCGACCTCGACATCGCTCCGGCCACGGCAGCCCTCGCCGTCTCCGCCGCCACCCTCGGGCTCGCCGTCGCGGTCATCCCGTGGTCGGTCGCCGCCGACCGGTTCGGCCGACGCGCCACGATGGCCACCGGCATCGTCGTCGCCACCCTTGTGGGACTCCTCGCCCCGTTCGCGCCGACGATCGAGGTATTCCTCGCCGCACGCCTCGTCGAAGGACTCGCGCTGGGTGCGGTGCCCGCCATCGCACTGGCGTACCTCAACGAGGAGGTGCACGCCGGACACGCGGCCCGCGCGGCCGGCAGCTACATCGCCGGCACCACTGTCGGCGGACTCGCCGGGCGGCTCATCGCCGGACCCTTCGCGGAGTTCGGGATGTGGCGCGGGGGTGTCTTCGCGGCGGCCGCCGTCTGCGCGGTGTGCGCCGTGCTGTTCCTGTGGCTGTCGCCGCGGGCGCGTCGATTCACCGCGGTGCCGACGCACCCGCGGGCGCTGCTGGGCCGGCTCGCCGCGAACCTGCGCTTTACAGCGCAGCTTGCGCTGTACGCGCAGGCCTTCCTCCTCATGGGAGGGTTCGTCGCCGTCTACAACTACCTGGGATTCGCGCTCGCCGCCCCGCCGTACGACCTGCCGCTGGGGTTCGTGAGCCTCCTGTTCCTCGCCTACCTCGGTGGCACGCTGTCGTCCCCGAGAGCCGGCGCCCTCGCCGCCCGCTTCGGGCGATTGCCGGTGCTGCTCGCGTCGATCGTCGTGATGGCCGGGGGAGTGTTGGTGACCCTCGTGCCCGCACTCCCGGTGATCGTGGTGGGGCTGGTGGTGTTCACGGCGGGGTTCTTCGGTGCGCACGCGGTCGCCTCCGGGTGGACGCCGGCATCCGCTCCCGCCGGCACGCCGGCGCAGGCGTCGTCGCTCTACTACCTCGCCTACTACGCCGGCTCCAGCGCGGTCGGGTGGGCGCTCGGGTTCGTTTTCGCGGGGCTCGGGTGGGGCGGCGTGGTGGGCGTCGTCGCGGGAATGTGCGTGGTGTCGGTCGTGCTTGCGGTCGCGGGGCTTCGCCGTGCTCCGGATGCGGTGGGGTGGGGGCGCCGCGGATAGACTCGCTCTGCCAGCCTCTGTAGCTCAATGGAAGAGCAGTTCCGTCCTAAGGAAACGGTTGGGGGTTCGAGTCCCTCCAGGGGCACAGTCGTTTTTTGATTCTGACCAGGGATTCCTTCTGTGGTCAGACCTCGTAGATTGCATTTTTGGCCGGTTTTTGGCCGGATTTGAGTAACCTATGAGCCGGAAACGAGGCCCTACACAGTGCTCCGTGCGGCGTCTCAGAACGTCGAAATCGAGCATTCTGAGCGGGCTTCGGGGCCATCAGAAGACTGAGCAATCTGCTCTACGGCCGCTGCGGCCGGGCGTAGCGGGTCTGAGGTCCCGCTGGTAGCGCGACCAGTGGCATCGCGTCGTTGAGGCGCGTTGCGACGGCATCCAGATCGTCGTCGAAGAGATCGGCGTAGGTGTCGAGCGTCATCGCCGCCGACGCGTGCCCCAGCATCCGCTGCACGGCCTTCACGTTCGCGCCGGAGCTGATCGCGAGCGATGCGGCGGTGTGACGGAGATCGTGAGGGGTGAGCCGCGGGATCGATGGATCGACCGCCTGCGCGCGCTTCACCGCGTTCGCGAACCAGCCCTGACTGCCCGAGTTGCGCATGTGGTGGACGCCGTAGCCGAAGAGCAGCCCTTCCGGACCCTTCCCGGCGCAGGCCTGCTCGATCATCGGAGCGAGACGCTCTGGGTATGGGACCGAGCGCTTCTCGTGCGTCTTCGGCGTGCCGACATGGATCTCGTAGCCGATCATCACCGCGTTCTCCTCGATGACGAAGCGCTTTCGTAGTCGGTTCACGCTACGCACCCGCAACCCGGTCGCCTCGCCCCAGCGCAGGCCGGTGTAGGCGAGCGTCAGAACCATGGTCGGATGCGCCGAGCACGCCGCCAGGGTCGCCACCTGGTCATGTGTGAGGTAGACGCGGCGCTTGCCCGGACCGTTTCGGGGGAGGTTGCGGATATGTCGGGCCGGATTGTTCGAGAGGCGACGATCATCGATGGCGACGTCGAGGATGCCGGCGAGGACGCCGAGCGCGCGAAGGACGACGGTGCGCGACTTCCGCGTCGCGAGCTCGGACACCCAGTCCTGGACCTCGGAGCGTCGGATCGACCAGATCTCCCTGTCTGCCCAGACCGGCGCGACGTGGTTCTTCCACGCCTGCTCGAGGGTCATGTAGTACGAAGGCTTCGACATCGGCGGCCGCTTGGAACGCAGCCAACTGCCGGCGAACATCCGGACCGGCACGCGCGACGCCACGGGATCGATGTACTCACCCTTCGACTTCGACACCGTGACCATAGAGAGGTAGACCTGCGCTTCGCGCATCGTCGTGAAGCCGCGCTTCTGCGTCTCGGTGCGGTCCGGCTTCTGGTAGCGCACGCGGTAGCGGCGCCCCTTCACCGTTTCATACGAGGAGATGGTGCCCACTTCGGCCTCCGATCGTGCCGGCTTGACGGTCAGTATTGGGCCAGTGTCGGACACTGGTCGGATGCCGTCAATGCCGCCGATGACAGATGTGGATAGATGTCGACCGACGTCGTCAACTGCCGTCGGAGGAGAGTGGCGCCTTCCCCCGACGCCGGGAGGGTGGCGACCAGTCGCGTCTCCGTTCTCGCCGCTCGCTCCATGCAGACTCCGCGCTGGCGCCATGCGTTAGCAGCCGTTCGACGAATGGCACTGCGGCGCGCCCGGTCGCTGGGGTGGCTAGTTGTCGGAGCGAACGCGCACAACGGTCGACAACGAACCGACGAGCGCCCCGAACCCCGCTACGAGATATCAGGTGCGGCCGATCTCGAATCCGAGAGCCTCCAGGCGTCGACGAGCGTCCCACGATTGGAATTGCTTCGCTTCGATCCCGAGCGCGATCGAAAGCACCTGCTTTACGGGCCAGTGCACGCCCTCCACGTTCACCCAGTACGTCAGAATATTGCCGGGGACGTGACCCCGGAGGCGCTCGGTCACTGTGTCCCGGGAAAGCTCGCGCAGTTCGCCATCGAGGGTGAATGTGATCGTCCCTTGTTCGCCGGAAGAGTCGGCCTGGACGAGGCGATCGTGCTCGCCCATGACTTCCATGAACCACTCGAGGGCGTCGATCACATGCTGTCGATCCGACACGTCGGCGAGTACATCGACCGAGAAGGCCGGCCGCACCCTCAGCTTCGAGTCCTCTATGGCGACGCCTCGCGCCCGGTTGAGGCGATTACGGAGCTCATCGCGCATTCGTATGTCATCGAAGGGTGGACGACTCGCGAGCCATTGGAAGACGACCTCGACACTTCCGTAGCTGTAGATGACGAGCGGCCAGATGTGGGATGCCGAACCGGGCTCTCGGACATGGAGGAATGCGCCGATGTCATTCGACGTGCCGAACGTGACGTAGCCGCCGAGCGCTCGCCACGCTTGCAGAACCTCGATAACGCCGTGAATGGTCGCAGGCGTGAACCTCGTCGCCAACTGTGCGAGATAGGCGCTCTCCCGCTCGTCGGAGTCATCGTGTTCGTCATCTAGGTCGGATGAGTCAACCGGCACTCCGAGCAGCTCCGCAAGGTCGGCAACCCCGAGCTTGCTATCGGCGTCCGCACGTCCCTCGGCGTCGAACTCGACACCTTCCTCGAGGAGCACGTCCTGCGGCTCGCGGCCGTCATTGGGGCTGCCCGATGGCCACCGGAAGCCCGGTGAAATCGTGCCCGCCGCCTGGAGAACGCGCCACGCGTTCGTGACGAAGTTCTTCCCGAGGAAGACGCCGAGAGGGACCGGATGAGTGCCGGCAATGGTCGCGACGTTTCCGTAGGTGGTCCACCGGCCTTCCGGGATCGACTCGATCACCTCGGTCGCGAGCTTCCACGCGACCCCGGATTCGATGACATCCGTCTCGGCAAGCGGTGCGACCCACTCAGCGCAGATGCTCTGCGCGAGAGCTGCGCCGCGCCCAAGGATCTGCTGCCGCCCCCACGTGTCAGCTGCTGCAATCGGTTTATTCAAAGCGATGTTGCTGTCGGCCAGAAGCGCGCGCTTCGAACCGAAGGGGGCGTTGCTCAGCTCCGAGTTGTACCCGGTCAAGGTGAGGTTCGCGAGGGTGTGTAGGTAGGCCTCGTGAAGGTCGTCGACGGTTGCGAACTCGCCGAGGTCGAGCGAGAGATCATCGCGCCACGCATCAGTGAGCGTCTGAGGCATGACGTGCTCGATCGTGGCAGCACCGAGGGACGCGGGCTCCTTGCCCGCTGCGAGCTGCTCGAGCCACGACAGAAGAGTCTTACGCTGCGTTGGCCGACCCGAGTAGTAGAACGGCTTGGCGACGACCGCATCCGCGATCTGCCGGTCGGTCGCGTAGAACTTGCGTCCTGTCGAGAAGTAGCGCCGCAGCGATCCGGCGAGGTCTGCCGCATCGAGTTCACCGGCCGCGCGAAGCAGGATGCGTGACAGCGCGTTGGGTGGAGCGTTGACGACCAAACGGCGGACGAAGTAGGACTCGAGCACTGCGAGCGCATCAGCAGCATCAGTGTCGGCTGCAACTCCTGACTCCTGAATACTCAGAATGCGCAGCACTAGCGGATCCGCGGCGCTTGAACCCCAAACATTCAGGCGAGCGAGACGCTCACGCAGGATCGGATCGGAGCAGCGGGAGGGGTCACGGATCTGTGAAACCAGCTCAGCGAGCCGTGCGTAGCGGCGAACCTCGACTTCGATTTCTGCGTCGGCAAGACGAGAGAGACGCGCTTCCTGGAGCGCGTAGATGTCACCCTGTTTCGCCTCCGGCGTGGACCATGTGATGTCCATCCAGAAGAGCGCTTCAAGATCCGCGGAGCTGAGCGTCGTCTGCATCGGGAGCCATACTGCGGTGTAAACGTGTTCGCCGCTCGAGCCGAGTCTCATGAAGATGTAGTTGCGCAGGAGGTCACCCTGGGTGAGCTTCATTCCGGTGTTGTTGAGCGACTCGAAGATCCGGTAGACGTTATCGTCGTGGCCCGCGGTGATCGCCACGAAGATGAGACCATCAAGCACGGCGGATGCGATGCGGTCGACGTCGTGCGGATCATCTGGGTCGTCGGCCTCGACGAGGCGGGTTCGGAAGAACCGGTATGCATCGATGACGCCGGAATGCATACCGTCCAGAACCGCGTTGTCGACGATCGCTCGGAACGCCGTTCGGTCTGCCTGCGTTGGAAGCAGCTTGAGGCGGTCGTCGCCGCTCTTGAAACGGTCTGACAGATACGTCTCGTGCAGACGAGCGACCTTGTGGGAAGCGTCCGAGTCGGTCTTCGCGATGTGGTCCCGAATAGCCGCGATGAGCACCGAGAGTGTTGTCAGTCGCTGCTGACCATCGACGACGAGGAACTCCGAGCCACCTGGACCGATGCCACCGGTCGAGAGAACGAGGGATCCGGTGAAGTGGATTGCGCGTGGGTCATCGACGCGCGCATCCGACAAATCGACGACATCACTCCAGAGTCGGGCAAGCTGCTTTGAGCTCCAGGAGTATGTCCGCTGGTACAGCGGAACGCGATACTGCTTCGCGCCCTCGAGAACCTGCTGGAGACGAATCTCTTGTACGTGCATGCTTCCTCGCGCTCTCTTGCCTTCGGCTCGGTCAGCCTAGCGACGGGTACCCCGCACGAGATGCTTGAGCACGCCGAAACTTGCTCGCGTCGTGTCAACGAGGTCCGTCGATCGGACCTCGGCAATAAGATCGAGCTTGGCCCGGGCAGCTGGGGTGGCGCAAGTCGGCCTGGCATGACTTCACGTCTATGCACCCGGACGCGATTGCACCAGCTTCGGTCATCCGCTCTCTCGGAATCTACAACGGGTATCGCGGTGTCTGGGTCGACAAGAAGAACACAGCCTCTGCCGCTGCTCCCTCCGGCATCACGATCGGCGTTCGTCATGACGGATCGAGCTACGCAGACATACTCTCCGCCAGCGGCCTGATTTACAAGTTCCCCGAGACCGAGCGCACTGGGCACGACGAACTCGAGATCGAGGCGACCCGCACGGCGATGCGTCTTGGACTGCCGATTTTCGTCGTTAGCGGGCACAAGGATGCGCCGACGCGAGAGGTACGCCTGGCGTACGTCGAGGCGTGCAACGACGAGGCGCGCGAGTTCCTGCTTGCATTCGTGCCTGAGCCGATCGTTGCGCCGAGCCATCCGATCCTCGCCTCGCAGGACTCAGCTCCGGAGTGGCTCGCACGTCGCATCGCAGCCCGCATGAACGAGCGTCGATTCGCGTTCGAGGTGATGGATCGGTACGGGCCGCGGTGCGCGGTGTGCGAGATCGACGAGCGGGCCCTGCTCGCGTCCGCTCATCTGCGCCCGCGGTTCGCCAACGGAACCGACAAGCCCGAGAACGGCCTCGTGCTTTGCGCGAACCATCACCTCGCAATGGATGCCGGGCTGTGGCGCGTGGACCCTGGCGACGCCCGCGTCGTCGCCCGCTCCGGGATCGACCTACGCCGGATCGGGGTCACGCGGTACGACCTATCGCTTCTTCGCGCGCAGCCGAGCATCGAGTCGCTCGTGTGGCTCTGGAGACTCGACTTCAAGCATGTCAACTCGGCGATGCGGCCCCGCCGGTCGTCCGCGTCCGCGGTCGCGAGTCCATAGCCGCTCGCACAGCCAACTCGACGCGGTCGGAAGCGTACCCAACTGCTTTGTGTTCCCAGAACCGCATCACGCGCCACCCGCGTCCGTCAGTTGTCCGTCCGTGTCGCGGTCGCGGTCGGAGCCTGACCCGGTTTCCCGGACGGTTCTTGTGTGTTGATCATGCCGCGATTTCGGCGGCGGTGTGAAGGGCTTCGTATTCGGCGGGGCTGAGGTTGCCGAGGCTGGTGTGCCGGCGGCGAGGGTTGTAGAACCCCTCGATCCACTCGAACATGGCCGACGCGAGTTGCGTCCTTGAGTCCCAGGACGTGCGATCCAGTAGCTCGCGCTGCATCGTCGACCAGAAGCTCTCGATGAGGGCGTTATCGACGCTTGAGGCGACTCTGCCCATCGAGCCGAGGAGACCTGCTTGGCGGAGTCGGTGCCCGAAGAGCCACGAGGTGTATTGCGCTCCTCGATCCGCGTGGACCACGGTTCCGGGGGCCGCGTCCGTTTGAGTGGTGGTCTTTCGCTTCGTTGCGATGATCAGCTGTCGTTAGTTTAGGCGGCGGTGATCTCGGGGAGTATCACCGCCTCGTCGATGGTGGGGGTGGTCGCGGTGAGCTCGGTCATGGAGGCTTCGGAGAAGTAGCGGCGGTCGGCGGCTTCCCATTCGTCGTGTTGCTCGACGAGGACGGAGCCGGCCAGGCGGAGCAGGGCGGCGTTGTTCGGGAACACGCCAACGACGTCGGTGCGGCGCTTGATCTCCCGATTGAGGCGTTCCAGCGGGTTCGTGGACCAGATCTGTCGCCAATGCCGGGCGGGGAACGCTTTGAACGCGAGGATGTCGTCACGGGCGTCGGTGAGCATCACGGCGGTCTTGGGGTGGACGCGCTCGATCATGCGCACGACTTCGTCGAACTGGGCATCGATGTGCTCGGCGTCGGGTTGGGCGAAGATCGTGCGGATCACGCTGGCGACCATCTCCTGCCGGCCCTTCGGGAGGGCGGTCAGGACGTTGCGCATGAAGTGGACGCGGCAGCGCTGCCAGGCGGCGCCCTGCAACACGGTCGCTGCGGCCTTCTTCAGTCCGGCGTGGGCGTCGGAGATCACCAGCTTCACCCCGCCCAGACCTCGTGTCTTCAACGAGCGCAGGAACTGCTTCCAGAACTCCTCGGTCTCGCTGTCTCCGACATCGAAGCCCAGCACGACCCGCCGCCCGTCAGCGGCGACGCCGATCGCGACGACGACCGCCTGGGACACGACACGGTGGTCGATGCGGACCTTGCAGTAGGTCGCGTCGAGGAACACGTAGGGGTAGGCGATGTCAGACAGCGAGCGGTCGCGGAACGATGCGACCTCGGCGTCGAGCCCTTGGCAGATGCGGGACACCTCGGACTTCGAGATGCCAGTGTCAGCGCCGAGCGCTTTGACGAGGTCATCGACCTTCCGGGTTGAGACGCCGTGGAGGTAGGCCTCCATCACGACCGCGAACAAGGCTTGGTCGACCCGGCGGCGCCGCTCCAGCAGCGACGGGAAGAACGACCCCTGCCGCAACTTCGGGATCCGCAACTCCAGATCCCCAGCCGTGGTCGACAGCACCCGCGGCCGGGAACCGTTGCGGGTAGTCGTGCGCTCGCTCGTGCGCTCGTAGGGGGCGGCGCCGATGAATGCGGCTGTCTCCGCGTCGATCAGCTCCTGGTAGAGCCGCTCGGTCGCGGCTCGGATGCGGTCGGTGGTGCCGGTGAGCTTCAGTTCCCCGAGCAGCTCGAGGAGGGCAGACTGGTCAAGAGCCATCGTGCGGTGTCGTCTTTCTGTGTGAGTTCTTGGTCGTTCTCACTGACCATCGCACGATGGCTCACCCCGTCGCGGTCACGACGCCGCGGGCCCGAAAGACCACCACCCCGCGGGACTCCAGGGGTTCCGGGCTCGGGGCGGCGGCGCCACCGGGCCATTTCGAGCGCGTCAACAACGATCTCTGCGGTGATCCGATCCGAGATCGACCAGCCCACGATCCGGCGGCTGAACGCGTCGATCACGGCGGCGCAGTAAACCCATCCGTCCCTCGCGCGGTGCTGCGTGATGTCGCAGAACCAGAGCCGGTTCGGCGCGTCGGCGCGGAACTGCCGCTTCACGAGGTCCTCGTGCGTGGCGGTGTCCGGCTTCCAGCCGCGCCGCTTGCGGCGATGCAAGACGCCGACCAGCCCCTCCCGCCGCATCAGCCTCGCGACGCGCTTCCGGCCGACGTGAACGCCGAGCCCGAGTCGCAACTCCGCCAGCACGCGAGGAGCACCATAGGTTTCGCGGGAATCAGCGTGAATGCGACGGATCGTCATCGTCAGCTCCGCATCCGAGAGAGCCCGCGGTGATGGCGGTCGACGCACCCACTCGTAGTAGCCAGACTTCGAGACGTTCAGAAACCGGCAGGCCACCACGACGGGAACACCGTCCGCGGCGAGCTCCTGGACCAGCCGGAACCCTATTTTGGGAGCACGTTCTCCCTCGCGAAGTAGGCCGAGGTGAACTCAACCCGTCAGCGCAACAGTGCTTGGAGCCTATCGGCCGGGGTGTCGAAACTGAGGGACTTTCTTGGGCGAGAGTTCAGCCGTGCGGCGACGACGTTGAGGTCGGCCTGGGTCAGATCCTTCATGCTTACGCCCTTGGGGAAGTACTGACGCAGGAGCCTGTTGGTGTTCTCGTTCGTGCCGCGCTGCCATGGGCTGCGTGGGTCGGCGAAGTAAACGTGAAGCCCCGTGTTCTTCGTGACGGACTTGTGATCGGCCAGCTCCATGCCCCGATCCCAGGTCAGCGAGCGGCGCAGCTGCTCAGGCAGCAGGTTCATCTCGCGTGAGAGACCGGCAGTGACGGCCTCCATGTCGCGGCCGTCGACCTGGACAAGCACGGTGAACCGGGTGGCTCGTTCGACGACTGTGGCGATCTGGGTCCAATGCCGACCCATTAGAAGATCACCCTCCCAATGCCCCGGGATCGCGCGATCTTCGACCTCGGCGGGGCGCTCGGAGATCGATACGGCGTCCTTGATTTGCGATCGCCATTGGCCAGTGACGTTGTTGTGAACGCTGCGACGGATCGGCCTTCCCGATCTCAGGTGCTTCTGCAGTTCCTTGGAGAGGACGCCGCGCGACTGCACGAACAGCGACTTGTAGATCGTTTCGTGTGACACCCGCATCCCGCTCCCCGCTGGGTGGCGCTTGCGGAGCGTCCCGGCGATCTGCTCTGGTGACCAGTCTTCCCGAAGCCTTGCCGCGACGTAACCGCGCAGCACAGGGTTCCTCGCGAGCTTGCACTTCTGTGGCCGGCGTGCGCGGCGCCACGCTCTGTCCTCGGCATCGACCGCACGATAGCGGCGGGCACCCTTGTTTTTCGCCACTTCGCGGCTGATCGTCGATGCCGGCCGGCCGAGACGACGCCCGATCGCGCGATACGACTCACCCGCCGCGAGGCCTCTAGAAATCTCTTCACGCTCTTCGAGCGTCAGCGTCCCCGCCCTGCGCCGCTGCGGTGCCTGATAGAAGCCCCCGAAGGGCAGCAGGATCGAGAAGATTGATCCGGGCGGCGACTCCACCGTCCGGGAGATCTCGCTGATCGATGCCCCCGCCTTCCACAGCTCCCATACTTGCTGTCGCCGATCCGACGGCAACCCCGGTCTACCGATCTTTGCCACACCACACCTCCGAGAAGATCATCGATGGTGTTGCGCTGACGGGTTGAGTTCACCGACGCGCGCTTGAGGATCTCAATCTCCATCTCCAGCACACGGTTCCGGCGCCGCAACTCGACAAGCTCACGGTGCTCATCGCTGGTCATGCCGGGCTTGCGGCCAGAGTCGACCGCGTCCCGATTCATCCAGTTCCGCA
>NZ_JAPLAI010000038.1 GCF_026393345.1 Microbacterium sp.
ACTTCTCCGACGTCTCCATGCGCAAACTCGTCCACATCCTCCACGACCACACCGAACCCGCTCGTCCCGAGCTGCTCCTGACCGCCTGACCATCACCCATCAAGGAACAACCGCAGTGACACCACAAGACGGGACTTGACCTGCGGACAGTTGCGAGGCTTGGACCGGTCCGTGACCGTTCCTCGATAACGGAACGTGTGGCGGCCGTTCTCGCAATAGAGCACGTGGGGGGTTGGGGGGCGCGAGGTAGGGCGGCGCATGATTGCCTCGTGGTGGTGAATGGCCGCCCGCCGGGCGGCTGACGCGGAGGAGTTTAGGGGTCCCCATGTATTCGCGAGGGGGGTTCCGTGTGCAAACTTCTGATCGAGGTCGAACCCGACCTATAAGCCGACCGTTTCGCCCGCCAGCGTTCCGAAGCGCTTGGGGTGTCTCCGCCGACGCCTAGGCTGAGCCCGTGTTGTACGCGTTCGTCGACGAGTCCTACATCACCGGCAGCGTCCACCTGATCGGGGCACTTGTGTTGGACACCCGCCAGGTCGACCGGCTGCGAATGTCACTGGATGAGGTGATCTGGAAGACCAACCGCTCTCACCCTGAGGTGCCGCTCACAGCTGAACTGCACGGGCAGAATCTCTTCCAGCGGTCCGAGGAATGGAAGTGTCTTCGTCAGAAGACCGATGTTGCATTCGCCGTATACAGACGCGCTCTGCATCACGTCGCCCAGGCACAGGGAGCGTGGTTCGTGGGCGGGGTGCGTCGCATCGACCGGCTGGAAGGGCGCTACGTAGAGCCGTGGCCGCCTCATCAGATCGCGCTGCAGTACACGCTCGAGATGGTCGACGAGTACGCTGACGCCCTCGACCAACAGGTGACCGTGATCGCCGACCAGGTTCAGGACCAAGCGCACCACGAAGCCCGGATGCGACAGTTCCATGCGAACGGCGGCACGCCTGGATGGAAACCCCGAACGCTGAGTCGGATTACGTTCCCTATCGACTGGGTCGACTCCCGCACACACCGATGCCTGCAGGCGTCGGACATGCTCACGTTCCTATACCTGCGAAAGCGGTTCGTTCCCAACAACGAGCGCCTAGCGCACCAAGCGGCGAAGATGAGCGACATCGTCCGGCCGATCCTGCGCGGCGAGCACGTGTGGACCCCCTAACGCACTGAAGGCCCCGCTCTGCGGGGCCCCAGGCAGATGACGTTCCCCTGCGGACCCGTCATGAGGACACGGTAGCACCGCCCGGCGACAGTGGGCCACAACCTTGCCTCTTCTAATGGACACGCGACTCCCGATGCCACTAGGTTCGTCTGCAGACCGCTCGTAGCTCAGTTGGAAGAGCGCCCGCCTGCTAAGTGGGAGGTCGCGGGTTCAAATCCCGCCGAGTGCTTAAAGGGCCCCGTGACAACGAAGTCCGGGGCCCTCAACTTTCCTTCCTACCTGGGGCGCGGTGTGGATCGTTTCGACCCGATGTGGGTGCTTGGGGCGGCGCGGGCAGTGACTTCAGCGGCGCGTTCTATCTCGCGCTGCCGATCGGCGACACTCAGTCGTTGCTCGTACTCGCCGACGTCGCGGACGAGGTCAGACTCGGGCTCTTGCCCCCGAACCTCTGCCATTGCGAGGTCACGCCCGAGGTCCAAGAGCACTTCGACGTGCCGCTCCCAGGACTGACCGGTGTCCGCGCGAACGCGGTTGTCGATGATGCAGTCGAGGACGACAAGTAGCCGGCGGCGCAGGGTGCGGTTGCTCAGCCGGTCTACCCGCTGTCTGAGACCCATCTCGATGCCGGCGAACCAGGCATCCGCATATACCTCGTCGAACGGCATGCCCTCGTCTTCGTCGCGCTGCACGTGCCGACGGATGGTCATGAGCTCGTCCCGGAATGCGTCCGCTACCTCGTCCGCGAGGCGACGCTGGTGCTCGTGCTCTTCGCGCTCTGCGCGTGCTCTTTCACGCGCGTCGGCGCGACGATCAGCGGATCTAGTGGTCAAAGCGGTCACAAGCGCGGTGAGCAGGCTTCCCGCGAGGACGGATGCCGCAGCGATGACCGCGGTCAACAGCTCAATCGGCATGCGCACACGTTAGCGGAGACCAGGGACGTGCGGTGCTGTGCGCCCGAATGATCGGAACCTCAGCACCCCCACGTGGCGGTGTCGCGAGAAGGCTCCGACCGCACCCATAGGGGCATTTCTCGCGCCCGGTTCAACCCCATCTCGCTGACAACGGCGGGCGCCGAGCCGCTCGTGCTCCACGACCTCCGCCACACTGCGGCATCGCTCGCGGTGTCGTCTGGTGCGAATGTGAAGGCCGTGCAGCGGATGCTTGGCCACGCGTCCGCCGCCATGACGCTGGACATCTACGCGGACCTGTTCGACGACGACCGCGAAGCGCTCACGGACCGCCTCGATCAGGCGATTGCAGCGCGGAGTGTTGCCATTCTGTTGCCACGGGTCACATTCTGTTGCCACGGGTCACTAGCGGAGAATGAGAAAGGCCCCGACTCCCGCGTGATTGCGGGGAAGTCGGGGCAGTTCGCTCTGCGGAGACGGAGGGATTTGAACCCTCGGACCCCTTAAAGGGGTCTCCACCTTAGCAGGGTGGTGCACTCGGCCGGACTATGCGACGTCTCCCCATGCACGCCGGGACGCACACGTTCGTCCATCATAACGGGTGACCGGCCGGATGCCGAACGCCCGGCTCAGCCGTTGCCGTTCGAGCAGGTCTCCTGCGCGGCGGTCTGTCCGGTGATGCTGGAGGGCAGCTCGACCGCATCCGTCGGCACATCCGTCGCGGGGGTGGTCGGGTCGGCGGGGACGGCGGGCTCCTCGGTCGGGTCCGCCGTGACGACGCCGCCGTTGGTCGCGACGTCGCCGGTGAGAATCAGCTGCTGGTTGGCGGCCAGCGCATCGAACAGCGCCTTCGCCGCCGACGTGTTCGCGACCACCTTGTTGGCGTTGTCGGGGTCGGTCGCCGTCGGATACTGCACGAACACGATGTCCTCGAACGAGACGCCCTTCATCGTCAGAGCCAGCTGCACGAGCGTCAGCGGATTGGTCAGATTCGAGCTGGGCGTGACGTTGTCGACGACCGTGGTGGCCAGTGAGTACACCGTGCCGACATCGGAGAGGGTGTCTTCGCTGACGATCTTCTTCACCAGCCGCGACATGTACTGCTGCTGGTTCGAGATGCGGCTGAGGTCGGACCCGTCGCCGACACCGTGACGGGTACGCAGAAATTCCAGCGCCTCGACGCCCTGCAGCGTATGCATGCCCGGTTCGAGCACGAGCCCGGTGTACTGCGGGTCGTTGATCCCGTTGGCGACGCACACCTCCACGCCACCGATCGCGTTCGTGATCTCGATTACGCCGCCCCAGGTGATCTTCGCGGCGTAGTCGATGTTCTCGCCGGTCAGGGCCGAGATGGTCTTGGCGACGCACGACAGGCCGCCGTACGAGTACGAGTCGTTGAGCGGCTGCTTGCTCATCGCCGACGAGCTCGAGCCGTTCTCCCGCGTGCAGGAGGGGATCGGCAGCATGAGGTCGCGCGGGAACGAGATCGCCGTCACCCGCCGGGGGTTGTCCGAGACGTGCAGCAGGATGTTGACGTCGTTGAGCTCGCCACCCGCATCCTTGCCCGTGCAGCGCCCGGGAAAGTACTGCTTGTACTCGTCCTCGCAGGCGTCGGTGCCGACCAGCAGCAGATTGAAACCGCCCTCCAGCTCACCGATGTTCGGTGGCGCGGCGGTCTGACCCTCGAGCTCGACGGCGTTACTCGACAGCGTCGAGAACAGGTTCCAGGTGTTGTACCCGACGACCCCCAGCCCCGCGACCAGCACCACCGCCAGCGACACCGCGAGGATCTTGAAGAACTGCGAGACCGGATGCGGCGAACGCAGCTGTCCGTGACGCGCCACCGTCTGGCGGCGCCCGCTTCGGGTCGGGCTCACTCGGGTCCTCTCGGTCGGGTGCGCACGCACACCTGGCCAAAGTGTAGCCAGACAGCGTGTGGAGAGCCTGCGAACTCGCTGCGGTTCGCCTCCCCGCCGCCCCGGGGAAACCACCAGTACTGGTGGTCCAAGCCACCGATCCGGCCCCGCCCGAGCCAGCAGGATGAGGCTCTGAGATCCGAATCGCGCCCGCCGTACCCGGGGTTGGGCGTTCGGAAGGAGGCCGACCATGGCACGATCCGCCCCGACGCGATCGACATCGGGCACCCGCCACCGTCAGCGCGGCACCGAGCGCTCGATGTCGCCGCTGCCGTCGCAGCACCCGCGCCCGACACTGCGGAAACTCGTCTGGTCACGCCTGGCCATCTGGATCACCGTGGCCCTGTGGTCCCTGTACATCCTCACGGCACTGCTCGCCATCGCCCAGGGCGGCGCCTTCGTCGACGTGTGGGACCTGGTGGGGACGATCGGCTACCTCGCCGTCGTGACCGTGCTCGCCTTCTCCGCCCTGATGTACCTCGTCGCCCGGCTCGGCGCCTTCGAACGATTCGCCTCCCATCACCGCACGTCCCGGAGTGAGCTCGACCACTACATGTCCGCCCCACGCGGTGGACTGACGCTCCTCATCCCCTCCTACGCCGAGGAGCCCGAGCTGGTGCGGCAGGCACTGTGGTCGGCCGCGCTGCAGGAGCATCCGGCGTTGGAGGTCGTCCTCCTCATCGACGACACCCCGCATCCGAGCGATGTGGCCGACGCCGAGCGCCTCGACCGCACCCGTCTGCTCGTGGACGAGATCGCCGCCGCACTCGAATCCGAGCGGATGCGGGTCGCGCAGGTGCTCGCCGACCTCGATAGCGGGGCGACCATCGGCATCGCCGAGGTGGCCCGCGAATACGACCACGCCGCGTCCTGGTTGGCGGCGTCGGCGGAGGCCGAGCCCCGCACCGATCACATCGGCGTGTTCTTCGCCGATCAGGTCATCGGAGGGCTGGCCCGCCTGCTGCGCGCCACCGCCGACGCCCTCAACGCCGCGCCCGACGACGAGACCCTGCCCGTCGCCCGGCTCCGCGAGCTGCTGCAGCGGCTGGAGCGGATCTTCTCCGCTCGGATGCAGTCGTGCGAGCGGAAGCGCTACGCGTCGCTCTCCCACGAGCCGAACAAGGCGATGAACCTCAACGCGTACCTCAGCCTCATGGGTGGACGGTACCGGGAGACGAACGGGCGGGAGGGCCTCGAGCTCGTGCCCGTCGCCGAGGATGAGCCGTTCGCCGTGGATGCGCCCGCGGCCCAGTACGTGCTGACGCTGGATGCCGACTCCATGCTGCTGCCGGAATACGCGGTGCGGCTCGTGCACCTGATGGACCAGCCGGAGAACCAGCGGGTCGCCGTGGCGCAGACCCCGTACTCCTCGTTCCGCGGCGCGGTGACCCGGATCGAGCGGTTCGCGAGCGCCACGACCGACGTCCAGCACATCGTCCACCAGGGCCTCACCGCGTTCGACGCCACGTTCTGGGTGGGCGCGAATGCGGTGATCCGGCGCACCGCACTCGACGACATCGTCGTCGTCGAGCGGGTCGACGGCCGCGAGGTACCCCGGTACGTGCAGGACCGGACCGTGATCGAGGACACCGAGTCCAGCATCGACCTGATGGCACACGACTGGTCGCTCGTGAACTACCCGGAGCGACTGAGCTACTCGACGACGCCGCGCGACTTCGGCTCGCTCGTGGTGCAACGCCGCCGCTGGGCGAACGGTGGGCTGCTCATCCTGCCGAAGCTGTTCGGCCTCATCCGGCGACGGCGCCGGGAACGTCGCCCGGTACCGCTGCGGGCGTCACTGCTGCGTGCCAACTACCTGGCGTCCATCGCCTGGTCGAGCTTCGGGATGCTGCTGCTGATGGTCAGTTTCCCGTTCAACGGCCTGCTGGTGAACCCATTGCTGGCGCTCGTCGCGGTGCCCTACTTCATCTCGATGGCCTCCGACCTGCGGTACAGCGGGTATCACCGCCGCGACGTCGTCGGCGTCTACGGCATCAACCTGCTCCTGCTGGCGGTCAACATCGCCGGTGTCGTCGGTTCCCTCGCCCAGGCGGTCACCGGGCAACGGTCGCGCTTCGCCCGGACCCCGAAGGTCGAGAACCGCACCGTCTCGCCCGCGCTCTACGTGATCGCCCCGTACGCCATCGCCGGGTTCTCGCTGTGGGTCGCCGTGATCGCCGTCGTCAACGGGGCGTGGGGCACCCTCGGCTTCAGCCTCCTGAATCTGCTGTGCGCGCTCTGGGCGTCGTTCCGCCTGATCGGCTTCGGCAACACGCTGGGCGACATCTGGGCCGGCTGGCTGAACTGGATCTGGGTCGACGAGCGCCCCCGCGATCCCGCCCCCGCGGCCACCGCCCCGGACTGGCGGGCCATGCTCGACGACGGCCCCGCGGAGGCCCCGCAGCGACCGGCGCGGCGCGGCCGCACCCGCCACGCGACGGCGGAGGTGACGTCGCCATGAGTCCTCTGAGCGGACGAAAGGGCGCACCCCGGCCAGGCAAACGCCTCTCGCTGTGGCGGGTCGCCGTCAGCGTCGCCGCCGCAGCGGTCGTGTGCACGCTGGGGGTCGCCGCCGCATCCACCACCCCGGCGTGGATCGCCTCGCTGACCAGCCCGCAGACCGAGACCCGCTGGTTCGGCGCGTACTACGACGTCACCCTCGAATCCGGCGAGCGTCTGGCCGCGAACAGCCTCGCCGGGGCCGGTGGCACGCCGGTGCTGAGCTTCGTCGTCGCGGCCGCATCCGACGACTGCACCCCCGGCTGGGGCGTCGCCTACGATCTGGATGCGGCGGCCACCGACCTGCAGCTCGATCGCCGCGTCGAACTGCTGCGGCGGAACGGCCAGGAGGTGGCGGTCTCGTTCGGCGGCGCGATCAACACCGAGCTCGCGCTGGCCTGCGCGGACACCCGCACCCTCCGCCAGGCCTACGGCGACGTGCTCGACCGGTATGGCGTGGACATCATGGACATCGACCTGGAGGGCGAGAGCCTGCACGACACCGCCGCCGCCGAGCGCCGCGCGCACGCCGTCGCCCAACTGCAGCGGGAGCGCCGCGACGACGGCGACGAGCTGGAGGTCTGGGTCACCCTGCCCGTGTCCGCCGACACCGGGCTGACCGACGAGGGCACCGCGGCGATCGCGGCGCTGCTCGACGGCGGGGTCGACCTCTCCGGCGTGAACGTCATGACCATGGACTACGGCACCGATCTCGGCGGCAGGTCCATGGGCGAGGCGGCGATCGACGCGCTGACGGCGACCGCGCCACAGGTCGCCGACGTCTACGCGGCGCAAAAGGTGGCGCTGCCGCCCTCCGGGGTGTGGTCGCTTCTCGGCGCGACACCCATGATCGGCCGCAACGACATCGACGGTGAGATCTTCACCCTGGACGACGCGGTGATGCTCAACGAGTTCGCGCAGAAACGGTCACTCGCGCGGCTATCGATGTGGTCGCTCAACCGCGACCGCACCTGCGGCTCCAACTACGCCAACCAGTCGCTGGTGTCGAACGAGTGCAGCGGCATCGAGCAGGCCGGTGAGTTCTTCGCCGACGCCCTCTCCGACGGCTACGAGCCGGCGCAGCGGATCATCCCCTCGCACCCCGCCGTGACCGTGGACGACCCGAAGACGAGCACCTTCCCGGTGTGGGCGTCCGACCTGTACTACTCCGCCGGGGTGACGGTGGTGTGGCACGGCGGCGTCTACGTCTCGAAATGGTGGGTGCAGAACAGCATCCAGCCCGACGACCCGACCCTCGACCAGATGTCCTCCGCGTGGATGTATCTCGGGCCCGTCCTCCCGACCGACAAGCCGTACGCTCTCCCCCTCCTGCCGCCGGGCACGTACCCGGAGTGGTCGGAGACCGAGATCTACGACGTGGGCGACCGGGTGCTCTACGACGGCACCGGCTACGAGGCACGGTGGTGGTCGCAGAGTCAGCGCCCCGACGTCGGACTGTTCAACCGCGACAGTTCCCCCTGGCGCGTCATCACCGAGTGAGGATGCGGCGCGCTGTCCGAAAAGGGGTGGGTCGAACGCAACGGGGTGGGTCGGAAACGAAGTGGTTCTGGCGGAGGGTGTGGGATTCGAACCCACGGGACATCACTGCCCACTGGTTTTCAAGACCAGGTCCATCGGCCGCTCGGACAACCCTCCAGCGCGGATGCCGCAGCATCCGTCACCTCCGCGAGTCTATCGGGAGTGCGACGCCGATCAGAGGGTGCGCAGGACCGCGGCCACGCCGCCGTCGGTGACGGATGCGGTGACCTCACCGGCCGCATCCCGCACCTCCTGCGGGCCCTGACCCATGGCGACCGCGCGACCGCCGTGCGAGCGGGCCCACTCGAACATGCCCACATCGTTGCGGCCATCGCCCATCACGAGCACCCGCGACGGGTCGATGTCGAGCCACTCCTGCACCAGCGCGAGCGCACTGCCCTTGTCGACGCCCTTGGGTGCGATGTCGAGCCACGCCGTCCAGCCGACGGCGTAGGAGACCTGGTTGAGACCGACGCGCTCGACGAGCTCGACGAAGTCCTGCTCGGCATGCTCCGGCGAGACGACGACCACGCGCGTGACCGGCTGCCGGGCGAGCTCCTCGAACGCCACCCGGTCGGCGCGGTCGAGGTTCCAGTCGTCCATGTAGTCGGTGTATTCGCGGCGCCCATCGGGCAGCTCGACGAGGTAGTGCGCCTGCGGCAGGTGCTCACGCAGCAACGTCAGCACGTGGGTGGCATCGAAGGTCTCGGTGTGGAACCGCTCGTACTGCGGCGCACCGTCCGCATCCTCGACGCGCTTCATGATGACGGCGCCGTTGGAGCAGATCGCGTAGTCCGGCGCGATCTCGAGCACCTCGTGAACGCCGCGCGTGGCCTCCCAACTGCGCCCGGTGGCGAGCATCACCCGGTGACCCGCGCGCTCCGCGTCGGTCACGGCCTCCACGATCCCGGGGCTGGCGGACTCGTCCTCCAGCAGCACCGTGCCGTCGATGTCGAGCACGATGAGCATCGGCGAGACGACGCCCCGTGCGGCCTCGCCCCCCGTCGCGATCTCTTCGACGAGGTCCGCCGCGTCCTGCGAGGACTCGACGTCGACGTCGCCGGGGTCCGGCAGCCGAGCGTCGTTCACGCGATCGGCTCCAGGACCTCGAGGCCGCCCAGGTACGGGCGCAGTACCTCGGGCACAGTGACCGACCCGTCGGCGCGCTGGTGGGTTTCCAGGAGCGCCACGATCCAGCGGGTGGTGGCCAGGGTGCCGTTGAGGGTCGCGACGTGCTGCGTCTTGCCGCCGTCGGGACGGTGGCGGATGTCGAGCCGGCGCGCCTGGTACGTGGTGCAGTTCGAGGTGCTGGTGAGCTCCCGGTACGCGTTCTGGGTCGGCACCCACGCCTCGACGTCGTACTTGCGTGCGGCGGAGGAACCGAGGTCGCCGGCGGCGACGTCGATCACCCGGTAGGCGAGGCCCAGGTCCTGCAGCATCCCCTCCTGCAGCGCGACGAGCCGCTCGTGCTCGGCCTCGGCGTCGGCGGGGTCGGCGTAGACGAACATCTCCAGCTTGTTGAACTGGTGCACCCGGATGATGCCACGGGTGTCCTTGCCGTACGAGCCCGCTTCGCTGCGGTAGCAGGTGGACCAGCCGGCGTAGCGTTTGGGGCTGCGCGAGAGGTCGAGGATCTCACCCATGTGGTACCCGGCGAGCGGCACCTCGCTTGTGCCGACCAGGTAAAGGTCCTGGTCCTCCAGGTGATAGACCTCGGCGGAGTGCTTGCCGAGGAACCCGGTGCCGTGCATGACCTCGGGGCGCACCAGCGTCGGCGGGATCATCGGCGTGAACCCGGCCTGGAGCGCCCGGTCGAGACCCAGCGTCATGATGGCGAGCTCGAGGCGCGCGCCGATGCCAGTGAGGAAGTAGAACCGGCTGCCGGAGACCTTGGTTCCGCGTTCCATGTCGATCGCGCCGAGCAGCTCGCCGATCTCGAGGTGGTCGCGCGGGGTGAAGTCGAACGCGGGCACCTCACCGTGCGTGCGGAGGGTGATGAAGTCCTCCTCACCGCCGGCGGGGACCCCGTCGATGACGATGTTCTCGATCGCCCCGAGCGCCTCGGATGCGGCCTCCTCGGCGGCGGCGGCGGCCTGCTGCGCGGCCTTGACCCGCTCGCTGAGATCCTTGGCCTCGGCCACGAGCGCGGCCTTCTCGTCCTTAGGCGCCTGGGCGACCCGCTTGCCGTGGGCGTTCTGCTCCGCCCGGAGCTCTTCGAACGTCGTGATGGCGACGCGGCGCGCGCGGTCGGCGGCCAGTGCCGCGGTCACGGTGTCGGGCGACTCCCCCCGCGCCACCTGCGAGCGCGTGACAAGCTCGGGATTCTCGCGGAGAAGTGTCGGATCGATCATCCGGCAAGTCTACTGAGCCGTGCGGCGGCTATCGTGTGACCATGACGACGGATGCGGCCGATTCCCGCCGCGCCGCCCTCGTCTACAACCCGACCAAGGTCGACGCCGCGCAACTGCGCGGGCAGGTCATCCACCATTCCGCGCAGGCGGGGTGGGCGCCGCCCCTGTTCTTCGAGACCACGGTGGCGGATCTCGGCCAGGGATGCGTGCGCGAAGCGCTCGCACAGGGCGCCGCGGCGGTGCTGGTCGCCGGCGGCGACGGCACCGTCCGTGCGGTCTCCGAGGCACTGACCGGCACCGGGGTGCCGCTCACGATCGTCCCCAGCGGCACGGGCAACCTCCTCGCCCGGAATCTCGGCCTCCCGCTCGACAGCCCCGACCGCGTGATCGCCGCCACCTTCACCGGGGAGCATCGCCCGGTTGACATCGGCATCGCGCAGATCTCCCGCCCCGACGGCACCCAGACCGAGGCCGCGTTCGTGGTCATGGCCGGAATGGGCCTGGATGCGGCGATGATCGCTAACACCCGGCCGAAGCTGAAGAAGGCGGTCGGCTGGGTCGCGTACGTCGACGGCGCGGCCCGCTCCCTGCCGCAGGCGAAACCCTTCCGGCTGATGTACCAGGTCGACGGTGACCGGATGCACACCGCCCGCGTGTACAGCGTCCTGTTCGCCAACTGCGGCGCTCTCCCGGCGGGCATCGCCCTCATCCCGGACGCCTCGATCGTCGACGGGGCGCTCGACGTGGTCCTCATCCGGCCTCGCGGCTGGTGGGGCTGGCTCGCGGTGTGGCGGCGGGTGTGGTGGGACAACTCGGTGCTGCGGCGGTTCAAGGCCGGCCGGCTCGTGCTGGAACGTCGACGCGACCAGTCCGTGCACTATCTGCAGGGCACCGCGGCGGAGGCGGGCGCGAGCCCGGCGCAGGCGGTGCAGCTGGACGGCGACGAGTTCGGCCAGGCCACGAGGCTGAGTTGCCGCGTGGTTGCGGGGGGACTCCTCGTCGCCCTGCCCACCGGTCATCCGGCCAGCAACCTCTGACCGCGCTTTCCCCGCGAGACCATATCCCCCGCGCGAGACCACATCCGATCCGGTGTGGTCTCGGCGAACGGATGTGGTCTCGCGCGTGGGGTCCCTGGCACGGGGCCCGCTCGCCGTCAACCCTGGCGGGTCCGCCGGGGTGCGACGTAGCGTCGAGGCATGAGCACGCTCGTCTGGTTCCGCGACGATCTGCGGCTCGCCGACAACCCCGCGCTCCGGGCGGCGCTGGACCGTGACGAGCCGGTCACCGGCCTCTACGTACTGGACGAAGAATCACCCGGCTTCCGGGCGCTCGGCGGCGCCGCCCGCTGGTGGCTGCACCAGTCGCTCGCCTCCCTCGGCGAGCGCCTGCGCGAGCGTGGCTCGATGCTGCTGCTGCGTCGCGGACCCGCGGCTCGGGTCGTGCCGGAGGCGGTGCAGGATGCGGGGGCCACCGCCGTGGCATGGAACCGCCGCTACGGCGCGGCCGAGCGCGACGTCGACCGCGCGCTGAAGGACCGGCTGCGCGCCGACGGCGTCGAGGTGCGGTCGTTCGCGGCGTCGCTGCTGTTCGAACCGTGGACGGTGAGCACCGGGGCCGGTACCCCGTTCTCCGTATTCACCCCGTTCTGGCGCGCCTGCCTGCACCTGCCGTCCCCGCGCATCCCGTTCCCGGAGCCGGCCGAGATCCCCGGCCCCGTCCGGGCGCCCGCATCCGATGCGCTGGATGACTGGGGCCTGGTCCCCACCCGGCCGGACTGGGCGGAGGGCTTGCGGGAGACCTGGGAGCCCGGGGAACCCGCGGCGCAGGAGCGCCTCCGGCGTTTCCTCGACGAGGACGCGGCCGGGTACGAGACCGCCCGCGACGAGCCGGCCGCCGGCGCGACGTCGATGCTGTCGCCGCGCCTGCGGTGGGGTGAGCTGAGCCCGCATACCGTCTGGCACGCTGCCCTGTCGGCCGATGTCGACGCGGGGCGATTCCTCACCGAGCTCGGCTGGCGAGAATTCGCCTGGCACGTGCTGTTCCACCACCCGGATCTTGCGACGGCGAACCTCCGCCGCGAGTTCGACGCGTTCCCCTGGCCGCCCCCCGATGCGGCGAAGCTCCGCGCCTGGCAGCACGGCCGCACCGGGTACCGGCTCGTCGACGCCGGGATGCGGGAGCTCTGGCACACCGGCCACATGCACAATCGGGTGCGAATGGTCACCGCATCCTTCCTGGTGAAGAACCTGCTGATCGACTGGCGGCGCGGCGAGGAGTGGTTCTGGGACACCCTGGTCGACGCGGATGCGGCCAGCAACCCGTTCAACTGGCAGTGGGTGGCAGGATCCGGAGCCGACGCCGCACCCTACTTCCGCGTCTTCAACCCGCACCTGCAGCAGGAGAAGTTCGACGCGCAGGGGCGGTACAGCACGAAGTGGGCCCCGGATGCGGCGGGCATCCCGCCGATCGTCGACCTCGCCGCCTCCCGGCGGGCAGCCCTCGCGGCGTACGAGCAGGTGAAGCGCGCCCGCTGAGCGGAATACCCGGATCCGCCGACGGTTACATCCAGGGATGAGTACCGTTCCCGCCCTCTCCGTCCTCGACCTCGTTCCGGTGCGCACCGGACAGACCAGCGCCCAGGCGGTGGCGTCGTCGCTGACGCTCGCCGAGCGCGCCGACGAACTCGGCTACCGCCGGTACTGGTTCGCCGAGCACCACAACATGCCCGCGGTCGCCTCGACCACCCCTCCCGT
This sequence comes from Microbacterium sp., assembly GCF_026393345.1. GTDB lineage: Bacteria > Actinomycetota > Actinomycetes > Actinomycetales > Microbacteriaceae > Microbacterium. Next base: position 13,132 of record NZ_JAPLAI010000038.1, read on the forward strand.
GCTGATCGCCGCCGCGACGTCCCGGACGCACCGCATCCGGGTGGGCTCGGGCGGCGTGATGCTGCCGAACCACGCTCCGCTGATCGTCGCCGAGCAGTTCGCCGCCCTGGAGGCCATCGCCCCCGGCCGCATCGACCTCGGCATCGGGCGCGCGCCCGGCAGCGACCCCGTCATCACGCAGCTCCTGCACCGCGCCGGTGCCACGAGCGATGTGGACCGGTTCCCCGACCACATCCGCGACATCCTTGCGCTCAGCTCCGCGGATGGCGCCACCCTGCAGTTCACCTCCGGCGGCACCTACACGGTGCACGCGACGCCGTCGGCGTCCGAGACGCCCGAGCTGTGGCTGCTCGGCTCGAGCGACTACTCGGCCCAGCTGGCCGCATCCCTGGGTCTGCCGTACGTGTTCGCCAACCACTTCTCCGGCGAGGGCGTCGACCGGGCCCTCGCGCTCTACCGCGAGCAGTACCGGCCGAGCGAGGCGCACCCGACACCGGTGACCTTCCTCACCACGAACGCCGTCGTCGCTCCCACCCGCGAGGAGGCCGAGGCGCGGGCGCTGCCGCAGATCCGCATGATGGCGCGCCTGCGCGGCAACCGTCCCCTCATCCCGCTGGAGACCGTGGAGCAGGCGCGCGACGCCGAGGCGGTGGATGCGCTCGGTGCGCCGTTCGCGGACTGGGCCCGCACGCGCTGGATCGTCGGCACCCCGGACGAAGCGGCCGCGGAGCTTCGCGCCTTCGCCGAACGCCACGGCGTCGACGAGGTCATGCTCTCCCCCGTCGCCGGGTCCTACGACGACGAGCCGATGGATTCCGCGGTGGGCCGCGCGCAGACCCTTGAGCTCATCCACGGCGCGCTGACCGCCGCCTGACCCGTTTCGCTCCGAGGCACCCTCACCCCTGGGCGTGTCCCGCTTCGACCGGCCGACCCCGGGCATGTCCCGTTTCCTACAGAACATGTCCCACTTTCTGCCGGAATGGCTGTCTCATAACGGCAGAAAGTGGGACATGTATGCGGGATCAGATCGGGGATGCGGTCCCGGTGACACGGATGCCGCCGGTCGGCGGGATCTCGACCTCGAGAAGGCTCGGCCGGCCCACGTGTCGCCCCTGCAGGATGCGGATGCGGCCCGACTCGGGCACGAGGCCGAGCTCCCGCAGATATCCGCCGAACGACGCGGCCGCCGACCCGGTGGCCGGATCCTCGTCCATCGTGCCGACGGGGAAGATGTTCCGCGCCTCCCACACGCCGATGCCGGGCTCCGCGCCCGCGCCATCACGGGACGGATGGGCGACGGTGACCGTGCCGGTCCAGCCCTCCGCATCCATCAGCGCACGCACCGCGTCGGGGTCGAACGTGAACCCGTCGAACCGGTGCTGCTCGCCGATGACGAGCACCGGATGCCGGTTGCCGGCGTAAGCGATCCGCGGCGGGAAGCGTGGGTCGAGGTGTGCGTCGGCGAGGCCGAGAAGCCCCAGCAACGTCTCCCGGACCGCGTCGGGCAGCTCCGACACCACCGGGTCGACGCTCGTGAAGGTGGCACGAATCGCTCCGCCGGATTCCTCCGTCTCGATGAGGACCTCGCCGACCGGGGTGGCGAAGCGGAGCGTCCCGACGCCGTCGCGCTCGGCGAGCGCCACGGCCGTGGCGACCGTGGCGTGCCCGCAGAAGGGCACCTCCGCGACCGGGGAGAAGAAGCGCAGCGGGATGCGGCCGTCGACCGCGGGCCGCACGAACGCGGTCTCGGCGTAACCGACCTCGGCGGCGATCTCCTGCATCCGTGCGTCGTCGAGACCGGTCGCGTCCGGCACGATCCCGGCGGGGTTGCCACCGCCCGGCTGGGCCGGGTCGGTGAACGCTGCGTACCGGAGGATCTCGGCGGTCATGCCTCGGGCTCGCCGGCGACGAGGGAGCGCAGCCAGTCCCGCGCCTCGACGAACACGTCGTCCGAGTAGCGGTCCGGGTAGCGGTTGATCACCCGGTCGGCACGGGGGTACGACCCGAGGAAGATCACCTTCGGGCTGAACCGGCGCAGCCCCATCAGGGCGTCCGCCATCCGTTCGTCCTGGATGTGCCCGTCCGCGTCGATGACGAACCGGTAGCGCCCGAGGGCATCACCGACCGGCCGCGACGCCAGGAGGCTGAGGTTGATCCCGCGGGTGGCGAACTGCTCCAGCATCTCCATCAGCGCGCCGGGGTACTCCTGCGGCAGTTCCACGATGAGCGAGGTCTTGTCGGCTCCGGTGGGGGGCGGCGGCGTCACGGTGCGCTGCACCAGCACGAACCGGGTCACGGCCTGCCTGTTGTCACCGATGTCCTCGGCGAGCAGCTGCAGGTCGTGGTGCTCGAGGATCCCGGGAGGGGCGATCGCCGCATCCGCGTCGCTCGATCCGTCGATGAGGCCGAGGGCGCTCGCGACGTTGCTGGATGCGGGCAGGTGCGCGTGCGCGGGAAGCTCGCGGCCGAGCCAGATCAGGCACTGCGCGTAGGCGACGGGGTGGGCGGCGACGAGCGACACATCCGCGAGAGAGGTCCCCGGGCGGGCGACGAGCACGAAACTGACCGGTACCAGGTACTCGCCCACGATCCGTATCCCCGGCATGGTGGCCAGCGCATCCTGCGCCGTGGACACGCCGCCGTCGACCGAGTTCTCGATCGCGATCATCGCCGCATCCGACCGCCCCTGCACGACATCATCCAGCGCCTCGGCGACGTTGCGCACCGGCTTCCAGATCTGGTTGCGCGCCTCGGGCACCTGCGAGAGCGCCGCCTCGGTGAATGTCCCTGCCGGCCCCAGATAGCTGTAGGTGCGGCGGGCGGCATCGGGTGCACTGTCGGTGGTCACGGCCACTCAGCCTAGACCTGACTCATCATCCTCCGGCTCGGAGTCGCGCTCGACGTCCCGCACCGCACCGCGCAGCAGAGCGAAGGCTGCCACGAGCAGCCACCCGCCGATCACGAGAGAGGCGACGATGATCCACACCCACTCCATGGACGCCCTTCCGGCTCGACGAACTCTCACGCTAGGTGGAGCCCCCCGCGCCTCCGACGGCCGTCAGCCACCGAAATCGGTGGTTTCCCCGTCCACCGCGATCGTCGCGACGCCCGCACGGCCCTCGGGGAGGAGCCGCCCGACGACCCGGACCCGGGCGCGCGGCAACGCGTCGGCCATCCACCCGGCGACGGCGTCCAGCGTGGCCTCGTCGAGCGCCCCGCCGCGATCGTCGAAGAGCACCACGTCGACGCCACGTCGACGCGCGGCGGCCACCGCTGCCACGAGCGGTTCGCGGGCGAGCACCCCGGCTCGGTATTCGTCGCGCAGCTCGCCCTCGAGCGCGACGCAGGCACGCTTCTCCTCGGGCGACAAAGGACGCGCCTGCCCGATCCGGTCGAGGAGCGGCACCACCCGCTCATCGAGGTCGGCGGCGCGCAGGGCGGACTCGGCGTGAGCCGCCGCATCCCACGCGGCACGCTGCGCCGCCTCCTGCGCACGACGGTGGAGCGCGGCCGCACGCCGTTGCATCCGGGTGACCGCCTGCAGGAGCAGCACGGCCAGGCCGACGAGGATCACGGGCCGCGTGACGACCCAGCCGAGCTCGATCAGCGCCGCGCCTGCGGAGATGCCGGCGGCAGCGAGGACCAACACGATCGATGCGAGACCGAGGAGGGCCATCCCGGTACGGCCGCGGAGGGCCAGCGCCACGAGGAGGAACCCGGCCGCCGAGCCGAACCAGATGGTCCCGTAGGAGTACGGCACCAGCGCGATCCCCCACACGACGACCCCGACGGTGATGGCGAGGAAGAAGGCCACACGCGCGATCCCCGGCAACGGGGAGGGATCCCGGCGCAGCACCTCGGCGGCCACGAGAATGCCGAGCAGGATGAGCACCGGCGCCCACCACGGGGACGTCGTCAGGGCGGACCCGATCGCCGAGAGGGTCTGCCCCACGACGAAGACCCCCGCGATGAGGGCGAGCCCGCGAGTGAGCGAGAGGTCGTCCCGGCCCGCAGCGGCCAAGTCGGTCGGGGCCGGCGGTTCCCACACGAGCCGGATGCGGGTGCCGCCGCCGGGAACGGACGCCACGTGCGCGGCGCCACCGGCGACGTCCCGCATCCGGCCGACGATGCTCAGCCGCACGCCCATCCGGTCGGGCGGGATGGTGCCGGGATCGAAACCGATGCCGTCGTCGGTGACCTCGATGAGGATGCGGTCGTCGTCGAGGTCGGCCGACAGTGCTCGCGGCACGCCCGCACCGGCGTGACGCACGCTGTTCTCCAGTGCCTGCCGGGTGGCGCCGACGAGGGCGTCCCTGACCGTCGGGTCGAGGGCGGGCTCGCCGTTCCCCCGGATCGTGACCGGGACGCAGAACCGTGCACCCTCCTGCGCGAGCGCGTCGCGGAGCGGGACGATCGGCGCGCCGTGGTCACGGGCGAGGGAAGAGACCATCCCGGCTGCCCCCACTGCCTGCTCCGCGAGCCGGCCGGGAGGTAGCGGGAGGTCGGCGCCGGCCAGGGTGAGGGTGGCGAGTACCTCGTCGTGCACCAGGGCGGCGGCCCGCGTTCGCGCGGCGAGTCGCCCGTGTTCCGCGGCGGCGAGGGCGGACGCCTCCGTCGCGGCGTCCGCCGCCAGATCCAACTCCCGACTGGTCGTGAGGAGGAACCCGCCGATCACGCAGATGACCGACCCGGTCAGCGCGGCCTGCGCGTCGTTGACGACCCCGTCGAGATCCATGCCGCCGACGAGGTACCGGTATCCGGTGGTAGCGGCGATCGTCACCGCCAGCACGATCCAGGCCAGGCGGGAGCCGCCGGCGAGGAGCGCGGCGATCACGACCGCCCCTGACGCCGTCATGAACCAGGGGATGCGGTCCAGATCCGGGGTTGCGGCCTGCGCAGGGAGGAAGGCCACCAGCAGCACGAGGTACGCCGCGACCGCGACCGCTCCGCCGCGGCGCAACCCTCCGGCCGACAGCCCCGGCGAGAGGATTCCGAGCCCGGCATAGAGCGCTGCGACGGCGATGGCGCCCATCAGGAACCAGGCGGGCAGCGACCGGTCGCCGTCGCGGTGGAGGAGGACCGCCGCGATGGCTGCGGTCGTCACGGCAACGACGCCGGCGCTGAGCATCACCATGCGCCGGGCAGCGAGCTCGGTGCGCCCCGCGTCGTCACCGGTGGCGACGACGCGCGCCTCAGTCACGTCGGGGGGCGGGCATGTACCCGTCTTCGATGCCGCGCTGGTACAGCTCGACCTTGGTCGCCGCGGGGCGACCAAGCTGGTGGTACACCGAGCGGATGCGGCGCAGATGGTCGTTGACCGTGTTCTCGCTGACGAACAGCGTCGCCCCGACCTCCTTCGCGCCGAGCCCGGAGGCGTACAGCGCGAGGACCTCGCGTTCGCGTGCGGTGAGGGGCGCTGCCCGGAGCAGCGGATCGGTGTCGAGGGCGGAGGCCCACTCGGTGCTGGGCACGTGCTCGCCGCGAGTGGCGGCGGTGATCGCGGCGACCAGGACGTCCTGCGGCGCGGACTTGCGGACGATCCCGAGCGCCTCGGTGCGGGAGGCCTCCCGCACCAGATACGGGTTCTCGGCGGACGTGAGAACGAGAACCTCGGCACCCCAGTCGCGGAGGGCGGCGACGTTTCGTCCCGGCTCGGTGCCGTCGCGGAGGCTGAGATCCAGCAGCACGAGGTCGGCATCGAGGATGTGCCGCACGATCCCGTCGACGGTCGGGGCGTGACGGGCGAACGTGAGCCCCTCGGCGGCGGCGACCACGCCCTGCACGGCGAGCGCCATCAGCTCATGGTCATCGACGATGGCGATGCGCGCCGCATCCGTCATCCTGCTCCCCCATCCCCCGGCGTCCCTGTCGAGTATGGCGCAGGTGTTCCGGGCCGAGGGCAGTGTCCGTCAAGAGGATGCCACCGGGCGTCGTGCAGGGCAGACTAGGCACATGAGCCGCGCAGGACAGCCCGCCGTAGCAACCGACCTCATCGACATCGACGAACTGATCGCCGCCTACTACGATCGCAAGCCCGACGCCGGCGTGCCGGCGCAGCGCGTCGCGTTCGGTACCAGCGGCCACCGGGGGTCGAGCCTGTCGACGAGCTTCAACGAGGACCACATCCTCGCCACCACCCAGGCGATCGTGGACTACCGCACGCGGGAGGGCATCACCGGCCCGCTCTTCCTCGGCCGGGACACGCACGGATTGTCGCTGCCCGCCGAGCGCACCGCGATCGAGGTGCTCGTGGCGAACGGAGTCGACGTGCGTGTCGACTCCCGCGATTCGTGGGTGCCGACACCCGCGCTCAGCCACGCGATCCTCGCCTACAACCGCGACCGGGCGACGGATGACCCGGGCCGGTCCGACGGCATCGTCGTGACCCCGAGCCACAACCCGCCGCGCGACGGGGGCTTCAAGTACAACCCGCCGAACGGCGGCCCCGCTGACACCGACGCCACCGGCTGGATCGCCGACCGCGCGAACGAGCTCATCGCCGCGGGCCTTACCGGGGTGAAGCGCACCCGGTACGCCGATATCGACTCCGACGCACTCGGCGAGTACGACTTCCGTGAGGCGTACGTGCGGGATCTCGACGCGATCATCGACATGGAGGCGATCAAGAAGGCGGGCGTGCGGATCGGAGCCGACCCGCTCGGCGGCGCCTCGGTCGAGTACTGGGCCCTGATCGGCGAGCACTACGGGCTCGATCTCACCGTGGTCAACCCCGAGGTCGACCCGACCTGGCGGTTCATGACACTCGACTGGGACGAGAAGATCCGGATGGACCCGTCGTCGCCGTCGGCCATGGCGGCGCTCGTCGCCCGCCGCGACGAGTACGACATCCTCACCGGCAACGACGCGGACGCCGATCGGCACGGCATCGTCACGCCCGACGCCGGACTGATGAACCCGAACCACTACCTGGCCGTCGCGATCGACTACCTGTTCTCGCACCGCGAGGGGTGGCCGGCGGATGCGGCGGTCGGCAAGACGCTGGTGTCGTCGATGATCATCGACCGGGTCGTCGAGGCGCTCGGCCGCACCCTGTATGAGGTGCCGGTGGGCTTCAAGTGGTTCGTTCCGGGCCTCCTCGACGGCTCCGTCGCCTTCGGCGGCGAGGAATCGGCGGGGGCATCGTTCCTCCGGATGGACGGCTCGGTGTGGACCACCGACAAGGACGGCATCCTGCTGTGCCTGCTCGCCGCAGAGATCCTCGCGGTGACCGGCAAGACGCCGTCGCAGCGCTATGCGGAGCTCGAGGAGACGTACGGCGCGTCGGTGTATCAGCGGGTGGACGCCCCGGCGACCCCCGCGCAGAAGGCGGCGCTCGCGAAGCTCTCGCCCGACGCGGTCACCGCGACCGAGCTCGCCGGTGAGGAGATCACCGCCAAGCTCTCGCACGCCCCCGGCAACGGGGCGGCGATCGGCGGCCTCAAGGTCGTGACCGCGGACGCGTGGTTCGCCGCCCGTCCGTCCGGCACCGAGGACGTGTACAAGCTGTACGCCGAGTCGCTCCGCGGTGAGGGGCACCTGCGCCAGGTGCAGGAGGAGGCCCGCGCGGTCGTCTCCGAGGCCCTCGGCGACGCGTAATCATTGGCGCCGAGACCACACCCGATTCGCGAGACCATATCCGATCGCATGTGGTCTCGGCGAACGGATGTGGTCTCGCGCTGCGGTCACCAGAGGGCGCGGGCCAGCGTCGCGCCGGCGTCGCGCAGCCACCGTGCAGGGTCGGCGAGCGCGGCAGCGCCGGACCCGGCGAGGCGCGTGAGCGACAGGGTCTCGGCGAACGCCGAGGTGTCCGCATCCGGGTCGATCCGGCCGGCGACCAGGGCCACGGGTGCCCCGGCGTCGGCCGCGAGAGCGGCCACATGCGCCGGCGCCTTGCCCGCCGCGGACTGCGCGTCGTAGGCACCCTCACCCGTCACGACGACGGATGCGGTGCCCACCGCGTCCGCGAGGCCGAGGAGTCCCGCCACTTCCGCCGCGCCGGGGGCGAGCCGCGCGCCCCAGGCGAGCAGCGCGAACCCGGTGCCACCGGCGGCGCCCGCACCGGCGGTCTCCGGGTCGACGTCGAACTGCGCGGCATACCGGGCGAGGGCGGTGTCCACGAGGCGCAATTCGTCGGCACCGAAGCCCTTCTGCGGGCCGAACATCGCCGCGGCGCCGGTGGCGCCGGTCAGCGGGGCGGTGACGTCGGTGAGCACGAGTGCCCCGCCCGGCGGCAGCGGCCGCATCCGGTCGAGGTCCACGGCGGCAAGGTCTCGTAGCCCTTCCGCGCCGTCCGCCGGCGCGCGACCGTCCGTCGTGATGATGCGGGCGCCGAGGGCTCGGAGCATCCCGGCCCCGCCGTCGGTGGAGGCGCTCGATCCGACGGCGAGCAACAGGCGGGAGACGCCGTGCGCGAGGGCGTCGGCGATGGCCTCACCGAAGGCGCGCGTCGACGCCCGCCACGGCTCCCGCCGGCTGCGATACAGCTCGATGCCGCAGGTACTCGCGAGTTCTACGACCGCGGTGCCCTCCGGCGCGGCCGGTGTGCCCGGCAGCAGCAGCCAGGTGGCGCCGATGCGTTCGCCCATGCTCCCGGCGGGTGCGACGACCGATACCGCCATGCGCTCGGCGCCCGGCACCGCCGCGGCGAACGCGTCGAGGGTGCCCTCGCCGCCATCTGCCATCGGGCGCAGCAGGATCTCCGCATCCGGGTCCACGTCCCGCCATCCGGCGGCGATCGCCCGCGCCACCGCCGTCGCACGAAGCGACCCCTTGAAACTGTCGGGCGCGATGACGACGCGGCTCATGCCCCGAGGGTAGACCCGGCCGAGACGCGACGGACTCTTCGACCAGTCGGCGCGGGCCGGAGACACAACGCGACCGCGCACCTGAAAGGATGGAGACATGTCTTGGCTTGTCACCGGCGGTGCCGGCTACATCGGTGCCCACGTCGTCCGGGCGCTCGCCGCGGCGGGACTGTCCCCCGTCGTGATCGACGATCTCTCCAGCGGCCACGAGGACTTCGTCCCCGAGGGCGTTCCGTTCGTGCGGGGCACCATCCTCGATCGCGACCTGGTCGAACGGACGCTGCGCGCGCACGAAGTGACCGGAGTCATCCACGTCGCGGGCTTCAAGTACGCCGGGGTCTCGGTGCAGCGCCCGCTCCACACCTACGAACAGAACGTCGAGGGGACCCGCATCGTGCTGGCCGCGATGGCCGATGCCGACGTGCAGAACCTGGTGTTCTCCTCCTCCGCCGCCGTGTACGGCACCCCCGATGTGCCCCTCGTCACCGAGGACCTCCCCAAGCGCCCGGCATCGCCGTACGGCGAGTCGAAGCTCATCGGCGAGTGGCTCATCCGCGACCAGGCGGTCGCCACGGCCGGCTCCCCGCATCCGCTCCGTCACACCTCGCTCCGCTACTTCAACGTGGTGGGCTCCGGCGATGAGAGCGTGTACGACTCGAGCCCGCACAACCTGTTCCCGATCGTGTTCGAGAAGCTGCTGGCCGGCGAGACACCGCGGATCAACGGCGACGACTACGACACCCCGGACGGCACGAACGTCCGCGACTACGTCCATGTCGCCGACATCGCCGCCGCGCACGTCGTCGCGGCGCAGCGCCTGGCGGCGGGCCTTCCGGTCGAGGCCGCCTACAACCTGGGCTCGCAGAACGGCCTGAGCGTGCGGGAGATCATGGACGCCATGGCCCGGGTCACCGGCATCGCCTTCACGCCCGAGATCGGCCCGCGCCGCGCCGGCGACCCCGACCGCATCGTCGCCACCGGCGAGCTCGCCGCGCGGGATCTGGGGTGGGTCAACCGGTACACGGTGGACGAGATGGTCCGCAGCGGCTGGGACGCTCGCCGCAACGCGAGCTGACCCGCCCTGACCGCGGCTGCGCCGGAGCGCGACTCAGCGGGGCGGGGCGGCGGTGCTCGCGCGCACCACGAGGGTCGCCGGGATCACCGTGCGGTGCGCGGCCGCGGATCCGCCGCCGTCGAGGAGCGCCGCGACGGCCTGTTCGCCGAGGCGGTCGAAGTGCTGGCGCACCGTCGTCAGCGGCGGCCGGTAGTTGGCCGCATCCGCCACATCGTCGAAGCCGACGACGCTGACGTCCTCGGGTACACGGAGCCCCCGTTCCGAAAGTGCCCGGAGGGCGCCGAGCGCCATCTGATCGTTCGCGACGACCACCGCGGTGGGCCGCGGGTCCCGCTCGCAGAGCTCGAGCGCCGCGTCGTACCCGGATGCGGACGTCCACCGTCCGCGGACCGGCTCGCTCACCGGCACCCCGGCCTGCACGAGCGTCTCGCGCCAGCCGCGCTCGCGTTCCGCGGCGGCATAGGAGGATGCGGGCCCGGCGAGGTGCGCGATGTCGCTGTGGCCGAGGTCGAGCAGGTGCCGGGTCGCGGCGACCGCACCGCCGACATGGTCGGTCTCGACCCCGAGGTAGCGGTCGTCGGGCGGCGAATCGACCACAACGAAGCGCAGGCCACCGGGCAGCGCTGCCGCACGGGCGAGTGCCGCCGCCTCGTTGATCACGACCACGCCGTCGACGCCCTGGTCGCGGAGGCGCTCGAACGCGGCGACCACGGGCTCGCTGCCGATCGTGACGACGGCGACGTCGTAGCCGCGGGCCGCGGCCGCATCCGTCACCGCCTCGAGCATGAGCGAGTTGCCCGCGGTCGCGAGGGTCGCCACGACCGCGCCGATCGTGCCGGTGCGGCCGGTGCGGAGGGCCCTGGCCGCGCGATGGATGCGGTACCCGCTCTGCGCCATGGCCGCCTCGACGCGCGCACGTGTCGACGGGTCCACCCGCGGGCTGGCGTTGACCACACGGGAGACGGTCTGCGCGGAGACGCCGGCGAGCGCGGCGACATCGCCCATGGACGGACGTTTCGCGGTCATCGGCCCTCCCGTGTTGACGATATCACGGCAGCGACGTAGCGTGTTATCGTGAACACACCCGGAATCTCCCCCGGCACCCCCGACGGCGTCCTCCTGGGCGCCGGCGTGGTGAAGCGCCCCACCCGGCTCGCCGACGGTCGCGACCTGATCTACTACGACGACCCCGGCACCGCGCTCGGCGCCGAGCGCGCCCTCGACGCTCGCGACCTGGCGCCGCGTCCGGAGACCGCGAACATGCGACTCGACGTGCTCACCGGCGACTGGATCTCGATCGCCGCGGCCCGGCAGAACCGCGCCTTCCTGCCGCCCGCCGAACTCGACCCGCTCGCGCCGCAGACGCCGACGAACCCGTCCGAGATCCCGTCCCGCTACGACGTCGCGGTGTTCGAGAACAAATCACCGTCCTTCGGCCCCGCCCTCGCCCGTGCCACCGGTGATGCCCCCGCGGCCGTCGATCCGCCACAGGGGCTCGACGATCTGGCGGCCTACGGCCTCGGTCGCACCCGCACCTCCGTCGGCCGCACCGAGGTGGTCTGTTTCAGCCCCGAGCATGCGGGCTCGTTCGGCACGCAGACGGTGGTGCGCGCCCGCACGGTCATCGAGGCCTGGGCCGACCGCACCGCCACCCTGTCGGCCCTGCCGGGCATCGCGCAGGTGTTCCCGTTCGAGAACCGCGGCCAGGAGATCGGCGTCACTCTCGCGCATCCGCACGGCCAGATCTACGCCTACCCGTACGTCACGCCGCGCACCCAGCGCCTGCTGCACGGCATCGGGCAGCTCGGCGACGACCTGTTCGACCGCATCCTCGATTTCGAGCGGGGCGCGCACGAGCGCATCGTGCTCGAGGGCGAGCACTGGACCGCGTTCGTCCCGTTCGCGGCGCGGTGGCCGCTCGAGGTGCACCTCGTCCCGCACCGGCATGCCGCCGACTTCGCCGAGACGACCGCCGCCGAGCGCGACGAGCTCGCCCCGCTCTACCTGCGGCTGCTCCGCGGCATCGACGCGCTGTATCCGACACCCACCCCCTACATCGCGGCATGGCATCAGGCTCCGGTGCACGTGGGACGCGCGGGCGCGCGCCTGCACCTCGAGCTCACGAGCCCGCGGCGTGCCGCAGACAAGCTCAAGTACCTGGCCGGATCCGAGGCAGCCATGGGCGCCTGGATCGGCGACATCCCGCCGGAGACCTCGGCCGCGCGGCTGCGCGACGCCCTAGAAGGAGTGACCCTGTGACGACGACGGATGCGGCCACCGCCGCCCGCGAGCTGTTCACCGCACTGACCGGCGCGGCGCCGGCCGGTCTCTGGTCGGCGCCGGGCCGGGTGAACCTCATCGGCGAACACACCGACTACAACGACGGCTTCGTGCTGCCGTTCGCGATCACGCACCGCACGGTCGCGGCCGTCTCGCCCCGCAGCGACCGCGTGGTGCGCGTGGCGTCGACGTTCGCCCCGGATGCGGTGGAGGTGCCGCTCGGCGACCTCGACGACCTCTTCCCCGCCCGACGAGACGAGATCGCGGAGTGGGCACGCTACCCGCTGGGGGTGGTGTGGGCGCTGCAGGGGCACGCCGCATCCGACGCCACCGGCTTCGACATCGCGATCGCGTCGGCCGTGCCGGTCGGTGCCGGACTGTCGTCATCGGCCGCGATCGAATGCGCGGTGGCGGTGGCCGTCGACGAGCTGTGGGCGCTCGGCCTCGACCGGAGCGCCCTGGCGCTCGCGGGCCGGCGCGCCGAGAACGAGGCCGTGGGAGCGCCGACGGGCGTTATGGACCAGATGGCGTCCATGCACGGCGAGGCGGATGCGGCGATCTTCCTCGACTGCCGCTCGCTGAAGGCCCGCGCGGTGCCGCTCGGTTTCGCGGAGGCGGGCCTGGAGGTGCTCGTCATCGACACCCGGGTCTCGCACGCCCACTCCACCGGCGGCTACCGGGAACGCCGCGCCTCGTGCGAGCTCGGCGCCCGCCTCATGGGCGTGCCGGCGCTCCGCGACCTCGGGGTCGACGATCTGCCCCGGGCGCAGGAGCTACTCGACGACGTCACCTTCCGGCGGGTGCGCCACATCGTCACCGAGGATCAGCGGGTGCTCGACACCGTCCGCACCCTCGGCGAGGAGGGCCCGCTCGCGATCGGCGCACTGCTGCTCGCCTCGCACGCGTCGATGCGCGACGACTTCGAGATCTCGGTTCCCGAGCTCGACACCGCGGTGGCGACCGCCATGGCTGCGGGCGCGGTGGGCGCCCGGATGACCGGCGGGGGTTTCGGCGGGGCGGCCATCGCGGTGGTGGACCGCGGGCTCGTCTCACCCGTGACCGCCGCCGTCGAGCAGGCGTTCGCGGACGCCGGTTACCGCGCGCCGCACATCTTCACCGTGACGCCGGCCGCGGGTGCCGGCCGCGCCTGAGCTGCAGCGGCGGTGGAGGGCGGCCGCACCGCGGTTAGACTCGCCCTTGTGAGCGAGGATGACGGCGCGGTCCGCACCGAATTGGCGGTGTCGCTGCGTGAGCTCGCCTGGGCGATCCACCGGCAGGCGCCGGAACGCGCCGGCGTCGGCCCCATCCCGACGACCGAGATCGCGCTGCTCAAGCAGATCATCGACAATCCGGGTTCCACGGTCGGGGATCTCGCGCAGAGCCTGGGCCTGCGCCAGCCCAATGTGAGCGCCTCACTGCGCTCGCTCATCCAGCGCGGCTTCGTCGACCGGCGTCAGTCCGAGACCGATCGACGCACCGCCGCCGTGTTCGCCACGGATCTCGGGATCACCGAGCACCAGGAGATCTCCGCCGACTGGTCGGCGCCGGTGCAGACCGCGATCGCCGAGCTCACCCCTGCGGAGGTGGCGACCCTCGCTGCGGCGGCCCCCGCGCTCGAAGCGATCCTGCGGCGTCTGCGCCAGCGGGAGTCCGCCGGCGTCTGAGCGGGATCCGCCCTGGCTCACGGGTCGCCGCCGTCGTAACGTCGATGACGTGGCACGCGGCATCCGGCTGCGTCCGGAAGGAGAACACCGTGGCTTTCGTGACCGTCGGGACCGAGAACTCCGTCGACGTCGAGCTGTTCTACACCGATCAGGGCAGCGGGCAGCCGGTGGTGCTGATCCACGGCTTCCCCCTGAACGGCGAGTCCTGGAACAAGCAGCAGAGGGCGCTCCTCGAGGCCGGGTACCGGGTGATCGCGTACGACCGCCGCGGGTTCGGTGCGTCCACCAAGACCGCGCTCGGGCACGACTACGACACGTACGCCGCCGACCTGCACGCGCTCATCGACACCCTGGAGCTGACGGATGCGGTGCTCATCGGTTTCTCGATGGGAACCGGTGAGATCGCCCGGTACCTCAGCCGTTACGGCAGCGCGAAGATCGCGAAGGTGGCGTTCCTCGGCTCGCTCGAGCCGTACCTGCTCATCACCGACGACAACCCGGACGGGGCGGGGGATCAGGCGTTCTTCGACGGCACCGCGGCCGCGGTCGCCGCCGACCGGTATGCGTTCCTCACCGGCTTCTTCCACGACTTCTACAACCTCGACGACACCCTCGGCAGCCGCCTCTCGCCGGAGGCACTGCAGGCGAGTGTGGCGGTGGCGAACCAGGCGGGGAACGCCGCCATCGCGGCCGCTCCCCTGACCTGGCCGACCGATTTCCGCGCCGACATCCCGGCCGTCGACGTGCCGGCGCTCATCGTGCACGGCACCGCCGACAACATCCTGCCGATCGACAAGACCGGCCGCCGCTTCACCGAGCCGCTGCCGGAGGCCACCTACGTCGAGATCGAGGGTGCGCCGCACGGGCTGCTGGGGACGCACGGCGACGAGGTCAACGCCGCGATCCTGGACTTCCTCGCGCCCTGAGCGCCGCACGAACTCCGCAGAATCGCGCAAAGTTCGCCGCATCCGGCCAGAATCCTGCGAGGTTCGTCGCATCCTGCGAGGTTCGTGCCCACATATCCTCATGACTGCACGCATCCACTCGCGAGGAGCAGTATGACCCTTCCCGACATCCCCGTCGTGTCCATCGACTCCGGTGCCGTGCGCGGTGTGTGGCGGGCGGGCTCGGCCGCATACCTCGGCATCCCGTTCGCGCAGCCGCCCGTGGGCGACCTGCGGTTCGCGGCCCCCGTCCCGGTCGAACCGTGGCAGGGGGTCCGCGACGCGACCGAGTACGGTGCGACGGCGCTACGCACCGACCCGGGGAACACGATCATCCCGGAGCCGGCCATCCCGGGCGACTCCACCCTCAACGTCAACGTGTTCGCCCCCTTCCCGCAGAACGCGGATGCGGCACTGCCGGTGCTCGTGTACATCCACGGCGGCGGGTACACCGCCGGCTCCCCCGCGAGCCCGTGGTACGACGGCGCCGCGTTCACCCGCGACGGCGTGGTCACCGTGACGATCTCGTACCGGCTCGGATTCGACGGGTTCGGATACATCGACGGCGCGCCGCACAACCGGGGCGTTCGCGACTGGCTCGCGGCGCTGGAATGGGTGCAGCGGAACATCGCCGCATTCGGCGGCGACCCGGCCCGCGTGACCCTTGCGGGACAGTCCGCCGGCGGCGGTGCGGTGCTGACCCTGCTGTCGATGCCCCGCGCGCAGCACCTCTTCCACGCCGCGTGGGTGATGTCGGCGGCGCTCGGCGACGTGTCCGAGGACGCGGCGCGGGAGCGCGCGACCCGGCTGGCGGCCCTCGCCGGGGTCACGGCAGACCGCACCGGCTTCGCCTCGGTGCCCGAGGAGAAGCTGCAGGGGCTGCTGAACAGGGCGGCGCACGCGGAGACCCGCGACCGGCTCGCTCCGGTGCGGGACATGATCGACGACGGCCCATCCTGGGCGCCGATGGTCGACGGCGACCTCATCCCGCTCCCGCCGGTGGAGGCGCTCCGCGAGGGCGTCGGCGCCGGCAAGCCCCTCGTCATCGGGGCGACGGACGACGAGTTCACGATGGTGCTCGACCCGCTTCGCCGCATCCTCGCCGTCGTCCCGGCGGGGTTCGCGCTGGGCCGGCTGGGCGTGCCAGGACCCGTGCGGGCCGAGTACCTGCGCGCGAACACGGACCGCCGGCGCGCCGGCACCGCCGCGATCCTCGGCCGGTTCGTGACCGACCGGGTGTTCCGCTCGCTCGTCGCCCGCGTCGCGACGGCCCGCTCCCGCTCGCACGCGCCGGAGGCGGCGCCGACCTGGGTGTACCGGTTCTCGTGGCCGTCACCGACCAAGCGCTGGGCCTGCCACTGCCTGGACGTGCCGTTCTTCTTCGACGCCCTCGGCGCCGAAGGCACCACGGCGCTGCTGGGGGATGCTCCGCCGCGGGCGCTCGCCACCGCAGTGCACGGCGCGGCCGTCGCGTTCGCGCGCACGCAGGATCCCGGCTGGCGCGCGTGGTCTGCGGCACCGGGGTCAACGCGGGTGTTCGGCGGACCCGCATCCGCCCCCGACGTGCTGCCGGACGGCTACGCCTCGGTGGCCGCGCTGTACTGACCGCCACGTCTCCCCCGACCGGCCCGCGCCGAGACCACATCCGTTCGCCGAGACCACACCCGATCGGATGTCGCCTCGGCGAACGGATGTGGTCTCGGCGAAAAGGGACTCGGGCGCCCGCTCAGCGGAGCGCCGGAATCACCTCACGTTCGAACAGGTCGACGCCGGTGCGGTCGTAGGCATGCTCGGGGAAGTAGTGGATGGCGTATGCCAGCCCCTCATCCTGCAGCGCGGTGAGTCGTTCGACGACCTGCGCCGGGGTACCGACGAGCGCGTTGCCCGAGGAGCCATAGTCGGCCATGTACTGCGCGGTCGCATCGCCGAGGTACGGTGCGACACGCGCCTCGATCGCCTCGAGCCGCTCGGTCACCTCGGCCTCGGTGGCGCCGATGACGGTATTGAAGTTCGCGCTCAGGGTGATCTCGCCCGGGTCGCGGCCGATCTCGGCGCAGTGGGCGCGCAGCACGTCGCGCTTGTGGGCGAAGTCCGCCGGGGCCACGTTCGCGTAGTCGCCGTACTCCGCGACCAGCCGCAGCGTCTTCTTCTCACCGCCGCCCGCGATCCACAGCGGGATACCGCCCTGCTGCAGCGGCAGCGGACGCACCGTCGCGCCGCTCATCGAGTAGTGCTCGCCGTCGAGGGTGACCGAGCCGCTCGTCCACGCCTGCCGCATGATCTCGACGCCCTCGCGCAGCATCCCGAGCCGCTCACCGATCCGCGGGAAACCGTAGCCGTAGGCGCGCCACTCGTGCTCGTACCAGCCGGCGCCGATGCCCATCTCGACCCGGCCGCCGGAGATCGCGTCCACGGTCGCGGCGACCTTGGCGAGGTAGGCCGGGTTACGGTACCCGATGCAGGTGCACATCTGCCCGAGCCGGATGCGGTCGGTCGACGCCGCAAACGCCGCCATCAGCGTCCACGCCTCGTGCGTCGCCTCCTCGCTCGGCACCGGCACGGTGTGGAAGTGGTCGTAGACCCACAGCGATTCCCAGGGGCCTTCATCGGCGCGCTGCGCGAGAGTGCGCATCACCCGCCAGTGGTCGGCAGGGTCGATGCCGACCAGATCGTGTCGCCAGCCTTGAGGGATGAAGGTTCCGAAGCGCATTCGCCCAGCCTAGGACGCAACGATCTCCGCGTGGGGGATGCGGGTGCGCATGATCTGGATCGCCTCGGGGTTCCGGTCGACGAGCACGGCGTTGCGGCCGAGCGCAGAGGCGACCGCTCCGGTGGTGCCGGAGCCCGCGAAGAGGTCGAGGACGCTGTCGCCCGGCCGACTCGAGGCCTGCACGATGCGCCGCAGGATCCCCTCCGGCTTCTGCGTCGGGTAACCGGTCTTCTCCCGCCCGCTGGTCGGGACGATGGTGTGCCACCACACGTCGGTGGGAAGCTTGCCGCGGGCGGCCTTCTCCGGGGTCACCAGTCCCGGCGCCATGTACGGCTCCCGGTCGACGGACTCGGAGTCGAACCAGTAGCCGGCCGGGTCTTTCACGTACACGAGGATGGTGTCGTGCTTCGTGGGCCAGCGCCGGCGGGATTTCGCCCCGTAGTCGTACGCCCAGATGAGCTCGTTGAGGAACCGGTCGCGTCCGAACAGCGCGTCCATCATGACCTTGGCGTAGTGCGCCTCGCGGTAGTCCAGGTGCAGGTACAGCGTGCCGTCGTCGGCGAGCAGCCGCCAGGCCTCCGCCAGCCGCGGCTCCAGGTAGCCCCAGTAGTCGTCGAATCGGTCGTCGTACGTGCGGAGGTCCCCGCGGAGCCGCTCGTAGCTGGTCCCCCGGAAGCCGCGCTTGACCTCCCCCGACACCGAACCCACCACCGAACCCACCACCGAACCCGACATCGAACTCAGCCGCGCTGCATCCGTAGCTGCCGCCGCCGTGCGCGCCGTCTCGACCGCACGTCCCTGCGTCCGGCCGGTGTTGAACGGCGGGTCGAGGTAGATGAGCGTGAATGCGCCGTCAGGGAGGGTCGCGGCGACCTCCAGGTTCTCACCGTGATGGATGCGGACGCCGCCGTGCGGCTGTGCCGGGGCAGGGGCCGGTGCCGGTGGGGTGGGGGCGGTCACGGGACGCGGTGCAGCCACGCGTCAGTGGCGAACTTCGAGGCCACCAGCGCCTCGGCCTCCGCGTACTCCTCGTCGGTGATGCGACCGGGCACGGCGCCGTACAGCGTGGTGAACGTGTCGATGAACCGGTCGATGATCGCCTCGCGGGGAAGACCGGTCTGGCTTCGGAGCGGGTCGACGCGCTTGGCCGCGGATGCGGTGCCCTTGTCGCTCAGCTTCTCGCGGCCGATGCGCAGCACCTCGGTCATCACCTGACCGTCCATGTCGTAGCTGAGGGTGGCGTGGTGCAGCACCCCGCCGTTGGCGAGCCGCTTCTGCGCGGCGCCGCCGATCTTGCCGTGGGGGCCGGTGATGTCGTTGAGCGGCTGGTACACCGCGTCGATGCCGAGGGAGCGCAGCGCCTGCAGCACCCAGTCGTCGAGGAACGCGTAGGAGTCGGCGAAGGTCATCCCGGCGACGAGGGAGGCGGGCACGTACAGCGAGTAGGTGACGATCGAGTTCGCGGCCATGAGCATGGCGCCACCGCCGGAGATGCGCCGGACGACGTCGAAGCCGTGCCGTGCCGCACCCTCGGGGTCGACCTCGTTCCGGTACGACTGGAACGAACCGATCACGACGGCGGACTCGTTCCACTCCCACAGGCGGAGCGTCGGGTTCCGGCGACCGTCGCCGACGCGGGTCGTGAGCACCTCGTCGAGGGCGAGGTTCATGCGCGCCGACACGGGCGGCTCGTGGACGACCTCCCAGGAGAACTCCTTCCACCCCGGTGCGGTCACGAGCGCCCGGCGCACCGCGGTGCCCACCGACTCCGGCGTGAAGCCGAGCAGCTGCGCGCCGGCGGGCAGCGCCTGACGAACGGCGGCGGCGATACCGGCCGCATCCGTCTCCACCGGCAGCCCCTCGATGGCCGCGTCGATGTCCGCCAGGGCGTCGTCGGGCTCGAGGAAGAAGTCGCCGGCCAGGTGGAAGTCCACGATCCGGCCGTCGCGGACCTCGAGGTCCACGACCACGAGCTTGCCGCCGGGCACCTTGAATTCGCCGTGCATCCTCCCAGCCTAGGCGCGCGGGGGCGCCTCCCGCTCAGTCGCGGGCAGGGAAGCGCGCGTCGAGCCAGGCGAGGAGGTCGGCACGGACCTCCGCCTGCGTCACCTCGTTGAAGATCTCGTGGCGCGCGCCCGGATAGACGAGCGTGGTGACGTCGGTGAAGCCGGACCGCTCACGGTAGGCGGCGGCCAGCCGGTGGACGCTGCGGGGGCCGCCGACGGTGTCCTCCCGGCCCACCATGAGCAAGGTCGGAATGTCGACGCCGATGTCCTTCCGCGGGCGGCCGAAGATCCGCGCCGCCTCACGCACCCCGAACAGTTTCATCAGCGGCACCGAGGTGGTCAGCTCGTCCTCGAGGAACGCCCGTCCCACGGCGAGGTCGCTGGAGAGCCACTCGGTGCCCGTCGCGTCCGGGGCCTTCCACGGCGCGTTCAGGTCGCCGGCGTTCAGCGCGCCGGGCATCCGCAGCGCCGACCCGGACAGCACGATGCCGTCATACGCATCCGGATGCCGGTTGACGAGGATCTGCGCGAGGAACGAGCCCCAGGAATGACCGAGGATCACCAGCGGCAGGTCGGGGTTCTCCGCGCGGATGATCTCGGTGAGCTGCCACAGCGCGCCGACCGCCGCCTCGTGCCCGCCCGCGCCGAGGCGCCCGAGCCGTGCCGGATCGCCCCACTGTCGCATGCCGGTGCGACCGTGCCCGCGGTGATCGTCGGCATACACCGTGTAGCCGTCCGCGGTGAGCGCCGCGATCAGCGCGGGGTACCTGCCGGCGTGCTCGCCGACGCCGTGGAGCAGCTGCACGACTGCCCGCGCTCGGGTCCGGGCGGGATGGAGGTCGTAGACGATGGTGACGCCGTGTGCATCGACGAACTCGGGCATGCCCGTAAGGTTAAGGCACGCTCAGTCGCGGCGGGGAAGCAGTTCTCCGTCCACGACATCGATCCCGGGCACCTGTTCGAAGGTCAGCTCGGGCTCATCGCCGTCCTCGGGGACGGATTCGTTCGGCTGGGGTCGCACAGCGGACCACCTCCTGAAGCTTGGCCTCCAGGATGTCCCGCGCACGGTGCACCAAGGCGGCCCTTGACAGCCGGCCGAGCGGCCCGTATTCCGCTCAGGCGGTGGCGGGCGGGAGGTCGTCGTCCGGCTCGGGCACGATCGTGAGGCCGTTGGGGCCGGATGCGGCGAGCATCAGCTCCTCCACCCAGGCGCGGTTGATGCGCGGTTGGCGGCTGCCGTAGAAGTGGAACTGCATCGGCACGGACGGGTGCACCCAGAAGCTGCGGCGGCCACTACCGTCACCGATCTCCACGTCGAACATGAACGGCTCGCCGCGGCGGAGCTTGTTCATGACGACGATGCGCAGATGCGCCAGCGTGCGGTCTTCGATGTCGACCGCGTTCGAATTGGTGTCGTAGATGAATCGCCCCATGGTTCGAGCATACGGCGGTCATCCACAGGCCCGAAGTGCCCGGACGGGCATCGGGTTATGGTGGGGCACATGGGCACGATCTATTACGGCGGCACGAGCTCTCCCATCAACATCGACGATCGCGCTCTCGCGCACCTGAAAGTGGTCATCGCCACCAAGCTCCGCCGCGGCGAGAGCTTCACCCTCTCGTGGCGTCACACCGACGACCAGCCTCGCGGGCGCAGCACGGTGTGGCTGCACCCGTCGATCCCGCTGCGGTTCGTGTTCGACGACCCCGAGCCCACGGTCCTCGACCGGCAGTGGATCGAGGAGCTAGCGAGTTCCGCGAATTCATCCGGCGGCATCATGCTCGTCCCCGAGCAGCTGGACACGCCCCACCCGATCGAGTCCTGACGCGCGCCGACTCCGGCCGCGCAGGTCACACGGTGAGGCCGACCGCCACGAGCACGACGGCGATGAGCGGCGGGACCAGCTGGATAAGCGCGGACCGTGCCTTCGACGGGCTCGACAGGAGCAAGACGAGGCCGGCGGCGAGCATCGACCCGGTGCCCACGAAGACCAGCGTCGCCCCGATCTCGGCGGCGCCGGCGGCGAAGAACACGATGCCGCCGACCGTGACGATCGTCAGGAACAGGTTGTAGAAGCCCTGGTTGAAGGCGAGCGGCCGGGTGAGCTCCGCCTCCTCGATGGTGCGCACCCCGAAGATCGCCCGGGCGCGGGCGCCGGTCCACAGCACCGACTCCAGCACGAAGATGTAGACGTGGATCAGCGCGGCGATGCCGGGGAACACGAGTCCCGCAATGAGCATGGCGCCTCCCGATGGCTGAGGCCCCTTTGTAGCACGGGCACGCCCGCGGGGCGATCACACCCGCAGCGACGCCCCGTACGGGTGCGGCCCGTGGAGTTCGCGGTGAAGCCGCTCCATCCGGTCGTCCAGCGCGGCCGCGGTCACCGCCGCATCCTTCAGACTCGCCACGAGGTCGGCCGGGACGGCACCGTCGTACTTGTAGTGGATCTTGTGCTCGAGGCTCGCCCAGAAGTCCATCGCAATGGTGCGGAACTGGACCTCGACCGGGACGGAGACCGGACCGGTGGAGAGGAACACGGGGACCTCGACGATGACGTGCAGGCTCTTGTAGCCGTTGGGCTTCGGCTCGGCGATGTAGTCCTTCACGACGCGGACCGTGATGTCTGCCTGTTGCGTGAGCAGGTCGTACAGCCGGTAGGCGTCGGCGGTGAAGCTGCAGGTGACGCGGACGCCGGCGATGTCGGTGATGTGCGTTCTGATCGAGTCGAAGTCCGGGTCGATGCCCTTCCTGGCGACCTTGTCGACCAGGCTGTCGGGCGACTTCACCCGGCTGGTGACGTGCTCGATCGGGTTGTAGTCGTGCATGCTGCGGAACTCTTCGCGCAGGATCGAGATCTTCGTCTCGATCTCCTGCATCCCGAACCGGTACTCCAGCAGGAACCGTTGGATCTCGTCGCGTGCCGTCCGCATCTCCGCGACGGACAGGCTGATCGGCACATCATCGACGGGGCGCGTCATGGTCCGAATGTACGACGACCCCCTACGCGGATGCTGTGAGAGGAGCGTTCGTCAGAGCACGCCGGCAGCCTGCCGGGCGGCACCGAGCGCGACGTACTCCCCGGGCGCCGGCACCTCGACCGGCAGCCCCAGCACGAGCGGCGCGATCTGCTGCACCGCCTCGGACTGCGCGGCACCGCCGATCAGCAGCGCCCGCCGGAGCGGCACGCCGAGACCGCGGACGGCGTCGAGGCCGGCGCCGAGACCCGACAGCATCCCCTCCACCGCCGCACGGGCGAGGTTCTCCCGGGTCGTGGCGGCGAGGGTCATGCCGAGGAGCGACGCGGTGGCGTCGGGCAGGTTCGGGGTGCGTTCGCCCTCGAAGTACGGCACCAGGGTGAGTCCGCCCGCGCCTGCGTCGGCGGCGAGCGCGAGCCGGCTGAGCTCGGCATGATCCACACCGAGGAGGCGGGCGATCACATCGAGCACCCGCGCGGCGTTCAGGGTCGCGACCAGCGGGAGGAAGTGGCCGGAGGCGTCGGCGAAGCCGGCGACCGTGCCGGTGTCGTCGATGGTGCGCTCCGTGCTGACGGCGAAGACGGTGCCGCTCGTGCCGATGGACATCACGACATCCCCCGGCCCCGCGCCGACCCCGAGGGCCGCGCCCGCGTTGTCGCCGGCGCCCGGTCCGACGCGGCGCCCGGCCGCATCCGTCGTCCCCTCCGCCGGACCCAGCACCCGCGGCAGGATCGCGTCGTGCCCGAGCGCGGCGATGAGCAGCTCCCGGTCGTAGCCGCCGGTATCGGGACGCCAGTACCCGGTGCCGGACGCGTCGGACCGGTCGGTGGCGAGCTCGTCGAGCACCGGCCCGCGATCCGACTCCCCCGCCGGGCCGTACCCGCGTAGCCGCCAGGTGAGCCAGTCGTGCGGCAGGGCCACGGCCGCGACCCGAGCGGCGTTGTGCGGCTCGTGATCGCGGAGCCACCGCAGCTTCGTGAGGGTGAACGACGCCACCGGCACGAGGCCGGTGCGCTCGGCCAGCTGCGCGGCGCCGAACTCGGCGATGAGGTCGCGTGCGGCCCCGGCGGAGCGCGTGTCGTTCCACAGCAGCGCGGGACGGATGACTCGTCCCTCCTGGTCGAGCACCACCATCCCGTGCTGCTGACCGCCGACCGCCCACGCGGTGACGTCGTCGAGGCCGCCGGCGTCCGCGATCGCGGCCTGCAGCGCCTGCCACCATGCTGCCGGATCGACCTCGGTGCCGTCCGGATGCGGCGCCCGCCCCTGCCGGACGATCTGCCCGGTCTCGGCGTCGACGATGACGACCTTGCACGACTGCGTCGACGAGTCGACTCACGAAACCGAAGCCGTGACCGCCGAAGTAGGCGGCCGGGTCGAAGTCCTCGTATGCGGAGCGGTCGGCGAGCAGGTCGTCGTAGCTCTCGCCCTCGCCGAGGGTCGGCTGCGACAGCTCGAGCACCTTCGAGGCCTCGAGCGCCGCGTGCACCTCCGGGTCGGCACGGAAGGCCGCGGCGCGCTCCTTGAGCAGCAGGTAGGTGCGCATGTTCGCGGCGGCGGAGTCCCAGACCCCGGTCTCGTCCTCGGTGCGCGAGGGCTTGTAGTCGAAGTGACGGGGACCCTCGTAGGCGGGGCCGCCGTTCAGTCCGCCGTTCTCGAGCAGGTCGACCAGCGCGAACGCGTTGTGTAGGTCGCCGTGACCGAACACGAGGTCCTGGTCGTACTTGATGCCGCGCTGACCGTTGAGGTCGATGTGGAACAGCTTGCCGTGGTAGAGCGCCTGGGCGATGCCGGCGGCGAAGTTCAGGCCCGCCATCTGCTCGTGCCCGACCTCGGGGTTGAGGCCCACGAGTTCGGGACGCTCGAGCGAGTCGATGAAGGCGAGCGCATGGCCGAGCGTGGGCAGCAGGATGTCGCCGCGGGGCTCGTTCGGCTTGGGCTCGATTGCGAACCGGATGTCGTAGCCCTTGTCGGTGACGTAGTCGCCGAGGAGGTTGACGGCCTCGCGGTAGCGCTCGAGGGCGGAGCGGATGTCCTTCGCGGCGTCGTACTCGGCGCCCTCGCGGCCGCCCCACATGACGAAGGTCTTCGCGCCGAGTTCGGCGGCGAGGTCGAGGTTGCGCAGCACCTTCCGCAGCGCGAAGCGGCGCACCTGACGGTCATTGGAGGTGAAACCGCCGTCCTTGAAGACCGGTGCCGAGAAGAGGTTGGTGGTGACCATCGGCACGATGAGGCCGGTGTCGGCCAGCGCGCCCTTCAGCCGGTCGATCTGGGTCTGGCGCTCCGCGTCGGTGGACCCGAATGCGAACAGGTCGTCGTCGTGGAAGGTGAGCCCGTACGCACCGAGCTCGGCCAGCTTCTCGACGGCGTGCACGACATCGAGCGCGGGCCGGGTGGGTCCGCCGAACGGATCGGTGCCGTTGTAACCGACGGTCCAGAGTCCGAACGAGAACTTGTCGGCGGGAGTGGGGGTGGGCATGGCGGGTCGCTCCTTCGCGGATGAATATGTTGCGAGCGCCAACATACTACGATGTGATCATGAACGCGAGAGATGCGGACGATCGAGGCGGGATCCGCCGGCACAACCTGTCCCGCATCCTGGGTCTCGTCCACCACGAGGGCCCACTGCCGCGCGCGGCGCTGACCGAGCGCACGGGGCTCAACCGCTCCACCGTCGCCGATCTCGTCGGCGAGCTGGAACGGGCGGGCCTGGTCGGACAGGCGGAGCCCGATCCCGCGCGGCGGGTCGGGCGCCCCTCACCGACCGTGCACGGCGCAGCCGGCGTGGTGGCGATCGCGGCGAACCCGGAGGTCGACGCGCTGACGGTGGCGGCGGTGGGGCTCGACCGCTCGGTGCGGGAGCGCGCCCGCATCCGGTTCGACGAGCCCCCCTCCCCGGCGGAAGCGGTGGCCGCCCTCGCCGCGCAGGTGACGGCGTGGCGTGACGGCGAGCTGTCGGACGCGCGGCTGGTCGGGGTGGGCCTCGCGGTACCCGGCCTCGTCCGCGCCGGAGACGGCCTGGTGCGCGACGCCCCGCACCTGCGCTGGCGTGACATCCCGCTGCGCGAGATCGTGCAGACTGCCACCGGGCTCCCCGCGGCCGTCGGCAACGATGCGAGTCTCGGTGCCCGCGCGGAGCACCTGTTCGGCACGGCGCAGGACGCCGACGACATCGTCTACCTCAACGGCGGGGCCAGCGGGATCGGCGGCGGCCTCATCGTCGGCGGCGTCCCGGTGGGCGGCGCGGGCGGCTATGCCGGCGAATTCGGTCAGAACCGCCCGGGGATCGAAGACGCCGCGGACCGTCGCGCACCCGGCGGCGTGCTGGAGGACGAGGTGAACCGGGCGCGGCTCCTCCGCGTCGTCGGCCTCGCCGCGGCCGACGACCGCGAGCTCGCCGCCGCGCTGCACGACACGGCGGATGCGGCCGTGACCGAGGAGACGGCCCGGCAGCGGCGGATCCTCGCGACGGCGCTCGCGAACGCGGTGAACGTGCTGAACCCCTCGGTCGTCGTGCTCGGCGGATTCCTCGCGATGCTCGCCGAACAGGATGCGGAGGGGTTCCTCGCGGCGGTGCGCGCCCAGGCGATGCCGGCCTGCGCCGAGCGCCTGGAGATCCGGTCGGCCTCGCTCGCCGACGACCGGCTCCTCGTCGGGGCCGCGGAGCTCGCCTTCGAGCCGCTCCTCTCCGATCCAACCGCTCTCGGCTGACGGCGGCTCAGCTGCGCCGATGCACGGATCCTCGCGACGCGCACCCGCAACGCGCCGCGACCCAGGCGGAAGCCGGGATCGTCAGACGGTGACGGTCAGCTCGACGACTCCGCCACGACACCCTTTCGGATCTTGAGCCCCGGCCGGCGCCGGATCGGCGAGGGCGAACGCCCCGCCCGCGCACCGTCCGGACGGTGCAGTAACGGTCCGGGCTGGAGTAATGTCGGGCGCGAAGGGGTGAGAGCGATGACCGAGCCGACCTATGACCACCAGGACCTGCAGACCAAGGCGCGCGAGCACCTGTGGATGCACTTCTCCCGCCAGTCGGCGATGGAGCGGGACGGCGTCCCGATCATCGTGCGTGGCAAGGGCCACACGATCTGGGACGACCACGGGCGCGAGTATCTCGACGGGCTCGCGGGGTTGTTCGTCGTCAACGCCGGCCACGGCCGCCGCCGCCTCGCCGAGGTCGCCGCGACGCAGGCCGAGCAGCTGGCGTTCTTCCCCATCTGGTCGTACGCGCATCCCTCGGCCATCGAGCTCGCCGACCGGCTGGCGGGTTACGCCCCCGGCGACCTGAACAAGGTGTTCTTCTCCACCGGCGGCGGTGAGGCGGTCGAGACCGCCTTCAAACTCGCCAAGTACTACTGGAAGCTGCAGGGCAAGCCCACCAAGCACAAGGTGATCTCCCGCGCGGTGGCCTACCACGGCACGCCGCAGGGCGCCCTGGCGATCACCGGCATCCCGGCGATGAAGGCGATGTTCGAACCTGTCACCCCCGGCGGGTTCCGGGTCCCCAACACGAACTTCTACCGTGCCGCCGAGATGGGCGCGCCCGCCGACGACATCGAGCAGTTCGGGGTCTGGGCCGCGGACCGCATCGAGGAGATGATCCAGTTCGAGGGGCCCGACACGGTCGCCGCGGTCTTCCTCGAGCCGGTGCAGAACTCCGGCGGATGCTTCCCGCCCCCGCCCGGGTACTTCCAGCGGGTGCGCGAGATCTGCGACCGATACGACGTGCTGCTCGTGTCGGACGAGGTCATCTGCGCCTTCGGCCGGATCGGCCACATGTTCGCGTGCGACGCCTACGGCTATGTGCCCGACATGATCACATGCGCCAAGGGTATGACCAGTGGCTACTCACCGATCGGCGCGACGATCGTCAGCGACCGCATCTATGAGCCGTTCCGCACCGGCGATACGACCTTTTACCACGGGTACACCTTCGGCGGTCATCCGGTCTCGGCCGCGGTCGCCCTGGCCAACCTCGACATCTTCGAGGAAGAGAAGCTCAACGAGCGCGTGCGGGAGAACTCGCCGCTCTTCCGTGCGGAACTCGAGAAGCTCACCGACCTGCCGATCGTCGGCGATGTGCGCGGCGACGGCTACTTCTTCGGCATCGAGCTGGTCAAGGACAAGGACACCAAGGAGACCTTCGACGACGACGAGGCCGAGCGGCTACTGCGCGGCTTCCTCTCGAAAGGCCTGTTCGAGGCGGGGCTGTACTGCCGCGCCGACGACCGCGGCGACCCTGTCATCCAGCTCGCCCCGCCGCTCACCGTGGGTCCTGCGGAGTTCACGCAGATCGAGCAGATCCTGCGGGGCGTGCTGACCGAGGCCTGGTCCCGCCTCTAAACCGCCGGTCCCCCCGCGGACATTTACTTAGCATGGCTAATGAGCTAGGCTAAGTATCGAAATGGCGTCCCACCAGGAATCCCCCGACCTCGCAGCCGAGCTCCGCATGGCGGCCTTCCGCCTGACCCGGCGGCTCCGGGCCCAGCGCGCCGTCGACTCGATGCCCGATGGGCACCTGGTCGTCCTCGCCACACTGCAGCGCGGCCCCCGCACGCTCGGTGAGCTCGCCGAGGCCGAGCGGGTCACACCGCCGTCGATGAACCGCACCGTCAACGCCCTCGAAGAGGCCGGCTACCTCACCCGCACCCCCGACGTGCAGGACCGCCGAAAGGTGATCATCGAGATCACGGATGCGGGGCGCACCCTGATCCTGGAGACCCAGCGCCGCCGCGACGCCTGGCTGGAGGACGCCCTCGCCGACCTCTCCCCCGCAGAGCGCGCCGCCCTCGCCGCGGCGGTGCCGATCCTGCGCCAGGTGGCCGACCGATGACCTCCGCCCCCGCACGGCGCGGGGGCGGAGGCATGTTCCGCTCGCTGTCGCTGTACAACTACCGCATCTGGTTCCTCGGTGCACTGGTCTCCAACATCGGCGGCTGGATGCAGTCGACCGCCCAGGACTGGGTCGTCCTCACCGAGCTGACGAACAACGACGCCACCGCCATGGGCGTCACCATGGCGCTGCAGTTCGGGCCGCCGCTGATCCTCGTGAGCGTCACCGGATGGGTGGCCGACCGCTTCGACCGGCGGAAGCTGCTCATGGTGACGCAGACGTTCCTCATGCTGCTCGCCGTGACGGCCGGCATCCTGCTGCTGACCGGCGTCATGACGCTGACGATCATGCTGTGCTTCGCCGCGGCCTTCGGCGTC
Source organism: Microbacterium sp. (assembly GCF_026393345.1). GTDB lineage: Bacteria > Actinomycetota > Actinomycetes > Actinomycetales > Microbacteriaceae > Microbacterium. The sequence continues at coordinate 41,804 of NZ_JAPLAI010000038.1, forward strand.
GGGAACGCGTTCGATTCCCCCGCGCGTCAGGCGTTCGTCACGGATGTGGTGAGCCAGAAGGATGCCTCGAACGCGGTCGCCCTGAACTCCGCGTCGTTCAACACCGCGCGGCTCCTCGGCCCCGCGATCGGCGGCATCCTCATCGTCGTCGTCGGCACCGGCTGGGTGTTCGTCATCAATGCGGCGACCTTCCTCGCGATGCTCGTGGCGCTGCGTCTCATGCATCGCGACGAACTGGTGCCGCGGGTGCGCACACCCGGCGCCGCGCGACTGGCCGACGGGTTCCGCTACGTCGCCCGGCGCCCCGACCTCATCGTCACCTTCGTGATGGTGTTCCTCGTCGGCGCATTCGGCATGAACTTCCCGATCTTCGCGTCGACCATGGCGCTGGAGTTCGGCCAGCAGGCCGACGGGTACGGCCTGCTCAGCTCGGTGCTCGCGATCGGCTCGCTCGCCGGCGCCCTGCTGTCCGCGCGGCGGGATCGGGCGAGGCTCCGGGTCGTGATGATCGCCACCGGCGGATTCGGCGTCGCCTCGCTCGTCTCGGCAGTCATGCCGACCTATGCGCTCTACGCCGTGCTGCTCGTGTTCGTCGGGTTCTGCACCGTGACGATGCTGACGACGGCGAACGGCTACGTGCAGACGACGACGGACCCGGCGCTGCGCGGGCGGGTGCTCGCGCTGTACATGGCCGTGATCATGGGCTCCACGCCCATCGGGGCGCCGATCGCCGGCTGGGTCGCGAACGCCTACGGGCCGCGCACCGCCATCGTCATCGGCGGTGTCGCGGGGCTCCTCGCCTGCACCATCGGCGGGGTCTGGGTGCTCGCGAGCGGCCGCGTGCACCGGCACCCGGCGAGCCGGTTCCGCCTCGCCGTCGACGAGACGGTCCCGGTGCGGGTGGTGACCGCATCCCCGGAGGAGTTCAGCGACGAGATCGCTGCGGCGACGAGTCCGTTACCGGTCGAGGATGCGGCCCGCCGCACGTCCTGAACCCGGTGGCCCCGATCCACGGACCGTCCGGCACGCGCGTGTCCAGGGGTTGGCCGGCACGGCCGGAACGGTGAGTCTGGGGAAGACGAAAGGAATCCCATGAGCGACAACATCCCGACTCGCCACTCCGACAACGCGCACGCCGACGACGCAGCTCCCACCGATGCCGTGACCGACGAGGTGCGCTCGGCCGCGACGGACACCACCTCGGATGCCGACTCCGAGGCAGGACCCAAAGCGGACGCTGACGAGCACGCCGCCGCGCGGGCGCAGGAATCCGACGAGCAGGGCGACGCGTGAACGCCGAGGAGCAGACGCACCTCGCCGCCGGGGAGGGCGAGACCCTGCCGCCGGCGCCGAAGCCCGGTCCGCCCGTCCCGCACCCGCCGAAGGCCGCCGCATCGAGCGACCCGGCCGGCGACACGGCGGGCTAAGGCGGAGCCGCCGTCGGGCCGCCGCGCTCGCGGCGGCCCTGTCAGCGGTCCCGCCTCAGCGGACGACGACGGTGGTGGTGACGGGCGTGGGGTTCTGGAACAGGTCGAGGACCGGGCAGTGCGCGTCGACGGTGCGGCGCAGCTCCTCGTAGCGCTCGGCCGACTCGGGGCCGGCGATCTCGATGCGCAGGCGCACGTCGGTGAAGCCGGCGCGCACGGTGTCGTCCTTGCCGAACAGGCGTGCCGCATCCAGGTCGCCCTCGGCCGTGACCTGCAGGTCGTCGATCTGGATGCCGAGCGCCTGCGCGTACAGGCGGTAGACGACGACCTGGCAGGAGATCAGGGCGGCGAGCGCCACCTCGACGGGAGACGCAGCGACGTCGTCGCCGGCGAGCGGGGCGGGCTCGTCGACGAGGATGGTGTGGCGGCCGGCGGTGAGACGGGTGGCCACCGAGCCCTCCGAGTGCCCCTTCACGAGGTAGGTCAGGTGCGCCGACGCACGGTTCGCGTCGATGCGCTCACTCCAGGCAGCACCTGCCTCGGTGAGGCGGGTGGCTCGCTCTTCGGCGGTGACGGCGGGGATGACGGACTCGGCGATCGTGCTCATGCCACCGACGCTAGGGCCACGCCGCCGCTTCCGCGGAACCGCCCGTCATCCGGTGTCACACATCGGCCGCCGCGGCGGGTCACGCCTCGCGGGTGATCGTGACCTTCACGCCGAGCTCGGCCTTGTAGTGACCGCCGTACACACCGCGCAGCGGCGGCACGTCGTTGTAGTCGCGGCCTCGGCCGACGAGCACGTGCCGGTCGCCGATCTCGGTGTTGTTGGTGGGGTCGAAGCCGGTCCACTCACCGGCGAACCACTCCACCCACGCGTGGGACTCGCCCTCCACCGGTACCCCGATCTCGGCCTGCGCCTGCGGGTGCAGGTAGCCGGATACGTACCGGGCGGGGATGCCGATGGCCCGGAGCGCCCCGATCGCGATGTGCGCCATGTCCTGGCACACGCCCTTCCTGGCTTCCCAGGCCTCGGCGGCGGTGGAGTGCACCCCGGTGACGCCGTAGACGTACTCGACCGCGTAGCCGATGGCCATGCACACCTCGTGCGCGGCACGCCCGGGGTCGTCGTACCGCTCCGCGATGGAGCGGGCGATCTCGACGACCTCGGGATGCGGCTGCGTCCGCGGCGTCTGCGACAGCTGCTCCACAGTGGTGATGGACCGGGCAGCCTCGGTGGCCAGCCGCTCCCAGGTGAGACCGCTGTGCTCGATCGGACGGGGGCGCACCTCGACCAGCGAGCGCGCCGTGATCCGCAGGCCCCGGTGCGGGGAGAGCACGTCGAACGAGCTCACCCGCGTCCCGAAGTAGTCGACGAAGCTGTTGACGGCGGTGGAGGGCTCGATCTCGAGCGACGAACTCAGCACGAATTGGCTGTCGGTCGTGCCCGGCAGCATCCGCGCTTCGTTATACGAGGCCGACACGTCGCCCTCGTATACGAACCCGGTTTCGTGCTCGATGCGCAGGCGCTTCATGAGATCTCTCCGATCCAGCTGGGCTCGGCCTGCGTGGGGAAGAACCGCTGCCGGATCGCATCCGACGCCTCCCGGGTCACCTTCTGCACGCGCAGCATGTGCCGGGGAAGCTCCTCGAGGATCTCGTTCGTCGGCCGGTACTCCAGGTCGTTGCGGATGCGGCCGAGCGCACGCAGCACCTGGTTGGAGTGCCCCACCCGGTCGACGGTCGGGTCGATCGCGCTGATGCACTCCTCCGCCCGCGAGATCGAATAGATGATCGACCGCGGGAAGAGGCGGTCGAGCAGCAGGAACTCGGCGGCGTTCTTCGCACTCGGCATGCCCCGGTAGGTGCGGACGTACGCCTCGTACGCGCCGCAGGAGCGGAGGATCGTGATCCAGCTGGGACCCGAGCTGCCACGCCTCATCGCGGCTCGTGGAGGAGTCGACGATGCCCACGGCGAGCGCTGCGCGTTCGCGCACCCACTGGAAGAACTCGTGCACCTTCTCCAGCTGCAGCCGGCGCGGCATCCGTGCATTCGTGGTGTTCAGGCACTCCCAGAGCTCCGTGGAGACGATCTCCCGCGCCCGGCGGGCGTTCTCCCGCGAGGCGGTGAGCGAGTAGACGATGCTCGACGGGTTCGCCCGGTCGACGGCGAGCCGGGCCAGCACGTCCTCCCGCGACACCGTGCCGGCGTCGTCGAGCGGGGCAGAGCCCATGACCGCGAGGAGCGACCGGCACGCGGTGTCCTCGTCGATCCACGGGTCTTCGAGCAGCAGCTGCAGGTGCACATCGAGGATGCGGGCGGTGCCGTCGCTGCGTTCGATGTACCGGCCGATCCAGAACAGGGATTCGGCGATGCGACTCAGGAGCATGACGCACCCCCGTCCCGTTGCTGTTGCTGTTGCTCCTGCTGTTCCGACCGGGTGCGCGGACGGTCCTGCGGGGAGTGGCTGACCTCGGGCGACTCGCCCGCGGCGGCCGCATCCTCCGCCGAGATGATCGGGATCGCCTGCGTGACGGTCGAGGCCTGGTCGGCGACCAGCCCGGCGAGGCCGTGCCCCTGCCCGTACTCGACGTGCCCGGGTGCGGCGCCTCCGACGACCCAGGTGTCCTTCGACCCGCCGCCCTGGCTGGAGTTGACCACCAGCTGCCCCTCCGGCAGCGCCACCCGGGTGAGACCACCAGGGAGCACCCAGATGTCGTCGCCGTCGTTCACGGCGAAGGGCCGCAGATCCGCGTGGCGCGGCCGCATCCCGTCTTCGACGAGGGTGGGGATGGTGGAGAGCATGACGACCGGCTGCGCGATCCACCCGCGCGGGTCGGCGCGGAGCTTGGTGCGAAGGGCATCGAGTTCCGCGCGGGACGCGTCCGGCCCCACCACCAGGCCCTTGCCGCCGGAGCCGTCGACGGGTTTCACGACGAGCTCGTCGAGCCGGTCGAGTACCTCTTCGAGCGCCTCCGGCTCCTCCAGCCGCCAGGTGTCGACGATCGGGAGGATCGGCTCCTCGGACAGGTAGTACCGGATGAGGTCGGGCGTGTACGTGTAGAGCAGCTTGTCGTCGGCGACGCCGTTTCCGACCGCGTTGGCGATCGTGACGTTGCCCATGCGGGCGGCGAGCATGAGCCCCGGGGCGCCCAGCATCGAGTCGGCGCGGAACTGCAGCGGGTCGAGGTAGTCGTCGTCCACGCGGCGGTAGATGACGTCGACCCGCTTCGGGCCGCGGGTTGTGCGCATGAAGACCTTGCCACCGGCGCAGACGAGGTCGCGCCCCTCCACGAGTTCGACCCCCATGAGACGGGCGAGCAGCGTGTGCTCGAAGTAGGCCGAGTTGAACACACCCGGGGTGAGCACGACGACGTTCGGATCGTCGATGCCGGGCGGGGCGGATGCACGGAGCGCGGCCAGCAGCTTGTTGGGATAGTCGCCGACCGGGCGCACCCGCATGGACACGAACAGCTCCGGCAGGGTCTGCGCCATCACGCGACGGTTGGAGATGACGTAGCTGACCCCCGAGGGCACCCGCACGTTGTCCTCGAGCACGCGCATCTTGCCGTGCTCGTCGCGGATCAGATCGATGCCGGAGACCTGGATGCGGACGCCGTTGGCGGGATGGATCCCGGCAGCCTGGCGGTAGAAGTACTGACTCGACGCGATCAGCTGCGCCGGGATCACCCCGTCGCGCACGCAGTTCTGCCGGCCGTAGGTGTCATCGAGGAAAGCCTCGAGCGCGCGCACGCGCTGCTTGACGCCGGCTTCGATCTCGCTCCACTCCGCGTAGTCGATGATGCGCGGCACCGCATCCAGCGGGAACGGACGCTCCTCGCCGGCGAAGTCGAACGTGACGCCCTGGGCGAGGTAGGAGCTGGCGAGCGACTCGGTGCGGCCCCGGAGTTCCTCCTGCGTCATCCGCGCGAGCGCCTGGTACAGCTCCCGGTAGGCGTCACGGGACTGCGCGGTGTCCCCGGGATGCGCGGGTTGGCCGAACATCTCGTCGAAAGGCGGGAGTCCTTGTGGCGTCTTCCGCGGCGCGAGAGTGGAGCCGTAGCCGTCGAAGAGGTCTCCCATGCCCCAAACCCTAGCCACCGGGTATTGCGGGCCTGTTTCGGTTGCGCGCGTCGCCGCGGCGCGATATCGCCCCCGCGGCATCCGGGCCTCCGCTGCTGCGCCGACGCGCCGCGCGGTGCCCGAACCAGGCGCACCCGGCGCTCAGCACCAGGCAGCCGACCATCCCCGCCGCCATCGGCGCCGCCGTGCCGGAGCCGAGGATCCCGCCGACCGGCACGACCGCCGCCGCGACCGCGTACTGCACCGACCCCATGAGCGCCGCCCCCGAGGCGGCGGCGAATCCGGCGCGTGCCAGGGTCAACGCGCTCGCGTTCGAGAGGATCGCCGAGGCCGCGGCACCCCCGACCAGCACCGTGGGCAGGAAGCTCGCGATCGTGAAGGGCCCCCACAGCGTGAACGCGAGGAGGGTGAGGGTCGCCGCCAGCGCGATCGACTGCGCGACCGCCATCATCCGGGCCGCCCCCACCCGGCCGGCGAAGAAGGCGTTGCCCATGCTGCCGACCAGGACCGCCGCAGCGTACCCGGTATAGATGGCCGCGTAGCCCCACGGGCCGGTGTGCAGGATGTCCTGCGCCACGAATGACGACGCCGCCGAGTGCACCGCCAGCGCCGCATAACCGAACGACATCGCGAGCGCGTTGCCGATGTAGGCGGGATCGCGCAGCAGTCGCCCGTAGTTCCCCACCATCGTGCCGATCCGGGCGGCCGAGCGCCGGTCGGGGGCGAGGGTCTCGGGCACGAGCGCCCACGCGACGACGAGGCCGGCAGTGCACAGCACGGTGAGCAGCACGAAGCCTGCCCGCCAGCCGCCGACCGTGAATGCGAGGGTCCCGAGGAGCGGTGCGGCGAACGGGCCGGCGGCGAGGAGACCCATGAGGATGCTGTACGCGCGCGCCGCGGTCCGCCCGGTGGCGGTGTCGGCCACCACCGCCCGTGCCACGACGACGACCGCGGCCGCCCCCAGTCCCTGCGCCACGCGGGTCGCCACGAGCGTGCCGATCGTGGGAGCGAAGGCGGCGAGGAGCGACGCGAGGGTCACGAGAACGAGGCCGCAGAGCAACACCGGGCGGCGCCCCACGACGTCGGAGAGCATGCCGACGATCAGCTGACCGCCGGCGACGCCGATGAGGAAGCCGGTGTACACCAGCTGCCCGCCCGCGACCGTGGTGTGGAGGTCGGCGACCAGGGCGCCAAGGGCTGGCAGATACAGGTGCGCGGCGAGCGGGTTGACCGTCATGAGCGAACCGAGCACGACGATGAGGCCCGGGGTCAGACCGCGCGACGACCTCATCTGGTGCGCTTTCGCATTCCCCCGAGTGTACGCATTGCGTTCATTTGATCGCAATGCGTACACTTCAGGGACACGGTCGATGACGACAGGGAAGACGGCGATGTCCACGTTCCGCAGTAATCTCTCCCCCACCTCGGCGCTGGGGATCGCGCGCCGGGCCCAGTGGCGCTCCCTCGGCATCCCCGCGGAGGACCTGGCGAAACCCAAGGTCGCGATCGTGAACACCTCGTCCGACCTGGCGGCGTGCTTCGCGCACCTCGACGACATCGTCACGGTATTGAAGGCCGAGTTGCGCGGGCAGGGCCTGCTGCCGTTCGAGATCCGCACCGCGGCGCCGTCGGACTTCGTCACCAGCGCGGGCCGGGCGGGCCGGTACATCCTGCCGAGTCGCGATCTCATCGTGAACGACATCGAGACCGCGGTCGAGGGGGCACTGCTCGACGGCATGATCTGCCTGAGCTCGTGCGACAAGACCACCCCAGGTCACCTCATGGCCGCCGGCCGGCTCAACGTACCGACCGTCGTGATCCCCTGTGGCTACCAGCACTCCGGGAAGGCGGAGGGGCGCGAGGCCGATGTCGAGGAGGTCTTCCTCCTCGCCGCGCAGGCCGCCGTCACGGGCGCCTCCACCGACAACCTCATCGACCTCGCCGACGATGCGATCCTCGGCCCGGGCGTCTGCGCCGGCATGGCCACGGCGAACTCGATGCACATCGTCGCCGAAGCGCTCGGCATGGCCGTTCCCGGGTCAGCGCCGGTGCGCGCCAACAGCGAACCGATGTGGGACAGCGTGCGCCGCTCCGCGGTCGCCCTCGCGGACCTGCTCGAGCGCGACATCCGGCCGCGTCAGATCATCACGGCCGAGGCGATCGCCGATGCCGTCCGGGCGATGCTGGCCGTCGGCGGCTCGATGAACACCATCAAGCACCTGCAGGCGATCGCGGTGGAGGCCGGGGTCGACGTCGATGTGTGGGAGCTTTTCCGCACCCTCGGCCGTCAGACGCCGCTCCTCGCCTCCGTCCGCCCCAACGGCCCGGCCCTCATCGAGGAGTTCGAGGATGCGGGCGGCGGCGCCACGATCCTGCGCGAGCTGCTGCCGCTGCTGCATGGCGACCGGCTGACGGTCGCCGGCACCACGGTCGCCGAGAACGCCGCCGCCGCGCGCCCCGCCGACGGCGTGATCATCCGGCCGCTCTCCGACCCGTTCGGCACGGATCCCGCCATCTCGGTGCTCCGGGGCTCACTCGCCCCCGGTGGCGCCGTGGCCAAGCGGCCGGTCCCCGACCCCGGGCCCCACCGTTTCCGGGGCCCTGCCCGCGTGTTCGGCAACCGGGATGAGGCGATCGGCGCGATCGGCGACGGCCGGCTGCGCTCCGGCGACGTCGCCGTGATCCGCGGCATCGGGGTCCGCGGTGCCCCCGGCATGGGTCTCACCTCGGCGTTCATCTTCGCGCTGCATGCGCGCGGTCTCGCCGATGAGGTCGCCCTCGTCACGGACGGCCAGTTCAGCGGGCTCGTCAACCAGGGCATCTCAATCGGCGAGGTCTCCCCGGAGGCTGCCGAGGACGGCCCGCTCGGGCGAGTGCAGGACGGCGACCTCATCGACATCGATCTGTCCGAGGGGCGCGTCGACCTGCTCGTCTCGCCGGACGAGCTCGCCACCCGGCCCGCATACCGCGCCCCCACCGACCGGAACACCGGTGGCGGGATGCTCGACCAGTACGAACAGCTCGTGCAGCCGCTCGGCTGTGGCGCGGTGCTCTGCGCCCGCCCCGGCGCGGGCCTGTGCACGCGCGAATCCGCACTCGCCACCACCGCCTCCGGGGAGGACGCATGACCGGCACGACGCTGACCCTGCCCGAAACCGAGATCCCGGTGATCGGGGAGTACGAGGTGGTCGTCGTCGGCGGTGGCCCCGCCGGCATGTTCGCCGCGACCGCCGCGGCGAAGGCGGGACGCTCGACGCTCCTCATCGAGCGGTACGGGTTCCTGGGCGGTGCCGGCACGATGGGGGGCCTCAGCACCTTCTGCGGGCTGCACGCCCGCGTGGAGGGAATCGACGTCCGGGTCATCCGCGGGCTCACCGACGAGCTCCTCGACCGGCTCACCGCCCTCGACGGCCTGAATGATCCCCATCTCAGCGTCGACGACCGGATCATGGCGCAGGCGTTCGACATCTCCGCCTACAAGATCGCCGCCGACGAGC
>NZ_JAPLAI010000016.1 GCF_026393345.1 Microbacterium sp.
GCACATCGGGCACGTGTTCTCCTTCACGCACACCGACCTCAAGGCCCGCTTCGAGCGGATGCGGGGCAAGACGGTGTTCTACCCGATGGGCTGGGACGACAACGGCCTTCCCACCGAACGCCGGGTGCAGAACTACTACGGCGTGCGGTGCGACCCCTCCTTCCCCTACGACGCCGACTTCACGCCCCCGTTCGAGGGCGGCGACAACAAGTCGAGCCGCGCCGCGGATCAGCTGCCGATCAGCCGCCGCAACTTCATCGAGCTGTGCGAGCGCCTGACGGTCGAGGACGAGAAGCTGTTCGAAGACCTCTTCCGCCAGCTCGGCCTCTCCGTCGACTGGACCCAGACCTACCGCACCATCTCGGATGACACCATCCGCACCAGCCAACTGGCGTTCCTGCGGAACCTCGAGCGCGGCGAGGCCTACCAGGCGCTCGCGCCGACCCTGTGGGACGTGGACTTCCGTTCTGCCATCGCGCAGGCCGAGCTCGAGGACCGCGAGCAGCAGGCGTCGTACCACCGGCTCGCGTTCCACAAGACCGACGGCACCGGCGACGTGCACATCCAGACCACCCGCCCCGAACTCCTCGCCGCGTGCGTGGCCCTCGTCGCGAACCCCGACGACGAGCGTTACCAGCCGCTCTTCGGCACCACCGTCACCACCCCGCTGTTCGGCGTCGAGGTGCCGGTGCTCGCGCACCCCCTCGCACAGCAGGACAAGGGCTCCGGCATCGCAATGATCTGCACCTTCGGTGACGTCACCGACATCATCTGGTGGCGCGAGCTCGACCTGCCCAACCGCACCATCATCGGCAAGGACGGTCGGATCGTCGCCGACGCCCCCGACGCGCTCACGACGGATGCGGCGAAGGCCGCCTTCGCAGAGATCGCCGGCAAGACCGTCTTCAGCGCCAAGAAGCGCATGGTTGAGCTGCTGGAGGAGTCGGGCGAGCTCGACGAGGTCTCCAAGCCCTTCAGCCACCCGGTGAAGTTCTTCGAGAAGGGCGACCGCCCGCTCGAGATCGTCTCGACCCGCCAGTGGTACCTGCGCAACGGCGCCCGCGACGGCGACTTGCGCGAGAAGCTCATCTCCCTCGGCCAGGAGCTCGGCTGGCACCCCGACTTCATGCGGGTGCGGTACGAGAACTGGACCAACGGCCTCACCGGCGACTGGCTGGTCAGCCGGCAGCGCTTCTTCGGCGTGCCGATCCCCGTCTGGTACGGCCTGGACGAGAACGGCGAGCGGGACTACGGCCGCGTGCTGGTCCCGGATGCGGCGCAGCTGCCGGTCGACCCGACCACGGATCTGCCTCCCGGGTACACCGAGGAGCAGCGCGGCGTTCCGGGCGGTTTCGAGGCGGAGCAGGACATCTTCGACACCTGGGCGACCTCTTCACTCACCCCGCAGCTGGCCGGTGGCTGGCAGCGGGACGAGGAGCTGTGGAACCTCGTCGCCCCGTTCGACCTGCGTCCGCAGGGCCAGGACATCATCCGCACCTGGCTGTTCTCGACGATGCTCCGCAGCGCTCTCGAAGACGACCGTGCGCCGTGGTCGAACGCCGCCATCTCCGGCTTCATCGTCGACCCCGACCGCAAGAAGATGTCGAAGTCGAAGGGCAACGTCGTCACCCCGGCCGCGATCCTCGACCAGCACGGCTCCGACGCCGTCCGGTACTGGGCGGCCTCCAGCCGGCTCGGCACGGATGCAGCGTTCGACCCGCAGAACCCGACCCAGATCAAGATCGGCCGTCGCCTCGCGATCAAACTGCTGAACGCCGCGAAGTTCGTGCTGTCGTTCCCCGTGCCCGAGGGCGCCGAGATCACGCACGCGCTGGACGCCTCGATGCTCGCAACGCTCGACCAGGTGGTCCGCGACGCGACCCGCGCGTTCGAGCAGTACGACCACGCCCGCGCACTGGAGCTGACCGAGTCGTTCTTCTGGAACTTCTGCGACGACTACCTCGAGCTCGTCAAGGAGCGCGCTTACGACCAGACCGATGTCGGGCAGGCCTCGGCCGCGCTCGCCCTGCGGATCGCTCTCGACACGCTGCTGCGCCTCTTCGCCCCGGTGCTGTCGTTCGCGGCCGAGGAGGCCTGGTCTTGGTTCCAGGAGGGTTCGGTACACACCGCCGCGTGGCCGGAGCCCCTCGGCATCGAGGGCGACCCGACCGTGCTCACCACGGTCGGTGAGGCGCTCATCATCATTCGGCGCGCGAAGACCGAGGCCAAGGTGTCGCAGAAGACCGCGGTCGCCCGCCTCGTCCTCGGCGCCCCCGCCGATGCCGCCGCATCCCTCGCCCTCGCCGAGGGCGACCTGAAGGCCGTGGGACGCGTCACCGAACTGACCATCACCGACGGCGACACCATCGCGGTGTCGGACATCGAACTCGCACCCCAGGAGGCGTGACATGCAACTCGGAACCCGGTGGGACGCCCGTACGACGCCGCCGAAGGCGGTGCCGGCCGAACTGCACCCGCAGATCGCCGCGGTCGAGAATCTGATCTCCGAGGGCCAGTGGGCCTCCCAGCCGACGCCGCGGTGGACCCTCACCTGGCTCGAAGGACGCCCGGTGGCAGAACTCGACACCGGCGTGATCGTGACGCTCGATCGGGACGGCGAGGTCATCGTCCGGCATGACGAGGACGACGAGTTCGCCTGACGCTAACCTGAGCGGATGACGGATGCCGCCAACCCTCTGCTGACCGCCTCCGCGCTGCCTTACGGCCTCCCGCCGTACCCCGACATCCGTCCGGAGCACTACCTCCCCGCCTTCGAGGCGGCGTTCGCGGCGCACCGGCAGGAGATCAACGCCATCACGCGCGTCCGGTCGATGGCGACGTTCGAGAACACGATGGTGCCGCTGGAGGAGTCCGGCGCGCTCCTCGACTACGTCGGCCGGGCGTTCTCCACGGTGTCCTCCGCGGACGCGACCGATGCGATCCAGGAGATCGACGAGGAGCTGGCCCCGCGGATGGCGGCACACGGCGACGCCATCACACTGGATGCGGCGCTGTACGCCCGCATCCGGATGCTGCATGAGCGGCTCGACGACCTCGCTCTCACCCCGGAGCAGCGGTATCTGGTCGAGCGCCGATACACGGTGATGTCGCGCGCGGGCGCGGGGCTCGACGACGAGGCGAAGAAGCAGCTGTCCGAGATCAACACCCGTCTGTCCCGGTTGACCACTCGGTTCGAGAAGAATCTGCTCGCCGACACCAACGAGCTGGCGATCGTGATCACCGACCCTGCCGACCTCGACGGTCTCGGCGACGGCGAGGTCTCCGCAGCCGCACGGGCCGCCGCCGAGCGGGGCCTCACCGGCGCGTGGCTCATCGCGCTGCCACTGTTCACCGGGCACCCGTGGCTCGCATCGCTCCGCTCCCGCGACACACGTGCGCGCATCATGACCGCCTCCCGCAGCCGCGGCAACCGGGGCAACGAGCACGACAACCGCGACACGCTGCGGGAGATCGTGCGCCTGCGCGCCGCGCGCGCCCGCATCCTCGGGTACGACAGCCATGCGGCTTACGTCACCGCCGATCAGACCGCCGGCTCCCCCGACGCCGTCAGCGAGCTCCTGCGCCGTCTCGCTCCGGCCGCGGCGGCGAACGCCACCCGCGAGAAGGCGGCGCTGCAGGCGCAGATCGACACGACGGACAGCCCCTTCCCGCTTGACGCGCACGACTGGTCGTACTTCACCGAGAAGGTCCGCGCCTCCCGGTACGACATCGATCAGTCGGCGTTGCGGCCCTGGTTCGAGGCCGAACGGGTGCTGCAGGACGGGGTGTTCTTCGCCGCGGAGCGGCTCTACGGGGTGACGTTCACCGAGCGCCCCGAGATCCCGAGCTACCACCCGGGCGCCCGGGTGTTCGAGGTGCGCGAGGCCGACGGCACGCCCCTCGGGCTGTACATCCTTGACCTCTACACGCGCGACACCAAACGGGGCGGAGCGTGGATGAACTCCCTCGTCACCCAGTCGGAGCTCCGCGGCACGAAACCCGTCGTGGTCAACAACCTCAACGTGGCGCAGCCGGCCCCGGGCACGCCGACCCTGCTCACGCTCGATGAGGTGACCACCCTCTTCCACGAGTTCGGACACGCCCTGCACGGGCTGTTCGCCACCGTCACCTACCCGACCTTCGCGGGCACCGCCGTGCGGCGCGACTTCGTCGAGTTCCCGAGCCAGGTGAACGAAATGTGGATCCTCTGGCCCGAGGTGCTCGACAACTACGCCCGCCACATCGACACCGGCGAGCCGTTGCCGGGCGAGATCGTGGCGCGGCTTCGAGAGAGCGAGGCATTCAACCAGGGCTTCGCCACGAGCGAGTACCTCGCCGCGTCCTGGCTCGACTTCGCCTGGCACTCCCTCGACGCGGACACCGCCGCGGGAGTGACGGATGCGGCGGCCTTCGAGTCCGCGGCGCTCAGCGACATCGGCCTGGACGACCCCGCCATCCCGCCGCGCTACGCCTCCACCTATTTCGCGCACGTGTTCTCCGGCGGGTACAGCGCCGGCTACTACTCCTACATCTGGAGCGAGGTGCTCGACGCCGACACCGTGGAGTGGTTCCGGGAGAACGGCGGGCTGACGCGGGAGAACGGCGAACGGTTCCGTCGCCGCCTGCTCGGCGTCGGCGGGTCGACCGATCCGCTGGCCGCCTACCGCGGTTTCCGCGGACGGGATGCGGACATCCAGCCGCTTCTGGAGCGTCGCGGCCTCACCGGCTGACGTTCCGCACGGCGGAGCGGGTCAGCCGACGACCTCGTACCGCAGCCGGGCGAACTGTCCGACCGCACGTGCCTCCACGAGACGAAGCCGGTCCGACTCCACCCGCCGGGGGAACAGCGGGGCACCCCAAGCAAGCGCGACCGGGGCGATCGACAGCGCGATCTCGTCCAGCGCGCCGGCGTCCAGGAACTGGCCGGCCAGGTCGCCGCCGCCCACCACCCAGATGTCACCGTCCCCGGCGGCCTCGCGCAGGTGCGGCAACGCCTCGGCGACGGAGCCCGACACGAATCTGATGTCGGCGCCCTCCGGAACAGGCAACGACCGTGTCGTGAAGACGAATGTGGGGCGATGACCGTGGAATTCATGCCACCGCTCGGGATGAGCGAGGATGTCGGACGCGTCGAGCACCCACTCATAGGTCGTCGACCCCTCGACCAGGACCGTGGCGGTGGAGGGCACCAGCTCGGCGCTCGCCGCGTCACCGTCCGGGACGGCGAACAACCACTCCAGCGAGTTGTCTTCGTCGGCGATCCAGCCGTTCAGCGTCGCGGCGGTGTCGAAGATGATCTTTCCCATGCCCGCACCCTAGACGCGGGCACCGACACGGGGAACCGGTCAGGCGCTCTTGCGCTTCTGGGCCATCACGAAGGTGGGATCCGCACCGTCTTCAACGGCCGCTCGGGTCACGATGACCTTGGCGACGTCGGCGCTCGACGGAATGTCGAACATGATGGGGCCGAGCACGTCTTCCAGGATGGCGCGGAGACCGCGGGCACCGGTCTTGCGGGCGACGGCGAGATCGGCGATGGCCGCCAGCGCGTCCTGTTCGAAGTCGAGCTCCACACCGTCGAGCTCGAACATGCGCTGGTACTGCTTGACCAGGGCGTTCTTCGGAGCCGTGAGGATCTCCATGAGCGCGGTCTGATCGAGCGGCGAGACCGCGGCGACGACCGGCAGACGACCGATGAACTCGGGGATGAGCCCGAACTTGTGGAGGTCTTCCGGCAGCACCTCGGAGAACAGGTCGGGGGCCTCGTCCTTGCGCTGCAGCGGGGCGCCGAAACCGACGCCGTGCTTGCCCACGCGGGCCGAGATGATGTCTTCCAGCCCGGCGAACGCGCCCGCCACAATGAACAGAACGTTGGTCGTGTCGATCTGGATGAACTCCTGATGCGGGTGCTTGCGGCCGCCCTGCGGTGGGACGGAGGCGACGGTGCCTTCGAGGATCTTCAGCAGTGCCTGCTGCACGCCCTCACCCGACACATCGCGGGTGATCGAGGGGTTCTCGGCCTTGCGGGCGATCTTGTCGACCTCGTCGATGTAGATGATGCCGGTCTCGGCCCGCTTGGTGTCGAAGTCGGCGGCCTGCAGCAGCTTCAGCAGGATGTTCTCGACGTCTTCGCCGACGTACCCTGCCTCGGTCAGCGCGGTCGCATCCGCGACGGCGAAGGGCACGTTGAGACGCTTCGCCAGCGTCTGTGCCAGGTAGGTCTTGCCGCATCCGGTGGGGCCGAGCATGAGGATGTTGCTCTTCGCGATCTCGATCTCGTCGGCACGCTGCTCGGCGGAGGTGATCGTGCCCTGCGCACGGACGCGCTTGTAGTGGTTGTAGACGGCGACGGAGAGGGCGCGCTTGGCCTGCTCCTGTCCGACGACGTACTCCTCCAGGAAGGAGTAGATCTCGCGGGGCTTCGGCAGATCGAACTCGGCGACTTCGCCGGAGCCCTGCTCAGCCATCCGCTCTTCGATGATCTCGTTGCACAGCTCGACGCACTCGTCGCAGATGTACACGCCGGGGCCGGCGATCAGCTGCTGGACCTGCTTCTGACTCTTTCCGCAGAAGGAGCACTTGAACAGGTCGGCGCTCTCACCGATACGAGCCATGTTGCCCCTCTCTTTCCACGGACCTTCTCCCCCGTTTCGTCGAGCCTAACCTCTGGTGCCGACATGCGGGTGCATTGCGGCGGGCGATGTCATACCGGATACACGGACGCCCCGACCGTTTCGGGTCGGGGCATCCGGTGAACCGCATCCGTCAGCTGCCGATGGCGGCCGGCGTCCGCTTCCGGGTCGTGAGCACCTGATCGACCAGGCCGTACTCGACGGCCTCGGCAGCGGAGAGGATCTTGTCGCGATCGATGTCGCGGTTCACCTCTGCCACGGTCTTGTTCGAGTGCTTGGCGAGCGTCTCTTCGAGCCACGTGCGCATCCGCAGGATCTCCGCCGCCTGGATCTCGATGTCCGAGGCCTGGCCGTGGCCGGCCTCGCCCATCGCGGGCTGGTGGATGAGGATGCGGGCGTTCGGCAGCGCGAGACGCTTGCCGGGTGCGCCGCCGGCGAGCAGCACCGCGGCGGCTGACGCCGCCTGGCCGAGCACGACCGTCTGGATCTGCGGCGACACGTACTGCATGGTGTCGTAGATCGCCGTCATGGCCGTGAACGATCCGCCGGGTGAGTTGATGTACATGATGATGTCGCGGTCGGGGTCCTGCGACTCCAGCACGAGCAGCTGGGCCATCACATCGTCCGCGGAGGCGTCGTCGACCTGGACTCCCAGGAAGATGACGCGGTCCTCGAACAGCTTGTTGTAGGGGTCCTGGCGCTTGTAGCCGTAGGCCGTGCGCTCCTCGAACTGCGGGAGCACGTAGCGGCTGGACGGCATCTGCAGGCCCTGGGGAAGACCGAAGGTGGGGGTGTTCATCCGAGTTCTCTCTTTCGCAATGCCTGGGTGCCTAGCTGGCGGTCCCGCCGCCGCCGATGACATCGGTGGCGGACTCCCGGATGTGGTCGACGAAGCCGTACTCGAGCGCTTCCTGAGCGGTGAACCAGCGGTCGCGGTCCCCGTCCTCGTTGATCTGCTCGACCGACTTGCCGGTCTGGGAAGCGGTGATCTCGGCCAGGCGCTGCTTCATCGAGAGGATGAGCTGGGCCTGGGTCTGGATGTCGCTGGAGGTGCCGCCGAACCCGCCGTGGGGCTGGTGGAGCAGCACGCGGGCGTTCGGGGTGATGTACCGCTTGCCCTTGGTGCCCGCGGTCAGCAGCAGCTGGCCCATGGATGCGGCCATTCCGATGCCGACGGTGACGATGTCGTTCGGCACGAACTGCATGGTGTCGTAGATCGCCATGCCGGCCGTGATCGAGCCACCGGGCGAGTTGACGTAAAGGAAGATGTCTTTCTGCGAGTCCTCAGCCGCGAGCAGCAGGATCTTGGCGCAGATCTCGTTCGCGTTGTCGTCGCGCACCTCGGACCCGAGCCAGATGATGCGGTCCCTCAGCAGTCGGTCGAAGACGCTCGTCGCGACAAGGGGTTCAGCCATGTTCACTCCTGTTTCGGTGATGTGGCTTCGAATCTACCGGCGGGAATCGAGCACTCCGGCCGTGTTCGCCGTCGGCATACCCCGCGGCGCATGCGTCCCGCATCCGGGCCCGAGGCGCCCCGCGAAAACGAGAACGGGCGGGAGCCGAAGCACCCGCCCGTTCGTCGAACCGTGTCGCCTTACTCGGCGTCGGCAGCCTTGGTGGCCGGAGCCTTCTTAGCGGCCGGCTTCTTGGCGGGAGCCTTCTTCTCGGCGGGTGCCTCCGCGGCATCCGCGTCGGCAGCCTTCTTGGCCGGAGCCTTCTTCGCGGCCGGCTTGTCGGCGGCATCCGCGTCGGCAGCCTTCTTAGCCGGAGCCTTCTTGGCGGCCGGCTTCTTGGCGGGAGCCTTCTTGGCGGGGGCGGCCTCTTCGGTCTCGGTGTCGGCGGCGGCGTCGGCGATCTCCTGTGCCTCCTCGACCACGTCCTCCTCCGCGGCGGCCTCGTCCGAGGCTGCGACGAAGCCGGTGAGGTCGACGGGCTTGCCGTTGGTGTCAACGACGTTCACACGACCGAGCGCGACCGCGAGGGCCTTGTTGCGGCCGACCTCGCCGACGAGGGCGGGCAGCTGGTTGCCCTGCTGCAGCGCCTCGACGAACTCCTGCGGCGCCATGCCGTACTGCGCGGCGGACTGAATCAGGTACTGGGTCAGCTCGTCCTGCGAGACCTGCACGTTCTCCTGCTCGGCGATCTTGTCGAGCACCATCTGCGTGCGGAACTGCTTCTCGCTCGCCTCGGTGACCTCGGCGCGGTGGACGTCGTCCTCAAGGCGGCCTTCGCCCTCGAGGTGCGCGTGCACCTCGTCCTCGACGAGCTTGGCGGGAACGGGGATGTCGGCCAGCTCGATGAGCTGCTCGATGAGCTTGTCGCGCGCAGCGGAACCCTGTGTGAAGGTCGACTGCTGGGCGACGCGCTCCTGCAGGGACTCGCGCAGCTCGGCGATCGTGTCGAACTCGCTGGCGATCTGAGCGAAGTCGTCATCGGCCTCGGGAAGCTCGCGCTCCTTGACGGCCTTGACGGTGACGGAGACCTCGGCCTCTTCGCCGGCGTGGTCGCCGCCGACCAGCGTCGAGCGGAACGTGGTGTCCTCACCGGCCGTGAGGGAATCGAGGGCCTCGTCGATGCCCTCGAGCAGCTCGCCGGAGCCGACCTCGTAGGACACGCCCTCGGCGCGGTCGATCTCGGCGCCGTCGATGGTGGCGACCAGGTCGAGCTCGACGAAGTCACCGGCCTTGGCGGGACGCTCGACCGTGATGAGGGTGCCGAAGCGGGCGCGGAGCTTGTCGAGCTCCTCGTCGATCGCGGCCTCGTCGGTCTCGACAGCATCCACCGTGACGGTGATGCCCTCGTATGCCGGAAGCTCGAACTCGGGCCGGACGTCGACCTCGACCGAGACCTTGAGGTCACCGGAGAAGTCCTTGACCTCGGGGAGCTCGACGATCTCCGCCTCGGGGCGACCGACGACGCGGACCTCGTTGGCCTGGACGGCCTCGCGGTAGAAGGAGTCGAGGCCCTCGTTGACGGCGTGCTCGAGCACGGCGCCACGACCGACACGCTGGTCGATGATCGGGGCGGGGACCTTGCCCTTGCGGAAGCCGGGGACCTGAACGTCCTGTCCGATGTGCTCGTACGCGTGCGCGATGGAGGGCTTCAGATCCTCGGGCGAAACCGTGATGTGGAGCTTGACCCGGGTCGGGCTGAGCTGCTCGACGGTGCTGGTGACCATGCCTGTTGTTCTCCTCTTCTTCCCTCGACAACACGCGGGGACTGAAGGTCTGGGGTCTCGAGGGCCGTTCGTCGGGGCGACAGGATTTGAACCTGCGGCCTCCCGCTCCCAAAGCGGGCGCTCTACCAAGCTGAGCTACGCCCCGGGCGGGCAGCACCTGACGTGCGCCGACAACGGCCCCCAGAAGTCTAGCCGACGCGGCAGCCGATCGCGGCCCCCGCCGAATCCGGTGCGCACGCGGCACAACGGCGGAGATTCCACGCGACACGCCGCAGATTCCGGGGGCGCGGCGATGGGCTGGTCACGATCTCCGCCGTTGTGTCGGCCGGAGTCGTCGCGGCTGGAGGTGGGTCCGAGGTCCGTATAGACTGTCGGATGCTGCGCCCGCATCGGTCGCGGCGGACAACCGAATACGCGAGTACCGGCGGAAAAACGCCGAAATTCGGGGCTGTAGCTTAGTGGTAAAGCCTCTGTCTTCCAAACAGATGATGCGAGTTCGATTCTCGTCAGCCCCTCTCTCTTTTGCTCCGATGCCCGGCCCCGTCCGAGCATCGGAGCTTTTCTTTCGGCGCTAGCATCCGAGGATGCTGGAACTGCGCCCGAACTGTGAGTGCTGCGACCGCGATCTCGCGCTCGACGACCCGAACGTGTTCATCTGCACCATGGAGTGCACCTGGTGCGGTGACTGCGCCCGCGACCTCGCGGACACCTGCCCGAACTGCGGCGGCGGACTGACCCCGCGACCGATCCGCCCCGCATCCTGGCTCGCGCGGTATCCGGCTTCGACCACCCGCGTCTTCGCGCCGGATTGCCGCGAACGCCTCACCGCGTCCCGCGCATAGCGACGCCGCATCCGTCCGCCCGCTCGCCGCTCACCGCCCGTCGTTCGGAGTCCCCGGATCCTTCGTTCGGAGTCGCCAGTTCCTTCGTTCGGAGTCCCGGGTTCCTTCGTTCGGAGGTCGGCTACGACACGCCGTTGATTGCCCCGCGAAGTCACGCCCAGGCACCCGATCTCCGAACGACGGCACCGGATGCAGGAGCAATCTCCGAACGACGGCACTGGGCGCGGAAGCGATCTCCGAACGAGGGGCCGCGTGCACGCAGTTCGGACGAGCTCGGGTCAGGCTGACTCGACCCGCTCCACGGGGAGGCCGGAACGCCAGGCGTTGAGGGCGAGCACGACGGCGAAGGCCGTGAGCACGACACCGGCGGCCAGCATCCCGAGGGTGAACGCGGCACTGCCCAGCGGGGCACCCAAGGGACTCAGGCCCAGCGCGATCCCGCCGAACGCCGCGACACCGAGCTCCCCACGCCAGATGTGCGACCACTGGCGCCAGAGGCGTTGCGACGGCGAGCCGGGGCGGATCGCCGCGGCGTGCCGGGCCAGCGACCGGTTGTATGTGAGCTTCTTCAGCAGCGAGACGGCGATCATCATGGCCGTCGCCACCGAGATCACGCCGTAGACGGTGACGACGAACCAGAACTGGTCCGCCGCGGATCCGCCATCCGACAGCACGAGGTCGCCGCGCGCGTCGAGGATGACGGGCACGACGAGCACCAGCATCCATGCCACGACGGCGGCGGCGAGCAGAATCACGTGCAGGCCGGCACCGATCGGGCGCAGGTCGACGCGGAAGCGCCCGGTGGACGACGGGGAGTCGTCGCCGACGCCCCACCGGCCGCGCGCCGCGTACTGACCGAAGAAGAACGCGACCATCGAAAGCAGCAGAATGAGCGCCGGCGCCGCGATCGTGCGGGTGCCACCGACGTCGTCCGGGAACGCCGAGCTGATCGAGTTGTCACCGCCGGTGTACAGCAGGAGCCATCCGATCCCGGCGATGGCGGCGAGAAGCGCGAGTGCACCGACAGCGTTCGCCACGATCGCAAGGAGCGGTGCAGCCTTCTGCATCGAGCCCGCGCGCCGCCGGGCGGCGATTTCTCCGGCCCCCGCGCGCCGGCGTGCGGGAGTTTTCTTCTTCGCCATGCGTGGACTTCCTGCGTAGGCCATTGCCGGCACCGATCGATCGCGGAGCGTCGAGGGCCGTTTCCGGCGGATCGGTCGCGGAGCGTCGAGGGCCGCTACCGGCGGATCGATCGCGGAGCGTCAGTCTAGGTTGCCGGCCCAGGATGCTCCGACCGCCTGTGGACGCCCCGCGACGGCGGCGGCGTGCGCGGACGGCTCAGGATGCGGGGAGCGCCGTCCGGTGCTCTTCGGTGTGGGCCAGGTACGCGGCGGCGTTGCGGAGGAGCCCGGCCCGCTCCTCGGCGCTGAGTTCTCGGCGGACCTTCGCGGGGACGCCGGCGACCAGGGATCCGTCGGGGATGACCGTGTTCTCGAGCACGACCGCTCCCCCGGCGATCAGGCATCCGGCGCCGATGACGGCACCGTTGAGGACGACGCTGCCCATGCCGATGAGCGATCCGTCGCCGATGGTGCAACCGTGCACGACGGCGTTGTGCCCGACCGAGACGTCTTCGCCGATGACGACGGGCGAGCCGCGGTCGACGTGGACGGCCACGTTGTCCTGCAGGTTGCTGCGGGCGCCGATCGTGATGCTGTCGCCGTCGGCGCGGAGCACCGCGTTGTACCAGACGCTCGCCTGCGGCCCGAGCCGCACGTCGCCGACGACACGAGCTCCCGCGGCCACGAACGAGGTGTCATCGAGGCGCGGCGTGGCGCCCCCGACGGACAGGACGGATGCGTCAGCTGCGACGGTCATACCCCGACCCTACCCACGCGCGAGGGCGTCGGTGATCGCCGCCTCGTACTGCGGACGCAGCGTGTCGGCGAACGACACCGTGAGGTGGTCCTGGTCGCGGTACAGGTTCGCGCCCCCGACGACGGGGAAGCAGGTGTCCTCGTCGCAGTACACGTCGGTGAAGTCGAGCAGGGTCACCCCGTCGGCCCCGGTGGCTGCCTCGCGGAGCGGGTCGTCGGTGACGAGCACATCGGCGCGCGCGCCGGTGCAGTCGGCCGCGTCCCGAGTGCGCAGGCACTTGTTCGGGTCGGTCTCCCACACCGGATTGTCGACGACCGTGATCACCGGCACGCCGACCGCGGTCATCGCACTCCACGCGTCCCGGTACCCCGCGACGGCCGCGTCGTACGACGAATCGAACCCCGCGGACGCATACGGCGTGGTCGCCAGCGCCGCGGTGAACACCGCATCCGGGGGCGTGTCGTCAAGCGCCGCGATGACCTGCTCCCGCCAGTCCGCGCACGCCGCGCCGAAGGCGCCGCCGGTCGCGAGGGGGGTGGTGTTCCACGGGCACGCACCCTTGAAGTAGGTGATGAGCTTCCAGCCGTTGTCGGCGGCCATCCGCTGGAACGTCGACAGCAGCTGGAAGGCGTGGCTGTCGCCGACGAGGGCGACGACGGGGGCGTTCGCATCCTCGGACCCGAACGTGCACGACACCGGCCGCGAGTCGTTCAGCTGCACGAAGCACTGCTGGTCGTCGGGACTGTCGGCACCGGCGAAACCGGGCGAGGGCAGGATCGTGTCGCCGAACTCCGTCCCCTCGCAGGAGGCGTCGAGCACGGATGCGGCACCGAAACAGGTGGGCGGATCCTCGCGCAGCTCAGCGAGCTGCTGCACTCCCTCGCGGTAGGCGGGGGCGTTGAGGGCCCACCCGCCGCCAGCGACGAGCGCCACGACGACCATCGCCGCGAGCGCGGACCACAGGCTCACGCGGGGGCGCCGCAGCGTCAGGCCTTTCCACCGGCGCACCGGGTCCTCGACGAAGCGCTTGGTGAGCCAGGCCAGGACGAAGCAGATCACGAGCAGCGCGACGCGGTGATAGATCGACAGTCCCCAGAAGGGCACCGAGGGCGCGATGACGATGAGCGGCCAGTGCCACAGGTACAGCGAGTACGAGATGTCGCCGACGAAGCGGGCCGGACGGACGGCGAGCACGCGCGTCG
Organism: Microbacterium sp.; assembly: GCF_026393345.1. Classification (GTDB taxonomy): domain Bacteria; phylum Actinomycetota; class Actinomycetes; order Actinomycetales; family Microbacteriaceae; genus Microbacterium. Next base: position 13,733 of record NZ_JAPLAI010000016.1, read on the forward strand.
GCTGCCACCATCGACCCGTGTTGGCTGCGGCGATGACCGCCGCCGCCCCGAGCGCGGGGAGGAGCGCCGCATACCCCGGGAACGGTGTGTTGCCGTCGAAGCGGAAGGCGGTGTAGACCAGCGCGATCACTCCGGCCCAGCCGAGCAGGAAGCTGAACCAGGCGTTCCGCACCCGCAGGGCCGGCACCAGCGCGATCATGGCGCCGAGGCCGAACTCCCACATCCGTCCGAAGGTGACGAAGTAGGCCGGGGCGGGCTGCAGCGCGGTGAAGACGATGCAGAAGACGAGCGAGGCGACACTCACGACGCCGAGCAACGCGATGATCGCGGCGCGCGTGCGCCCGCGCCACAGCTTCACGCCGATCCATGCCGCCAGGAGCATGAGCAGCGGCCACATCACATAGAACTGCTCCTCCAGCGACAGCGACCAGTAGTGCTGCACGGTGGTGGGGTCGCCGGTGTGGTTGAGGTAGTCAGCCGAGGTGAAGGCCAGATACCAGTTCTCCACATAGAAGGTGGAGGCGATGATCTCGCCGATCTCGCGGGCGAGCCCCGACACCGGGAAGAGATACGGCGTCGACACGGCGAGGGCGCAGAACAGCAGCACGAGCAGGGATGCGGGCAGCAGGCGTCGTGCCCGGCGGGCCCAGAACTGCGCCAGCTTTACCCGGCCCGTCGCGGTGATCTCCCGCAGGAGGTGCCCCGTGATGAGGAACCCGGAGATCACGAAGAAGACGTCGACGCCGACGAATCCGCCGGGAAGCCGCCCCGGCCAGAAGTGGTACAGCACCACCAGGAGAACGGCGATCGCGCGCAGACCCTGCACGTGCGGGAGGAAATGCGACGGCTCCGCGTGCTCGGGCGAGCGACGTTCCGGCTCTCGGCGCAGGAGTCGGCGCGGGGTGTCGAGGTCCTGCGGGGCGCGGGGCTGATCGGGCGCTGTCACCCCACGACGCTAATGCCTCCGCATCCGTCTGCCTGCCTTCGACGCGGTCTGCGCACCGCCTTCGCCGGTGGGGCCGCGGAAAAGGCCTGATAAGCACAGCCTCAACTTGCTTGCGGAATGTGTGGGGATGGCTAGCGTTGAACCATCACGCAGAGAATTCTGTACGACACGGAGGCACAAGATGACGAACACCCACACGATTCCCGCCAGCGCAGTCGACCCGACGATCGCGGCTGCCGCAGCCCAGTTCCTGACCCCGGTGACGATCGGCCTGCAGTCCCTCGAGGTCAACGGCAAGCAGGCGCACTGGAACGTGCGCGGCGCCAACTTCATCGCCATCCACGAGCTCCTCGACACCGTGGTGGAGCACGCCCGCGACTGGGCCGACTCGACCGCGGAGCGCATCGTCGCCCTGGGCCTGCCGATCGACGCGCGCCTCTCGACCATCGCGACCAAGGCCAAGCCGTCGCAGATCCCCGCCGGCTTCACCCAGTGGGACGACATGATCCGCGCGATCGTCGCCGACATCGACGGCGTGCTGGTCGACCTGCAGACCGCGATCGACGGTCTCGACGAGATCGACCTCACCAGCCAGGATGTCGTCATCGGCATTCGCGAGGGCCTCGAGAAGGACCGCTGGTTCCTCTCGGCCCACCTCGCCGAGTAACACGCCCCGTCCTCGAAGAGGCCTCCGCTCCGGCGGGGGCCTCTTCGTCGTCTGCGACCCGGTTCAGGCGAGATGGAGGATGCGGCCGGCGCGGAGCGTCGCGCGCACCTCCATGCCGCGAAGCTCCGCCTCATCCGTCGTGAACGGATCGGCGGCGCACAACACGAGGTCCGCGCTCTCCCCCACGGCGACCGCCGACGGGCGCTGCGACCCGCCCGCGGTGGAGGCGGCCAGCGCCGCCGACAGCGGGAGCGCCTCATCCGGCCGCCAGGCCTCGCGGCCGTCGCGGGTGCGGAAGACGGCTCCGGCCATCGCTGCCCATGGGTCGAGCGGCGACACCGGGGCATCCGATCCGAGCAGGAGCGTCGCGCCCGCGTCATGCAGCGACCGCAGCGGGTACGCCATCGCGGTCTGCTCCGCCCACAGCGCGTCAGTGAGGTCCCGGTCGTCGAGCGCGTGCTCGGGCTGGACGCTGGCGGCGACCCCGAACCGGGCGAAGCGAGGCAGGTCGGCGTGCGCGACGAGTTGGGCGTGCTCGATGGTCCCCCACGCGCCGGTGACCGCGAACGCGTCGAGCGCCTGGGTATTCGCGACGTCGCCGATGGCGTGGATCGCGCTGGCGAGGCCGGCGCCGGTGGCGCGGGTCATGAGGTCGAGGAGTTCCGCCGCACCGACCGTCAGCATCCCGTGGTCGTGGCCGCCGGGGTAGGGATGCGTGCACGCCGCGGTGCGGGTGCCGAGCGACCCGTCGGTGATGACCTTCAGCGCGCCCACCTGTACGAGGTCGTCAGGGGCGCCCCGGAGCGCGTCGCCGGTGCGAAGGCCCGCCGCGATCGCGCGGTCGAGGTGCTCGGGGTAGATCCCGAACCGAACCCGCAGCGCGTCGAAGCCGGTGGCCACCCGGCGCTGCCAGGCCTCCTCGTTCCATGCCATGTCGAGATCGACGATGCCGACGACGCCGCGGGCCGTGGCGCGCTGCGCCATCTGGGCGACGAGCGGGTCGGCGATCGCGGGATCGACGGCGTTCAGTCGCCGCGAGATCTCGAACGCGGGCTGTTCACGCAGCATCCCGTCGTCCGAGGACACGCCCTCGCGGCGAAGCGCGGCGGAGTTCAGCCACACGCTGTGCACGTCGGCGTTGATCAGATACGTCGGGATCTCCCCAGTCGCCGCATCCAGCAGCTCCAGAGAGGGCGTGTCGGGCCAGAACGCGTCCCGGAACCCGGTGCCGATGCGCCGGCCATCGGCGAGCACGGGCGCCCCCGACATGGCATGCGCGGCCTCGGCGGCGGATGCGGTGTGCCCGAGCGGCACACGTTCGGCGACGAGCGCCCATTGGGTGACATGCACGTGGTGGTCCCACAGGCCCGGCAGCATCCACGCCCCGTCGGCGTCGAGCACCGCGCCGGTGGGCGGGAGTACGCCAGCGGGCGCGATGTCGGCGATGCGCCCGCCGTGCAGGAACACGTCGAACGGGCCGTCGTCGGGCAGCAGTTCGCTGCCCGGGCCCGCGATGCGGACGCCGGTGACGGTCGCTGCGGTCTCACCCCGCGCGATCACGGGCGCGGCCGGGCGTCGAGGGCGCGGCGCATCTCGGCCGCCAGCGCCGGGTTCGCGAAGGCACCGTCGGCGCCCAGCTGCTCGATAATGTGCTCGACCACCTCGTGCGGCCGGTTCTGGCTGAGCTTGCGCTTGGCGACCACCCGGGTCGGGGTGAGCCGGAAGCCGACGGTGCCGCGCTCCAGCCGCTCGACGAACGCGGCGTCGTTCGGCCGTTCCCACAGGAGGCGCGGGTCGGGTTGCGCGCTCTCGAACCGGGCGACCAGGCGATCGAGCACGCGCAGGTTCTCATCCGGCGACAGCACCTCGGGCACCCCGGTGAGGTGCGCGGAGACGAAGTTCCAGGTGGGGACGTTGGGCCCGTCGCCGTACCAGCCGGGCGAGATGTACCCGTGCGGGCCCTGGATCACGATGAGGAGCTCCCGCTCGCCGAGGCCGTGGATGAGGTCGTCGGGCTTTCCGACGTGTCCGACCACGGTGAGGTCGTCGCGGTCCTGGTCGAGCAGCACCGCGTAGTGCGAGGCGATGAGACCGTCGGGGGTGCTGCTGACGAGCGTCGCCCAGGGGTTGTGCTCGATCAGTCGGCGCAGTTCGCCGACATCGGTCAGCGCGAAGCTCGGGTTCTGACGCATGCGCCCAGCTTATTTGCGCGCGGACGACCCGGGCATGCTCAGGCCTGGCAGCGGGGGCACCAGTAGAGCTTCCGTGCGCCCATCTCCTCCAGCACGATGTGCGTGCCGCAGACCCGGCAGGGTTCCCCGGCGCGGTGATAGACCCAGTGCCGGTCGTCGCGGTGGGCCATGGCGGCCCGCCACCGCTCCGGCGTGAGGTCGTCCATCGTCATCATCTGGCCGGTCTCGACGCCGATCGCGAGCAGCCTCGCCCAGTCCCGCCAGAGTTCGCGGACGACGTCCTCCGGTACGTCGCGGCCGGGGGTGTGCGGGTTCAGACGCGCGCGGAACAGCATCTCCGCGCGGTACACGTTGCCGATGCCGCTGACGACGCTCTGGTCCATCAGCAGCAGACCGATGGGGGTCGCCTTCTTCCGCACCGCCGCGACGAAGCGTTCCTCGTTCTCCGCCGGGTCGCCCACGAGCGGGTCGGGGCCGAGCTTCGCGATCGTCGCGAGCATCTCGTCCGGGGTCTGCACCTGGCAGGCGGTGGGGCCGCGGAGGTCGGCGCAGGTGACGTCGGTGAGGAGGCGCAGCCGCACCTGCCCGACGACGGGCGGCGGCCATTCCGGTCCCTCGGCCGGGAGCCCGGTCGTCTGCTCCGACATGCGCACGTGCACGCGGGCCTTCCGCGGGGCACCGATGGAGGTCAGCGAGTTCTCCCCCGCCGCATCCATGATCGGCTCGTCCGGGAGGATCGTGCCGCGCTGGTTGGTCTGCCCCATCCGGCCGTTCGCCGAGGCGATCGTGGGGTCCGCCTGGATCTCGCCGGCGAAGTCCCATGCCCCGTAGAGCCCGAGGTGCACGCGCAGCCACAGGTCGCCCTCGAAGCCGAGGAACATCGGCCTGCCGACCGCGCGCGCGACCTGCGCCTCGCGGCCGTCG
>NZ_JAPLAI010000066.1 GCF_026393345.1 Microbacterium sp.
GTCGCCCCGGGCGTGGACTCGTACAAGTCCACCGCTCGGCGACGGAACTCGTCCGTGTAGTTCTTCCTGGCCATCCTTGGATTCTCGCTCCCCCCAGCATCGTGCTGGAATCAGCGTGTCCAAGATCAAGGGTCAAGCCCCAAGAACGCGACCCTCTCCGCTGAGCAGTATCACCGCGGGGACACCCTAACCTGTCGCGTGAAATGCGTAGCTGCTCATGCGTTCACATAGTTGCAAGTACCCGTGCGATGGTTCTGCCGTCACAATGGGGTCACGCCTGTCGTTTCCTCCAATGCCGCGGCGAGGTATCTCGCCGAAGCACCGACGCCCTTGTCCGCGACGTGCGCGGGCGTGCCAGCTGCAACCACGGTCCCGCCGGCGTCGCCCGCGCCGGGGCCAAGATCGATCACGTGATCGGCTACTGCGATAACGCGCATGTCCAGCTCCACGGCGACGACCGTGTTGCCCGCATCGACCAGCGTTTGCAGATGCGCGACCAGACGATCCGTGTCGGCGCAGTGGAGCCCGGACGTCGGCTCGTCCAATACGTACAGCGTGTCTCCGCGTTGCGCACGCTGCAACTCGGTCGCGAGCTTGACACGCTGCGCTTCACCCCCGGAGAGCTCGGTTGCCGGTTGACCCAGCCGGAGGTAATCGAGTCCGACATCCGACAAAGCGGTCAGCGACCGCGTGATCTCCTCATCGCCCGCGAAGAAGCGGTTCGCCTCCTCGACGCTCATGGACAACACGTCCGCTATCGTGCGCCCCCTCCACGTGATCTCGAGCGTTGATGCCTTGTATCGGCTGCCGTGGCAGTCGGGGCATTCGGTGTATACGGAAGGCAGGAAGAGGAGCTCGACCATCACCGATCCCTCGCCCTCGCAGGTCGGGCAGCGACCGCCGGCGACGTTGAAGGAGAATCGGCCGGGCTTGTACCCGCGGGAACGAGCTTCCGGGGTGTCTGCAAATCGACGACGTACGTGATCGAACAGCCCGGTATAGGTGGCGACGTTGGACCGCGGGGTCCGACCGATGGGCCGCTGGTCGATGACGACCAGCCGCTGCACACCGGTGACGGGCCCGGCGACGCGCCCATCGAGACGTTCCGGCGCATCCGAGAGGAGTGACTCGTCGCTGACCGGCTCGTCATCGGCTCGGACACCCCGGCCAAGGCGATCGCCAAGCAGCGATGGAAGCGCCTGACTGACCAGACTCGACTTGCCGGACCCGGACACGCCCGTAACGGTGGTGAAGACCCCCAAGGGGATATCGACCGTGAGGTCGTGCAGGTTGTTCCGCGTCACGTTCTCCAGGCGCAGCCAACTGCGTGCCTCACGGGGTGTGCGAAGAGGGAGACCGCGGCCACCGAAGAGGTATCCGCGTGTCACGGACTCCTCAATATCGGCGAGCCCGTCGGGCGGGCCGCTGTAGAGCACGCGGCCGCCGTGTTCACCGGCGCCGGGGCCGATGTCGACCAGCCAGTCCGCATGCCGCATCACAGCCACGGAGTGTTCGACGATGAACAGGCTGTTCCCTCGCCCCTTGAGTCCATCCAGGATCTCGAGGAGCGCCGCCACGTCCTGCGGATGCAGCCCCGCCGATGGTTCGTCGAGGACGTAGACCACCCCGAAAAGATCAGAGCTGAGTTGCGTCGCGAGCCGGAGTCGCTGTAGCTCGCCGCCCGACAGCGTTGGCGTCGTCCGGCTCAATGACAAGTAACCCAGTCCCAGATCGACCAGTGGACGAAGCCGCTGCAGCACCCCTGACGCGAGCTGGACCGCAGCAGCACGCTTCTCTGGCGCTCGGCTTGCGGTGGGTCGCACATCGGGCGAGGGGGCAAGCGGAGCCTTGCCAGCAGCGACCTGCCCTTCCCCCGCGGTACGCGGAGAGGCAGCATCGGAAGAGGCGGCCTCGTGGTCCTCCAAGCGTGCGACGACTCCGGACAGGATCGTGGCAAGTTCCCGGAGCGGCAGTTGGGAGAATTCGGCGATGTCGAATCCTTCGAACGTGACAGACAGCGCCTCGGGCTTCAGCCGCTTGCCATCGCAGACCGGGCAGATCGCAGCGGTGAGGAACTGCGCGACGCGTCGCTTCATAGAGGCGCTCTTCGTGTTCGCGAACGTGTCCAGAATGTACCGGCGAGCCCCGACAAATGTGCCCGAGTAGCTCGGCTCCACGCCTGCTTCGATCGCAGCTTTGGACTCAGAGAGCGTGAGCCGGGAGTGGACCGGAACGAAGGGGGTCTCATCGGTATACAGGATCCAGTCCCGGTCCTTCTTCGGCAGGTCCCGCCACGGCACATCGACGTCGTAACCGAGAGCAACCAGCACGTCGCGCAGCTGATGGCCGTGCCACGCGGTCGGCCAGGAAGCGATGGCGCGTTCGCGGATGGTGAGCGATGGGTCCGGGACCATCTGCTGCTCGTTCACCGCGTATACGCGGCCGATGCCGTGGCATTCTGAGCAGGCCCCTTGGACCGTGTTCGCGGAGAAATCCTCCGCATACAACATCGGCTGCCCCTCCGGGTAGTCCCCGGCCCTCGAGTACAGCATTCGTATCAAGCTCGACAACGTGGTGATGCTGCCCACGGTCGATCGGGCATTCCCTCCACCGCGCTGCTGCTGCAGGGCGACCGCAGGCGGCATCCCCGTGATCGAGTCGACATCGGGCACTCCCGCCTGATCGATCAGGCGGCGGGCGTACGGTGCGACCGATTCCAAATAGCGTCGCTGTGACTCGGCGTACAGCGTCCCGAACGCCAGCGAGGACTTTCCCGATCCGGACACACCGGTGAAGACGACCGTTGCATCGCGCGGCACCGTGAGGTCGACATCCTGCAGATTGTGTTCTCGGGCGCCGAGAACGCGAACGTCGGGCTGCACGGAGAGCTTCGGCGTCACGAACGCAGCGGATTCAACCATGGTCGAACGTTAGCAACGTACGGAAAGGTCGGACGGCCTGCGGAAAGGGTTACACACCAAAAACGGCGCGGTGTGCGGCAGTGGTGGCTCGCAGTGCGACACCGGCATCGAAGCAGATGGGAATGCTGAAGATCTTGGTGACTTTTCACGAACCACGACGCTCCAGAAGTCGGCGTCGTCCGCTCCGTCAACCTCGACTGCAACACGAGACTGCGAGGTGACAGCCATGAACTTCGAGTCCACCGCTGACCGGATATACATGCTCTCGTCGACAGCGAAGTGATTCACCGGTCGAATGTCGGGGAATCCATCCACACCGACAAAGCCGATTCGGCAGAGCTGTGAGGTTCGCAGCAGCTCCCAGCACTCGGCCTCGTCGAGCTCCTCTGGTTGAGAGCCGTGTTCACGGCTTTCAGTTTTTGCAGTCATCACGAACCTTCCTGAGGGGAGCGGCGCCGAGTCGGCGATGCTCTTATCGTGACGGTCCCACCGGCTAAGGTCCACTCAGGATTGCAAGGGGGTCACTGTAGTCCCGTGCTCCGACTGAGGATACGACTTCGCCTGCAGGAGATTGGAGACAGGAAATGTCTAACGGGGACGTGCAGACCTACGAGCGAGTGGGCGCCTGGCATAACAGGCTCGTAGGGTTTGCCGAGGTCGAGGGCAGTCATCCAATGAAGGCGGACGCGGTCGCGGAAGGTCGCGCTCTTGCTCGAGCGTTGCAGGTCGGCCATCACATCGGCGTTCAAGAGGATGGACCGGCGAACTGAGATCGTGCAGATCTCGCACAGGCAGGAATCAGGTATCGCTGCGTAGCGCCGCGTGGCACGCAAACGGCGGTCTTCTGTAAGCGGAGGACAGTTGACGGGAGGGGCTGCCCCAAAAGGTCGTCACAATCAGCAAACGGCAGGGGATTCCGGCGGGCCGCGCGACGGGTGTCTCGTGTCGTAAGGGGTACGTGACGCCTGTTGCGATTCGGCTGGTGCTATGCACCAAGTGACGTCGACGAGACGTCTCGTGTGCCTAGAGGGCGGACATGACGCGGGAATCGACGGCGATACTTGACTCTGACACTGTGGAAGGCGGAGTACCGCGCCGACGCGGCCGCCTACGCAGCGGGGGACTTCGACGTCGACGAGCTGGGACGCCGCACACGGGCCCGCTGGGGCCTTCTGGACGCAGATCGCCGCCGGCGCCGGATTCGACCTCGACTGGAGCCGTGTCACCGGGGCGGAGAACGCCCAGGCGTCACGTACCGCGATGGAACGACAGGACTTCACCGAACTGCGCGGGATCTTTGACCGCATCGTGCAGCCCGCCGCGGGAGGCCGGCTCACCCCGGAACGGATGGAGCAGCTGCGCGTGTTCGCCAATCTGAGCAGCAGCGTCGCGCCGGGACGCTCTGCACCGTCGACGTCGACGGGCCGCCCGCGCCGGCCGACGACACCCGGCCGAGAAGCGGAACAGGGGAGGGACCTATGACCGTCGTCGGATATGCCCGAGTGTCCAAGCGTGAGCAGAACCCGAAGGCCCAGGAGGCCGAGCTGCACGCGGCAGGAGCGGAGCGTGTGTTCGTCGACCACGGCGACTCCAGTCGGGTCAAGGATCGCCCGCAGTGGGTGGCGTGCATGGACTACCTCCGTGCCGGCGATGTGCTGTTGGTGCGTCGCCTCGATCGGCTCGGCGGGACCGAGCGCATCCTGATCGAGACGCTGCACGAGCTGGAGGACAAGGGCGTCGATATCAAGAGCCTCACCGAACCGGTGATCGACACCACGACCCCGATGGGGCGTGCCCTGTTCGGCATCGTGGCCGTGTTCGCGCAGCTGCGCGTCGACACGATCCGGGAGAACACCCGGCTCGGTCTGGAGTACGCACGCGCCCAGGGCCGCGTCGGCGGCCGCCCCACGGTGATGAGTGCCGAGCGCGTCGAGGTCGCGCGGCAGATGCGCGCTCAGACCCCGCCGGCGACGTGGGAGACGATCGCCAAGACCCTGCACGTCAGCTCCGCCTCCGTCCGCCGCGCGCTGGCCCAGACCGAGAAGGTGAGCAGGTAGCCATGTGTGGGCGCTTCGCGATGAACAAGGAACCGAGCATTGTTTGGAGCAGCCGCGACATCCCTCTCGATGTCCCGGTTGAGGTAGCCGGGTGGCTCCTCAATCAATCGACGCACTCCGCCACGAGCAGCTCGTTGACCCCTCGGAGCAGATCGTTAGTGATGGGGAAGATCGTACGAAACGCCTTGCGCGTGACACTAGCCTGGCGGCAGAGGTCATTGATGAACTCATCGGTGATCCGATCCGTGTGAGGAAGCAGCGCGCGCGCCAGACGAAGGATCCGTTCCCTCGCTGCGACGCGCGAGCAGCGATGCTCCGAGCTGCGATCGGGTTACGGCGGGGCGATGCGAGGTCCCGTCGATGCGCCGAGATCGGGGCCGGTCAGCGTCGTTTCTCCGATGTTGACTTCGGACATATCGGCCTCATCTTCCCGGCATAGTCGTACCGGCAGCCGTACCGGCGCGTTCACCCCGGCCCGGACCTCGAGTTCTGCTGCGACGGCCTCCGTCAATCCGCCCGAGCCGGTCACGCACGAGATTCGTCCGCACTCCGGAGGCCCGCAGACGCGTTCCCTGAATCTAACAGCGGATGGTGGACGTCTGGTGCCGGTCAGGCGTCGACAGGACTATGGGGGGCCGGGACGTAGCGCCTCATACTGATCGTGGAGGATGTCGGTGAGGGCTCGCGCGCGTGCGGAGAGTTCGACATCGGCCGCCCACGCGACCACGACCGGCACGAGACGAGGTGGCGGGTCAATGTCTTTCTCGATGACCCGCAGTCCCTCGTAGCTCTGCTTGTTGGCGGGACTTTGAACGAGGATCGCGTAGGCCGAATCGGAGCGCGCCACGATGGAGCGCGTCAATTCGAAGGCGTGAGTGGTGTGGCGGACATTTGGTGTGAGTCCGCGCTCGAGGAACATCGACATGGCGTAGCGCGAGCTCGGCGTCTGATCGAACAAGACGAGAGGCTCTGGCGCGAGCTCCTCGAGTGCCACGGTGTGGCCCGGCCGGACGGCCAGAGGGTGTTTCTGCCCGAACAGTGCGTAACCTCGTGCCTTGTAGAGAACGAAGCTGTTGGTGTCGTCCAAGCCGCCGAGGTCGTACATGAGGGCGACGTCGATCGAGCCGGATCGGAGTGCGTGTTCTAGCTCGTCCTGGGCGCCAACGACGAAATCGATCGTGACGCGCGGATGTCGTTGCTCGTACTCCTCTAAAAGCCGCGGGAGCAGAGATGGCGCAAGCGTCACGAAGCAGCCCACGACCAACGGCCCCACCAGGTCTCGGCCGTCACCGTGCACAGCCCATCCCAGTTCGGACACATCGGAAACAAGACGTTTTGCCCGGGTCAGCACGAGCCGTCCCGCCGACGTCAGCGTGATCCCCTGAGCTCGGCGTCGGATGCAGAGTTCCGCGCCGAGGGCACGCTCGAGTTCCGTGATCGAGGCCGAGATTGCCGATGGCGAGAACTGAAGTCGGTTCGCCGCCCCGGAGATCGTTCCGATTTCCGCTGCGGCGATGAAGTGCAACAGCTGGCGAAAAGTCAACTCACCGCGAGCAACGCCGGCGCCGACCGAATCTCCCGTGGTCACGCCTGTAGTCTTCCACACTCAGATAGTGCTTCTTCATCGAATTGTTCTGTTTGACCGATGTATCGCGGCCACGCATGATGAGGGTGTTCCCCGCGCCGGAGTGCATCACACCCGCAGATGTCCGCCGAGGTGATATCCGGGCTCGTCGCCGCTCAGAGGAGAGCCGGCGGTTAGAACGCATCGCAAAGACCAGGAGAGGCACTTCCCATGAACTTCCTTACTGCTCGACGTCGAGCCACGGTGGCGCTTGCGTCGGTTGGCATCGCCGCTGTCGTCCTTTCCGGCTGCAGCCGCGGCGAAACCCCGGGAGGAGATGGCGAGTCCGAAGCCGCCACCGCCTCGCCAGGCATCACCGATACAACGATCACATTCGGCATAACGTCGCCCCTCACCGGTAACGCGGCAGGAGTGGGTAACTGTGCTGTGGACGGGGCCGTCGCGTACTTCGAAGCCAAGAACGCCGACGGAGGAATCACGTTCGGCGACGGCAAGACGAGAACTGTCGAGCTGAAGACCTACGACGACGGATACGACCCCCAGCGGGCGTTGGCAAACTTCCAGCAGATGGTCGCCGACGATGTCTTCGGCGCTGCGTTCAGCCTCGGAACCCCCACGAATCGCGCCTGGCGGGAAGCGGCCATCGCTGAGGAAGTTCCCCAGGTATTGGTCCAGACCGGCGATCCGATCTTCAGCGACCGTGAGCAAAGCCCCTGGCAACTCGGGCTGCTCCCCAGCTACCAGCTGGAGGGTGAGGCGTTCGGCAAACTTCTCGCGTCATCAGGCGAGGACCACCGCGTGGCGATTCTCTACCAGAACGATGACTTCGGTGAAGGCTACGTGGAAGGTTTCAAGACCGCCGTCGAAGGTGCCGACAACGTGGAAATCGTCAAGGAGGTCGGCTACGAGGCGACCGCTACCGATGTTTCCGCGCAGATTACCGACCTGGCCTCCACTGACGCGGACATCTTCTTCAACGCGATGTCCTCCCTCGCGCCTCTGGTGATCGGGTCTTTGCAGCAGGCGGTTCAAGTGGGTTGGACGCCGAGCTGGTTCCTGCCCTCCACATCGGCCAGTCCCGCCGCGTTCTTGACGCCCTCCGGCGTGGCCGACGCGTTTCCGGCGATCTACTCCACCGCGTCCTCTCAGAACGCTGGCGCTCCGGACTTCCAGGAAAGCGAAGAAGGCAAAGCCTTCCTCGCCGCCCTCGGCGAGTACACCAAGCAGGAGGGAGTGCCGGGCTTCCCCCAGTGCGTCTGGAGCTGGATCGGCGCGTCCGTACTGGAAGAAGCCTTTGTGACGATGGAGGAGCCGACGCGAGACAGCTTCATGGAAGCACTGCGCTCCATCGACGGATTCGAAGCACCGTTCCTCCTTGCCGGCGGAACGATCAACACCACTGAAGACGGGGTGCCGGCCATGAGCGGCCTGGTCGTTCAACAGTTCAACGGCACAGGATTCACCCCCGTCGAATCCCTCGAGTAACCACCGGATCTCGAACCTGCCCGGCGGTCCAGCGAGCCGCCGGGCAAGGCGAGTTCACTCCGCCCTCGACGCCGCAACGGTTCGGCCCAGCCCGGGCTACTGTCACCTTCCGACGACTGGCGCCGGCCGTCATCCCCCTAAGTCCCCTGCTCAGCACCAAAAACAGGAGTCAGTGATGTCTTCCAAAGAAATCGACGACGCTCAGGTGCGACGCGAGAAGTCAGCGTGGTGGCGCGCCGTACTCGGCGAATATCCGACCGGTGTCTGCCTGGTCACCGCACGCGCAAGCGGCGGGGAACCAGCCGGCATCGTGGTCGGCAGCTTCGTCGCCGTCAGCGAAGAGCCACCGCTCATCGGATTCTTCGGCAGCATCCACTCCAGCACCCTCCCAACGATCGTGAGCAGCGGAAAGTTCAGTGTCAGCGTCTTAGCCGTCGAGCACGAGGCCGTATGCCGGGCGTTCGCGCAGAAGATACCGGACCGGTGGAACACGGGATCCTTCATCGACTCGCCGACGGGTTCGCCGCGGCTGGCAGACGCAGCGGTGTGGTTCGACGCCACGATCGAGACCGCCGACACGCACGGGGATCACGTATTCGTAACTGGTCGAGTAACCGAGTTCGGCACTGGCTCAGCCGGAGCTGAGATGCCTCTACTGTTCCGCAGAGCCGGCTACGGCTCATTCGCGGCGCCGAGCGAAACATACGACGCGCGCGCGTTCGTCGAACGGCTGCGGTGGGCTTCGATGGCCGAACGCGAACTTGAGGAACTGGCGAACGAATTGGACGTCGAGGTCACCATCAACACGCAGCTCGGCGATTCCGTCGTCACGCTCGCATCAGTTGCCCCGCACACTCCGTTCGGTTCGTACGACAACGTCGGCGCCTCCCACCCGTGGGCGGCACCGATCGCGTCCGTGTTCGCCGCATGGGCTTCAGCTCCCAGGCAACACGCATGGGAAGAGGCGTCTCGACACCTGACCGGCTCGGTAGACCGTGCACTCATCGAACGCCAACTCAGCGGCGTTCGTGAGCGTGGCTACGCCATCGCCGGCGACCGGGTCATGACCGAACGCTTCATGCGCCTCGTCCGCGGATCACCTACCGACCGCGATTCGTACGCACGGATGTGGGCCGACATCGCCACCATGCGCAGATGGCTGGACTCCGATCAAGGATTCTCCTGGAGAGAGGTCGCTGTCGTCCAGGTTCCAGTGTTCGACACGACTGGCGACGTCGTTTTGGCGCTCTACGCGATCGGCCTGCCCCGCCTCGCAGATCAGATGGCGTACGAGCGCCTCGTTCAACGAATCCGCACGACCGCCGACCGTATGTCCCAACGCATCATCCAGGCGCAACTCGCAAGACGAGGGTCCGCTTCGGACGGCTCACACGAGCCCCAAGCGGCCGGCCCACAGCTCTACGACCGAACGCACCAGTTCTCCCAGTGGGGATGGGGGTCCCTCGAGTGAACGGTCAGGTGGATCCCCAGAAGCGCACTCGGCTGCCGGCAACGGCCTCGCCGCTTTCCGCCAGCCTTCCCTCCACATATCCCGGCCTATTTCGCAAAGTCGGGCACCAAAGCCACGAAGAAAGAAGCAAGAGATGACCGTCATCGACACGACCTTCCACTCCCTCGGCATCGACCGACTGGAAAATCCCGCCTCACCGCCGGACCCGAACTTGACCTCCGAAGACGTTCTGGCAGCAGCGCACGACCTCGTGCCACTCCTGCGGGAACACGCCGCGGACACCGATGCCAACCGCCGTATCCCCGGAGTTGTATACCGCGCAGTGCAGGACGCAGGGCTCCTGCACATTCTCAAACCCAAGAAGTACGGCGGTTTGGAACTCAGTGAGCACGACCACGCGATGGTCACAATGACGCTCGCCCAGGGATGCGCCTCCACCGCCTGGGTCTTCTCCATCCTCAGCTCGGACAATATGGCCATCCTCGCCTACCCCGAGAAGGTGCAAGAAGAGATCTGGGGCACCGACACCTACCGCACGCTCGCGGGCAACACCAACCTCAACATGAAGGCCACAGCAGAGCGAGTCGACGGTGGGTACATCCTCACCGGCGCCTGGGGCTTCTGCAGCGGTTCCGACTTTTCCGAATGGCTCATCTTCAACGCCCCGGTCGGCGAAGAAAAGGAGGGCTACATGTTCCTCGTCCCGCGAGACGAAGCACTCACCGTGGACGACTGGACACCCACCGGACTTCGCGGAACAGGGAGCCGGACCAAATCAGTCGACCGCGTCTTCGTGCCCGAACACCGTGCTCAACCGACCAAAGACACTGTGTTCAAATTGCAAGAGCGACGGAAACTGCATCCGACCTTCGACGCAATGTACGCGCCCTGGCCCTCCCACGGTCGATTTCCGTTCTCCTCGGTCGCAGTCGGAGCCGCGCTCGGCGCAGTTCAACACTTCGCCGATACCGGTGCCTCGAACACGCGAGTCGCAAACGCGCTGGGCGGCGAGGTTCGCCTCATCGACCAGGACTACGTTGCCACAGAATTCACCGACGCAGCCGGTGAAGCCGACATGGCTCGCCTCATCGTGCAATCGCGCAGCCGCCTCTCCGCCGAACGCTCCGCTCGACACGACATTCCCACCGAACACGAGATCGCGTCAGAGCAGCGTGACAACGCCTTGGCCGTCAGGACAGCGCTGCGATCGGTCAACCGCATCCACGCCCTGACGGGCGCTAAGGCTGGCTTCCCCAGCCATCCGGTATCCCGCGCGAAGAGAGATGCGGAAATGGCACACTCACACGTCACCCTCAATTGGCGCCAAGCTGCGGTTCGCTACCTCGCATCCGCGGTAGGCGACTGAAGTGCAATCTTGAGAGAGCGAGACACAACGCCGTATTCGAGGACTCGCCGCTCGCAATCGGGAAGCCAGATGGGCGAATCTATTGCAACGATGATGCGTTAGTTGCAACATAGGGTGATGCAACGCGAATCCGGGAGTCCACCATCACCGATCATCCTTGCGGCGAATGTGGTGGCGCTTGACGAAGAACGGTTCGTGTTCGATGCGATGGTGGCGCGCTGGGGTGACCAGCAGACCAGTCGTGGGCTGCAACCAACGACTATCGAGCGGCGGCAACAATTCATCCGCCGGTTTCAGCTGTTCTGTGAGGACTATCCGTGGCGGTGGGCACCGGGAGACTTGGAAGACTTCACGACCCGCGCGCGGTCTGGTGCCGCTCCATTGACCCGCGCCACACTTCGCAGCTATCAGTTGACGATCCGGCTGTTCTGCGACTTCATCAGCGACATCCGCTACGGCTGGCCGGCAGAGTGCGCGAACAGGTTCGGGGCAGTCCCTCAGCAGATCTGCCATGACTGGAACACCATCGCGCACCTCCTCGACTTCGAAGCGCGTCCCGGCCGGCGGGCGCTGACGACAGATGAGTTGCAACGGTTCTTCGACGCCGCCGACGACCGCGTGGACACCATCGTCCGGACGCGGCGGAAGGGCGCACTCAACGCGCTCAGGGACTCGCAGATCTTCAAGACGATCTATGCGTTCGGGTTGCGTCGCGCGGAGGTAGCCGGGCTCGACATTGCTGACCTACGGTCGAATCCGACGGCACCGCGCTTCGGCAGTTTCGGCGCGCTTTACGTGCGGCACGGGAAGGCAGCCCGGGGGACCGGTCCGAAACGACGCACCGTCCTGACCGTCCCGGAAATCGAGTGGGTCGTCGATGGGCTGAGGCAATGGGTCGACCTCGCTCGTCCTCGGCTTGTCAGCGACTGGCACACCGACGTGCTCTGGCCCACAGAGCGGCACACGAGGGTCAGTACCCGCTACCTCAACATGCGTTTCGCGGACTTGCGCGACCAGGTCGGTCTCCCTCACGAGCTGACACCGCACGCGCTCCGGCACACATACGTGACGAACCTCATCGAATGGGGCTACAGCGAGAAGTTCGTCCAAGATCAAGTCGGCCACGCCTACGCGTCCACCACCGCGATCTACACCTCAGTCGGCGACGACTTCAAGAACCGCGCCCTCGCCCGCGCGCTCTCACAAATCTACGGAGACAAAGATGGCAACTGATCAGAACAGCCCCGTGGTCTGGAACCTCCGCACTCTCATGGCGGACGCCGGCATGTTCCAAACCACCGACCTCATCCAGCCGCTTCGAGACCACGGCGTGCAGCTCTCCCGGGAGCAAGTCTTCCGCTTGGTCACCCGCACCCCAGAGCGGCTGAACATCGCGGTGCTCGCCGCGCTTTGCAAGATCTTCGACTGCGGGCCTAGCGAACTCATCACCGTCAGGCCCCAGCGCGTCACCCCCGCGGCGCACCCGGCCGGGCAGGGACGTGGTGACATCTCCATCGGGGATCTCCGTCCCGTCCGCGCACGCTTACACCGCCCCGACTAGCCGGCAGCTGACCATGCCCGCAACCGTGCACACTTGCGCTCGCTGCGAGAAAGCCGCACCGGGCCGCTACTTCCTCCTCGGCGGACAGATCTGCAACACCTGCTACAGCTCGCTCCGCCGCAACCCCGCGACGTGCCCGTCCTGCTCCGAGACCCGGGTTCTCGCATACATCAACGACCGCGGAGATGTCAGCTGCGCGGAATGCGCCGGCCAAACCCGCCGATTTGCCTGCAGCACCTGCGGAAGCGAACGATTCCTCACCGGCACACATTGCGGGCACTGCCGCCTGAACCAACGCCTCCAGGAACTCCTCGGCAACGACGGTTCCATCCCGCCGCCGCTCGCCAACTTGCGCGGCTACCTCACAACCGCGCCGATGGATCCACGGTCCATCGTCCGCTGGCTACGGCGCGAGGAGATCGACCGAACGCTGCGTCAAATGGGCACGGGGAATCTGCCCATCGCACACGCCACAATCGACCAGCTTCCGCCAGGACCAAGGGCCCGCTACTTCCGCCGTCTACTGATCGAGGCCGAAACGCTCCCGCCGATCCCCGTGCTCCTCCACGAGCTCAACATCTTCGTCGACACCAATGCCGCGCAGCTGCCCCGCGAGCACGCGCCCATCCTTCGCCGATTCCACCGATGGGTGGTTCTCCCGCAGCTCCACCAGCGCTACCGCGACAACGGCAACGACATCACGATAGGCGTCTTCACCAACCAACGCAGCGCCACTCTGGCCAGAGCACGATTCCTCAGCTGGATCAGCGAGCAAGGCACGACCCTGGCGGACCTCGACCAGTCGACTCTCGACTACTACCTGGCGCACGTCAATGCGCGCGTCCCCATCAATCAGCTCGTCGGGTGGGCCACCCGATCACGGCTTGCAGATGAGCTAGACACCCACCCCCAACCAATCGGCCTCGCGCCCTCGACATACAGCGAGAACGAGCTTTGGGAACACACTCATCGACTCCTGGAAGCCTACACCGTCGAACTTGCCGTTCGCATCATCGGACTCTTCGCCCTCATCTACGCGCAACCGCTCGGCCACTCCGTGCGCCTCACGCGAAATGACGTGAACGTCCACGGTCACAGCCTCACGGTTGCTTTCGGATCGACCCCCGTGGAACTCGCCGAGCCCGTCGCCGAGCTACTGCGGCAGCACCTCGGCGCCCCCGCCCGACGCGGATTCGCAACCGGCACCTCGAGATGGCTGTTCGAGGGAATCATGCCTGGCGAACACCTCAGCCCCGCTTACGCGCGACTCCGCCTCTCCCAGAACGGCATCCGAGTTCGTCACGCGCGAACAACGCGACTGGACCTGCTCTCCGCGCAGCAGCAGCGTCGATTGTCGCGGACACGCTCGGCGTCACCCTCCACACCGCGGAACAACGACGGGCTCGCAGCGGAGGAATCTGGTCGAGCTACCCTGCGCTGCGTGACTGACGAATACTTCCCCTGTCGATAATTCCGTCCACCGACAAGACGAACGAACTGATCGAGCAGTTCGTCGCTGAGGGCGGCCGCGCACAGGACCTCCGCCGCGGTGGCCATAGCGGCCCGAGCCGCGGTCATGTTACGGGCGGTCGGCTTATTCGACGTCGTGAGGTTGAAGCTCGCCGCGCGCACGTCAGACTCGACGATCGCGGCCGCCTTCGCCGCGTCGATCGGACGGTACAGCAGCGTGATCCGCTTGCGGGCGACGTCGCGGTGCGGTGCCAGCAGCCGCGACAGGACGCTGGAGGGCACGTTTCCGCGAGGCGCGCCGCTCATCATCCACGTCACCGACAGAGCCGAGTCGTGCCGGTAGGTGTCCCACCCGGCCTGATGCGCGGTTGGACCCACTTCCGGCCAGTACAGCTCCGGCGGCTCGCCGGCGGCATTCGCCTCGTCGATCAGCCGCGCAGCCGCGCAGCCGCGCAGCCGCCGGGTCGTAGGCGATGCGGATGACCTCGCACAGCGGCGGCACACGGTCCGCGGATGCGGCGAGATGCCGCCGCAGTACCCGCGGGATCGCGGGCCCGGTCAGCGGAGCAGTTCCTCCAGTACGCGGATGACGCCATGCTCGGCGTTCGACGGGGCACGGTAGCGGGCGCGCGCCGCGACCTCGGGATGGGCGTTTGCCATCGCGAACGAGTACCCGGCCGCATCCATCATCTCGAGGTCGTTGAGGTAGTCACCGAAGGCGGCGATCTGGTCGGCGGTGACGCCGAGCGTGTTCTGCAACCGCCGGAGGGCGACACCCTTGTTGACGCCGGGGTTCATGATGTCGACCCAGTGCTCGCCGGACACCACGACCTGGTGGGTGCGGGCGAGGTCGTCGAGCGCCGTCCGCACGCCCCGCTCCGCCTGGTCGAAATCGAAGATCGCGACCTTGATGATGTCGTCGTCGACCTCGTCGAGGTCGGCGACTTCCCTTAGTTCGGCGTAGTAGCGATCGGCCTCACGCCGGAACGCCTCATCGGTGCGCTCGATGTAGGCCGAACGCTTGCCGCAGAGGACGATACCGACATCGTGCGGCACCGTCCGCACCGTCGCGACGACCTCACGGACGACGTCGCGGTCCATGCGCTCGGAGCTCAGCTCAACGTCGTGCCGGACGACGAACGTGCCGTTCTCGGCGATGAAGACCATGTCGTCGCCGTGGGAGCCGAACTCACGACGCAGGGTGGCGTACTGGCGCCCGCTCGCCGGGGCGAACGCGATCCCCCGCCGGGTCATCTCCGCCAGCAGCGGCCAGAGGCCTTCCGGGACGCGGCCGCTCTCGTCGAGCAGAGTGCCGTCCATGTCAACGGCGACGAGGCGGATGTCGGGACGGGGATCTGAGAACGGCATCCCTCCATCCTCCCCGATCGCGCGGGGGCGAGTGGGCACTCGTGGCGACCCCGGCGCCTGTGAACCCGCCAGAAGCGCCCGCTCGCGTGTTCCGCGACGCCTCAGGCCGGTGCGGCCTGCACCGCCGGCGGGGGCGCGGCCGACGCATACGAGGCGGTGAGGCGGCGGTACGAGCGGGATGCGAACGCGAGCAGCACGAGCACGAATAGGAGGAAACTCGCCAGCACGAACACGAGCGCGATCCCCCGCGCCTCGCCTTCACCGAGGAGCCAGCCGAAGGCGGCTCGTCCCGCATCCGTTTCCATGTAGGGGATGAGCCAGAACTGGGCGATGGGGCCGATGAGGAAGGCGGAGATCGGGGATGCGGCCGCCTCGATGCTCGCGGCGAACCCGAACACGCGCCCCTGCCGCTCGTACGGCACGACGCGCTGCACGATGGTCTGCTCCGCCGCCTCGGCGATCGGCATGAGCGTCATGAAGATGAGGATGCCGAGGGCGTAGAGCCACCACCATTCCCGCACCGCGAAGCCGAACCCCAGGATCGCGACGCCGACGTTGACCAGGAGCAGGGTGCGGACGGGGCGTGGCCCGAGGCCGAACTTCGCGACGAGACCACCGCCGATGATGAAGCCGATGCTCGTCACGCCGAGCACGATGCCCCACACCTCGACCGAGAACAGGGTCAGACCGTACGGATCCATGAGGGCCATGAACACCCCGCCGATGAGGTTGTTGAAGGTGGTGAAGAGGATGAGCGGCATGAGTCCCGGTACGGAGCGGATCGCCGGGATGATGCCGCGGAACTCGATCCGGCGGGGCCCCGCGGCCGGGTCGTGCACGACACCGCGCTCGGGGATGGGCACGAAGAGCAGGTGCACCAGCGCGATCGCCGTCGCCACGATCGCGATGAGCACGGTCGGACCCATACCGAGCAGACCGATCGACAGACCGGAGAACACGCTCGTCACCATGAACGCGACGCCCTGCACGGTGCCGACGAGGCCGTTGGCGCGGTCCCGACGGTCGGCCGGCACGAGCAGCGTGACAGTGGTCGACAGGGCGATGTTGCGGAGGTTCTCCACCACGCCCCCGACGAGGATCACTCCGGCGAAGACCCAGAACCATGGTCCGCCCCAGTCGATGAGCACCGTCTCCGGGAACGCCAGATAGAGTGCGCCGGCCAGCAGGTACGCGGTGAGGGTGATGACGCTCGAGAGCATCATCACGGCCTTCTTCTTCATGTGGTCGACGATCGCGCCGAACAGGATGCCGAAGACGGCCACCAGCAGCATGTAGCTGCCGCCGATGATCGCGGTCGCCAGCACCGAGCGGGTCTCGAGGTAGGCCCAGAACGTCAGCGCGAACCACAGGTACGACGTCGTGACGTTGGCGACGAGCGTGTTCAGCAGCACCTGGTGGAAGCTGCGCACCGTGGCGGGGCCGGGCGGGTCTTGGCCGGGCGCGCCCGCGGCGACGGCCGGTGGGACGACGGAGGGATCGGTCACGGTGCGCTCCCGGGGGATGGTGGCGATGACATTCATCATGGCTCGCCCGTCCGACATCGTCGAGGCCCTGCCCGCGCGCACGCAGGATTCGGGATATCCCGAACGGAAGCGTCGGGCTGGCTCGGCTGCCCCCGGGACGCCCGCCGCCCTACCGTGGAGGCATGACCACAGCCGCACCCCTGCCCCGCGCGGACAGTCCCGACCGCACCGAGAGCGCCGAGCGCTCCGCCGGCGCCGACACGCCTCGCGCCCGCCGGTTCACCCCCGGCCCGATCTTCGGCGCGATCGCCCAGCTCGCGGCCCTCGGCATCGTGGGCCCGGTCATCGCCACCGTCCTGTTCGGGCTGCTGGGAGCGGGCCTCGGCCTGGTGCCCGCGCTCGGCGTCGGTCTCGTGCTCCTGGTCGCGTTCGTCTACGCCCTGTTCGGACTCGCCTGGCTGGAGTACGCCCGCGTCGACGGTCTCTACGGCCTGGGTCTGCCTCCGCTCGCACCCCGCCGGCGCACCCGTCCGGGCTTCAGCGGCTTCCTCCTCGTCATCTGGCACCAGTTCATCGACGGCACGATGTGGCGGGCCATCGCGAGCGTCGCGATCTCCACCGTGCTGGGGCTCGTCGTGCTGCCGCTCGTGACCGCGGTCGCCTCGGGCGTGGTGCTCGCTTTCGCTCCGCTGTACGCCCACAGCGGCCTCGCCCGGCTCGCCGTCATCGGCGGCGTCGACATCCCTGTCGTCTGGACGCCGCTGGTCGGCGTGCTCGTCGCGGTCCTCGGACTCGCCGCCCTCGGCGGTATCGCCCTTCTCCACGGCATCATCGCCCGGTCGATCCTCGTCCCCTCCCGGGAGGCGATGTTCGCCGCCCGGGTGCAGGTCTCCGACCAGCGGCGGGAGGGCGCGATGCGCGCCTCCGAGGTCGAGCGCACCCGCATCGAGCGCGATCTCCACGATGGGGTCCAGCCGCGCCTCGTGTCGGTCGGGATGACCCTGGGCCTGGCCCAGCAGAAGATCGACGACGATCCCGGGGCCGCGAAGGCGCTGATCGAGGAGGCGCACACCTCCACCAAGGCGGCGATCACGGAGCTGCGTCAGCTCGCCCGCGGCATCCATGCCTCTGTCCTCGACGACCGCGGTCTCGATGCTGCCCTGTCGGCACTGGCGGCGCGTTCGCACGTGCCGGTGCACTTGGATGTGCGCCTCGAGGGACGCTGCGCGAAGACGGCGGAAGCCGCCGTCTACTTCGTGATCGCGGAATCTCTCACGAACGCCGCGAAGCACTCCCGCGCCTCGGAATGCCGCGTGATCGTGCGGGTCAGGGACGGCGGGACGCTGTGGGCCCGCGTCGAGGACAACGGCATCGGCGGTGCGCGGGTGCTCCCCGGCGGCGGCCTCGACGGCATCTCCAACCGGGTGCTCGCCGCCGGCGGCACCGTGCGCCTGGACAGCCCCGTCGGTGGCCCGACCTCGCTGGAGGTGAGCGTCCCGTGCGCATCCTGATCTGTGAGGACTCGGTCCTCCTGCGCGCGGGCCTCGTGCGCCTCCTCGATGACGCCGGCCACGACGTGGTCGCCGCCCTCCCGGATGCCTCGGAGCTCGACGAGACCGTGGCGCGCACCAACCCGGAGCTGTGCATCCTCGATGTGCGCCTCCCCCCGACCTACACGAACGAGGGCATCCTCGCGGCCTTGCGCCTCCGGGCCGCATCCCCCTCCCTCCCCGTGCTCGTGCTCTCGCAGTACGTCGAGGAGCGGTACGCCAGCGACCTCATCACCGGCGGCGGCGGCGCGCTCGGCTACCTGCTCAAGGACCGCGTGGCCGATGTCACCGAGTTCGTCGAGACGGTCGACCGGATCGGCCGGGGCGCCACGATCCTCGACCCCGAGGTGGTGGCGCAGCTGCTGAACCGGCGCACCCGCGACAGCCGGATGCAGCGCCTCACCGATCGCGAAGCCACCGTGCTCGCCCTGATCGCCGAGGGCAAGTCGAATCAGGCGATCGCCGCCACCCTGTTCCTCTCCGAGGCCTCGGTGGAAAAGCACATCACCGCCATCTTCCAGAAGCTCGAGCTCGAGCCGGACGAGTCGGGTAACCGCCGCGTGCTGGCCGCCCTCGCCCATGTCGAGCACGGTGGCCCCACCGCCACCGGTGAGACCCGCATCCATCCCGGAGACCTCTCATGACCACCACGTCCGTCCTCCCGCCCGCCCCGGAGGCCCCGGCGACACCGCCCGCGCCGCGCCACCCCGGTTCCCGCGTCGTCGCGATCCTCACCATCGTCCTCGGTTCGGCGGTCATCCTGGCGACGATCATCGGCGCCGTCTTCGCCACCCTCTCGGTCTCGCTGCGGCATGCCGAGACGCAGAGCATCGATGTCGCCGGGGTGACCGAGATCGACGTCGAGGCATCGGCCACCGACCTGACCGTCGTGTTCGACGACGTCGACGAGGCAACCCTGCGGGTCATCGATGCCGGAGGCGGCGGCTGGGTCTTCGACGTCGACGGCGACACGCTCCGCGTCGAGGCACCGCGTCACGTGTTCGGCTGGTTCCTCGGCGGCAACGGCCGTGCGACCCTCACCCTCCCCGCCTCGCTCGAGGGCACGGATGCGTCGTTCGCGCTCGGCGCGGGAAGCCTCGAGGCAGACGGCCGGTTCGGCGACCTGGACATCGACCTCGCCGCGGGCGAGGTGACGGTGACCGGTGAAGCGCGCTCGCTCGACGTGTCCGTCAACGCCGGCAGCGCCGACCTCGCGCTCGCCGACGTCGGCGAAGCGGAGTTCACGGTCGGCGCCGGCGACACCACCGCCCGCCTCACCGGGACCGCACCGCGGGAGGTGAGCATCGACGTCAGTGCGGGCTCACTCGATCTCACCGTGCCGGACGAGACCTACGCGCTCGCGTCGAATGTCAGCGCGGGCGGCCTGGACACCCACGCGCTCCAGACCGACGGGTCGTCTCCCCGGAGCATCGCCGTCGAGCTGTCCGCCGGCGACGTCACCCTCCGCGGCTCCGACTGACCGAATCCGTCGCGCGAGTGGGCACTCGTGGTCGCCTCCCACCCCGGGAGGGCCGCCACGAGTGCCTCCTCGCGCGTCAGGCCAACGGATGCGGCTCAGGCGGGGCGGAGGGAAGCCACGAAGTCGAGCTTGTCGAGCACCGGCGCGGGGATGACGAAGGGGTACAGGTCGTTCTTGCCCATCGACCGCTCCACCATGTTCAGCGCCGTCGACAACGGCAGCCACACCTGGGTGACGAGGTCACGGAACCGCCGGAACCCGTCGAGGTCCACCGGTTCGTGCAAACCGTACTCCCCGGCCGTCTCGACGGCGTCGCAGATGTGCAGGTAGTGCGCCCAGGTCTCGGCGAAGTCCTCGTACGGGTGCATGGTCGCGTATGTGGAGATGTACGAGTCCTGCCAGCCGGCCGGGGCTCCCTCGGCGTAGTGCCGGTCGATCGCGGCCTGATAGTCGGCGCGTTCGTCGCCGAACAGGGCACGGGCCGGCTCTATCCGGTCGGTGTCCTCGACCAGCCGCCACTCCATGTAGTGCCCGACCTCGTGCCGGAAGTGCCCGAGCATGGTGCGGTACGGCTCGTCGAGCTGCGTCCGCATCCGCTCGCGATACGCGTCGTCGCTCTCGGCGAGGTCGATCGTGATGACACCGGCGTCGTGGCCGATGACGACGTCCTCGGCCACGCTCGACAGCAGATCGAACGCGAGACCGTACTCCGGGTCCTCGCGCTTGTCCACGATGCGGAAGCCGAGCCGGTCGAGTTCCGCGACGAGGTGTCGTTTCGCCCGTTCCGCGACGATGTACTGGGTCAGCCCGGTCGCGTCCGCATCGTTCGGGCGGGTGCGGGTGAGGTCACAGCTGGCGCACTGCCCGCCATCGACGGCGGCGAGCCACGTGCAACCGGACAGGTTGAGATTCCGGCACACCGTCCACGACCGCCCGGTGGCGTCGACGTAGCGTCCGGCGGAATCCACCGGAACGATCGCGGCCTCCTCGCGCGAGTAGCCGAGGAAAGTCCCGCAGGACAGGCAGACGGAGTTCTCGAAGTAGAGCGCGTTCCCGCAGACGCGGCATCGGTAGGCCTTCACGCTCCGTAGCCTGGCACACCCGCCGCGCCCGTGATGCGGGGTTGCACCCGCGAACGCCCCGCGTCAGCGGGCGTAGGACTCCAGCGGCGCGACGTCGACCGAGACGGTCAGCGTCGACCGCTTCGCCTCGGTGAAGATGACGCCCTTGACCGGCGGCACATCACCGTAGTCGCGACCCCAGGCGACCGTGACGTGACGGTCGGCGATCCACTGGTCGTTCGTCGGGTCGAAGGCGAGCCACTGGTCGGATGCGGGAAGCCACACCGCGACCCACGCGTGCGAGGCGTCGGCTCCGACGATGCGCTCCTTGCCGGGCGGCGGCTGCGTCGCGAGGTACCCGCTGATGTAGCGGGCCGCGACGCCGTGACCGCGCAGGCACGCGAGGGCGAGGTGGGCGAAGTCCTGGCAGACGCCGGCGCGGGCCGCGAGCACATCGGGGACCGTGCTCGTCACGGTGGTGGCGGTGCTGTCGTACTGGAAGTCCGTCTTGATGCGGTGCATCAGGTCGGTCACGGCCTCGCCGATGGGGCGGCCGGGCACCAGGGATGCGGCGGCATACGCGGTCGCCTCGGGCACCTGCAGCACCTTGGGCGAGGCGAGGGCGAACTCGGTGGCCGCCCACGCGCCCGGGGTGTCGGGGTGCACGAGCGGTCGGGCGCGTTCCCAGGGTTCGGCGAGCGCGTCCGCGTCGTAGACCGGTGGGGTGACGTCCACCTCGGTCGCGGCGTCGATCGTCAGGCGCTGGTGCGGCTCGGTGACGTGGAAGTACGTGGTGGCGTTGCCGAAGGCGTCGGTGTGGCGGCCGCTGTCGCCGGGCGCCGGATCGATCGTGAGCGTGTGGTCGCTCGCCCGCTGCCACGGCAGCGTCCGCGGCGACAGGTGGGCGATGCCGAAGCTGCTGCCGACCTCGGTGTCGTACGTGTACTCGGTGCGGTGGGTGACGCGGTACCTCACGACGCGGCCTCTTCCTCGAGCAGCGTCAACGACTGCGCGGGTGGGCCGCTCTCGACGTGCACCTGCAGGATGGCGTCCGAGAGGCGCTGACCCTGCTCGATGAGATCGTCGAGGAAGGCGGCGAGCGCGGGCCGCACCCCGTCGGCCTCCACCGTCAGGTCGGCGACGCTGACGTCGCGGAGCATCTCGAGGAGGTCTTCGACGAGCCGCTCCGGCCGGGTCGACCCGGTCGACGACGGCAGGGCGTCGAGGTGAGCAGTCACCCGCTCGAGCGCGAACGCGACGGACCGCGGGTTCGCGGCATCCGTCAGCAGCAGTTCCAGCGCTCCCGCCATGCGCGCGTCCCCGCGGTGGCGGCGGCGATGGGTGACCGAGCTCTCCGCGGCCATGAGGGTCGCCTCGAGGACGGCCCGTTCGGCGTCGGCGCCGCGCGCGGAGGTCACGGTCCCCTGCAGGAGGAGCGCCACCTGCAGGGCCCGCTCGAGATAGCGGCCGAGCTCGATCATGTGCCAGCCGGAGTCCTGGATCATGTTCGCCGTCACCCCCTGCAGCGAGAGCACCCCGGTGAGCATGCGTCCGGCCGCATCCGGGATCCCCTGCGGATGCCGCGCGAGCCGCAGAGCAGCGGCCGACCGCTCCACCGCCCCGAAGACCCGCCAGGTGTCGTTGGACAGCTGGTCGCGAACACCCTCCAGCGCATCGCGGAGCCGCTCGAACGAGTGCGCGGCGGAGCCGGCCCGGTCCGCATCCAGCAGCAGCGACCGCAGCTCGTCCGCCGACCGGGTGTGCCGGCGCCCGCACAGCAGGGTCGTCGCGCGGTGGAGGGCGCCGAGCGCGCGCCCGCCGGAGGTGGTGGAGGCGTCCTCCAACTGCTCGGCGTACGCCTGGGTCGTGATGACGAGGCGCAGCAGGTCTTCGGCGCGCTCCGCGTACCGGCCGGCCCAGAACATGTCCTCGAGCGCGCGGGGGCCGATGGCCGGAGTGCTGCGGGAGAGGGCGGGGGTGGCGAGGTCCGCTAGCCCCTGGTCCCGATCGTCCGGGGCACCCTTGAGCACCCACACGTCCTTCGTGACCGGCGCGAGGCCGCCGGCGTCGGCGAGGGTCGCGAGCCCTCCGATGAGCGGACGGTAGACCGAGCCGTCGTAAACCGTGAACGTGCGCAGGGTGACCTGGCGCGGGACCGTCCCCTTTCCGCCCGCCCAGGCCGGTGCCTGCGACAGCGGCAGCAGTTCGCGACCGACGTAGCGGTAGGGCTCCGCGAGGATGCGGCCGCGCACCTCATCGGCCGGGAGGGCGGCGAGCGCGGCGGTCCGGCCGTCGATCCGACGGATGCTGAGGTCGTCGCCGCCGATCGCGTCGAGGATGCGCTCCAGACCTTCGGGCTCACCACCCCACCAGGTGGGCACCGACGGCAGCCGCAGCTGTTCACCGAGGAGTCGTTCGCAGAGCGCGGGAAGGAAGGGCAGGAGCGCGGGGTTCTCCAGCACGCCGGCGCCGAGTCCGTTGACGACGGTGACGGTACCGCGGCGCACTGCCTCGACCAGGCCAGGGAGCCCGAGCTGCGAACCGGCGCGGAGTTCGAGCGGGTCGCACCACTCCGCGTCGACGCGGCGGAGGATCACATCGACCCGCTCCACCGGCGCGCGACGCGGGAACCCGGACGGCTTCATCCACACCGTGCCCTCGCGCAGCACGAGGTCGCCGCCCTGCACGAGCGGGAAGCCGAGGACGTTCGCGAGGAAGGCCTGGTCGTACGCGGTCTCGGAATGGGTGCCCGGGGAGAGCACGACGACCCGCGGGTCGCTCACCCCGGCGGGCGCCGCCTGCAGCAGCGAAGCACGCACGGCCGCGAAGTACGGCTCCATCCGGTGCAGGCCCGCCTCCTGGTACAGGTCGGGCAGCACCCGCGAGATGACCCGCCGGTTCTCCATCGCGAAGCCGAGCCCGGACGGCGCCTGCACCCGGTCGGCGAGCACCCGCCACTCGCCCGCGGCGTCCCGGCCGAGGTCGGCGCCGGAGAGCACGAGCTTGTGCGTGGCGGCGGAGCCGGCGCGCACCAGCGGACGCACGAACCCGCTGTGCCCGAACACGGCAGCCGCCGGCACGATGCCGTCGGCGAGCACCCGCTGCTGGTCGTAGAGGTCCTCGAGCAGGGCGCTCAGCAGTTCGGCGCGCTGCGCGAGACCGACATCGAGCCGCGACCAGGTGGCGGCATCGAGCACCAGCGGCACCGGGTCGAGCCCCCACGGCACGCTGCCCGCATCCGGATGCTCGTACGTGACGCCGTCGTCGGAAAGCAGCGTCGCGATCTCGACGTCGATCCGGCGCAGTTCGTCGGTGGTGAGGTCGTAGGCGGAGGCTGCCATCGACTTCCACGATGGGCGGAGGGCACCGTCGGCGTCGACGACCTCGTCGTACCGCGGCGCGGCGATACCGGGCAGCGGCAGGGTCGGGGACGCCAGCGATGCGGCGTACTCTCGCAGCACTCTCACGCGGACACGACTCCCTCGTCGTCACCGGGGCACGTGGTCGATGTCAGCGGCACGGAACCACTCTGTCACGGTGACGGCACCGCGAAGGGATCCGCACTGTCGATCCGACCCCAGCCATGCGACGATCGACGGATGACCGTCGACGCCGCACGCCTGCGCGACCTGGCGCTGCTGCGTCGGGTGCGCGACCGGATCGACCGCGATCACGCCCAGCCGCTGAACGTGGAAGACCTCGCCGCCGGGGTGCACATGTCGGCCGGCCACCTGAGCCGCCGGTTCAAGCTGGTGTTCGGGGAATCGCCGTACTCGTACCTCATGACCCGTCGGGTGGAGCGGGCAATGACGCTGCTGCGCGCGACCGACGCCAGCGTCACCGACATCTGCCACGCGGTCGGATGCGGGTCGCTCGGCACCTTCTCCACCCGGTTCACCGAGCTGGTCGGCGTGCCCCCGAGCGTGTACCGCGAGCGCGGCGCGCACCCCTCCACCGACATGCTGCCGTGCATCGTGCGACAGGTGTCGAGACCGGTCAGGAATCGAGAAGCGGCCGCCGCCGGGCGTGACTAGCGTGAGCGGCATGGACATCACCATTCACTCGAGCCTTCTTCCGCAGACAGATCCCGACGCATCGCTGGCGTTCTACCGCGACGTCCTCGGCTTCGAGGTGCGTCTGGACGTCGGCTACGGCGATCTGCGCTGGATCACCGTCGGCCCCGCCGGCCAGAACACCGCCATCGTGCTGTACCCGCCGAGCGCGTCTCCCGGGCTGACGGATGCGGAGAAGGACACCGTGGCGGAGATCATCGCGAAGGGGAGCCTATTCGGGGTGAACCTCGCGGTCGACGACCTCGACGCCCTGTTCGCGACGCTCGTCGACGCCGGCGCCGAGATCGTGCAGGAACCGATCGACCAGGACTACGGCCTGCGGGACTGCGCGATCCGCGACCCCGCCGGCAACCTCATTCGCATCCAGCAGCGCTGACAGGAAGGAACGGACATGACCGCCACCACGGATTCCGGCGCATTCACCGCCGAAGAGAAAGCCGCCATGAAGGAGGCCGCCGCCGAGGCCCGGAAGGCGAAGGCCCGCGCGGGCAAGGCCGACAAGGCAGCGGCCGACGCCGCCGACGTCGCGGAGAAGATTGCCGCGATGCCCGAACCCGACCGCTCCCTCGCTCAGCACGTGCACGACACGGTGATGGCGGCCGACCCGAGCCTCGCCCCGCGTACCTGGTACGGCATGCCCGCGTACGCAAAGGACGGCAAGACGCTGGTGTTCTTCCAGGATGCGGCGAAGTTCAAGGCGCGCTACGCCACGCTCGGGTTCCAGGACGTGGCGACGCTCGACGACGGCGCGATGTGGCCCACCTCGTTCGCACTGACAGAATGGAACGACACCGTCGCACAGACCATCACCGACCTCGTCCGCAAGGCCGTCGGCTAGCGCGCTCCGCGACGCGTGGCACCATCGTTCCGGGGGCCTGTCGGCTGCACCACAGCAGACGACGCATCCGGAACATGAGAAAGAAATAACAAACACATAACGCGCGGATCTATCCCTTCGTTACCCCGCCGTTATACAGTTCAGGAACGGTAGTTGTTTTGCTGTGGCAGCTACCGACATGTGATTGCAGGACACTCTTGGTGCAGGGTAAAGGGCCGGTCGGAAGCCTCTCCGACCGGCCCTCACTGCGTCCGGTCCTCGCCGCCTCTGTGTGCGCCGGGCATGTCCCCCTATCCGCAGAACATGTCCCACTTTGTGTCGTTATGGGGGCGCCAGAGCGGCAGAAATGGGGACATGGTGCGGGGTGACAGCGGATGCGGTGGTCGTCGCCGCCGCGGTCAGCGGGCGTAGACCGGCTCCCCGTCGACCCACACCGCACGGATGTCGTCGGCCCGCGATTGCAGCACGATCGCCGTCGCCGGATCCCGACGCGGTTCCCAGTGCGACCCGGCGGTGTCAAGGAGCACCAGGTCGGCGCGCTTCCCCAGCTCGATCGATCCGATCCGCCCGGCCATGCCCAGTGCACGCGCACCCTCGATCGTGGCGTGGGCGAACAAGTCGGCGGCCGTCGCCCGCACCGGACCGGAACCGGCGGCACGGTCGAACATCACCGCGTGCCGCATCTCGCCCACCATGTCCGCGGTCGTGTTCAGGGTGGCGTTGTCGAGACCCAGCCCCACCGCCACACCCGCCGCGACGAGTTCCCCGAGCGGGCTCCGTCCTCCCCCGCCGAACATGGTCGAGCTCGCACAGTGCCCCGCGCCCACCCCGGAGGCGGCCAGGATGCGGCGGTCGGCCGCATCCGTGTGCGTGAGGTGGGCGGCGACCGTTCCCGCTCGCAGCATTCCGAGCCGCGCAAGGCGCGCCACGGCGCGCTCGCCCGTGACATCCACCGCTCCCGGCTCGGAGGCGCAGAGGTGCGTGGTGATCCCGGTGCCGGCGCGGTCAGCGAGCTCCGCAAGCCCGCGCAGCAGGGCATCGGTCGCCATCTCCGGCAGCTCCGTGCTCGTCCAGACCTCGACCCGTCCGCGAGCCAGGGTCAGCGACTGGGCCGCGAAGGCGAGTGCCGCAGCCGTCGGAGCGATGAGAGCGTCGGCGCGGAACGGGGCGGGCGCCGCGGCGAGCATCGGCTCCCACGCGTCCGGCAGCCGGTCCGACACCATCGGTGCGACGATCCACCGCAGCCCGCTCGCCACGGCGACGTCCACGGTCGCGGCGAGGCAGGCCCGGGCGCGCGGGCTACCGGCATCGCCGACGCCCCAGCAGTCGAGCACGGTGGTCACGCCGGCCCGCGCGAGATCGGCGGCGGTCAGCGACGCCGCGCGCGCCGCATCCCCCGCCTGATACCCGAGGACCCCGCCGTAGTACGTGCCGAAAAGCCAGCCGAAGAACTCCTGTGCGTCGCCGTGACCGGCGCGCCCGAGGGCGTCCATGGAGTGCTGGTGCACGCTGACGTATCCGGGATGCAGAATGCCGCCGTGTGCGTCGACGCGCTCCGCCGCATCCGGTGCAAGCCCCTCGCCGATGCCGGTGATCACCCCGGCAGTGACGGCCACCCACCCGTGGATGACCGCACGACCGGCATCCATCGTCATGATGACCGCGTCATCGATGACGAGGTCGGGGGTCATGTGGTGGGGAAGAGGGGGATGCGGCCGAGCGCGACGAGCCGGTCCTGGTAGGGCTCCAGTACGTCTGGCCATCCCTCGCCCTCGGCAAGGAACGTGCCGACGCCGACGATCTCGGCGCCGGCGGATTCGAGCAGGGCGAGCGCCGCGGCGACGGAGGACCCGGTGGAGATGACGTCGTCGACGAAGAGCACGCGCTTGCCTGACACGGCAGGAAGCCGCGCGCGGTCGAGGAGGAGCGCCGAGCCCTGGGTGCTCGTGATGGCGTGCACGGGCGCCTCGAGCGCGTCGCCCAGGTGCACCTTCCGTGACTTCTGCAGGATGAGGTAGTCGTCCAGCCCGAGGGCTCGACTGACCGCGATTGCGATCGGGATGCCGAGCGTCGCGGGCGCCACGACGACATCGATCTCCGCGTCGGCGAAGTGCGCGGCGAGCTCCGCGCCGGCCGTGTCGACGAAACGGATCCCGTGGTCGATGACGATCATGAGGGCGATCGACAGGTCGTCCGAGACGGCGACGATCGGCAGGGTGATCTGCTGACTGCCGACCTGGGCGACGTAGACGGCTTCGGTGCTCATGTCCGCGACCTTACGGTTCCCGCATGACGCGCGGGTTACTGTTCGATGCCACGCACTTTGTCGCGGTGTCGGAGTTCGTTCGGCCGCAATTCGGCGGTTCCCGGAACGAGGCGCAACTGCTCGCTTGCCACGCAACGTGTCAGCAGTAGACCGACCCGCAGCCCTCCGGACTACCTCACTATGCGATCGGAGCGTGAACAAGGATGAGATCACCGAAGCTGTCGTGGCACTCGACGCCCCTAGCGTCCGGGAGATCGACTGGGTTTTCAGTGACCCTGACGAAGAGGAGTACGCGGACGAATTCGACGACGACGAAGAGGTAGACCCCTCGTGCGGAAGCGTGTGGAGGGTTCTTCCAGTTCCATTCCACGAGCCTCGCGACCCTCGGCATCCTGCTCACCGAGGGCGCCCGCGGCGACGGCGCGATCCTGCGCAACGTGTGGGGTGAGCGCTTCATGGAGCGCTACGCCCTCACCATCAGAGACCTGGCGACGCGCGACATCGTCAGCCGGTGCATGCAGCAAGAAGTCGCAGAGGGTCGCGGAGCTGGCCCGCACCGCGACTACGTTCTGCTGGCCTGCACGCACCTCGGCGCGGAGGTGCTCGAGACGAAGCTTCCCGACATCACCGAGTTCGCCCGCACCTATCTCGGCGTGGATCCTGTCGTCGAGCCGGTGCCGGTCATGCCGACAGCGCACTAAGGGATGGTGTCAGTCGTAGACAGCGCGGCCCTACAGTACGGTTACAAGGCGATCAAGGCCTGCGTTCACTCTGGCGGCAACTTGCAGGGCTCGCGTCCGTCGCATTTAACCGCGAATTGCACGTCAGGCTTTTATCTACTGATCCCGCATGTGCTCGGACCGATTAGCGCGGTGTGCCTTCGTCACTGCGATGAGGAGCGCGCCAGCAATGGTGATTGCTAGTGCGACACCGCCGAGGTCCGAAAACCCCGCGAATCCTGTGGAAGCGAGTTGATCGCAGTTAGGTGGGCATGTGGACTCGGTGATGAGCA
The DNA here is from genome assembly GCF_026393345.1 of Microbacterium sp. Taxonomy (GTDB): domain Bacteria; phylum Actinomycetota; class Actinomycetes; order Actinomycetales; family Microbacteriaceae; genus Microbacterium. The sequence goes on from NZ_JAPLAI010000066.1 coordinate 29,049, forward strand.
CGTTGATCTGAATCTGGTTGTCCGGCGCATGATCAGAACCATCGGTGTCACCGGTTATGAGGTCCGCATCGGATGAGTCCAGCGTCAGGGGAAGGCTCTGGGCCCAGTCGTTGGTGAACGAGATCATGCGCCCCCTTCGTCGTGAAGCGCAGCTCGTCGGCCTTCTTCGCGTGCGAGCGATACCAGCTTTGCCGTCTTACGGCGGGACTGGGTTCGACCCCAGACCAGTCCGAGAATAAGGAGAAGCACACCGCCGCACACCATTAGTTGGGGCCAAGGAATCGCCCAGATCAGGATCGGTTCGACGGTGGGGTCCATGCTTAGCGCTGACCCGTCGAGTGCGACGACCGCCGGGGTCAGTTCGATCTCACCGGTAATCAGAAACAACGGCCACGCCTGCTCGACCGTGACCGTCAGCGTCCGTGATTCACCAGGGAGTAACTCTTGCTCCGGTTCTGATTCCCCAGGAAAAGACGTGCTTCGGGCAGCAGCGTCGACGGTACCGTGCAAGAGCAGGCGGGCGTTGCCGGAATTGCGTGCCTCGAAGGTAACGCTGGCTTGGCCCGGGCTAAAGGGATTCCAGGACAACGAATACTGGGCATCGAGAACAGCTAGCTCCACCGCAGGGTCGATCATGCCGGTGACTCGGGTCATCACACGAAAGCCGACTCTGCTTTCCATCCCTATCCGGGCGCCGTCCTCGTCCAGGATCTCGCTACGAATAGAAACAGCGACACCAGCCGCATGGTCGCCAGGTTCTGCATTTTCGGGAACGCGGACCACGAACGGGACTATTGCGGTCGCCGCCGGTTCGACCGTGACGGTGTCCTGGACGGTGATCCATGTTCCAGCCCCCGTGGAGGGCTCCCCTGGGGGCAACATGTCGAAGCGGCCGGCATCGGTGAAGTACCCGTCAGCCGCATCGATCTTGAAAGCCACCGCCTCGTCGCTGAAGTTCTTCACCGCAATGTAGTCGGTGGTTTGATCCCCTGGGTCGAGGGCGAGCTCGACCCAGGATCGTCCGTCTGGCCCGGACTGGTTTGCAGGTCGCACTGACCACGTAATGTCGGACGTATCCTCGGCGAACGCCGCGGGTGCCGGCTGCAGCACTAGTACGACGAGCAGAACAAGCACACCGATTGCTGCGCTGATCGTGGACGTTCGTCCGTTCAGGGCCTGTGAAGACAATGGAACTACTCCAACGAGGGACCTGGAGCCGGCGTCGGCCGGCCCCAGGTCCGATCGTTTACTCAAACAGCGACAGGGTCAAGGTCGAGGCGTAACCACCGGGTGCCACGGTCGACGGGACCTTCAGCAGCAGATCCGCCGTCGCGTTCCACGACCCGATCGCCTCCTCCGAGGTCGATGCCATCGCGAGCAGCTCCTGCCCGACCAGGCCAACATTGTTCGGCGGGGAATCCAGCACCGTATCCACAGTGTCACCCGGAGCGACCACACCGGTGCCTTCCGGATCCTCCACCTCAGGGCTCCAACCCAAATGCCCCGCACTGATGGGGTCCTGACCGGAGTCGCCGACGAAATCAGTCGCCGTCCCGATCACATACCAGTACGCCCCGTCAGGAATCTCCTCCGCCGTCCGAGTATCCGTCACCGTCACCGTGGGCAGTTCACCGTGGAACTCCCGCACCCCAGGGTCCGCGGACGCGCTCTCCGCGAGGGACACAGAGTCCCCGCCGACCGTCATCGCCAGCACCCCGGGCTCAGTGATCTCCTCGATCGTCACATTCACATCAACATCATCCGGATCACCCACGATGTCTTCTGCGAACGCGGCGCCGGCCACGCCCGTCAGCAGAATCCCGCCAAGCACTGACGGCAGCCGTTGACGGCGAGTCTGTCTAGAGGGAGTTAGCGGGAGGGTGCGGCGGTGCTGCGTCGAACGATTAGCTCCGTGGGAACAAGATCACCGCGTTCCCGGGGCTGGTCCTCGATCGCGGCGACAAGCGCCTGCAGCGCCGCCACACCGACCTGGTCGAAATGCTGACGGATGGTTGTGAGGGCCGGCCAAAAGCTCGCGGACTCGGGCGTGTCGTCGAACCCAACCACGCTAATGTCCTCGGGGATACGCAGGCCCGCTTCGTGAATGGCGTGCATCACGCCCAGCGCCATCTGATCGTTCGCCGCAAAGACGGCCGTCACTTCTTCACGCAGCGCGAGCTCGCGGCCCGCCGCCCTGCCGGAGTTCGCGGACCAATCGCCGACCAGCGCCTCGGGCGCCGCAGCGCCGCGGCTGTGCAGCGTCGCTTTCCAGGACTCACGTCGCCGCTGTGCAGAAAAGGACTCGTCAGGGCCGGCGACGTGCCACACCGTTCGGTGTCCCATGTCAAGTAAATGCTCCGTGGCCAGACGAGCACCTTGCGCCTGGTCGGTGTCCACGACCGGCTGATCGTACTGGGCGTTGGAGTCGACGACGACGACCGGCAGCCCCTGCGGAAGCTCGATGTCTGACTCGTTCAACTGGTGCGCTTCGATCAGAATCACGATTCCGTCGACAGCCTGCTCGCTCAATCGCGCAAACGCCCCGGAGACTCTCGACTGGCTGGCCGCGCCGAGCGGGATCAATGTCAGCGCGTATCCAACCCGAGCCGCCTCCCCCGCGATCGCCTCCAGAGTGCGCATGTTGCCGTACGAGGACAACGAGAACATGATCACGCCGATATTTCGATACCGGCCAGACTTCAGAGCGCGAGCAGCGCCGTTCGGACGATACCCCAGACGGTGCATCGCCTCGACGACTTTCTCGCGAGTCTGCGGCCGGACAACGTTCTTGCCCGTGGCCACTCGGGAAACTGTCTGCGCAGACACGCCAGCCTCGCGGGCCACGTCCATGATGGACGGCTCACGCCGTGGGGCGACCTCTACAGTTTGGTTCAGCATCATCGCTCCACATTCTTGGATGTTTGCGTTGACATCATACGCGAGACCCTGCGTTTTTCACCGTTTCACCCGCGGTTTTGGCTCGTTGCCCCCCCCCCCCCGATCCCACGTCGCCCGTTGCCCGCCAAGTCTTTGGTGATCGTCATCACCTTGATTGCGGGGCGGGATTGCCACAGAATGTTTGCGTTGACATCGTTTGACGTCCGTCATATGTTTGCGTAAACAGCCCCGGGGTTTCTGACCCGGGAACACGAAAAGGTACCCCGTCAATGACGACCACAATCGCACCCGTGCCGCCCTTGGCGACCCGCGCCCGGCCGCGCCGAGAACGGCGAGACTGGCGAGGATGGACCTTCGTAGGCCCCTTCCTCGTGGTCTTCGCCCTGGTTTTCATCGCACCCGTTCTTTACGCGCTCTACTTGAGCCTGTTCCGCAACCAGCTGGTAGGCGGTAACGCGTTCGTTGGGCTCGAGAATTACCTTCGCGTTTTCGGTGACGCACAGTTCTGGGAGGGGTTCTGGCACGTCTCGCTGTTCCTCGTCATCCAGGTGCCGATCATGCTGGGCCTGGCTCTGCTGGCGGCACTGGCGATCGACAGCGCTCGCCTGCATGGCTCGGGCTTCTTTCGCATCGTCATCTTCTTGCCCTACGCCGTACCCGGCGTTGTCGCGGTACTGATGTGGGGGTTCATTTACGGCGGCAACTTCGGGCTTGCGGGCAACATCAACGATGCCGTGGGATTCGAGCTGATCACCCCGTTCGCCCGCGACTGGATCCTCGCCTCCATCGGAAACATCGTGACTTGGGAGTTCGTCGGCTACAACATGCTGATCTTCTACTCCGCCCTGCGCACGATTCCCGTCGACCTATATGAGGCGGCGGAGATCGACGGCGCTGGCCAATTCCGGATCATCACCGCGATCAAGATCCCCTCCCTACGCGGCGCGATCGTGATCGCGACGATCTTCTCCATCATCGGCAGCTTCCAGCTGTTCAACGAACCAAACATCCTCAAGCCGCTCGCTCCGAATGTGATCACCACCTTCTTCACCCCCAATATGTATGCCTACAACTTGTCCTTCGCCGGGCAGCAGTACAACTATTCAGCGACCGTGGCCATTGTGATGGGTGTGATCACTGCGGTGATCGCCTACGTGGTGCAGCTGCGCGGATCGCGGGCGGAGACACGATGACCGCCCCCACCCTCGTTCGCAACAAGCCCACCCGCCCGCGGCGGTCAGTCACCCTCACGGTGGTCATGACCCTGTTTCTCATCTACACCCTCGTGCCACTGTGGTGGCTTGTCGTCAACTCGACCAAGACACAGGCCGGGCTGTTCGACAGTTTTGGACTGTGGTTCGCCGACGACTTCGTCTTCTTCCAGAACCTTGCCGAAACCGTGACCTACCGCGACGGCATCTTTGTCCGCTGGCTCGGCAACACCCTGCTGTATGTGGTCATCGGCGCCGGCGGCGCGACAGCCCTCGCAACTCTCGCCGGATATGGAATGGCGAAATATAAGTTCCCCGGCCGTCGCGCTGTCTTCGCGATCGTTCTGGGCGCGATCGCCATCCCCGGAACGGCACTGGCGGTGCCGACGTTCCTGATGTTCAGCGAGCTCGGCCTGACCAACACGCCCTGGGCGATCATCATCCCGTCGCTGATCAGTCCGTTCGGGATGTATCTCGTGTGGATTTACGCGATCGATGCCGTCCCGACAGAGTTGCTGGAAGCCGCCCGGATGGATGGCGCCGGCGAGATCCGCACCTTCTTCACCATTTCCCTGCGCCTGCTCACACCCGGCATCGTCACCGTCGCACTCTTCGCCGTGGTCGCGACCTGGAACAACTACTTCCTGCCTCTGATCATGCTGAGCAATCCCGAGTGGTATCCGCTCACCGTTGGCCTGAACCAATGGAACGCACAAGCGACCGGGGTTTCCGCGCAGCCGATCTACAACCTGGTGATCATGGGCTCGCTGCTCACGATCGTCCCCATTGTCGTCGCCTTCCTCTTCCTGCAGCGGTACTGGCAGTCGGGGCTGAGCGCCGGAAGCGTCAAGCAGTGACGAGAGGAACCGCATGACGCGCACCGAACCCTCTCAACCGGCACTCGTCCGGACATTCCGAGTACAACGAAGTGAAAGGAAACACAGCATGAACTACCCGACTAGCCGCGCCGCATTCACCAGGCGCGCACTCACGGTCCTCGCGACCGGGGCAGTCATCGGCGTAACACTGGCCGCCTGCTCCGGCGGTGGGGGCGGCGGCGACACCGCAGCCCCGGGGTCAGACACCGATGTCGAGGCCGCGCTCGAGGCTGGTGGCTCGCTCACCTACTGGTCCTGGACCCCGCAGGCTACGAACTGGTCAACGCCGGCACCGGCAACGACCAGTACACCAAACTGCAGAACGCCATCACCGCAGGCTCCGGCGCCCCGGATGTCGTGCAAATCGAGTACGGCGCACTCCCGCAGTACGCACTCTCGGAGTCGCTGCTGGATCTCACCCCGTACGGGTTCGCGGACCTCGAGGACGACTACACCGCCTCCACCTGGGGTCAGGTCGTCTTCGACGACAAGATCTACGGCCTCCCGCAGGATTCCGGACCCACCGCCCTGTTCTACAACGCGACTATCTTCGACCAGTACGGCATCGAGGTCCCCACCACGTGGGACGAATACCTTGCCGCGGCGCAGAAGCTGCACGCCGCCGACCCGACGAAATACATCACCAGCGACACCGGTGATGCCGGCTTCACGATGACCTCGATCTGGCAGGCCGGTGGCCTACCGTTCAAGACCGAAGGCACCAACGTGACCGTAAACCTGCAGGACGAGGGCACGAAGCGCTGGGCGGACTTCTGGAGTCAGCTGACCCAGAACGACCTCGTCTCCCCCGTTCCCGGGTGGAGCGATGACTGGTACCGCGGACTGGCCGACGGTGGAGTTGCATCGCTGGTCATCGGCGCGTGGATGCCCGGAGTGCTGGAAGGCTCCGTGCCTGACGCCGCCGGTGACTGGCGCGTCGCCCCCGTCCCCACCTGGGATGGTACGCCTGCCTCCTCGGAAAACGGTGGCGGCGGGCAGTCGGTGACCGCTCAGACTGAGAACCCTGCACTGGCGGCAGGATTCCTGAAGTGGCTGAACAACAGCGACGAAAGCCTGAAGATCTTCACGGACGAGGGCGGGTTCCCGTCCACGAACGCGCAGCTGACTGACCCGGAGTTCCTCTCCTACGAGTCGGACTACTTCGGTGGCCAGAAGATCAACGAGGTGCTCGGCGCGGCTGCTGCGGATGTCGTCCCAGGCTGGTCGTACCTGCCCTTCCAGGTGTATGCCAACAGCATCTTCGGTGACACCGCCGGGCAGGCATGGGCGAACAAGACCAACCTGAACGAGGGTCTGATCGCCTGGCAGGACGCCATCATCGAATACGGCAACCAGCAGGGCTTCACGGTTAGCCAATAGTCCCCCGGAAGACAGCGGCGTGGCCAGCCATACCCGGCGGCTGGCCACGCCGCCTCACCATCCCTATGACCATGAATTCCCACACCCTGTCCGCCATTCGCACCCGCCGAAGGGGACGGGCCGTCGCGGGGCGGCGCGGCGAATCTGGAAGGGATACCGTGCGACTGAACGACTTCCGCATCCGCGATCCCTACGTCTTGGCTGACGCGACCTCGGGTTCTTATTTCCTCTACGGCACCACCGACCCCGACCCCTGGTCCGGCCAGGGGGTCGGCTTTGACGCCTACCGCAGCACCAACCTCGAGGACTGGTCCGGACCCATAGCCGTGTTCCGGCCCCCCGCGGACTTCTGGGGCACAACCCAGTTCTGGGCACCGGAAGTGCACGCCCACTCCGGTCGCTACTTCATGTTCGCTACCTTCGCAGGAGAAGAGCGATCACGCGGCACACAAGTACTCGTAGCTGAGCGGCCTGAAGGCCCATTTCTGCCGTGGAGCGATGGCCCAGTCACACCCGAGGATTGGGAGAGCTTAGACGGCACGCTGCACATTGACCCGCACGGAAGACCGTGGCTGGTGTTCTGTCACGAGTGGGTACAGATCGGTGATGGGTCGATCGCGGCGCTGCGACTGACCAGCGACTTAAGGAAGGCCGCGACCACACCCGTCGTTCTGTTCCACGCCTCGGAAGCGCCGTGGACGCGCCCCGTGCCCGGCACCGGAAGTTACGTTACCGATGGGCCATTCTTGACCCGCGACCGCATCACCGGCGAACTTGTGATGCTGTGGTCAAGCCTCAGCGATACTGGCTACACCCTTGGCGCAGCACGCTCCAGCACCGGCATCCTCGGCCCCTGGCAGCATCACGACCAGCCGGTCTGGTCGCAGGACGGCGGCCACGGCATGCTCTTCACCACATTCGATGGCCGGCAGATGCTGGCCCTGCACCAACCCAACGACTCCCCCTGGGAACGCGCCACGCTACTTCGGCCACGCGGACGCGGCACGACGCTGAGCCCAGCCGCCCCAGTTCTCGCCGAGACGTGATTTCGCCCACCGGCAACCCCTACCCCCACCTCACCCCACCTTGACAACGATGGAGCCGCACACCTTGCCCACCTTCCAGATCGGCGACCAGGATTTCCTGCTCGACGGCCAGCCGCACCGCATCCTCTCCGGCGCGTTGCATTACTTCCGTGTACACCCAGAGCAGTGGGCAGACCGGATTCACAAGGCACGCCTGATGGGACTGAACACGATCGAAACCTACGTGGCCTGGAACGCGCACGCGCCCAGCCAGGGCGAGTGGAATATCACGGGTGGTCTCGATCTCGGCCGCTTCCTGGACTTAGTTGCTGCGGAGGGAATGCACGCCATCGTGCGACCCGGACCCTACATCTGCGCGGAATGGGACAACGGCGGGCTCCCCGCCTGGCTTTTCCGAGACGAGCAGGTCGGTGTGCGGCGCCTCGAACCGCTCTATGTAGCCGCTGTCACCGACTACCTTCAGCGGGTCTATGAGATTATCGCTCCGCGTCAGATTGAGGACGGCGGCCCGGTGATCCTGGTCCAGATCGAGAACGAGTACGGCGCCTACGGCGCCGACAAGCAATACCTCAGCGAACTGGTCCGCGTCACCCGTGAAGCCGGCATCACTGTGCCGCTCACCACCGTCGACCAGCCCGTCGATCAGATGCTGATCGACGGCAGTATTCCCGGTGTGCACAAGACCGCCTCGTTCGGTTCCCGCGCCACTGAACGGCTGGCTACCCTTCGTAAGCATCAGCCCACGGGGCCTCTGATGTGCATGGAGTTCTGGAACGGCTGGTTCGATGACTGGGGCACCCACCACCACACCACCGACCCCGAACTGACCGCCCGCGACCTGGACGCCATCCTCTCTGTCGGCGGATCGGTGAACTTTTACATGTTCCACGGCGGCACCAACTTCGGGCTCACCAACGGCGCCAATGACAAAGGCCGCTATGCCGCCATCACGACCTCCTACGACTACGACGCTCCGCTGGATGAAGCGGGAAACCCCACTGAGAAGTACTTCGCCTTCCGGGATGTCATCGCTCGCTACGCCCCCATCCCCGACGAGGTTCCCTCCGCTCCGCGCCGAGTCGGCGGGTTCAGCACCCCGCTCTCGCACCGTTCGAATCTTCTGCCGCTCGCCAGCTCCCTGGGCGTCGCGAGCCGTCACGATGCTCTCCCCACCTTCGACGACCTGGCGCACGACCGTGGCATCGCCATTTTCACCACAACTCTGCACGGAAATGGCCCAGGAGTGCTCAGCTTCGACGAGGTGCGCGACCGTGCGTGGATCTTCCTCGATGGGGCACCGGTCGGTGTGCTCGCCCGCGACGCGCATGAGCAGGCCATCGTCCTGCCACGCAGCACCGGCGAGCTCGTGATTATCGTAGAAGACCAGGGACGGGTGAACTACGGCCCCCGGATCGGCGAACACAAAGGTCTCATCGGCGGAGGCCGGCTCGACAACGAACTGATCATCGGATGGGCTGCCATCCCCCTCGACCTCGACCGTGTCCCGGCCATCGAAGTCGACCATGATGACCTGGCCGTCGGCCCGGTCATCGCCCGCGGAACGTTCGAGTTGATCAGGCCGTGCGACCTGTTCTTGGACACCCGTGACTGGGGGAAGGGCTTTGCCTGGATCAACGGTTTCGCCCTCGGCCGGTACTGGCGACGCGGCCCGCAACGCACCCTATATGTCCCCGAACCCGTTCTACGCTCCGGACAGAACGAGCTTGTCATCCTCGAACTTGAAGTGCTCACCCAGCAGGAAGCCGTCTTCGCGGCGACACCGCTACTCGGACACGAGGATTTCTAGTGACCTGGCTGGTCACCGGAGGTGCCGGTTACATCGGCGCTCATGTCGTACGGGCATTGATCAACGCCGGCATGAGCGCTGTCATCGTTGACGATCTGTCCAGCGGGCTACTGCCTTTCGTCCCCGACGGAGTGCCGCTCGTCCGCACAACGATCCTCCACACCGACACCTTGACCCAAGTGATGAAGGATCATCACATCACCGGTGTCATCCACGTCGCCGGTTTCAAATATGCCGGAGTCTCCGTGCGGCGGCCGCTGCACACGTACCAGCAAAACGTGGCCGGGACAATAAGCGTCCTCGAGGCCATGCTCCGCTGCGGGATCGACCAGGTCGTGTTCTCCTCCAGCGCCGCCGTCTACGGAACACCGGACATCGAGCAAGTCACCGAGAACACCCCGAAGGACCCGCAATCCCCTTATGGCGAGTCCAAGCTGATCGGCGAGTGGCTGCTTCACGACCAAGGCATCGCCACCGGCTTGCGGCACACCTCCCTGCGCTACTTCAACGTGGTCGGTTCCGGCGACCCGGCGGTGCACGACACCAGCCCGCACAACCTCTTCCCACTCGTCTTCGATGCTCTCGTCTCCGGCCGAACCCCGCAGATCAACGGCGACAACTACCCGACCCCCGACGGCACGAACGTCCGCGACTATGTTCACGTGTCGGACATCGCGGCCGCGCATGTCGCCGCCGCCCGCCGTCTCGAGGCGGCAGAGTCGATCGAACCGGCCTACAACCTCGGTAGTGGCGACGGGCTCTCCGTCGCCGAGATCATGACCGCCATCGCGACGGTCACCGGCATCCCGTTCACACCAATGATCGGACCCCGACGCCCCGGCGACCCGCCCCGCATCGTTGCGAGCGGCGAGTTGGCCGCCCGCGACCTCGACTGGCGGATGCGACACTCTGTGGAGGAGATGGTACGGAGCGCATGGGAGGCGCGGATTCGCGCAGAGAAGGAGACACCGCAATGACCACCGGCGGGATCGCCAAGCGAGTCACAGCCCTGGCCGACGGGCGAGAGCTGATCTACTTCGACGACGCCGACACCACCCTCGGCCCCGAGCGGACGCACGACGCCAGAACACTCGACCCTCGACCGCCGGCGGCGACCATGCGGCAAGACGTGCTCACAGGCGACTGGGTCTCGATCGCCGCAGCCCGGCAGAATCGGGTCTTCCTTCCTCCGGTCGACCAGGACCCGCTCGCACCGCAGACACCCGGCAACCCATCCGAGATCCCGGCACGATACGACGTGGCCGTGTTCGAGAACCGCTCCCCGTCCTTCGGACCCGACCTCGCGGGCGTGCCGAACAGCCCGCGCGGTCTCGACGACCTGGCCGAGCTGGGCCTGGGGCGCACCCGCACCTCCATCGGCCGCTGCGAGGTGGTCTGCTTCAGCCCCGAGCACGAGGGATCGTTCGGCACCCAGACCCCCAGCCGGGCACGCACCGTGATCGAGGCATGGGCCGACCGGACCGAAGCGCTCTCCGCACTTCCGGGGGTGCAGCAGGTGATCCCGTTCGAAAACCGCGGCGAGGCGATCGGGGTCACCCTCCATCACCCGCACGGCCAGATCTACGCCTACCCCTACATCACTCCCAAGACACAGCAGACCCTCGAGACCATCCATCGGACCACCCCCGACCTGTTCCAGCGCATCCTCGACTTCGAGCGCACCGGGGACCGGGTCGTTCTCAGCGGGGAACATTGGACCGCGTTCGTGCCATTCGCGGCACGCTGGCCGATCGAGGTACACCTGCTGCCACACCGCCAGACTCCCGACTTCGCGGGAACCACCACCGCCGAACGAGACGAGCTCGCCGGCCTCTACCTGCGGCTGCTGCGCGGCATCGACGCCCTCTACGACTCGCATACCCCCTACATCGCCGCGTGGCACCAAGCCCCGGTGCACCGGGGCCGCGACACCTTCCGGCTCCACCTCCAACTCACCTCACCGCGCCGCGCGGCGGACAAGCTCAAGTATCTCGCCGGCTCCGAATCGGCGATGGGTGCCTGGATCGCCGACGTCACCCCCGAGAGCACCGCGAAGAACATCAGGAAGGCCATGGAACGCGCATGACCGATGCCACTCGTGAGCTTCGCGGACGCTTCACCCACGTCACCGGAAGGGAGCCAGACGGTGTGTGGTCGGCACCCGGACGGGTCAATCTGATCGGCGAACACACGGACTACAACCAGGGCTTCGTGCTGCCCTTCGCGATCGACCGACGGACCACGGTCGCTGCCGGGCTGCGCACCGACGGAGTCATCCGGGTTGCCAGCACGTTCGACGACACCCCCGCCGAGTGGCGCCTGACCGAGATCGATGCGGCCCGCATCGACGGGCAACTCACCGGCTGGAGCGCCTATCCGCTCGGCGTCGCCTGGGCCCTCGGCCGCAACGGCGCCGAGCTCGCCAGTGTGCCCGGCGTCGACCTCGTCATCGACTCGACCGTGCCGGTCGGCGCAGGCCTGTCGTCATCGGCGGCGATCGAGAGCGCCGTCGCCGTAGCCCTCAACGAGCTCTGGGGCCTGAACCTGCCACGACCGACCCTCGCCCAAGTGGGGCAGCTGGCGGAGAACGACGTCGTCGGCGCCCCCACCGGAATCATGGACCAGTCCGCGTCCCTCCTCGGAGAAGCAGACTCTGCCGTCTTCCTAGACTGCCGGTCCCTTGAAACGGCAGTGGTCCCACTCGGGCTCGCCGGGGCCGGACTCAGCATCCTCGTCATCGACGCCCGGGTCTCCCACTCGCACGCCACCGGCGGATACGCCGACCGTCGCGCATCCTGCGAGGCCGGCGCGGTCGCGATGGGTGTGACGTCCTTGCGCGACCTGGACGTCACAGACCTGGACCGCGCTCACGACATGCTCGACGACGTCACCTTCCGTCGCGTGCGCCACGTAATCACCGAGAACCAGCGCGTCCTCGACACGGTCCGAGTGCTCCGCAAGGACGGGCCCACCGCCATCGGACCGCTGCTCGACGCCTCCCACCGATCCATGCGCGACGACTTCGAGATTTCCACTCCCGAGCTCGATCTCGCCGTCGACACTGCACGAGCGCACGGAGCCATCGGCGCGCGCATGACCGGCGGAGGATTCGGCGGAGCCGCAATCGCGCTCATTCCCAACGCACTCCTGCTAGAGGTCGAACTGGCGGTTCAGGATGCCTTCGCAAAACGGAGATTCAGCGGTCCGATGGCATTCACAGTGACGCCATCGCGCGCAGCCACTCGTGACGATATCGACCCGATTGAACATGCTGCAGCAACCGCATAAGCACGACGCGATAGTCACTCGCGGAGCCCACCTGGATCCTCCCCTGTTCGTTGTCGATTTCGCAGGTAACTAGTTCGCGGGAGCCGGACAGAAGGAAGGGAACACACAACACAACACATGGCGCTACTGACAGTCAGGTAGCACTACTGACAAGATGCGAGTCCGAGGACGCCGGTCTCCCAGGTGATGCCGGTCAGTCCCCCACCTCCGAGCACCAACGCGCGCGAGGCGTTATCCGTCATGAATCCGCCTGCGCCTGCGCCCGCGCCTGCATTCGCACCCGCAGGATCGCTCGCATCCCTTGAGCCAGGGCGCGGAGGTCATCGGTGTCGAGGAGCATGAGGGGGGCGGTTCCCACCTGGCTCTGTGCGCCGAGCAGGTCGCGAATGGTCTTGCGACCCGCCGTCGTGGCGTGCAACCGGCGAACGCGCTGGTCGCGAGGATCGACGGCGCGCTCCACCATGCCGTGGGTCTCGAGGCGATCGACGATGCCCGAGACGGTAGCGAGGGACACACCCAACGATTTCGCGACCGCCTGGCCGGTTCCGCCCTCGTCTTCTGCGACAAGGATCATTAGCACGCGCAGTTGTTGGATCGTCAGATCCATGTTCATGAGGGGCTCTAGAAAACCGCGCATCGACTGCGTCTCGAGCGCTTCCTGCATTTCGGCGATCTCACGCGTCAGTGCGGCGCGCTTGTCCAGGTCTTCTGACATCAATGCCAACCGTACTCGTCTCCAGGAAGCGTTTAGGCAGAAAGTTAGCTGAATGCTAAGCTTCACCTCGAGCTAAGTAATAGCGGAGACGATCTCGAGGAGTGGTCCACAGCATGTTCCGACTGGCGAAGTTCAGCCTGGCCAATCGATCGCTGGTCGCGCTGATGACGCTGATCATCGCCGCGTTCGGCCTCTTCTCGATGACGCAGCTCAAGCAGGAGCTCATCCCGTCGATCGAAGTGCCGCAGTCGCAGATCGTGACTGTGATCCCGGGCGCGAGTCCCGAAGTCGTCGACGAGCAGGTGAGCGTGCCGATCTCGAGGGCGCTGAACGATCTCCCGAATGTCGAGTCGGTCATCGCCACCAGCTCCAGCAGCGTCTCGACGATCTCGGTGTCGTACGCATACGGCACCGACCCCACGGAGTTCCGTCGGTCCCTGGATGACGCGATCTCCGGGGTCTCGCTGCCCGAGAATGCGGACCCCACAGTGCTGAGCCTGTCGACCTCGGCGCTGCCCATCATGTTCCTGACGGCCGGCTCCGAGACACTCGAACCGTCGGAGCTGACACGGCAGGTCGAGGATGTCGTGGTTCCCGCGCTCGATGGAATCGAGGGCGTCGGATCTGCGACCGTATCGGGCGCGGAGACCCAGCGCATCGTCATCTCGCCTGACCCGGCTGAGCTCGCAGCGCACGGAATCTCGCCCGCTGCGATCGGCCAAGCTCTCGAGGCGAACGGAATGACCCTGCCGCTGGGCAGCATCCGCGAGGACGGCACCCTCCTTCCGGTCCAGGGTGGCGAATCGGTGACTTCACTCGCCACGCTCGGTGAGATCCCGCTCGCCTCCACGACGCAACCCGGCACAGTCGTGACGATCGATGACGTCGCGGACGTTGAGCTCGTCGCTGAAGAGCAGACCTCCATCACGCGTGCCAACGGCGCAGAAGCGCTTTCGATTCTCATCACGGGCGCGCAGGACGCCGACGTCGTGTCGGTGTCGCACGCGGTCGAAGACGCTCTGACCGACCTGCGCGAGGAACTGCCTGCCATCGACCTGACGGTGATGTTCAACCAGGCTCCGTTCATCGAGGAATCCATCCAGCACCTCGCGATCGAGGGCCTTCTCGGGCTGCTCTTCGCGATCGTCGTGATACTGATCTTCCTGCTCTCGCTGCGTTCGACCTTGGTCACGGCGATCTCGATCCCGCTCTCGGTGCTCGTGACCTTCATCGGTTTGAATCTTGGCGGCTATTCGCTGAACATGCTCACGCTCGGAGCGCTGACGATCGCGATCGGACGCGTTGTGGACGACTCGATCGTCGTGATCGAGAACATCAAACGGCATCTCTCCTACGGTGAGTCCAAGGTGAACGCCATCCTCGACGGCGTACGAGAGGTCGCCGGCGCCATCACGTCATCGACCCTCACGACCGTCGCGGTGTTCCTCCCGATCGCCCTCGTGGGTGGGTTGGTCGGCGAGCTTTTCGCCCCGTTCGCCCTCACAGTGACGATCGCGATGCTCTCGTCTCTTCTCGTCGCGCTGACGATCGTTCCCGTGTTGTCGTACTGGTTCCTGCGCCAGCCCGAGGTTGTCGCGGCACCCGAGGTCGTGCGTGTGGCTGCCGAGGAGAAGGAGCGCAAGGGCTGGCTGCAGCGTGTCTACGCACCGGTGCTGCGGAGCACGCAGAACCATCCGGTGATCACTCTGATAGCGTCGGTACTGCTGCTCGTGATCACCCTGGGTATGGTCCCGCTGCTCAAGGTCGACTTCCTCGGGTCGACTGGACAGAGCACGCTGTCGATGACACAGACGTTCCCCGACGGCACCGATCTGGAGACGATCGTCGCGGGTGCGCGTGAGGTCGAAGACGCCCTCGACGAAATCGACGGAGTCGAAGACGTCATGGTGACCGCCGGCTCCGGAGGCGGCCTCGCCGGGCTCGGTGGAGGCGGAGCCACAGCGAATTACATCATCAACACCCTTGACGGCGCCGATCAGGCCGCCATCAAGGCCGATGTACAGGACGCCGTCGAAGGCGTCGGCGGCGACAGCGAGATCGCCTTCGCAGACCCGGCGGCCGCAGGCGGCCTCGGCGGCACCGTCGACGTTCGTGTCACCGCGGCCGACGAGGAAGAACTCGCCGCGGCGGCGGATGATGTTCTGCGAGCGCTCGCCGACACGCCGAACACGACCGAGGTCACGAGCGACGCGGCGCCGGCCCAGCCCATCGTGCAGGTGACGGTTGACCGTGTCACCGCGCTCGAGCAGGGCCTCACCGAGGTGCAGGTGCTCGGGATCGTCGCAGCGACACTCTCCCCGCAGGCGATCGGCGCCGTCACACTCGACGGCGAGGACGTCAGCATCTACGTCGACAACGGCGTGGCGCCGGCGACCGTCGACGAATTGAGCGCGATGCTGCTGCCGACTGCGACGGGATTCATCCCGCTGGAATCGGTGGCGACCGTCGAAGAGGTCGACGTCGCATCGCAGATCCGCCGCGACGCCGGCGAGCGCGTCGCCACGGTGTCGCTGACTCCAGCCGAGGGCGAGCTCGGCGCCGTGACGACATCCGTGGAGGCGACCCTGACGGATCTGGATCTGCCTGACGGCGTCACCGCGGAGATCGGCGGGCTCGCCGAGACCCAGACCGAGACATTCATGCAATTGGGCATTGCGATGCTCGTCGCGATCGCCATCGTCTTCCTTCTGCTCGTGGCGACATTCCGCTCACTGCTCCAGCCTCTCTTGCTGCTCGTATCGATCCCGTTCGCCGCGACAGGCGCGATCGGCCTTCTTCTGATCACGGGCCGCCCGCTGGGCATCTCGGCGCTCATCGGCATGCTCATGCTGATCGGCATCGTCGTGACCAACGCGATCGTGCTCATCGATCTCGTGAATCAATACCGCAAGCGCGGCCAGTCCGTGGAAGACGCGGTCTTCAATGGGTCGAGGCAGCGTTTGCGTCCGATCCTCATGACGGCGCTCGCCACGATCTTCGCGCTCACCCCTATGGCCTTCGGTGTCACCGGGTCAAGCGGATTCATCTCGCAGGACCTCGCGATTGTTGTGATCGGCGGGCTCATCTCGTCGACGCTGCTCACGCTGATCCTGGTGCCCGTGCTCTACAAGCTCTTCGAGGGCCGGCGCGCGAAGCGGCTATCTGGCGCCGAGGCGATCGGAGGGCCAGCATTGACACGCGCGAATCCATCCGTGCAAGAAACCACGACAGAGGAACCCACATGACCACTGCATCCTCACCGGCCGCGCAGGACTCGAGCGGGCCCTCCACGCGAAGCGTGTTGCTCGTCTTCGCGGGGCTGATGGTCGCGATGCTGCTCGCATCGCTGGATCAGACGATCTTCAGCACGGCGCTGCCGACGATCGTCGGCGAGCTCGACGGCGTGGAGCACATGCTGTGGGTGACCACGGCATACATCCTCGCCTCGACCATCGTCATGCCCGTGTACGGCAAGCTCGGCGACCTCGTCGGGCGCAAGTGGCTGTTCGTCGCCGCGATCTCGATCTTCCTCGTCGGCAGCGTCATGGGCGGGCTGGCCGACTCCATGACCACCCTGATCGCCGGGCGCGCCGTGCAGGGTCTCGGCGGCGGCGGCCTGATGATCCTCGCGATGGCGATCATCGCCGACGTCGTGCCCGCTCGTCAGCGCGGCCGCTACAACGGCATCATGGGCGCGGTCTTCGCCGTCTCGAGCGTTGCCGGGCCCCTGCTGGGCGGGTACTTCACCGATGGACCGGGCTGGCGCTGGGCGTTCTGGATGAACATCCCGCTCGGCGTCCTCGCCATCGTCTCGGCGATCTTCTTCCTCAAGCTTCCCAAGCGCGAGTATGCCAAGCCGCGGATCGACTTCGCCGGCATGATCGTGTTGGCCCTCGCGGCCACCAGCCTGGTGCTGTTCACCACCTGGGGCGGTAGCACCTACGACTGGAACTCCCCGATCATCATCGGACTGGTCGTCGGCACGGCCGTGTTCGCCACCCTCTTCGTGTTCATCGAGAGCCGTGCGGTCGAGCCGGTCATCCCGCTCGGCCTATTCAGGAACCGCAACTTCAATCTCACGACCGGCGCTGGCCTCATCACCGGTGTCGCCATGTTCGGTGCGCTGGCATACATGCCCACGTACCTGCAGATGGTCACCGGAGTGGGCGCCGCCCAGGCCGGCCTTCTGATGATCCCGATGATGGGCGCGCTGCTCATCTCATCGATCGGCTCGGGACAGATCGTCTCCCACACCGGAAAGTACAAGCTGATCCCGATCATCGGCATGTTCGTCACAGCGCTGGGACTATTCCTTCTGTCGACCCTGACCGCATCGACCGCGATCTGGATAATGTGCGCTTACCTCGCCGTGATGGGTCTCGGGCTCGGCATGTCGATGCAGATCCTCGTCCTGGTCGTGCAGAACTCGTTCCCTCAGTCGATCGTCGGCACCGCAACGAGTTCGAACAACTTCTTCCGACAGATCGGCTCATCGCTCGGCGCGGCGATCGTCGGCAGCCTGTTCGTCGCGCGACTGACCGACATCCTGGCGGCCGAGTTGCCCGCGGGTGGCACCGGCGACACGGGCCTCAACTCGCTCACGCCGGCGATCGTAGCAGCCCTTCCCGACGAGATCCGCACCGTCATCATCAACGCGTACAACGACGCCCTCACGCCGGTCTTCCTGCTCATGGTGCCCCTCGTACTCGTGGCTGCGGTGCTGCTCATGTTCGTCGTCGAGAAGCCCCTCGCGACGCACCTCGAGGGTGTCGAGGGGGAGCCGTCGCTCAACGAGCAGATCCTCGACGAGTCGCTCGCGACCGGAGCCAACCCGACCGCGGAGCCGGTGCTCGCCGTTCGGACAGGAACGGTCCAGGTCGTCGACAATCGGAGCGCGCAGGGGGTCGGTAATCCGTAGACCGCCGCCGGACTGTAAGTCCATGTCACTCACCGCAGCAATCACGCTAGACGCTATGGGTATTGAGCTGAGGCCTCCTGTCGCATAGACCGTGGATTACGGGCTGGGTGTGCCGGCTCGTAGTGCCACATATGTGAAGGAGGCCTCAGTGTCTATTGAGCGTACGAGTGTTGGGCTGGGTGTGCACGCGCGCACCACAGTTGGAGCGGCGATCGACGAGCAGACGGGAGAGCTCGTGCAGCGTCGCATGGGCGCCGGCAACGCCAAGCAGATCGTCCTCCTCGGCAGCGCTAACGCTAAAAAGAAGGGGTCCGACGGCACCTCGTTCCTTGCCCACGAGGTGAAGGTGATGGCGGAGTTCGACCTGCCCATCGTGGTCGCCAACCTCGACGGCGACCGCACCATCGACCGCAACTTCATTCCGGACCCGCTGCTGGCGGCGGACTACTACACCCTGTCAGTGTCGTTCCAGCCCTCGATCATCAAGTATGCGCTCGACAACTAGGCGCCCGGGTTTGCGTCCAGCGACGCCAAGGGCCCGCACTACTACAAAGAGCACGTGTACACCCAGCTCGGCCTGTGATGGAGTCCGTACGTCGCGACATCCGTACCCGGCGTTTCTGGAAGATCCTCGCCACTCAGGCGTTCGCGCTCTTCGGCGCCCTCGCCGGTGTGGTGCTCACTCCGGAACGTAGAACTCTGATCCGCCGGCCCGGGGCGGCGCGCCGGTCTACTGACAAACTTTTGGCACCGGGGACAAGGTTTTGGCGCTACTGACAAAGTTCTTGGCAGCACTGACAAAGTTTCTGGCAATCGGACAGTTACGGCGACGACGCGTCGGAGCCTCTGCGCCCGCGCCACGGCGGAACCGATGCATCTGCTATGAATCACGAAAAGATAACGGCGAAGCCTTCCGCCCGTTACCTTTCCGTTATAGAGTGCTCAGCACGGTAGTTGTTTTGCTGTGGCAGCTACCGGCATGTGATTGCAGGAAATCTCTGGTGCAAGGGACAAGAGCCGGTCGGAAGCCTCCCCGCCCGGCTCTTCTTGGTTTCCGCACCCGAGACCCCTTGTATGGCGAAGTATCGCGGCGGAGTGGCGGGCGAGCGGGCCCGCGCTCTAGCGTCATGCTGTGCCACCCGAGCCGATCCCTGCCGCCGCGCCCGACCGCATCCCGCCGACGACCGTGCGGTGGCGCGCGTCGCTCCCCCCGCTGCCCGCCGCGCTGGGTGAGCATGCGGGCCTCGACATCGCGTTCCACCCGGATGCGGCCGACCCGCTCGCGGTGCCCGCCTTCGCGGACCTCGTCGCGCACCTCCGCGCCCAACAGATCGTGCGCGCCCTATCCGCACGCACGAACCGGGTCCTGGCCGGCACCCGCGTGTCGGTTCTCGGCGACGGCGTGCTCGCCGACGCGATCGCCGACGCCCTCACCCGGCTCGGCGCGCGCGTGACCCTCGCCACCGACTCTCCCGCCGCCGCACTCCGCGCCCGCATCCGCGGACGCGCCGTCGTCGGAAGGGATGCGGTCGCCGCTGCCCCCGCGGAACACCTGGTGGCCACGGGCGAGGGTCACACCCCCTTCGACCCCGCCGGCATCGCCGCGACCGCGATCGACGCGTCCTTCCTCGGCGGCGCCCTGGTCACCTCGGCCGCGGGAGAGCCGATACGCGCCGGGGTCGTACGGCATGGCGCGGGCTGGATCGTCGCGTCGCCGAGCCTGTGGCCGGAGGCCGACGCGACCGACCTCGAGCGCCGCGCGGCCGACGCGTTCCTCCTCCTCAGCCGGCTGTCAGCCGATACGGCTCCATCCCGTGACGCAGCCGATCCAGCCAGTGACGCAGCCGATCTCGACGCCCGCTTCGCCCGGGAGGTGCAGGTATGAGCCGGATCGCCGACCCGAGCCGCTGGCGGGAGGGCCACGACCGCATCGAGTGGGCACGCGGATTCATGCCTGCAACCGCGGCGCTGGCCGCAGAACTCACCGCATCCGGGATCGTCCGGGGCGTGCGCATCGCCCTGTCCGACGTCCTCGAGCCGAAGACCGCGAACGTCGCCCTCGCCCTCGCCGCGGCCGGGGCGGAGGTCGCCGTCTCGTGCGTGGGCCGGGACACCGACGACGCCGTGGCCGCCGCCCTCGTGCACGCCGGCATCCCGGTGTACGCGTTCGCCGCCGCGACCGATGCGGAGGACCGCGACAACGTGCTGGCGCTTCTCGACCACCGCCCCGAGGTGATCATCGACGATGGCTCGTACACGATCCGCCTCGCCCACACCGCACGCCCCGATGTCCTCACCGCCATGGCCGGCGCGACCGAGCAGACCACCAGCGGCGTCCGGCCGCTGCGCGAGATGGAGCGGCAGGGGGCGCTCCGCATCCCCGTCGTCGCAGCGAACGACGCCCGCACCAAATCACTGTTCGACAACACGCACGGCACCGGGCAGGCTGTCGTGTTCGCGATCGCCGATCTGCTGGGTGAGCCGCTCCTCGGCCGCCACGTCGTGGTGGCCGGGTTCGGTCGGGTGGGCACCGGCATCGCCCGTCATGCCGCGGCGCTCGGTGCCCGGGTGACCGTCACCGACGTCGATCCGGTGGCGGCGCTCCAGGCGGTCTTCGCCGGGTATGCGGTGGCACCGCTGTCGGATGCCGTCCGCACCGCGGATCTGCTCATCTCCGCCACCGGCATCGCCGGCACGGTCACGGTGGAGCATCTCGCCCTGCTCCCCGAAGGAGCGGCGGTCGCTGTCGGCGGCGGCGTCGACCAGGAGATCGCGCTGACGGATGCGGTGGCCGCCGGGGCGACGGAGGTCTCCCGCGTCGGGAAGGTCTCGACCTGGCGGACCCCGACGGGCGGCACCGTCCGCATCCTCGACGACGGGTACTGCATCAACGTGAGCGCAGCCGAGGGGAACCCGATCGAGATCATGGACCTGTCCTTCGGTGTGCAGCTCGCGGCCGTCGACCACCTGCTGACGCATCGCGACACCCTGGAACCGCGGGTTCACCTGCTCCCGCGCGAGGCGGACGACCGGGTCGCGGCCCACGCGCTCGCCTCGTTCGGCGGCGCGACAGACGTACTGTCGGCGCAGCAGCTGTCGTTCCTCGGCTCGTGGCAGCCGCGCGACGGGGAGGACCACGCGTGACCGTGGAGCTGCACCGCGCACCGATCGTCCTCCCGGTCGATGCGCCCGCGATCGTCGACGGCGCGGTTGCGGTGCGCGCCGGCCGCATCCTCGCCGTCGGGCCGCACGACGAACTCGCGGCGGCGCACCCGGATGCCGCGCGGCACGAATGGGACGGTGCGCTCGTCCCTGGGCTCGTCAACGCCCACACCCACCTGCAGTACACCTCGATGGCCGAGGTGGGCCAGGCCGAGCACAGCGGCTTCGAGACGTGGATGCACGCGTTCCAGGAGCTATACGAGCAGGAGCACGATTGGCTGGGGTCGGCCTCCACCGGAGCGGCGCTGTCGCTTCGCGGCGGCGCGACCGCGGTGGCCGAGATCGTCACCGACCCGGACGCCGCCTCCGCCGTGCACGAGGCCGGGCTCCACGGCGTCGTCTACTGGGAGGTCATGGGCTGGACGGATGCGGCCTGGGCGCACGGTGGCCGCGACACCGTGCTCGAGCAGCTCCGCCGCATCCCCTCACCACCCGCCGCGGGACTCTCCCCGCACGCGGTCTACTCGCTGGACACCGGCGTGCTCCGCGATCTCGCCGGACTCGCCGCGGAACTCGGGGTTCGGCAGCACATCCATGCCGCCGAATCCGCGTGGGAGGACGCCTACGTCCGCACCGGCACGGGCGAACTGGCGGACACCTGGCGGCAGCTCGAGCGCACCGACTTCGCCCTGCTCCGGGGGAACGGCTCCGGACGGAGCGTCATCGGCTATCTCGACGACCTGGGATCGCTCTCCCCCGCCACCCATCTCGCGCACGGGATCTACGTGGATGCGGACGACCGCCGCATCCTGCGCGAGCGCGGCGTGGTGGTGGCGCTGTGCCCCCGCTCCAACGCGGTCATCGGGCTCGACCCGCCGCCGGTCGCCGACTATCTGCGCGAGGGCAACGTCATCGCGGTCGGCACCGACTCGCTGTCCTCGTCGCCGTCCCTGAGCCTGCTGGCGGACGTGGCCGAGCTGCACCGGCTCTCCCGCGCCCAGGGGTACCGGGCCGCCGATCTGCACGAGCGGCTCTTCGCCGCCGCGACCCGGGGCGGCGCTGTCGCCCTCGGGCTCGACGACGCGGGCACCCTCACCGCCGGGCGCCGCGCCGATCTCGCGGTGTTCCCGATCGCCGCGCGGACGCCCGTGGATGCGGTCGCCGAACTCGTGGAGTCGGGTCCCGCGGTCGCCACCGCGACGATCGTGGCCGGGCGCGTCCGCTGGCGCGCCTGATTCTCAGGCGCCCGCGGCGCGTCCGTTCGCCCAGCCCGTCGGGGCCACCCGGGTGGGGGCGTCGAGGGGGCGCCGGGCGTCGCCGTGCGCGAGCGCGTTCACGAAGCGGCGGCGGAACTCGGTGAGGTCGAACGACGTGACCGCACGGGTGATGGGCCCCGCCGGGGTGCCGAAGACGAGCGGCAGCCCGTCCGAGGTCAGTGCCACGCGGGTCGCGAGAGAGCCGGCCGTGGGCGTGAAGTCCACCGGTCCCTCGAGCCAGCCGGTGACGATCTCCGGGCGGTGGAGGATCACCGAGGCCAGCCCATCGTGGGCGGCCGAGATCCGGCGCCCCCACTTGTACTGGTAGAACTCGTTGTACGCATCCAGCACGTCGGCGGCGAACTGCGCCCACGGCGTCCCGATGCCGTCGAGCACGGTGTGCACCTGCTCGTCGAGCAGCGCGTGCGAGGTCACGTTGACCCCCACCATGACGACGTTGCCGTTGTTCCGGGCACCGAACACGCGCTCCGCCGCGACCCGGTCGTTGTCGGTGTTCGCGTCGGTGACCGCCGGATACCCCGCTTCCGGGTAGGGTCCGCCGCCGCCCATGATCACGACCGAGCGGAACTTCAGGAACAGGTCGGGGTCGAGCTCCAGCGCACGGGCGATGTTCGTCAGCGGACCGAGCGGATGCAGGTCCACCTGCCCCGGGTACGCATTCGCGATACGGACGAGGTAGTCCGCGGCGGGCTCGTCCTGCAGCGTGGGTTCGGGGCGGGTGAACCGGTCGCCGAGACCGTCGGTGCCGTGCACGAAGTCGGCGATGTGCGCCTCGCCCACGAGCGGCGCCGCCTCGCCGGGATACACCGGGATGTCCTCGCGTCCGGCCACCTGCAGCACGGTCGCGACGTTCCGCGCGGCCTGATCCACCGGGGTGTTGCCGTAGATGGTCGTGATCCCGAGGATCTCCACATCCGGCTGCGCCAGCAGGTAGAGCAGCGAATGGGCGTCGTCGAGGCCCGTGTCGGTGTCGACGACGACCCACTGCGCGGCGGGGTCGGGGACGGATGCGGGCGAGACCATGTGGTGCTCCTTCTCGGCGGATGTGCACTACCCACCCTGGCGGTGCGGCGCCAGCCTGACCGCCCCGTGTTACGGAAGGTTTCCATCTGTTTCCGGCCTTGTCACATTCGTTGCCTCTCGGGTAAGGGACCCGACACACTCGGAGCGATGGCTGCTGCCGTCCCTGCACCCGGCGCCCGGGCCTCCCGACCCGGCGAAGAAATGGACCCTCACATGGCAACTCCCGCGAAGCGCACCCTGCGCGTCGTCGTCCCCGCCCTCGGCGCCGTCGCGGCGCTGGCCCTCACCGCCTGTTCCGGCGGCGGCTCCGGTTCGTCCACCGCGGGCGGCTTCGAGGGGGTCGAGCTGACGGTGTGGAACAACATCGACTTCGACCCGTACCAGACGCTGCAGAAGGAGTACTTCGAGGAGTGCGCCGACGAGCTCGGTATCACCGTCGACGTGCAGACGATCACCGGTGAGTACACCTCGAGGCTGCTGCAGGCCTCGAGCTCGAAGTCCCTCCCCGACATCTCGCTGCTGAGCACCGACACCCAGGTGTCGCTTCTCGCCGAGCAGGGTGTGCTCGGCGATCTCGACGCCCTCGGGGTGAGCACAGACGGCATCGCGGAGAACGTCGCCGACCTCGGCCGCTTCGACGGCACGCTGTACGCCCTGCCGACACAGGTCGAGAACTACGTGCTGTTCTACGACACCGCCGCCTTCGCCGCCGCCGGCATCGACGCTCCCCCGACCACTTTCGACGAGCTCGTCGCGGATGCGGCCGCGATCGCCGCCACCGGCGAGTACGGCATTGCGCTACCGGGCGTCTCCGGCGACGGCTCGACCGCCGCGTACTTCCTGCCGTTCCTCCTCAGCGCGGGCGGCGACCCGGCCGACCCCACCAGCGACGGCGCCGTGGCGGCCGTGGAGCTGTACCAGCAGCTGGTCGCCGAGGGTGGCCTCTCCAAGGAGTTCGTGAACTGGGGCTGGGACGTCACCGACCAGTGGCTCGGCCAGAAGGCTGCGATTCAGGTCTCCGGCCCGTGGAACCTCGTCGACACCAGCATCCCGTTCGAATACGGCACCGCACCCATCCCGACGCTGACCGCCGACGAGGAGAGCAAGGTCGGCCTGCTCGGCTACGGCTACGGCGTCTCGGCCGCGGCAGACACCGCCCACCAGCAGGCGGCCGCCGCACTGATCGAGTGCCGCGCCTCCGAAGAGAACCAGCTCGACACCGCGGTGCAGGGCGGCTACATCCCCGCACTGACCAGCGCACAGGAGGCGTTCGTCGCCGAGGTCCCCGCGGCCGCATCCTTCGTCGACGCGGTGCCGAACGGCTACAACGCCGCGGAGCTCGGCACCGAGTGGAACTCGCTGCAGCAGGTCTACATCGACGCGATCCAGGACGCGGCGGTCAACGGCACCAGCGCTGCCGATGCCCTCGAGAAGGCCGCACAGGCCCAGTAATGACCTCGCCCACCGTGGCGACCGACCGGCCGGGGGGAACCACCCCCGGCCGGTTTCGGCTGTCGCTGGCCCGGCGCCGGAACGCGGAACTCTGGCTGTTCCTGATCCCGGCGATCGCGTTCTTCGCCCTGTTCTTCCTCTTCCCGCTCGGCTACGGCGTGTTCATGAGCACGACCGACTTCACCACCGGAACGTTCTTCACCGGTGAGGCGCCGTTCGTCGGGGTCGACAACTTCGTCACGATCTTCCAGTCCCCGCTGCTCGGCACCGCGATCGTCAACACCCTTGTCATCACGGTGATCTCCGTGTCCGCCGAACTCGTGCTGGGCCTCGCGCTCGCGCTGCTGTTCACCCGCATCTTCCCCGGCAGTCGCTGGCTGCCGCTGCTGATCCTCATCCCGTGGCTGTTGCCCTCCGTCGTCGTCGCCACCATCTGGAAGTGGGTGCTCTCCGGCGACGGTGCGTTCAATGCGGTGCTCGCCACCCTCGGGCTTCCCACCAACGCGTGGCTTGCCGACCCCCACACCGCCCTCGCCTTCGTCATCGTCGTCGCGGTGTGGGGCAGCCTGCCCTACTGGTCGACGATCCTCGGCGCCGCCCTCAAGCAGGTTCCGGAGGAGCAGCTCGAGGCCGCACAGCTGGACGGCGCCGGACCCTGGCAACGCCTCATCCACATCGTCATCCCGAACATCTGGCCGGTCATCTCCGTGCTCGTCGTCATGAGCGTCGTGTACTCGCTGCTCATCGTCGACCTCGTCCTCGTCCTCACCTCGGGCGGCCCGGCCAACTCCACGGTCACCCTCGGGCTGCTGTCGTACCGGGCCGCGTTCGACGTGTTCGAGTTCGGTCAGGCAGGGGCGTACGGGATGCTGCTGCTCGTGCTGAGCCTCGCCTTCGCGGCGCTGTACACCTGGCTGTCCACCCGTCGAGAGAAGGCGGAGCGATGAGTGCCGGGCGACGCCCCCGCGGCTGGGGCTGGACGCTGCTGACGGTGGCGATCCTGGTGGTCTACCTCTTCCCCATCTACCTCATGCTGTCGGCGTCGTTCCAGCCGGACGCATCGTCGGCGACCGTGCAGTGGGTGCCCACATCCCCGAGCCTCGACGGGTATGACGACGTGTTCGCCAGCGGCGGGCTCGAGCGGCTCCGGGTGAGCCTCATCGTCTCGCTCGGTTCGGTGCTGCTGACGCTCGTCGTCGCGACGCCCGCCGCATACGCGCTGAGCCGGCTGCGGTCGAAGGCGGTGTCGCTGTCGCTCGTACTGCTGCTGCTCGCGCAGATGATCCCGAGCATCGTGCTGGCGAACTCGTTCTACGCCATGTTCAACACCTGGGGGATCCTCAACACGTACCTCGGGCTGATCCTCGCGAACGCGACCGCCGGCATCCCGTTCGCCGTGATCCTCATGCGCTCGTTCATGCTGCGGCTGGACCACGAGGTGGTGGAGGCGTCCACGATCGACGGGCTCGGTCCGCTCGGGAGCTTCCTGCGGATCGTGGTGCCGCTGTCCCGGAACGCGATCATCACCTCGGCGGTGTTCACGTTCCTGTTCGCGTGGGGCGACCTGCTGTTCGGCCTGACGCTCGTCACCCAGGGCGACATGTACCCGGTGACGGTGTTCATCTACTCGCTGACCAACTCGCAGTTCAACACGTGGGCCTCGGTGATGGCTGCATCCCTCATCGCCAGCGTCCCCGCGCTGATCGTGATCTTCGCCGCGCAGCGGTATGTGAAAGCCGGGATCGCCGCGGGCGGCTCTCGCTGACCCTCTCGCGCGGGGGGACAGTCGCGGCGGGTGCACGAGGCACCGACGTCGCCATGAGCGCCCCCTCGGGCGGACGGGTCAACGGCGGAGCAGCGACAGCCGGCTCACAGCGCGGGCGACGTCGCGGGGCGGGTGCGCCGCCTCCCGCATCCGCTCGGGGGACCCGGATGCGGTCACGTGAAGCGTCGCGCCGCGGTCGTGCAGAATGTCGACGAGCACGGCGAACCGGGCGAGCGGTTCCCGCCGGACGAGCGCCGGGTCGGGCATCCCGAGGATGGTGATTCGGCGGAACCGGTCGGCGAGCCAGAGGTACTGCTGCGCCGCGAGCGGGCGCTCGCAGAGCTCTACGAAGCTGAACTCGGCGGCGTCCCCGTCGACGGCGGCGGCGCGGAGCGCCACCCCGTCGGGGTCGAGCGCGACACCCGCCGTCTCCGGTATCGCGTCGGCGTCAGCGGTCACCGTCCAGGTGCCCGCGGCGAACCCGGTCGCCGCGGCCACCTCCCGCCGGTAGTCGACGCCCTCGGCGAGGGGCACCACGGTCAGCTCGGATTCGATCAGCGCGATCGCGGGCAGGAACCGATGGTGGTGCAGCGGGTCGGGCAGGAGTTCCCCCGGCGCGTAATTCGAGGTGGCGATGAGCAGCACGTCGTGCTCGCGCAGCCAGCGCAGCACCGCCGTGAGGTAGACCGCGTCCGCGACGTCGTGCACGTGGAACTCATCGAACAGGACCACCCGCGCCGACCCGACGGCGGCGGCGATCGCCGCGGTCAGCGAGGCCCCGGTGCCGAAGATCTGCCGTTGCAGCTCGCGGAAGAAGCCGTGGAAGTGGACGCGGAACGTCGGCACGTCCGCGAGCGCCGCCAGGTAGTGCTCGGCCAGCACGGTCTTACCCCGGCCGACCGGCCCCCAGACGTAGTAGCCGCGCGCCGCAGGTGCCGCGAGCCGGGCGACGGCGGCCTGTTGCGCCGCATCCAGCACGAGACCGCTCCCTCGGATGCGGCGGAGGAACGCGGGCCCGGCCGCCACGCTGAGCGGGTGCCACGGTGACGGCACCGCATCCGTCTCCGGGTCGAGGGCAGGCGCGGAACTCACCCGTCGACCCTACGTCTGCCACTGGCCCCCGCGCCGCCGTCACGAAGTTCGCAGAATCGCACGAAGTTCGCAGGATTCCGGCCGAATCCTGCGAGGTTTGCGCGATTCTGCGAGGTACGCGCGACCGGCGCGGCAGCGCCACGCGTGTGCGGCGACCTCACGCGGCCCGCCGCAGACGCCACGACTCCACGCCGATGCCGATGAGGCCGACGGCCCACAGCAGGTAGAGCGACGCGAACGCCCACCGCAGTTCGTCGAGGCGGTACGCGGCGGGGACCGCGCCCTGCAGGTCGAGCACCAAGCCCACGAGGTACACCGCGATGAGCGCGGCGATGAAGCCGCCCATGTTGACGATCCCGGTGGCGGTCGAGAGCCGTCGCACCGGGTTGTGCCGGCGAGTGATGTCGAACGCGATCATGGATGCGGCGCCGCCGCTGGAGAGCGACACCATCCACACGATGAGCAGCCACAGCGGTGCCGGACCCGGGGTGAGCAGCACCGCACCGAGCACGACGGCCTGCGCGATCACCGACCCGACGGCGACGGTCACCCGGCGCTGCGGGTACGACCCCGACAGCACGCCCATGAGCGGGGCGAAGACGACGCCGCCGAGGACGAAGACGGTGAACATGACGCTGGCCTCGTCGCTCGACATACCCTCGCCGTGGGTGAGGAACGGCACACCCCACAGCAGCGCGAACGTCGTGCCGGCGAACGGGGTGACGAAGTGCACCCAGAACGCCAGGCGGGTGCCGGGTTCACGCAACGCCTCGCCGAGGAGCGCACTCTGCCGGGCCGCCGGTGCGGCCGACGCGCTGCGCACGACGACGCGTTCCCGGGTGACGAGCGCGTTCACGACCGCGAAGACGACGAACACCGCACCGAGGGCGCAGAACGCGGCGGGCCAGGAGATGCCGTGCACGCCCGCGGCGAGGACGGCGACGCTGAGGATCTGGCCGAGCTGCCCGATCTGCGCCGTGATCTGCTGCAGCAGCGGCACCCGGCGCACCGGGAACCAGAGGGTGAGCAGCCGCAGCACGCTCGGGAAGACCATGGCGTCACCCGCGCCCGTGAGCACCCGGGCGAGGATCGCGGATGCGGCGTCGGGGGCGAAGGCGAGCCACACCGATCCGCCGGCCATGACCAGCATCCCGGCAGTGACGACCACGCGCGACCCGAACCGGTCGAGCAGGAGGCCGGCCGGGATCTGCATCGCGCCGTAGACCGCGAGCTGCAGAGTGGCGAACAGGGCCAGGGTCGAGGAGTCGGCGTCGAAGCGCACGGCAACGTCGGTGCCGACGCCGGCGAGCGAGCTCCGACCGATGATCGCGACGAGGTAAGTGAGCGATCCGAGCGCCCAGATGACCCAGGGGAACGCCCCGCGCACCCGAGCCGACATCACCGGGATCGAGCCGGTCGACGCACCGAAATCGGTCACGCGCAGCCACCTCCGGGCAGGACGAGTCCGAAGGAAGAGGCGGGGGAAAGCATCCCCTCGATGCTACTCCGGGGCGCGCGGCCTCAGACGCCGCCGCCCCCGCCGCCGCCTCCTCCGCCGCCCGCGGATCCGCCACCGCCGGACCCGCCGGAGGTGCTCGACGAGGACGCCGCACTCGTGGACAGCGACCCGATCCCCGACGTGAACGACGCCGCCGTGAACGCCGCGGTGCCGACGTACCAGGTGGGCGATACGCCGTCGCCGTAGAGCACGGCGAGGCGCTCCGCCCACTCC
Source organism: Microbacterium sp. (assembly GCF_026393345.1). GTDB lineage: Bacteria > Actinomycetota > Actinomycetes > Actinomycetales > Microbacteriaceae > Microbacterium. Next base: position 58,693 of record NZ_JAPLAI010000066.1, read on the forward strand.
TTTTCCTGCCCGAAGACCACGGCGTACGGCAGCAGGGGTTCGTAGATCCGCAGCAACTGCGATGCGTCACCGGTGTCGATCCGCTCCGCCCCCCGCGGCGACTGCAGCATCCGGATGCGGTCGGCCTCTGCCCAGTGGATGAACTCCTTCAGCCCCCGCAGATGGTCGCGGAGCTCCGCTCCGGCCGCGGACAGCGGCTTGTGGCCGATGAGGATGAAGAAGACGACCAGCGCCGGGATCGGAAGCAGGAGCAACAGGATGGCGATGCCGGCGTCCGCTCCGCTTTCGATCGTGAGGATGCCGCCGCCGACGGCGAGCACCGCTCCGACGACGAGCAGCAGCCCTGGCCACGCCCGCACGCGCCGGGGCACTGTCCGGTAGAAGCCGCGGGCGGCGAGCGCTCCGGCCGCTTCGACGAGGATCTGCCGTGAGGCCGCGGCGAGGGCGCTGTCAGTGGTCCCGAACGTGAACTCCGCCCCCGCGGGCGCGTCGGGTCCGAAGAGGCCGTCCAGCAGCAACCGACCGTCGGCGTCGGCACGGGCGGGATCGATGAGCACGGCGCGGAGGGTCATGCGGCCGAAGATCGAGCGCGGCCCCTCCTCGATACGGATGCTGCCGGCCACGGCCTGCTCCAGCACCTCGGCGGGGATGGCCTTGGTGGATCTGCCGAGGAACACCGCGCTCTCCAGCGCATCGATGGCCGGCGGCGTGTACTCGGCGATGATCGTGGGACGCCCCGGGGCGTTCCGCAGGGTGCGCGCGCGCACGCCGATGGTCCACGCCAGCGCGACCAGCACGAGCACTGTCCCCGACAGCTGCATCCAGGACCATCCCGACGCCAGGTAACGGCTGTCGAAGGCGGCGAACGTGCCACGGCGGAAGCCGACGGCGACCGTCATGGTCTCGTACGGCGGCAGGTCGGTCGCCTGTGCCGTCGCCCCGTCGTCCGTGGCGGCGATCTCGCAGGCCTCCTCGGAACCCTGGGCGCCGACGTAACACGCCTGGTCGCCCGTGAGGGCGTCCGTGAGGTCGGGGGCCACGCGGAGGGTGGCGGTGATCCGGCCGAACGACTGCGCCCAATCGACCCCGTTGACGTCCCAGTAGAACTCGTCGACGCCGGTGTCGGCGAAGTTCCAGGTGACGTTCTGTAGCTCGTAGGTGAAGACGTAGGTCTGCTCGCCGTGGACGAACCCGTCGGCGCGGGACGTCATCGCGTACACGCCGTCGTCGCCCTCCGCCTCTTGGGCGCGAGGGCGGCCGTCCGCATCCGTGATCGAGACCAGCTCGGGGAACAGCGGCTGCCCGTTGTAGGTGTCGGGGATGACGCGGCGCATGCCGTGGTTCTGGTCGTACTCCGGAAACTCGGCGACGAAGGTCTCGGTCACCCGGAGCCGACTCGTGCCGTCCTCTGCCCGGCTCAGGTCATAGACCACGTCGAGGCTCCGGAACGTGAAGTCGTCCACGTCGGTCGAGACCGGGCGGCTGTCATCGTCGAAGCTGACCTCCGCGGTGCAGGCGGCGAGCCCGATGACCGCCCCGAGAACCCACAGACCGGCCAGGACGCGCCGCCATATCCTCCGCATTCCGCCAGGCTACGGGGTGGCGCCGCGTACGCTAAGAGGCATGACGGACCGCCGCCTCGCCATCGACGCCTGGGAGAGCCTGTTCCGTGCCCAGCACGAGATCTTCGCGCTGATCAGCCAGGACTTCGGTGACTCCGGCCTCTCGCAGGCGGAGTACGACGTGCTGCTGACGGTGACGCGGTCGCCGGAGATGACCGCGCGGCTTCGCGATGTGACCCGGAACATGCTGATCAGTCAGCCGAGCGTGTCGCGCCTGGTCGACCGCATGGTCGCGCGCGGCTATGTCACCAAGTGCGCCGACCCGGATGACGGCCGTGGCGCGCTGGTGCGGGCGACCGAGGAGGGCGCACGGGCGTTCCGGCAGATCGCGATGGAACACGGTCGATCGATCGCGGCACGGATGTCGAAGCTCGACGACGCCGAGCTTCGGACGCTCCTCGACCTCACCGCACGGCTCCGCCCGGACTGCTGACCCGGAGACGGGAACACCCCGGCCGCGTCGGCCGGGGTGTTCTGGCGGGCGGACGGTTACGCGTTCGCCTCGGTGATCTCCATCGCGGGGGCGTCGCCCTCGGTCATGACCTGCACCTTGCGGGGCTTGGCCTTCTCGCTGACCGGGATGGTGACGCTGAGCACGCCGTTGCGGTAGCTGGCGGAGATGTTCTCCGTGTCGAGGCCCTGACCCAGGCTGAGCTGCCGCAGGTAGGTGCCGGCGGTGCGTTCCCGGGTGATCCAGGTCACGCCCTCCCCCGCCGGCAGCGTGCGCTCGGCACGGATGGTGAGCAGCTGACCGTCGACGTCGACGTCGACCGACCCCGGGTCGATCCCCGGCAGGTCGGCGGTCAGGACGTAGTGGTCGCCGTCCCGATAAAGGTCCATCGGCATCTGCCGGGGGCCACGGCGTCCTCCGTCGAAGAAGGTGTTCGCCAGTCGCTCCAGGTCACGGAGCGGATCGTAAGTGGCCATATCGCGTCTCGTTTCGAAGCAGATCGGATGCGGCATCCGATCGATATCGGTACTTGAGTCCCCACGACTCAACTACGAATAATTTAGCACTCTCCTCCCGAGAGTGCCAAGCCTCTACCAGCGATTGTGGACGTCCTCCGCCCACCCGTCGATGCCGTCGAAGGAGACGGCAGCCTCGTCTGTGCGGAACGTGCCGGACCAGCGCCCGAAGCACTGGTCGGTGCGCGACGAGAGAACCCCGAGGTTCGTCGCCGAACGCTTGTCGTAGAACGGCTCGAGCGTGGCGTCGAGCCCGCCGCCGGTGACCCGCCACGGCCGCAGCGGGTCGGTGAGGTCGTAGTCCCAGCGCAGCTCGTCGTGGATCTTGTGCAGTCGTCCGTCGATGATCACGCCGTTCTCGGTGACGCCGGTGCCGTCGGTCCACTGGCCGCCGACCTGCAGTCCGAGGATGCGACCCTCGCTGACGCCCGAACCCGCGCCCCAGTTCCATCGCACGTCGTACGGCCACCGCCCGCGCCCATGATCGAGCACCGCCCAGGACGCGCCTGCCGGCACCGCGTGGGTGACGCCGTCGACGGTGACGGTCCCCGAGGCGGGCAGTGCGAGGTCTTTCACGGTGTACTGGAACCGCGCCGGGTTCCGGAACGGCACGACCACGGCCAGGCACTCGTGCCCGTCGGGCCGGTGCACGGTGACGTCGAAGGACGCGTCCGGGATCTCGGCGCGCAGGCGCGTGGTCTCCGCATCCGTGTCGATGTCGATCCGCAGGCCCTTTGCCCGTGCCCGCGCGGGTCCCGCACCGAGCACCCCGGGAACCTCCACCCCGCGGGCGGGGATGACCGTGGTATCGCGGCTCCAGGACCGTTGCGTGGCGCAATCGAAGATCCACACCCCGTGGACGGCGGCGTAGTCGATGGACGAGACGGTCAGCGCGAGGATGTGGGTGGGCGTGATGACGTTCCAGTACTCCCACCGCTTGTTGCGACCCCTCCCGCGAGCACCGGGACCGATCCCCGACGTATCGACGATCGGATGCCGAGCCCATCCGACGGCGGCAGGGTTGAGCCGTCCGTCCGGCAGGGTCAGCGACACCGGCTCGGTCAGTTCGCGCTCGGTCATGCTCGTCCTTCCGCGGCGGCGCGGATGCGGTCGTTGACCGCTCGCAGCGCCTGTTCGTCCACTTTCACGACCCGGCGGTCGTACGTGATGAGTCCGTTGGTCTCGTCCTCGACGTCCGAGAGCTGCGTGTACACGAGCGCCGCGATGCCGTCACGGACGGCGGGCAGGATCTCGTCGTCGTGCAGCCGGAGGATGGCGGCCTGCAGGGTCGCGGCGGACGAGAACCGTTTGTAGCCGAACTCGTCGGCACCCCAGGTGTGCTCGGGTGTCGGCCAGCTGTAGCCGCCGTATTCGGTCAGCGCCAGGACACGTCCGTCGCGCCGCCGGGGTGCCCGCACCGGGCGGAAGTAGATGTGCAGGCTCTGCAGATCGCCGGCACCCTGGTCGTACCAGCCGCTGGCGTGGTCGACCGGGCGGGTCGGGTCGAGCGCCGACACGTGCGCGGCGATGCGGGCGGCGTCGAACTGCCCCCACGCCTCGTTGAACGGCACCCACATCGAGATCGAGGGGACGCTGCGGAGGTGCTCGATCATCTCGGCGAGTTCCGCCTCGAACCGGTCGCGGCCGGCCCGGTCCGCGCGTCCGAACGCCGCGTGCCGGGTGTCGTCCCGCCGCAGCGCCGGCACGATCGCCGGGGCCGAGACGAGAAGCTTCCGATACCGGTCGCCGCCGTTGACCGCGTCCTGCCAGACGAGCATGCCCAGGCGGTCGCAGTGGTGGTACCAGCGCAGCGGCTCGACCTTGATGTGCTTTCGCAGCATCGTGTAGCCCAGTCGCTTCGCGAGCTCGATGTCGGCGACGAGCGCCGCATCCGAGGGCGCGGTGTACCCCCCGTCGGGCCAGTACCCCTGGTCGAGCAGACCGATCGGCAGGTGGGGCTCGCCGTTCAGCAGCAGGCGCGGCACCCCGCGAGCGTCGGACCCAACACCGAAGGACCGCATCCCGACGTAGGAGGTGACGGTGTCCTCCTCCAGCCGGACCGTGACGTCGTAGAGAAACGGGTCCTGCGGCGACCAGGCGCGGATCGGTCGCGGGAGCGACAACCGGGTGGGTTCGCCGACGACGACCTCTGCCGTGGCGACCGTCTCCCCGGCGCGGGCGACCTCGACACTCGCCGTGGTGCCGGCCGGTGCCGCCTCGGCGTGCACCGTGATCTCGACCACGCCAGCGGCGAGGTGCGGCACGAGCACGAGGCGGTCGACCGCCACCCGGGGCACGATCTCCAGCCAGACGCTTTGCCAGATGCCGGACTGCGGGGTGTACCAGATGCCACCGCGGTCACTCGACTGCTTGCCGCGCGCCAGCCAGGCCGCATCCGTCACGTCGCGGACCGCCACGACGACGTCGTGCGTGTCGCCGGCACCAAGGGCCGCCGTGACGTCGAGCGCGAACGGTAGGTAGCCACCGGTGTGCCCGCCGACCTCGATACCGTCGACGGCCACGCGGCAGCTCTGGTCGACGGCGCCGAAGTGGAGGATCGCCCGTTCCCCGGGGCGCAGGGCGCGGGGCAGCACCAGAGCGCGGCGATACCAGAGGGTGTCCCCGGCACCCACCGTGCGGGAGACACCGGACAGCGGGGTCTCCGGAGAGAACGGCACGATGATCTCGCCGTCCCAGTCCGCGGGCGGCACGGCCGGGTCATCGACGGCGAGCGGGTCGGATGCGGCGACGCGGAGCGCCCGGATCGCGTACTGCCACGGCCCGTTGAGGCTGCGCCAGTCGCCACGAACGAGCTGCGGACGCGGGTATTCGGGCAGCGGGGATGCCGGGTCGAGCCGTTCTCCCCATTCGGTCGACAGCGCGGGACGAGGCATCGGCTTCCTTGCTGATCGACCACGGGTTCAGGTGAATCGATCCTAGGACCGCGGGGAACCGCATCCGAATCCTCGCACTCGCCGGCATCGCGTGCCTCGCCGGTTCGCGGCAGGATGGGGGCGGTAGCGTCCGCACGCCATTGAGGAGCCGGACATGGATCAGATCGACACCATCGTCGTCGGCGCCGGAGTCGCCGGCCTGACAGCCGCCCGCCTGCTCGCGGATGCGGGCCGCCGAGTGGTGGTGCTCGAAGCCCGCGATCGGGTGGGCGGCCGTGTCTGGACCGACCGGAGCGACGGGCACACCACCGACCTCGGCGCCTCGTGGATCCACGGCATCGAGGGTTCGCCGACCGCCGCCGCGGCCGACGCGTTCGGGATGCGGCAGGTGGAGTTCACGGTCGGCGCGTATCAGGCCGGAAGCCGCCCGATCGCGTACTACGGTCCGGACGGGAAGCGGCTGTCGGACGAGGCGGCGAGCCGATTCATCGCCGACGTCGCGAAAGTCGACGCCGCGCTGCAGCGGGTCGTCGCCGCATCCGAACCGTCGGCGTCGTACCGCGAGGTGACGAACGAGGCGCTCGCGATGCAGGGGTGGGACCCCGAGCGAACCCGCCGGGTGCAGGAGTACCTGGAGCACCGCACGGAGGAGCAGTACGGCGTGTGGATCGAGTCGCTCGCCGCCCACGGGCTCGACGACGATGTCCCCGACGGCGACGAGGTGGTATTCCCCGACGGGTACGACCGCCTGCCCACACGGCTCGCGGAGGGGCTCGATGTGCGGCTGGAGCATGTCGTGTCGCGGGTCGAGTGGGCACCCGAAGGGGTGTCCGTCACGACCGATCACGGCTCCTTCGTCGCGGACACCGCCGTGGTGACGGTGCCGGTCGGGGCGCTCCAGTCGGGCGATGTCCGCATCGAGCCGCCGCTCCCGCCGGTCAACGCGAACGGATTGTCGCACCTGGCCATGAACGCGTTCGAGAAGGTCGTGCTGCGGTTCGCCACGCGCTTCTGGGACGAGGACGTCTACGCAATCCGGCAGCAGGGTCCCGAGGCGGTCTGGTGGCACTCCTGGTACGACATGACGGCCCTCGACGGGACGCCCACGCTGCTCACCTTCGCCGCGGGACCGGCGGCGATCGCTACCCGCGGGTGGGCGCCCGAGCAGGTCGTCGACTCCGTCCTGACGCAGCTGCGCCGGCTCTACGGCGACCGGGTGGAGCTGCCCACCAGCGTGCATGTCACCGGATGGCAGGACGATCCGTTCACGCATGGGTCGTACGCCTACATGAGGCTCGGGGCAACGGCCGCCCACCACGACGACATCGCGACGCCGATCGGCGGGGTCCTCCATCTCGCCGGGGAGGCGACCTGGGGCGAAGACCCGGCCACGGTCAACGCCGCCCTGCTGTCGGGGCACCGCGCCGCGTCGAACGTTCAGGGGCGGGAGATCCCGATCGAGCGGCTCTGGGGCTCAGCCACGACCTGAGAAAACAGAAACGGCCCCCGCCGGAGCGGGAGCCGAAGCTGGACTGTCTCAACACAGTGTGCGCCTGGAGGGACTCGAACCCCCAACCTTCTGATCCGTAGTCAGATGCTCTATCCATTGAGCTACAGGCGCATTTGCAGACCCGCCGAAACCGGCGCGCAGGCACTAGAAGAGAATACCCCACCGCGCAGGCGCCGCGAAATCGAGGCCGCTATCGCGTGTCGCCGGAGGGGTCTGCGTGGGCCTCCGCCACTCGTCGGCGGTGCGCCGCCAGGCGGGGCAGATCGACGAGCACGAGACTCTGGATGCGGGCGGACCGCATCTTCGCGTAATCGGGCTCTAGATCGGGGCGGGCGGCCTCGATCCGGAGGCTGCTGTCGATGTTGCGGGCGACCTCCGCCCACGCGGCTTCACGGGCGGCCTCCACGAGCGCGCGCAGTTCCTCGGGGTCTTCGGCGCGGTGCCGCAGCGCCGCTGCCGTCCGCTCGGACTGCTTGCGCCGTCGACGCAGGTTCCGCACGTCGCGGCTGCGGTAGTCGTGCGTGCCGCCGGAGTCGCTGAACCGGCGGCGGGCGAGCTTACGTTCCCGCTCCGCCCGCGCCGCATCCTGCTCCGCTTCGGCGGCGAGCGAGAGGAGGGTCTCCTTCGCGTCGGGGAGGAAGCGGTCTGCGTCGAACCCCTCACCCTGGGCGAGGATGTCGACCAGGATGCGGTTCTTCAGCGCCAGCCGGGTCGCTGCGGCGGCGATGTAGACGCCCTCCGCGACGATGTCGTCAAGCTTCGGCCGTTTGGCACGCCGGACGTCGGCGTCGCTCTCGCGCGCGTCACGGTCCTTCTTCGCAGCCAACGAAACCCCCTCCGTCGACTCTACTGCGCCCCTCCTGCGGGGCACCGGGGGATTCCCACCGGGTGACGAGGCGGGCTGCGTACAGGTCGGCCGCCGGTCAGGCGACTCGGCCGGCGAGCCCCGTGACGATCGCGGCGATGCGGCGGGTGCGGGTGTCCGCCGCCTTCGCACCTTCCACAGAGGTGACATGTGCCTTCCGGGCGCTCGGCGACAGCGCGTCGAAGCCGGCCCGAACGCCGGCCTCATTCAGCGCGGCGGCGAGATCGGCGGGCACCTCGACTTCTCGCGGCGCGGTGTCCAGCTCCACCTCCACCGTGATGGCGTCCCCGCCGCGGAGGCCGGTGGCCGCACGCTTGTCGGAGCTGAACGGGATGAGCGAGAGCCCGCCCATGACCCCGACCGTGCTGCGATAGGAGTAGCCGTTCACGTCGACCGTCACCGGGGGACGCTTCCCGCCGCCGAGGGCGGCCAGCACGTCGTCCGGCACCTCGATCCCGGTGTTGTTGCCGAACGCGGAGAGGGTCGTCTCGAAACGCATGTGCCGAGTATGGCTCCCGATCCGCAGCGGCGTCGAGAGTGCATGCCGGGATCAGCGCGGCTAGCGAGGGCCTCCGGCCGGTGCAAGCCCTCGCGCCCCTCCGGCGGGGGCGTAGCCTCAGGCCATCGCTTCAGCGAAAGGAGAACCCAATGGGTTTCATGGATGATGCGAAAGAAGTCGCCGAGACCGCGGGCCGCAAGGTCAAGGAGGGTTTCGAGGACACCAAGGATCGAATCGGCGACAAGCTCGACGAGGTCAAGGCCGACGCCGAGGTGAAGAAGGCGGAAGCCGACCGCGAGCGCGTCGAGAAGCGCAATGAACTCAAGGAGGACCTGCGGGACTGACCCGCTCCCCTGACGAGACCGAAGGGCCCCGGAGAATACTCCGGGGCCCTTCTCCTCTGTTGCGGGGGCACCGGCCGTCCCGCGTCAGAATTCAGGCTGAGCGTCACCCGCCCGGCCGCAGGGGTCGTTCCGACGCCGTACAGCCTGAATTCCGACGGCCCGGGCAGTCAGACGGCCGCGATGCGCCAGGACGCCTCGGCCACGCCGCCCGGTTCGATCACGCGCAGTCCGGTGTCGAAGCCGTACCGGTCGGCGTTGAACGCGTCGGGAGCACAGGTCATGGGCTCCACCGCGAGGCCGGCGCGGTGACCGGCGCCGCGTCCCGGGAGGTCGGCGGTATGCACCTGCACCCAGCCGCATTCGAGGCCCCAGCTGAGCTCCACGCCGGTGCCGGCGGGGTCGGTCACCCGCACGGTCGCGCGACCCCCGTCGTCGCGGGCGAGGCCGGTGTACGCGTGGTCGATCTCGGCGGTGCCGATCTCACGCGCTGCCCGGTAGTCGAACCGCGCCGGGTCGTCCGCGTCCACGGCCGCGAGGCCGGTCGGGATGAGGCCATCCTCGGTGACGTGGAGCACCTGCGCCGCGGGCAGCTCGAACGACCAGCTGTCCAGCGGTCCGGAACCTGCAACGAGATACGGATGCGGTCCGGTGCCGAAGGGCGCGGGCGCCGCGCCGAGGTTCTCGGCCCGCACCGTCTGGGTGAGACCGTCTGGGCCGAGGAAGAACCGCGTGGCGACCCGGACCCGCCAGGGGTACCCGGTCTGCGCCTCGATCACGGCGGCGAGCTCGACGTGATCGGACCCCTTGTCGACGGTCTCGAAGTCGAGCCACGTAGCGAGCCCGTGCAGGGCGTGCCCCCGCGAGGGCTCGGTGAGCGGCAGCTGGTACTCCTCGCCGGCGAAGTCGTAGCGGCCGTCGACGACACGGTTCGGCCAGGGCGCGAGCGTGACGCCGCGGTAGGCGGGGCGCACCTCGTCGGCGTCGAAGCCGACCACGAGATGCCGCCCGTCGTGGCAGAGCGTCCGCAGGGTCGCCCCGACGCTCGCCACCGACGCCTCATAGGCGCCGGCGCGCAGCAGGTGCTGCGTGCCCGAGAGCGGCGTCCCCATCAGAGGCCCTGCGCCAACCGGTAGTAGGCCTGGTTCCAGCGCAGCTCCTGACGGAAACCGCGGACCGTGGTGTCCTCATCGATGACGGCGAGCTCGGTCTTCGCGATCTCGGCGAAGTCACGGAACACGTCGATGCCCACGGCGGTGGTCATCACGGTGTGGTGCGCAGCGCCCGCCTCGAGCCAGCACGCGGCCGAGGTCGCGAAGTCCGGCTGCGGCTTCCAGATGGCGCGTCCCACCGGCAGCTTCGGCAGGTCGGGGGCCTCGACGTTCTCCACCACATTGGCGACGAGACGGAATCGGTCGCGCATGTCGCTCATCGCGACGACGACGGCGGGGCCGGGGTCGGCGGTGAAGACCAGACGCACCGGGTCGTCCTTGCCACCGATGCCGAGCGGGTGGATCTCGAGCCGCGGCTTGGCCGTGGTGAGGCTCGGCGCGACCTCCAGCATGTGGGCACCGAGGATCTTCTCGTCGCCCGCCACGAGGTCGTAGGTGTAGTCCTCCATGAGGCTCGCACCGCCGGGGAGCCCCGAGCCCATGACGTTGGCGATGCGGACGAGAACGGCCGTCTTCCAGTCACCCTCGGCGCCGAAGCCGTAGCCCTCGGCCATGAGGCGCTGTACCGCGAGACCGGGCAGCTGGGTGAGGGAGCCCAGGTCCTCGAAGCTCGTGGTGAAGGCGCCGAAGCCACCCTCCTCGAGGAACGAGCGCAGGCCCAGCTCGATCGCGGCGCCGTCGCGCAGGGACTGGTGCCGCTCCCCACCCTTCCGGAGCTCCGAGACGACGTCGTACAGCTCCTCGTACTCGGCGACCAGCGCGTCGATGTCGGAGTCGGATGCGGCGGCCACCGCATCCGCGAGCTCGTTCACGCCCCACGTGTTGACCTGCACTCCGAAGCGGAGCTCGGCTTCGGTCTTGTCGCCCTCGGTGACGGCGACGTAGCGCATATTGTCGCCGAAGCGGGCGAGCTTGAGGCTCCGGACGGCGGCCCAGCCGGCGGCGGCGCGCTGCCAGTCCTCGATCTGGGTGCGAACGGCGGGGTTCGACACGTGACCGACGACGGTCTTGCGGGCGACCCCCAGGCGGGTCTGGATGTAGCCGAACTCGCGGTCGCCGTGAGCGGCCTGGTTGAGGTTCATGAAGTCGAAGTCGATCTCGCCCCACGGCAGCTCGACGTTTGCCTGCGTGTGCAGGTGCAGCAGCGGTTTCTGCAGCGCGTCGAGGCCGGAGATCCACATCTTCGCGGGGCTGAACGTGTGCATCCACGCGATGATTCCGATGACCTCGTCGCGCGCGTTCGCCTCGAGCGCCAGGCGACGGATGCTGTCGGAGTCCTTGAGGACCGGCTTCCAGACGACGGTGACGGGCAGACCGTCGAGGCCCGCGACGACCTGCTGCGATTGCTCGGCGACCTGACGCAGCGTCTCTTCGCCGTAGAGGTTCTGGCTGCCGGTGACGAACCAGATCTCGTACGCGTCCAGAGAGGTGGTCAGGGGGGTACGGCTCATCGACGGCTCCTTGTCTCGTGGCGCGACCGCGCGCCGACTCCAAATGTTACCGGTCACAACACGGGCGCGCCACTGGGACGCCGAGCGGCTTCACCCCGCCTCCCGCCACCCACCACGCTCCCCTGTCGCAAAGTGCGACGCGCGAGCGCAACACGCGCCAGGGGAACGCCGAGTCCGCTCCCCTGTCGCAAAGTGCGACGCGCCAGCGCAACACGCGCCAGGGGAACGCCGAATCCCCACGCTCCCCTGTCGCAAAGTGCGACGCGCCAGCGCAGCAAGCGACAGGGGAACGCCCGTGTCAGTGGCGCGATGGGGCGGCGGTCGACGCGCGCGGCACGAGGAGCGGAGGGCGATCCGCGGATGCGGTTCCCTCGACTGCGGCTCGATCGGATGAGGCATGGGCGGCGTGCTCGGCGAGCGCCGCGGCGACGCACCGGCGTGCCTGCCCGGCGAGATCCACGCGCACCGTGGTGAGCGCGGGGCGGTAGAACGCCGCATCCGGGTTGTCGTCGAAGCCGCTCACGCTGACCTGGCCCGGGACGCTGATCCCCGCCGCATCCAGCCCCGCCACAAGTCCGAGCGCCATCTGGTCGTTCGCGACGACGACCGCGGTGGGGCCTCCGTCGGCCCGCACGGCCGCCGCGACGCGCGGCGCGAGCGCGGCACCGGATGCGGCGGACCAGTCCCCCCGCCACTGCGCGGTCGCAGAGAGGCCCTGCGTCGCGACCGCCCGTGCGAAGCCCTCGGCGCGCGCCCGCTCTTCGTCCCATTCCGCCGGGCCGCCAACCCGGGCGATCCGGCGGTGCCCGAGCCGCGCGAGCTCCGCGACGGCGAGGGCCGCCCCTTCCCGCTGCGCATCCAGTCCGGTCGGGTCATGGAACGACAGCACCCGCACGTCGGGCGCGCGCCGGCGGACCTCCGCCAGCGCGCTCTCGTGCAGCGCGACGAGCACGATGCCGTCGACCCCTTGGCCGAGCAGATGGTCGACGGCTTGCTCCACGGAGGCACCGTCGCCGGCGTCCGCATAGGCCGCGACGACCCAGCGGCCGGCCTCACGCGCGGCGTTCTCGAGGGCGGTGATCGCCGCAGCCGGTCCGTACAGCGAGGCGTCAGAGGCGATGAGGCCGAGCGTGCGGGTGGAGCGTGTGCCGAGTGCTCGAGCGGCGTTGTTGACGCGGTAGTCGAGCGCGGTCATGGCCTCGACGACGCGCCGACGGGTCTCCTCCCGGATGTTCGGGTGCCCATTGAGCACCCGCGACACCGTCTGGGTCGAGACACCGGCGCGCTCGGCGACCTGCCGCACCCCGACCCGCGGCTGCGACTCCCCCGTCACGCTCATGCGCCCATCATCCCGCGTACCGACTCTGGTCCCGGGTCACAGCGCCGCGACCGCCGCGGCTTCGACAGCGAGTCCCGCCCGGTACCGCTCGAGGTAGGCGTCGAAGCCCGCGACGTCCGCCGCGCCAGCCTCGGCCACGGCGAAGTCCGCCGCGGCGAACACCACCTCGCGGAGGTAGGTGCCGAGGTCGCGCCCCTCGCCGTGCCGGAGGAACGCCGCGAGCGCCGCGATGCCCCACGCGCCGCCCTCGCCGGCCGTAGCAGCGACCGCCACCGGTGCATCGATCGCGGCCGCGAGGAAGCGCTGCGCCACTCCCGCGGTGCGGAACATGCCGCCGTGGGCATACATCGCGTCGATCGCGACTCCCTCCGCGGCGAGCACCCGCATCCCGAGGCTGAGCGTCGCGAAGACGCCGTAGATCTGCGCCCGCATGAAGTTCGGCAGCGTGAGCCGGCTGTCGGGCGTGCGTACCACCAGGGGCCGGCCCTCGCTGAGGCCCGCGATCGGCTCGCCCGCGAGGTGGTTGTAGGCGAGGACGCCCCCCGCATCCGGTTCGCCCTCCAGCGCCTGCCGGAAGAGCGTCTCGAAGACCGCGTCCCGGTCGAGCGGTGAGCCGGATGCGGCGGCGAACGCATCGAACAGTGCGACCCAGGCCGAGAGCTCGCTGGCGCCGTTGTTGCAGTGGACCATCGCGACCGGGTCACCGGCAGGGGTCGTGACGAGGTCGAGTTCGTCGTGCACGTGCGCGAGCGGGCGTTCGAGGACGACCATGGCGAAGATGCTCGTGCCCGCGCTGACGTTGCCGGTGCGCGGCGCGACGGCGTTCGTTGCGACCATCCCGGTGCCGGCGTCGCCCTCCGGCGGGCAGAACGGGATGCCGGCGGTGAGCGTACCGGAGGGGTCGAGGAGGGCAGCCCCTTCCGCGGTGAGGTCGCCCGCGTGCTCCCCCGCTCGCAGCACACGGGGGAGGATCTCGCTCAGGCTCGCGGCGCCGCCGTCGAGGGCGTCGAAGCGGGCGAGGAGGTCGGCGTCGTAGTCGGCGGTGCCGGCGGCGATGGGGAACATGCCCGACGCGTCACCGACGCCGAGGACGAGGCGGCCGGTCAACCGCCAGTGGACGTACCCGGCGAGGGTCGTGAGCGAACGCACCTCCGGCACGTGCGGCTCTGCGTCGAGCACCGCCTGACGGTAGTGCGCGATCGACCATCGCAGCGGGATGTTCGCACCGAACAGCTCGGTCAGCTCCGCCGCGGCCGCTCCGGTGGAGGTGTTCCGCCAGGTTCGGAAGGGCACGAGCAGCCGGTCGTCGGCGTCGAAGGCGAGGTACCCGTGCATCATGGCGGACACCCCGATGGCACCGATCGTGGCGAGATCCACGTCGTGCCGGTGCGCCACCTCGGCGCGCAGCTGCGCGTAGGCATCCTGCACACCGGCCCACACCGCATCCAGCGAGTACGTCCAGACCCGGTCGACGAAGGCGTTCTCCCACTCGTGGCTGCCGGTGGCCAGCACGATCGACGGGTCGTCGGCGCGCACCAGGCATGCCTTGATCCGGGTCGAGCCGAGCTCGATGCCGAGGGCGGTCTCGCCGTGGCGGATCGCTTCGGTGTGGATCGCGTGCTGGCTCATGAGGGCTCCGTTCCGCTGCGCTGCGTGCGTTTCGCTGCCGATGTTACCGGTCACAGCGACGCCACCGCGGCGAGGACATGATGGACTGGATGCGGAGGCAAGGAGGGGCTGTGAGCGAGGATCCGCGTATCGCCGCCGCCCGGTACCGGATGCATCAGGCGCTCGGTGCCGATGCGGAGACGGATGCCGCCGCCTCGCGTGCCGCGGAGAGCGACGCAGAACCGCGCGTGCCCACCGCGGCCGAGCGCGCCGCGTACGTGGAGACCGCGATCCAGCAGGCCATCCGTCGCGGCGACTTCGACGACCTCCCCGGCGCGGGCAAGCCGCTGGAGGGGCTGAGCGATCGCTACGACCCGGACTGGTGGATCCGGCGGAAGATCGAGCGGGAGCAGCTGCGCGGCCTCGGGCCGGCCGCTCTCACCCTGCGCGTCGAAGACCGCGAGCTCACCGAGCGGCTCGACGCGCTCAGCCGGGAGGCCGACGTCCGCGAGGTGCTGGAGGACTTCAACTCACGCGTCCGGGAGGCCCGGCGACAGCTGCTCGGCGGACCTCCGGTGGTGACGGCGCTGCGCGACGTGGAGGCCGAGGTCGCGGGCTGGCGCGAGCGGCGCGAGGCCCGCGCGATCGCCGGGCAGGCGCGGGACGCCGAGGCCGCTGCAGCACGCCGCCGGTGGTGGCGCCGACGACCACAGCCACGGTCGCAATAGGCTTCGGCCCATGACCTCCCTGACGCCCGCCACCGTCGTTCGCGCCGACGACCTCCACCTGGTGCACGAGATGCTCCCGGCCGACCAGGTCGTCACGGGCACCCCGACGACAGCGCTCGTCGAGCTCGGCAGGTTCTCCGGCGTCGACATCGGCGTCTGGGAGATGACGCCGGGAACCGCGACCGATGTCGAGGCCGACGAGGTGTTCATCGTCCTTTCCGGGCGGGCGCGGATCCGCTTCACCCACCCCACCCTCGCGCCCATCGATGTCGCGGCCGGCGACATCGTGCGCCTGGAAGCGGGTATGCACACCGAGTGGACCGTCACCGAGACCCTGCGGAAGGTCTACCTCGCCTGAGCGCTCCGCGCTCCCGGCTCCGCCGGACCGCCGGCATAGCTCCTGCGATCGCAGCCACGACCGCGTTCACAACTCAGGACATTCGGCGTCGGCAGGCCGCCGCAAGCGGTTGCACACGCCGTTCCGCGCATCCGGCCTGAATTGTGAACACGACGACGGTCGACCGCACGCGGGTCAGCGCCGGCGGGAGAGCACCGCGAGATGCAGCGCGGTCTGCGTCTCGCCGTCGTCGAGGTCGAGTCCCAGCACGTCTTCGATGACATCCAGGCGTTGGTAGAACACCGACCGGGAGAGGTGGGATGCGGCGGCAGCCGCGGTGCGGTTGCCGGGGTGGGCGAGCATGGCCTCCAGCACGTCCAGCAGGTCGCCGCCTCGCCGCAGGTCATGCGCGAGGAGGGGCGCCAGCATCCGCTCGCCGTGCGCGAGCAGCCGGTGATCGCCGGACAGTTCGCCGATGAGCCGGGCGAGCGGGCGTGCTTCGGCACGACGGACGCCGGTCCCGGCGCCCGCCGCAAGCGCCACCGCTTCGCGGACCGAGGCGAGCGCCGCGTCGACATCGTACGCATCGTGCCCGACCGCGACCGTGCCGTGGGAGCCGGCGACGGCGCCGAGCCGGCGGGCGGCGTCATCGTCCACCCGGGCGCCTTCGGGGAGCGAGGCGAGCACCGCCGCCACGTCGTCGCGGACGGAGGCGAGCACCCGCGCTCCCGGGGGCAGTGCCGCCGCGATCGCCGAGGTGTCCGCCCCGCCGCGGAGGGCCAGCCCCACGAGCACCCGGCCCCGCACCGGGAAGCCGGCGGCCTCCAGTCGCGCCGTCACGGCGGACGCGTGGGCGAACCGCCCCTCGAGGAGCGTGTCGAGGAGCCGTGCGGATCCCATCCGATCCCACTCGGCGGTGCCACCCTCGGCGAGCCGGCCGATGGCGAGCGCAATCGCCGCCTGCTCGAGCACGCTCCGCCGTCCGGCCGGGTGATCGGGGCCGGGAAGCGCCACCAGGCGTCCCCACCGCGACCCTCGCGCCTCGACCGGCACGATCAGCATCCCGTCGGCGCCGAGCCGCGAGCGTTCCATCCAGCCGGCGAGCGTCTCCTCCTCGGCGATGTCGGCGAAGGCGGCGACCACGACCTCGTGCGCGAGGTTCTCCAGTACGACACCGCATCCCAGCGTCTGCGACGCCTGCCGCACCACGTGGTCGGTCGGCGCGCCCCGGAGCGCCAGGGCGGTGAACCGCTCGCGCACCTCGTCGCGGGCCGCGAGCGCGCGGGTCTGTGCGGCGATGATCCGGGCGTGCACCGCCTCGGTCACGGCGACGAACCGCACCTCACGGTGCAGGGCGACGACCGGCACCCCGCGGGCATCGGCGACGCGGGCCACCGCATCCGGCACCCGCTCGAAGCGCGTACCGAGCTCGAGCACGATACCGGCGACCCCGACCGCCGCGAACCGTTCCGCGAGCAGGGTCAGCGCGTCGTCGGACTCCGGCCACGCCGAGCCCGTCGTGAGGACGAGCTCGCCGCCGGCGAGCAGGCGCGGCACGTCGGGGTTGTCGGAGGCGTGCACCCAGCGCACCGGCGCATCGAGGCCGTCGCGACCGGCGACCACCTCGGGAAGGCCCGCGCGAACAGCATCGAGGGCGAGCACCTCACGGACGCTCTGGGTGACGCCTGCGGCCCCCTCCGGACGAAGTGTCCGACGGGACGGGGAATCGGGACGATCGGACACTGTTCTCACCCTCCTTTCCCTGCAATGCTGGGCCTCATCGGCACATGTCTCGCCGATCAGTTTGTCCGATGACAGCATACGGAGCCCCCATGACCACCATCCGTCACCACATCGCCGGTCAGGAGTCGGGTTCCGCCGACCGCACGGCGCCGGTCTTCAACCCCGCCACGGGCGAGCGCGCCGCGGAGGTCGTCCTCGCCAGCACCGCCGAGGTGGATGCGGCCGTCGCGGCAGCGGCCGCGGCCCTCCCCACCTGGCGCGCGACCGGTCTCATCCGCCGCGCCGATGTGTTCTTCCGCCTGCGGCAGCTGCTCGTCGAGAATCAGGACGAGCTGGCCGCCATCATCACGCGCGAGCACGGCAAGGTGCTCTCGGACGCGAAGGGCGAGATCAGCCGCGGCATCGAGAACGTCGAGTTCGCCGCCGGCCTCGTGCATCTGCTCAAGGGCGAGTACTCGGAGCAGGTCTCGCGCGGCGTCGACGTGCACTCGGTCAAGCAGCCGGTGGGCGTCGTCGGGGCGATCACCCCGTTCAACTTCCCCGCGATGGTGCCGCTGTGGATGGCTGCCTCCGCGATCGCGTGCGGCAACACCGTGGTGCTCAAGCCCAGCGAGAAGGACCCCTCCGCCTCGCTGTTCCTCGCGAAGCTGTTCGAGCAGGCGGGGCTCCCCGCGGGCGTCCTCAATGTCGTGCACGGCGACAAGGTCGCGGTCGATGCGATCCTCGATCACCCGGACGTCAGAGCGGTCAGCTTCGTCGGGTCCACCCCGGTGGCGCGCTCCATCTACCAGCGCGCGAGCGCGAACGGTAAGCGGGTGCAGGCGCTCGGCGGGGCCAAGAATCACATGGTCGTCATGCCGGATGCCGACATCGACGGCGCGGCGGATGCGGCGATCTCCGCCGCCTACGGCTCCGCCGGCGAGCGCTGCATGGCGGTGTCCGTTCTGGTCGCGGTCGGTGACGCCACCGCGGACACCCTCGTCGCCAAGGTGGCCGAACGAATGGCGGCGCTCCGGATCGGTGACGGCACCGACCCCGCCAGCGAGATGGGCCCGCTCATCACCCGCGAGCACCGCGACAAGGTCGCCTCCTACGTCACGGGAGCAGCTGCGGAGGGTGCGACGGTCGTCGTCGACGGGACGCAGAAGTCCTTCGAGGGCGACGGATTCTTCATCGGCACGAGCCTGCTCGACCACGTCCGCCCAGGCATGAAGGCCTACGACGAGGAGATCTTCGGCCCGGTGCTCTCAGTCGTCCGCGTCGAGACGTACGACGAGGCCGTCGCCCTCATCAATGCCAACCCGTTCGCGAACGGAGTGGCGCTCTTCACCCGCGACGGCGGCACCGCCCGCCGCTTCGAAGTGGACATCGAGGTCGGCATGGTCGGCGTGAACGTGCCGATCCCGGTGCCGGTGGGCGCCTACTCCTTCGGCGGCTGGCGCAACTCGCTCTTCGGCGACGCGCACATCTACGGCCCCGAGTCGATCAACTTCTACACCCGCAGCAAGGTCATCACGTCGCGCTGGCCCGAGCCCAGCGAGTCCCAGATCGACCTCGGCTTCCCGAGCAACCACTGAATCCCCGGAGGCGTGACATGACCGTACAGATCGACACGGATGCCGAGGCCACCGTCCGCGCGAACGACCGCGGCCATGTGTTCCATTCGTGGAGCGCGCAGGGCGCCATCGATCCGCTCCCGGTCGCCGGCGGCGAGGGTTCGACGTTCTGGGACTACAACGGCAACCGCTACCTGGACTTCTCGTCGCAGCTGGTGAACCTGAACCTCGGGCACCAGCATCCGGACCTGGTGGCAGCGATCCAGGAGCAGGCCGGGCGGCTGGCGACCATCCAGCCCTCGATGGCGAACGACGTACGGGGCGAGCTCGCCCGCCGCATCGTCGAGGTGGCCGGCGACTCGTTCCAGAAGGTGTTCTTCACCAATGGCGGCGCGGATGCCAACGAGAACGCGGTCCGCATGGCTCGGGCATTCACCGGTCGCCGCAAGGTGCTGTCGATGTACCGCAGCTATCACGGCAACACCACGACGGCGATCTCGCTGACGGGCGACCCGCGGCGCTGGCAGAACGAGCCGGGCGACGGCTCCGTGGCGCACTTCTTCGGGCCGTACCTGTACCGCTCCGCCTTCCATGCCACGACGCCGGAGGAGGAGTCCGCACGGGCGCTCGCGCACCTGGAGCAGGTCATCGTGCTCGAGGGCGCCGGGACCATCGCCGCGATCGTCCTGGAGACCGTCGTCGGCACGAACGGCGTCCTCATCCCGCCGCCCGGCTACCTGCAGGGGGTGCGGGAGCTCTGCGACCGCTACGGCATCCTGCTCATCGCCGACGAGGTCATGGTCGGCTTCGGCCGGGTGGGCGAGTGGTTCGCCTTCCAGGCGCGCGACGTGGTCCCCGACCTCATCACCTTCGCGAAGGGTGTCAATTCAGGCTACGTGCCGCTCGGCGGCGTCGTGATCTCCCGCGAGGTGGGCCGATTCTTCGACGATCGCGCGTTCCAGGGCGGGCTGACCTATTCCGGGCACCCGCTGGCGTGCGCGGCGGGGGTGGCGACGTTCGACGTGTTCGAACGAGACGGCATCCTCGCCCGGGTGCGCGACCTCGGTGACCGCGTGATCGCGCCGACTGTCGCGGAGTGGACCGAGCGCCACCCCTCGGTCGGCGAGGTGCGGGGCGCGGGACTCTTCTGGGCGGTGGAGCTGGTCCGCGACCGCGAGACGCGCGAGCCGCTCGTGCCCTTCAACGCCGGGGGCGCGGATGCGGCACCCATGGGCGAATTCGCGGCTGCGTGCAAGAGATCGGGCCTGTGGCCGTTCATCCACTTCAACCGCACCCACATCGCCCCGCCGCTGGTAATCGGCGAGGACGAGCTCCGCCGGGGCCTGGCGATCATCGACCGCGCCCTGGACACCGTGGACGCATACGCCCGCTGACCCGGCACGATCCCGCGCGAGTGGGCGCTTGTGGCGGCTTCCGACCCACCGGAACCCACCACAAGCGCCCATTCGCGCGTCAGGCCGGGGCCTCGCCGGCGCGGGTGTCGCGGAACGGGACAGCCGCGGCGAGGACGACATCCGTGCCGCGCTGCGAGAGCCGGGCGGGGACGGCCAGCCGCGCGAGCCCGAGCCCCCCGCTCCGCGTGCTCCGCAGCCGTCCGGGTGCGGCGATGCGGGCCGCGAGGATGCCCGGCGCGGCCTGCTGGACGACCACGGTGGCCTCCCGCGCGGCGGAGTGCTTCACGGCGTTGACGAACGCTTCGCTCGTGACGTCTGCCACCCGGCGGGCCGTGTCCGGGTCGGTCAGTGCTCGCGCCGACTCCTCGTCGATGTCGCAGTGGATGTCGAGCACGGGCGACCACGCCGCGATCAGCGTCGCCAGCGCGTCCCCGTCCACGGGTGCGGGCGGGGCGATCACGTGATCCAACCGGACCCCAATGGCGGAGAGGAACTCCGCCGTCTGCTCCGGGGTAGCGGGCTCGTCGTCGAGCATCGCCGCGAACACGACGCAGCGGCTCTGGACCTCGCCGTGGAGGGTGTCGGCGGCGTGGCGCAGGAGGTCCGCCGCGGAGGCGGGAGTCCCCGCGTCTGCGGCGCGGAACGCCGAGAGCGCCTGTGTCAGGGAGAGCTGTTCGGACTCCGCACGCTCGACGGCGCCTTCGGCGACCGCGGCGAGGATGGTGATGCCTGGCACCATCACGATCGGAATGACCCACTCCACTCCCAGCGAACCGAACTCCGGCAGGAAGACGAGTGAGAGCAGCACGCCCTCCGCAACGGAGACGGCGAGCACGATGATTCCCTGCGCGGTCGGTGTGCGCCCGCGGGAGAGAACCCGTGACACCGCGTCGCCGAGCGTCGGGATGCCCAGGGCGACCACGGCCGCGAGCGCGACCAGCCACAGCGGCATGACCGAGAGAGCGAACGGGAGCGAGCCGAACGTGAAGACGGCGCCGATGAGTCCGACCGGCGGCGGCCGCAACCAGGCGAGAAACGACGGACGGGCGGCGGCCCCGGCCGCGACGGCGTCGGTGTCCGCTCGTTCGTCCAGGTCGTGGCTCGCGTCGCGCACCGCCTCGGAGAACTCCCGCACTCGATCGAAATCGACCACGCCGGTGCGGAGGGCTTCGGCGCGGCGTCGCAGCTCCTCCACCGTGAGGTGGATGCGGGCGCGGGCGCGCCGCGCGTCGCCCTCGTCGCGCTCACTCCCGCCCTCGAGGGCAGCGAGCGCGGCGCGGAGTCGCCGGTTCACCCCGGTGGCGGTGGCGGTGGCGTTTACCGCGACCGCCACCATCGACAGCAGGGCGAACCATGCGATGAGGTTGATGAGGATCCGCAGCCCCAGCGCGCCGCCCACATCGCGCGGGCTCCACCAGCTGACCAGCAGATCGTTCAGCAGCGGGCGCAGGACGCAGACGACCACGAGCGCACCGAGCACCACCGTCGCGCGACCCGCGGGGCTCGGGATCCGCCGCTC
Source organism: Microbacterium sp. (assembly GCF_026393345.1). GTDB lineage: Bacteria > Actinomycetota > Actinomycetes > Actinomycetales > Microbacteriaceae > Microbacterium. The sequence continues at coordinate 80,258 of NZ_JAPLAI010000066.1, forward strand.
CGCCCAGGCGGCCGGCAGGATCAGCAGGCAGCACAGGAGCCACCCCAGCGTGGACAGCGCCACGGCGGCCACGGCCTGCCCTGGCCGGGTCACCCCGCCGAAAGAGCCCAGCACGGTCGCTGCGACCGGCAGCGCGACGATCGCCGACCACCAGGTGTAGAACCGTCCGCTGGACACGGCGGACCACCATCGGTCGACGATCGGCAGCCGCGCGAGATCGATGGGCGGCAGAGCGCGTCTGTCGCGCATTGCGGCAACTCCCCCAGGCCCCCGGGCAGGGCCCTGAGTGACCACTCTAACGATCAGAGGGCGGAAAGTGCGGCGTCCAGGTCGGTGATGAGGTCATCCACGGCTTCGATTCCCACGGAGAGCCGCACGAGCTCCACCGGAACCGCGAGCTCCGTGCCGCGCACCGAGGCGTGCGTCATCTCATCGGGATAGTTGAGCAGCGACTCGACACCGCCGAGTGACTCGGCGAGCGTGAACAGCCGCGTGGACTCCGAGAAGCGGCGCGCCGTCGGCCCGTCCGCAAGCTCGAGCGACACGATCCCGCCGAAGCCGCTCATCTGCCGGGCGGCGAGGTCGTGACCGGGATGCGTGGGTAGCCCCGGGTAGTAGACACGGGCGACACGATCGTGGGCGGCGAGGAAACGCGCCACGGCATCGGCGTTCTCGCTGTGCCGCTGCATCCGGACCGCGAGCGTCTTGATGCCGCGGGTGGTGAGCCAGGCGTCCATCGGCCCGGAGACCGCACCGGCGGCGAACTGCAGGAACTTCGCCTGCTCGGCGAGCGCGTCGTCGTTCATCACGAGCGCGCCGCCGACCACGTCGGAGTGACCGCCGAGGTACTTCGTGGTCGAGTGCACGACGACGTCGGCACCGAGCGCGAGCGGCTGCTGCAGCGCGGGCGAGGCGAACGTGTTGTCGACCACGACGAGCGCACCGGCCTCGTGCCCGAGGCGCGCGAGGCCGGCGATGTCGCTGATCAGCAGCTGCGGGTTCGAGGGCGTCTCGACCCAGAGGATGCGGGCGGGCCGCTCCTGCAGCGCCGCGGCGACCGCATCCAGGTCGCTCATGTCGACCACGCGCAGCCCCACACCCCAGGGACCGAGGATCCGGGCGATCAGCCGGTAGGTGCCGCCGTAGACGTCGCTGCCGAGCAGCACCTCGTCGCCGGGTTTGAGCACGGAGCGCAGCAGCGCGTCCTCCGCCGCGAGACCGGAAGCGAAGGAGAGCGCGTGCGCGCCACCTTCGATGGCGGCCAGCTGCTGTTCCAGCGCGGTGCGGGTCGGGTTGCCGCTGCGACCGTACTCGTAGCCGCCGCGGAGGCCGCCGATCCCGTCCTGGGCGTACGTGGTGGAGAAGTGCACCGGCGGGATGACGGCGCCGGTGGTCGGGTCGAACGCCTGACCGGCGTGGACCGCGAGACTGTCGAAACCGAGGGCGGGGCTGTCGGGTGTCGTCATCGTGCGGCTCCTGCCGGGTTCGGGGTGGGGAGGGATGCGGCGATCCGCGGGCCGGGATCGGGCACCTCGTAGCCGCGGGCTCGCAGCCATTCATCGTCGTACAGCTTGCTGAGGTAGCCGCGGCCGTGGTCGGGCAGGATGACCACGACGACCGCGTCGGCGGGCAGGTCGCGGGCGACGCGGAGCGCCGCCACCACGGCCATGCCGCTCGAGCCGCCCACCAGCAGCGCCTCTTCGCGGGCGAGGCGACGCGTCATCGCGAACGACTCCGCATCCGACACGCTCTCGTAACGGTCGACGACGCTCGCATCGAACGTGTCGGGCAGGAAGTCCTCCCCTACGCCTTCGACGTCGTAGCCGTGGATCGGCCCGCCGGCATAGATGGAGCCGACCGGATCGGCGCCGATCACGGTCACGGCACCCTCCGAGGCCTGCTTGAGGAAACGTCCGGTGCCGCTGATGGTGCCGCCCGTGCCGATCCCGGCGACGAAGTGGGTCACGCCGCCGTCGGTGTCGCGCCAGATCTCCGGACCGGTGGTCTCGAAGTGCCCGCGCGGACCGTTCTGGTTCGCGAACTGGTTCGGCTTGAAGGCGCCGGGGATCTCGCGGGCAAGACGGTCGGACACGCTGTAGTAGGAGCGGGGATCCTCCGGCGGCACGTTGGTCGGTGTCGTGACGACCTCGGCGCCGTACGCGCGGAGCACGGCGACCTTCTCGCCGGAGAATTTGTCCGGGACGACGAAGACCATCCGGTAGCCGCGCTGCTGCGCGACCAGCGCGAGCCCCACGCCGGTGTTCCCACTCGTCGGTTCGACGATGGTGCCGCCGGGTTGCAGCAGACCATCGCGCTCGGCTGCGTCGATGATGTTGCGGGCGATGCGGTCCTTCGCGGAGCCGCCGGGATTGAAGTACTCCACCTTGACGAGCACGGTCGCGGCGAGGCCGTCGGTGACGTGGTTCAGGCGGACGAGCGGGGTGTTGCCGACGAGTTCGGCGACGCTGTTGGCGTAACGCATGAGGGAGTCCTGTGGGTGCGGCGTTCGGCCGGAGCGGGGGAACGCGGGGTCGGTGTCGGTCGAAGGGAAGCGCGCGCGGCGGCGCGACGGATCACTCAGCGACAACAACGACAGGTCAGCACGCGTCCGACCCTACACAACGCCTGTCACACTCGCCACCCGCCCCATGACGCCGGATGACGTCACACGTCGGCGGGTGACGTCGGGCGACCGCGGATGACAGCCCCGGTTGGGAGGTGACGTCGGCCGTGGCGGAATGGGCGCACCGGATGCGGCAGGCCTCGCATCCCGCATCCGGTCGCACCCCGCACCCTTCGAGAGGAACGTTCATGTCCGAGCAGAATCCGGCGCCGCAGAGCGATCTGCGCGCCTCCGTCGAATCGGCCGGCAAGCGCCGGCGCAACATCTTCCTCGCCGTCGGCGCGGTCATCGTCGTCGCGATCGTCGTCGGCGTGGTCGCGATCGTCGCGAACCTGGGCGGCGGGTCCGCCGAAGCGGCCCCCGCCGACGGCGAGCGCCTCACGCTGAAGATCGCGGTGAGCGAGGACAGCGACTTCCAGTCCGCCGTGCAGGAGGTCGCCGCCGAGAAGGGGCTCGACGTGGAGTGGGTGAACGTCGACGACTGGGTACTGCCGAACACGGAGCTCGCCGCGGGGAACGTCGACGGCAATGCGTTCCAGCACATCCTGTATCTGTCGAACTTCAACGCGCAGAACGATGAGGACCTCACGCCGATCTTCTCCACCGTCATCACCCAGTGGGGCATCTTCTCCGCCACCCTCGGCGACACCGGCGAGATCCCCGATGGCGGTCGCATCGCCATCCCCGACGACCCCTCCAACGGCGGTCGTGCGCTCGGTATCCTCGCCGCCGCCGGTCTCATCGAGCTCGCCGAGGACGCGGGCGACTTCCCGACGGTCGACGACGTGACCTCCAACCCGAAGAACCTGGAGTTCGTGCCCATCGCGGCGACCACCATCCCGCAGCAGTTCGACGACCCCAGCCTGTCGGCTGTCGTCGTGGGCCTGTCCTACTTCGACCCGTCGCAGGGTCTCACCGCAGAGGACGCGCTGTATCTCGACGACTCCCTGGACGAGAAGAACCTCCCCTACGTCAACATCGTCGCGTCCCGCGCCGACAACGCCGACGACCCCGCCTGGGCCGTGCTGAAGGAGGCCTACGCCGACCCGCGCGTGGCCGAGGCGCTGGAGAAGGAGGACAAGGGTGCGACGGTCCTCGTCGACGTCCCGGTCAAGACCCTCCGGTCGAAGCTCGCCGACCTCGAGAAGGCCGCCGCCGACAACGACTGACGCCGGAGCCCGTTCCCCTCGTCCCCGTCGTGGGGCGAGGGGAACGGGCTGCGCCGACCAAGGAGCACACATGAGCACCGCTGTCCGCTTCGAGCAGGTCTCGAAGACCTTCACCACCGCACGAGGACGCCGGTTCGACGCGCTTACCGACGTCACCCTCGACGTGGATGCGGGCGACATCTACGGCATCGTCGGGTACTCCGGCGCCGGCAAATCCACCCTGCTGCGCACGGTGAACGCGCTGGAACGCCCCACGTCCGGCCGAGTGCTCGTGGGCGACCGGGTGGTGTCGGAACTCAGCGGCGCGGCCCTCGGGCGCGCCCGCCAGCGCATCGGCATGATCTTCCAGCAGTTCAATCTGCTGCGCTCCCGCACCGTCTACAAGAACATCGCGTATCCGCTGAAACTCGCCGGTGTCCCGGAGTCGCGGATCCTCGACCGGGTGGAGGAGCTCCTCGACTTCGTCGGTCTGACCGATAAGGCCCTGGCCTACCCGTCGCAGCTGTCCGGCGGGCAGAAGCAGCGGGTGGGGATCGCCCGCGCCCTCGCCAACCGGCCCGACGTGCTCATCAGCGACGAGGCGACCAGCGCGCTCGATCCGCAGACGACCGGGGAGGTGCTGGACCTTCTCCGCCGAGTGCACGACGAGTACGGCGTGACGGTGCTCGTCGTCACCCACGAGATGGATGTGGTCCGGGAGATCTGCAACAAGGTCGCGGTGATGCAGGACGGCCGGGTAGTCGAGCAGGGCACCGTGTATGACGTGTTCGCGCACCCGCAGCATCCGACCAGCCGCCGCTTCGTGTCCTCGGTCCTCCATCACCTGCCCTCGGCCGGCACGATCGCCCGCATCCGGTCCCTGCACACCGGGCGCCTCGTGCAGCTTCACGTGGAGAACCGGGAGTCGAACGATCCGTTCCTCACCCGCATCTCCCGACGACATGACGTGGACGTCAACGTCGTCTACGGCGGGGTGGACGAGCTGCAGTCACGCCTGTTCGGCAGCCTCACCGTGGAGTTCCTCGGGGCGGAGGCGAACGTGGACCGCGCGGTCGCGGAGCTGCGGCAGGTCGCCACGGTGGCAGAGCTGGCGGAGGCACGCTGATGGATGCGGACTACTTCAACGCGCTGCTCCCCCGGATCGGGCGGGCCCTGTCCGACACCCTCCTCATGGTCACGGTGTCGTTCGTGTTCGCGACCATCCTCGGTCTCGGTCTCGGCCTGCTGCTGTACGCCACCCGTCCCGGCAACCTGCTGCAGAACCGCGCCGTGTTCAGCGGACTGAACGTGGTCATCAACGTGGTGCGGCCCATCCCGTTCATCATCCTCGCGGTGTCGATCATCCCGTTCACGCGCCTGCTCATCGGCACGAGCATCGGCCCGCTGGCGGCGACCGTGCCGATCACGATCGTCGCGGCCATGGCGATCGCCCGCATCGTCGAATCGAACCTCGTCGCGGTCGATCCGGGCGCCATCGAGGCGGGGGTCGCCATGGGCGCGAGCCCCGCCCGGGTGCTGTTCACGATCGTGATCCCGGAATCCCTCGGGCCGTTGACGCTCGGGCTCACCTACATCGTCGTGGCGCTCGTGGACACGACCGCGGTGGCCGGCGCGATCGGTGGGGGCGGTCTGGGCGACCTGGCCATCAAGTACGGCTACCAGCGGTTCGACTGGTTCGTGGTGCTCGTCATCGTGGTGATCCTCATCGCCCTGGTGCAGCTCGCGCAATGGCTCGGCAACCTCGTCTCCCGGAAGGTGATGCACTGATGACGACCCCCGATGACCCTCGCTGGAACGCGCTGCTGGCCCGATGGGCCGAGGGTGCGGCCGAGCGTGAACGCGACCGGACGCTGCTGTTCGATGCCGTCGACGACCTTCGGGCCGTGCGGTTCGGCGCCACTCGGCTGCCCGCCTCCGCTGGCGGCGAGGGGCTCTCCCTCCCCGAGCTGTTCGGGCGGGTCATCCGGCTCGCCACGGCCGATGCGAACCTCGCCCACGTGTGGCGCGGCCATATCGCGTTCGTGGAGGGACTTCTGCTGGACGGCCTCGACACGGATGCGGCGGCACGCTGGGTCCCGCGGATCGCCACCGGCGCGATGGTGGGCAACGCGTTCTCCGAACGCCAGGAGACCGCCGAGCTGCAGACCCGGCTCCTCCGCCGGGGTGACCGCGTGCTGCTGGAGGGGACCAAGCACTATACGACCGGCTCGTTGTACGCCGACTGGATCCACGTCGCCGCACTCGATGACGACATACGGGTCTCGCTCGCGGTGCCCGCGCATGCCCCGGGCGTCCGACTCATCGACGACTGGGACGGTATCGGCCAGCCTCTCACCGGGTCCGGCACCACGGTCTTCGACGCGGTCGAGGTGGATCCGGCCGAGATCGACGGGCGCGACCGGGAGAGCATCGGGCGCTGGCGCTACCTCGGCGCGGTCTACCGGCTGACCCTCCTCGCCGTCATCGCGGGCATCGCACAACGCGCCGTCGACGACACTGTCGCGTTCGTCCGCCCGCGCCGGCGCACGTTCGGCTTCGCCGGCGAGACCCTCCCCCGCGAGGACCCGCTGGTGCAGCACGTGGTGGGCGAGGTGTCTGCCGCCGCATCCACGGCCCGGCGGGTGGTGCTGAGCCTGGCCGCGGACCTGGATGCGGCGAGGGATGCGGCGGCGGGCGGCGACCCGGAACCGCTCGCGGACGTGGAGCTCGAGGTGTATCGCGCGCAGCACACCGTCCCGGCACTCATCCTCGACGCCACCACCACGCTGTTCGAGGTGGGCGGGGCGAGCGCCGTCGCCCGTACGGCGGGCCTCGACCGCCACTGGCGGAACGTCCGCACGATCGCGTCCCACAACCCGGTCGCGCAGCGGATACGGGCGGTCGGCCGGTACGACCTGCTCGGCGAACGGCCCACCTGGCAGGCCCCGGCCGCCCCCACAGCGATCCCCGCGGAGGCCCGCGCATGACGGCATCGGCGACAGCCCGCCGCGACCTGGTCGCCCGGTACGCTCCGGTGTTCGACGAGGTGGGGCGCGACGCCGTGGCCCGGGAACGCGAACGCCGGCTCCCTTACGAGGAGGTGGCCGCGCTCCGTGACGCCGGGTTCACCCGGGTGACCCTGCCGCCGCGGTTCGGCGGCGACGGCGCGACCCCCTCGGAGCTGTTCGAACTGCTCGCCGAGCTCGCCCGCCGCGATCCCAATCTCACGCAGCTGCTGCGATCACACTTCTCATTCGCCGACCGGATCCTGCACTCCCCGCCGGGGTCGCGCCGCGACCGGCTCCTGGGGATGCTCGCCGATGGCAGCATCCACGGTAACGCCACCTTCGAACGAGGCCCCGCCACGGTCGGGTCGGTCACTACCGTGATCACCCGGGATGCCCACGGGCTCCGCCTCGACGGCCGCAAGTTCTACAGCACCGGCACCCTGTTCGCCGATCTCGTCTCGGTGCTCGCCGAGCGCGACGGGGAGCAGGTGAGCGTGCTGGTGCGGACGGACGCGGTCGGCCTCGAGCGGGTGGACGACTGGTCGGGGTTCGGGCAACGGATGACCGGCAGTGGGACGACCGTGTTCAGCGACGTCCGCATCGACGAGGACGACCTGCTTCCTCGTGATCCCGACCGTCTCAGTCACGGCGGATCCTTCGTGCAGCTCGTGCTGCTGGCCGCCGCCGCCGGGATCGGCCGGGCGGTGCGCGACGACGCGGTGGCGTACGTCGGTGCCCGCACCCGCGGGTTCAGCCACGCGTCCGGTGCGACCCCGCGGGAGGACCCGCTGGTGCAGGAGGTCGTCGGGGACCTCGCCGCGCTGGCCTTCGCCGCGGATGCGGCGCTGACTGCCGCATCCGCGACGCTCGATGCGTCGAGCACCGCGATCACGGCAGACGACGACGAACGCGCCCGCGCCGCGATCGGGGACGTCGGCCGGGCGGTCACCGCCGCCCAGCTGGTGATCCTCCCCGCCGTGCTGCAGGCGGCGACGAACCTGTTCGAGGTGGGCGGCGCGAGCGCTCTGGACCAGGACCGGGCGCTCGACCGCCACTGGCGCAATGCCCGCACCCTTGCCTCCCACAACCCCGCCCGGTACAAGGCCCGCGACCTCGGCGCGCATCTGCTCACCGGCGCCCCGGTGGCATCGTGGTGGAGTGTGGGCGAAGCATGACCCCGACGTTCGAGCGGAAGACGACATGACCGAACCGAAGAAGCTCATCCTCAACCTGTTCGAGATGAACACGGTGAGCCACATCACACACGGGCTGTGGCCGCTGCCGGGGAACAACCGGCACCGCTTCGGCGACCTCTCGTATTGGACGGAGCTTGCTCAGATCATCGAGGACGGCGGGTTCGACGGCGTCTTCCTCGCCGACGTGGTCGGCGCCTACGACACGTTCCGCGGCGGGCCTGCGACCGCGGTGCGAGAGGGGCTGCAGATCCCGTCGAACGATCCGCTGCTCGTCGTGCCCGCGATGGCGGCGGTGACCCGGCGGATCGGTTTCGGCGTCACCTTCTCCACCAGCTACGAGCCACCGTTCACCTTCGCCCGGCGGATGTCGACCCTCGATCACCTCACCGACGGCCGGATCGGCTGGAACATCGTCACCTCCTACCTCCCCAACGCCGCCCGCAACTTCGGCCTGGCGGACGAGATCCCGCACGACCGCCGCTACGAGATCGCGGACGAATTCCTCGACGTGACGTACAAGCTGTGGGAGGGCTCCTGGGACGACGATGCCGTCATCGTGGACCGGGAGGAGCGGGTCTACACCGACCCCGACAAGGTGCGCTACATCGATCACGTCGGGGAGCACTTCTCGGTCGCGGGTCCGCACCTGTGCGCTCCGTCCCCGCAGCGCACGCCCGTGCTGTTTCAGGCGACCGGATCGCCGGCGGGCATTGCCTTCGCCGGGCGGCACGCCGAGGTCGTCTTCACCGGCGGCCGCACGGCGGATGACTTCCGCCGGAATCCCACGATCATCCGCGAGGCGGCGCAGGTGAACGGCCGGGCAGCGGACGACGTGCGCTTCCTCGTGCAGGCGGGGATCGTCGTCGGCCGCACCGAGCAGGAGGCGGCCGAGAAGTGGGACCTGTACCGCCGCCACACCTCGCTCGACGGCATCCTCGCCCACGCGTCCGTGCCGCTGGATCTGACCGCATTCCCGGGCGACTGGACGGTGCGCCGGGCCGCGGTCGCCGCCGGCGCCGACCCGGAGCGCCTCGGACTCCCGCTCGATCGCACCGTGACCGAGACCCTCGAGGGGTTTCGCCGCGGCCGCGAGGACCGCTATTTCGTGGCGGGTACCCCCGAGGTCGTGGCGGACGAGATCGAGCGCTGGCTCGACGACGACGGCATCGACGGCATCAACCTGCGGCAGTACCACTCGTTCGACACCGCACGGGATGTCGCCGAGCTCGTCGTGCCGGAGCTGCGCCGGCGGGGCCGCATCCGTGACGAGGAGCCCGCCGCGGTCAGCGTACCGCGGTGACCTCGCCCCACGGGCTCGGGCCCACGGCCACCGGGCGGCCACGGGCGCGCGACCATTTGCTCCACGACCCTGGGAACACCCGTGCGTCGACGCCGGCGTGGGCGAGGGCGAGGGCGGTGTGGGCCGCGGCGAGCCCCGAGCCGCAGTAGACCACCACGCTGTCGGAGGCGCCGACTCCCGCCTGCGCGAGGGTGCGGCGGATGTGCTCGGGCTCGCGCAGCCGGCCGTCAGCGTCGATGTGCGAGAGGGTCGGGACGTTCACCGCACCGGGGATGTGGCCGGCGACGGGGTCCGCCGTGGGCGCGATCCCCCGGTAGTGCTGCGGCGATCGCGCGTCGATGAGGGATCCGCCGACCGCGGCGCGCGCGGCGTCGTCGATGCTCGACGCGCCCGGATCGGCGTCCGTCAGCACCACGTCGCCGAGCGGGGGCCGTACGTCTCCGCCATCGAGGAGGCCGCCCGTCGCGATCCAGCCGCGGAGACCGCCGTCGAGGACGCGCACATCGACGCCGCGGCGGTGAAGCAGCCACCAGAGACGCGCCGCGGCGACGCCGTCGTTGTCGTCGTAGCCGACGACGAGGTCTCCGGCGCGGACGCCCCAGCGCCGCGCGGCCGCCTGCAGCCGGTCGACGGCGGGGAGCGGATGGCGTCCCTCCTCGGGATGGCCGGGATCGGTGAGTTCCTGCTCGAGGTCGACGTAGACCGCGCCCGGGAGATGACCGGCGAGGTAGGCGGGGCGACCCTCGGGCAGATCCAGCCGCCAGCGCACGTCGAGCAGCCGCACCGGGCGTGGGCCGGCGAGCGCGTCGGCGAGCGCCGCGGGATCGATGACGGGGGTCACTCTGCGAGCCTGACGCGGCCGCCGCCAGGCCGCCAGGGCGCGGCGCAACACCGCGTCATGCCCCGGTGCAATGCTTTTCTCATGACCGCGCTCGACCACATGGTGTGCTTTTCGCTGTACTCGGCGAGCCGTGCCACGACCCAGGCGTACCGACGCCTGCTGGAGCCATGGGGGCTCACCTATCCGCAGTACCTCGTGCTGGTGGAGTTATGGGACCGCGGCCCCCGCTCGGTGCGCGACCTCGGCGATGACCTCGCGCTCGATTCCGGCACGCTCTCGCCTCTCTTGCGGCGGATGGAGCACGCCGGGCTCGTCACGCGCTCCCGCACCGAGGCGGACGGCCGCCTCGTGACCATCGCCCTCACCGACCGCGGCGAGGCCCTCCGCACCGAGACGGCCGCCGTCCCCGGCCAGGTGGCGGCCTGCCTCGGCCTGACGGTCGACACCGCCCCCGACGTCCTCGAGCTCCTGCACCGCCTCACCGGCAACGTGCGGGCCTCGAACGACACGGATCCGGCACTTGCCGCATCCGTCCCTCATGAAAGGTGACCCCATGACCGCGCTCTACACCGCCGAAGCCCTGTCCACCGGCGACGGCCGCAACGGCCACGTCGCCACCGGCGACGGGCTGCTCGACGTCGACGTGCGCACCCCCGTCGAGATGGGCGGCGCAGGCGGCGCCCTCAACCCGGAGCTCCTCTTCGCCGCCGGTTACGCCGCGTGCTTCCACAGTGCACTGCTGGCCGTCGCTCGCCGCGACAAGGTGCAGATCCACGACACCAGCGTCGGATCCCGCGTGAGCCTGGTACGCACCGAGACCGGGCTGACCCTGGCGGTCGAGCTCGAGGTCGTCATCCCCGACCTGCCGCGCGACCAGGCCCAGGCGCTCGCCGACGGCGCGTACCAGATGTGCCCCTACTCCAACGCGACCCGCGGCAACATCGAGACGACGGTGACGGTCGTCGAGGACTGACCCCCTCCCGCCGCCCGCCTCTGGGCCCCGAGACCCTGGGACAACCCACGGTCTCGGGGCCCTGTCGGGCGCGCACCGCCCGGGCTCCCGTCACGATCAGGACGCCGCGCCCGCGAGGCTGTGGCGGATGAGGCGCCCGAGCGCAACCCCCCGCGGCACATCGGGTGTCGCCCGGTACCGTCGCCGTCATGTTCATGCTGTCGGGAGGGCCGCGCGCGGGTCAGCTGGTCGACGACCTCCCCGCCGGATACCGCCTGCGGGGCGTCCGCACCGACGGCCCCTCGCAGCTCGTCATCGGCGACATGATCGCCGCGGTGGCGGAGTGGCCGGAGGACGGCGACTCCCGCTGACACGAGGTATCTGCACTAACGATCGTTTCGTGCAATACTGCACTCCATGAAGGAGAGTGCAGAAGGGCCTCGCGAGCGGCGACGCACCGAGACCGTGAACTCCCTCGTCCGGGCGGCGCGGATCGCCACGGCGGAGCACGGACTGCACGGCTTCACCATCGAGGAGCTGTGCGAACAGGCGGGAGTCTCCCGACGGACTTTCTTCAACTACTTCGCCTCGAAAGAGGATGCCATCCTCGGCATCCCGCTGCATCGGGACGACACGGCTCTCATCGAGGCATTCCTCGCCGGTGGCAGCGACGGCGGTGGCATCTCATCTCATCTCCTCGATGATCTGGCGGCACTCACGGTCGCGCGCTGGCGCAGCATGGACATCGCCCCCGACACCGCAAGCGAGCTCGTCGCCGCGGTGGACCGGGAGCCTCGCCTCCTGGCGCGCATCCTCACGCTCACGAACGACGGCGAACGGGAGGATGCAGACCTCGTCGCACGCCGGGAACATCTCGCACCGGGCGATGTGCGTGCCGAGGTCGCCGCGATCACGATCGGCGCGCTGTGCCGCGCCGCGACCTCCGAATACCTCGCCACCGAACGCGCCGTGGCGTTCGAAGAGATCTTCACGCGCCGCCTCGATGCCGCGCGTTCCCTGTTCGCCACCCAAATCGCCCGGCCTGTGGAAGGACCACTGTGAACACCTCCGCCACGCGCGCATCCGACGCGCCACTCCTGCTGACGAAACGGCGGATCTGGTTGATCTTCTCGGCACTCATCGCCGGGATGCTGCTGGCCAGCCTCGACCAGACCATCGTGTCGACCGCGATGCCGACGATCGTCGGTCAGCTCGGGGGTGTCGAGCACCAGGTGTGGATCACGACCGCGTACATCCTCGCGACGACCATCGTGATGCCGATCTACGGCAAGTTCGGCGATGTGCTCGGCCGCCGCCGGCTGTTCCTGCTCGCCATCGCGATCTTCACGATCGCGTCGCTGGCGTGCGCGTTCGCGACCGATTTCTGGATGTTCGTCGTGTTCCGCGCCATCCAGGGTCTCGGTGGCGGCGGGCTCATGATCCTCTCGCAGGCGATCATCGCCGACATCGTGCCCGCCAACGAGCGCGGCAAGTACCTCGGCCCGCTCGGCGGAATCTTCGGCCTGTCTGCCGTCGCGGGCCCGCTGCTGGGCGGCCTGTTCGTCGACCACCTGACGTGGCAGTGGGCGTTCTACATCAACATCCCGGTCGGTATCGCGGCGTTCATCA
>NZ_JAPLAI010000036.1 GCF_026393345.1 Microbacterium sp.
GCCGGCGGCTCCTCCGGCGGCGCCGCGGTCGCCGTCGCGGCGGGGTTCCTCCCGGCGGCGGTCGGCTCGGACGGCGGCGGCTCGATCCGCATCCCCGCCGCCACGGTCGGCATCGTCGGGGTGAAACCCTCCCGCGGGCGCTTGCCGGTGGGGTCGGGCCTCGACTCCCCCGGCGGACTGCCGGTGCACGGTCCGCTCGCTCGTACCGTCGGGGATGCGGCGGTGCTGCTCGACGCGCTCGTCGCGGGCCGCCCGTACCGCTATGCCACCGGAGCGGCGGGAGAGGGGCCCTTCACCGCCGCGGTCGACGCCGCAGTCGGCGGCCCGGTCGCGGGGCTCCGCGTGGGGGTGACCCTGATATCGCCGTGGGACGACGCGGCGGACATCCGCCTGGACCCCGCCGCGCGCGAGGCCGTCACGGCGGCCGCGGACACGCTGGCGACGCTCGGGCACACGGTGACGGATGCGGCGTGGCACCCTCGCGGCTACGCCGAACTGTTCCGCATCCTGTGGCGCGCGAGCGCGGCGCGGCTGCCGCTCTCCGACGCGGACCTGGGGCGCGTAGAGCCCATCACGGCGTGGCTCGTCCGGGAGGGCCGCGCGCTGCCCGCTGAGACGCTTCTCGGCGGTCTCGCTGCGGCGACCGCGTTCGAGCGGGAGACCATCGCCGCGTTCGCGGACTACGACGCGGTGCTCACCCCGGCGCTCGCGCTGCCCGGACGCCCGGTGGGGTCGTTCGACCCGGTGGACGCGGAGCGCAACTTCATGCAGCAGGTGGAATACGCCCCGTACTCCAGCTTCGTGAACGTCGCGGGGCTCCCCGCGCTCGTGCTCCCGGTAACGCGCGACGCGTCCGGGCACCCGGTGTCGGTGCAACTCGTGGGTCGCCCCGGCGGCGAGGCGGCGATCCTGGGACTCGCCGCACAGCTCGAGGCCACCCGCGGCCCGCTGCCGCATCCGCCGGTCTGGTGACGGCGGTCCCGCTGCCGCGCTTCGCACCCGCTCCCCTGACGCAAACTGCGACGCATTCGCACCACAAGCGACAGGCGAACGCGCCTCGCACCCGCTCCCCTGACGCAAACTGCGACGCGCACCCATCACAAGCGACAGGCGAACGCCGAGGCGCGGGCAAGGCGCACCGCGATGCGACGGAGGGACGCCTCAGGCGTCGCCGGCGAGGGCGGCGAGACGCTCTTCCTCGTCCGCGCTGATGAGCGAGTCGATCACGGGTTCGAGGGCGCCGTCCATGACCTGGTCGAGGTTGTAGGCCTTGTACCCGGTGCGGTGGTCGGCGATGCGGTTCTCGGGGAAGTTGTAGGTGCGGATCCGCTCGGACCGATCCATGCCGCGGATCTGCGACTTGCGCGCATCGGCGGCGACCGCCGCCTGCTCCTCCTGTTGGCGGGCAAGAAGCCGGGCACGCAGCACGCGCATACCGGCCTCGCGGTTCTGCAGCTGTGACTTCTCGTTCTGCATCGACACCACGATGCCGGTGGGCAGGTGGGTGATGCGCACCGCGGAGTCGGTCGTGTTGACCGACTGACCGCCCGGCCCCGACGAGCGGAACACGTCGATCTTCAGGTCGTTCTGGCTGATCTGGACCTCGTCCGGCTCATCCACCTCGGGGAACACCAGCACGCCCGTGGTGGAGGTGTGGATGCGGCCCTGGGATTCGGTCGCGGGAACCCGCTGCACGCGGTGCACGCCGCCCTCGTACTTCAGGTGCGCCCACACCCCCTGTGCGGGATCGGTCGAGGAGCCCTTGATCGCGACCTGGACGTCCTTGTAGCCGCCGAGGTCGGATTCGGTCCGCTCCAGGAGCTCCGTCTTCCATCCCTTGGAGGCGGCGTACTGCAGGTACATGCGCAGCAGGTCGGCGGCGAACAGGGCGCTCTCGGCTCCGCCCTCGCCGCCCTTGATCTCCATGATCACGTCGCGCGCGTCGTCGGGGTCGCGCGGGATGAGCAGGCGCCGGAGCTTCTCCTGGGCCTCATCCGCGCGGGTCTCGAGCGAGGGCACCTCGGCGGCGAACGCTTCGTCCTCACGGGCGAGCTCGCGCGCGGCGGCGAGGTCCTCGGACGCCGCCACGTACGCGGAGTGCGCGGCGACGATCCGCGACAGCTCCGCATAACGGCGGTTCACCCGCTTGGCACGGGCGGCATCGGCGTGCACCGCGGGGTCGGAGAGTTCCTCCTGCACCGCGCGGTGCTCGTCGATCAGCGCCTCGACCGAGGCGAACATGCCGGAGTCGGACACGTCCGGGTCAGCGGATGCTGTTCTCGTGCGCGTGGCCGCCGGCGCCCGGCGCCGGGATCGACTTCTGCATCTGCACGAGGAACTCGACGTTCGACTGCGTCTCCTTGAGCTTGCCGAGCACGACCTCCAGTGCCTGCTGGGTGTCGAGGCCGGCGAGAGCGCGACGCAGCTTCCACGTGATCTTGACCTCGTCGGCCGAGAGCAGCATCTCCTCACGGCGGGTCGAGGACGCGTTCACGTCGACGGCCGGGAAGATCCGCTTGTCGGCCAGCTGGCGCGACAGACGCAGTTCGCTGTTGCCGGTGCCCTTGAACTCCTCGAAGATGACGTCGTCCATCTTGGAACCGGTCTCCACCAGCGCGGTGGCGAGGATGGTCAGCGAGCCGCCGTTCTCGATGTTGCGCGCTGCGCCGAAGAAGCGCTTGGGCGGGTACAGCGCCGACGCGTCCACGCCACCGGAGAGGACGCGACCGCTCGTCGGTGCCGTCACGTTGTACGCGCGGCCGAGGCGGGTGATCGAGTCGAGCAGCCCGACGACGTCACGACCGAGCTCGACCAGGCGCTTGGCGCGCTCGATCGCGAGCTCGGCGACGGTGGTGTGGTCCTCGGCGGGACGGTCGAAGGTCGAGGCGATGACCTCGCCCTTCACGGTCCGCTGCATGTCGGTGACCTCTTCGGGCCGCTCGTCGACCAGCACCACCATGAGGTGGACCTCGGGGTTGTTGGTCGCGATCGCGTTGGCGATCTGCTGCAGCACGATGGTCTTACCGGCCTTCGGGGGCGCGACGATGAGGCCGCGCTGGCCCTTGCCGATGGGGGCGACCAGGTCGATGATGCGCTGGGTCAGCTTCTCCGGCGCGGTCTCGAGACGCAGGCGCTCCTGCGGGTACAGCGGGGTGAGCTTGCCGAACTCGACGCGGGTGGCGGCGTCCTCGGCCGAGAGGCCGTTGATCGCGTCGACCTTGACGAGCGCGTTGTACTTCTGGCGACCCTGCTGCTCGCCCTCACGGGGCTGCTTGATGGCGCCGACGACGGCGTCGCCCTTACGCAGGTTGTACTTCTTGACCTGACCGAGCGAGACGTAGACGTCACTGGGCCCGGGCAGGTAACCGCTGGTGCGCACAAACGCGTAGTTGTCGAGCACATCGAGGATGCCGGCGATCGGGATGAGGACGTCGTCCTCGCCGATCTCGGGCTCGAACTCGTCGGTCGGGGCACCGCCGCGACGCTTGTTGCGCTGGCGCCCACGACCCTGCTGCTCATCGTCGGCGGCGTCGTTGTGCTGCGGGCCGTTGTTCTGGGGCGCGTTGTTCTGCGCGGCCTGCGTGTTCTGGCCGGCCTGTGCCTCGCCGCCGGTCCCGCGCTTGTTGCGGTTGCGGTTACGGCTACGGCTACGGCTACGGCTGGACTGGTCGCCCTCGCCGTCGCCGGGCTCGGTGCCCTGCTCGCCGGCGGTCTCGGCGACCTGCTCGGTGGGCTGCTCCGCGGCGGCGGGAGCCTCCGGCGTCTCGACGGGGGCCTCGGGGGCGGCCTCGGCGGCGGCCTTCTCGGCGTCGGCCTTCGCCTTGGCACCGCGCGAGCGGGTGCCACGGGCGGGACGCGTCTTCGCGGCCGGTGCGGCCTCCTCGGTGGGCGTGGCGTCGTCGGTCGCCGGGGCCGCGCTCTCGACCGGGGCGGCAGCCTCGACCGGGGTGCTCTCGATCGGCGCAGTATCCGTGGCGGGCGCGGCATCCGTGGCGGGCGCAGCGGCCTCGACGGTCGCAGCCTCCGCGGCGACAGCGAGGTCGGCGCTCTTGGCCCGGCGCGGCGCGCGCTTGCGCGGCGCCTTCACCGGTGCGGCGTCGGCCGCGGGGGTCTCGGCCGACGGCTCGGCGGCGGCGGGCGCCGCATCCGGAGTCGTGGCCTGGGTGGAAGCCGCGTCGACGTTCTCGTCGACGTTCGGCTCAGTGGTCTGGATCTCGGAGATGGACTCCACGAGTGCTCCCTTGTGACGTGTGGAAATGCGCTGATCGCCGCGCACCGACGTCATCGAGCCGGGGCGTACGCCTCGTAACGATCAGAGGCAGACTGCCGGGGCTCTCGGTCAGTTGCGAGGATTGGCGCGGGTTCGCAGAATTGCGACGGAGGCCAGATACACGATGGTTACGTGGCACCCTCCGCGTTGTCCCTCACTGTACCACCCTTGAAGTCGACGGCGAGCATGAGGGCTTCCCACGGTGTGTCCGCATGCGAGGCCACGAGTTGCGCGGCCTCGAGACGCCGACCGGGCCCGTCCGCGAGCACGAGGACGCTCGGTCCCGCCCCGGAGACGACGGCAGCGAAGCCGGCCGCGCGCAGCGCCTGCACGAGCTTGTCGGTCTCGGGCATCGCCGCCGCACGATAGCTCTGGTGCAGCTTGTCCTCGGTCGCCGCCATGAGCAGCTCTGGGCTTTGCGTGAGCGCCGCGATGAGCAGCGCCGAGCGCGACACGTTGAACACCGCATCCTCACGCGAGACGTGCAAGGGCTGCAGGCTCCGCGCCACCGAGGTCGACATGGTGAACTCGGGCACGAACACGATGGGCGAGACACCGCGGTGCACGAGGAGCTTCTTGTGCTGCGGACCCGAGGCGTCGACCCACGCGATCGTCAGCCCGCCGAACAGGGCCGGCGCCACGTTGTCGGGGTGCCCCTCCAGCTCGGTGGCGAGCCGCAGCAGCGTATCCGCGTCGATGTCGACGATGCCCTCGAGCAGGCCCTTCGCGGCGAGGAGACCGGAGACCACCGCGGCACCGGACGAGCCGAGGCCACGTCCGTGCGGGATCACGTTCCGACCCTCGAGCCGGAGGCCAGGGAGCACCTGCCCCATCGCGTCGAAGGCGTAGGCGATCGAGCGCACGACGAGGTGCGTCGCGTCGCGCGGCACCGCGTCGGCACCCGCCCCTTCGACCTCGATCTCGAGGCGGCCTGCCTCGAGCGCGGTGACCGTCAGCTCGTCGTACACGCTGAGGGCGAGCCCCAGCGTGTCGAAGCCGGGGCCGAGGTTCGCGCTGGTGGCGGGTACCCGCACCGCGACGCTGCGCCCCACGGCGACAGCGGACTGGGTCACGCCGACGCCTCGGGCTGCAGCTGCAGGACGGAGGCGACCTCCGACACCGTCGCGTCGACGACCGTGGGGGTCACCTGCCCGCCGTCCGCGGTGCGAAGGGCCCACTGCGGGTCCTTCAGACCGTGACCGGTGACGGTGAGGACGACGGTGGCGCCCTTCGGGACGATGCCCGCCTCGGCCCGGTCGAGCAGGCCTGCCACCGAGATGGCGGATGCGGGCTCGACGAAGATGCCGACCTCGCCGGCGAGCAGTTTCTGCGCGGCGAGGATGCGGTCGTCCTCGATGGCGCCGAACCAGCCGTCGGTGGCGTCGCGTGCCTCGAGGGCCAGCTGCCAGGATGCCGGGTTGCCGATGCGGATGGCGCTGGCCACCGTCTCGGGGTTCTTCACGACCTCGCCGCGCACGAGCGGTGCGGAACCCGCGGCCTGGAACCCGAACATGCGCGGGATCTTCGTGGACACGCCGCGCTCGGCCTCCTCGCGGTAGCCGCGGGTGTAGGCGGTGTAGTTGCCGGCGTTGCCCACCGGGATGAAGTGGAAGTCGGGGGCGTCGCCGAGCTGCGAGACGACCTCGTACGCGGCCGTCTTCTGTCCGTCGATGCGGTCGGGGTTGACCGAGTTGACCAGGTGCACCGGGTACGTGTCGGCGAGCTCACGGGCGATCTCGAGGCAGTCGTCGAAGTTGCCGCGGATCTGGATGAGCGAGCCGTTGTGGGCGACAGCCTGGCTGAGCTTGCCCATGGCGATCTTGCCCTCGGGCACGAGCACGGCGGCGGTGATGCCGGCGTGCGCGGCATAGGCCGCGGCGGAGGCCGAGGTGTTACCGGTCGACGCGCAGATGACGGCCTTCGCGCCGTGATCGATCGCGCGGGAGATCGCGACGGTCATGCCGCGGTCCTTGAACGACCCGGTCGGGTTCATGCCCTCGTACTTCACCCAGACGTCCGCGCCGGTGAGGCGCGACAGTGCCGGTGCCGGAAGGAGCGGGGTTCCGCCCTCCCCCAGCGTGACGACGTTCGAGGTCTCGGTCACGCCGAGTCGGTCGGCGTATTCGCGGAGGACTCCGCGCCAGACGTGTGCCATGTCAGTCTCCTTCTACCCGCAGGACCGAGACGACGCGCTCGACGACGCCGCTCTCGGCGAGCCGCTGTACGGTCTCGCTCAGGTCCTGCTCTCGTGCCTTGTGCGTTCCGATGACCAATCGCGCCTGCGCCGCACCCGTTTCGGTGTCGGTCGCGGTCGCGGTGCCCGTCGTGGGGTCGATGACGGTCTGTTCGACCGTGGCGATCGAGACCCGGCCGTCGCTGAGGATGCCGGCGATCGTGGCGAGCACGCCCGGCTGGTCTTCCACCTCGAGCGTGATCTGGTAGCGCGTCACCGCGCGGCCGATCTCCAGCACGGGCAGGTTGGCGCGGGTCGACTCGCCGACGCCGACACCGCCGGCGATGTGGCGGCGGGCGGCCGAGACGACGTCGCCGAGCACGGCGGACGCGGTCTGCACGCCGCCGGCACCGGCGCCGTAGAACATGAGGGAGCCGGCGGCCTCCGCCTCGACGAACACGGCGTTGTTCGCGCCGTGCACGCTCGCGAGCGGGTGGGTACGGGCGATGAGGGCCGGGTAGACGCGCACCGAGATGGCCTCACCGGATGCGGACGCCTCGGCCTCGCCGGTCAGTCGCTCGCACACCGCCAGCAGCTTGATGACGTAGCCCGCATGGCGGGCCGCATCCATCATCGCCTTGTCGACGTGGGTGATGCCCTCGCGGTGCACGGCGTCCAGCGGCACGGCCGTGTGGAAGGCGAGCGAGGCGAGGATCGCCGCCTTCTGCGCGGCGTCGTAACCCTCGATGTCGGCGGTCGGGTCGGACTCGGCGTATCCCAGTCGCTGCGCGTCGGCGAGCACATCGCTGAACTCGGCGCCCTCCGCATCCATGCGGTCGAGGATGTAGTTGGTCGTTCCGTTGACGATGCCCATGATGCGCTTGACCCGGTCGCCGGCCAGTGAGTCGCGCAGCGGCCGGATGATGGGGATGGCGCCGGCGGCGGCGGCCTCGTAGTAAACCTGGGCGCCCACCTGGTCGGCGGCGTCGAAGATCTCGGTGCCGTAGGTGGCGAGCAGCGCCTTGTTGGCCGTGACGACGTCGGCGCCGGAGTTGATGGCCTGCAGCAGGTAGGTGCGGGCGGGTTCGAGCCCGCCGATGAGCTCGATGACGATGTCGGCTCCGACGATGAGCGATTCGGCGTCGGTGGTGAACAGCTCCTGCGGCAGATCGACGTCGCGCGGGGCGTCCACGTCGCGCACGGCGATGCCCGCGAGTTCCAGCGTGGCACCGGCTCGGTCGGCGAGCTCGTCGGCGTGGCGGAGCAGCAACGAGGCGACCTGGGATCCGACGGCCCCGGCCCCCAGCAGCGCCACGCGCAGGTTGCGGTAGTCGATCATGCCTCCCCTTCCTTGGCGGGAACGCCGACGTCGCGGGCGAGCAGGTCGTCGACCGTCTCGCCGCGCACGATCACACGCGCGGTCCCGGCGTGCACCGCCACCACCGGGGGGCGGGGCACGTAGTTGTAGTTGCTGGACAGTGAGAAGCAGTAGGCGCCGGTCGCCGGCACGGCGAGCAGGTCGCCCGGGGCGACGTCGCCCGGCAGGTACTCGTCCTCGACGACGATGTCGCCGGACTCGCAGTGCACGCCGACGACACGGGTGAGGGCGGGCTCGGCGACGCTGGAGCGCGACGCGATGCGGGCGGAGTACGCGGCGCCGTACAGGGCGGTGCGCGGGTTGTCGCTCATGCCGCCGTCGACACTGACGTACAGGCGCGTGTGCGCGTCATCGACGCGGACGGGCTTGGTGGTGCCGACCTCGTAGAGAGTGACGCCCGCGGTGCCGACGATCGCGCGGCCGGGTTCGAAGGCCAGCTCCGGGACCGGGATGGCGCGGGTGAGGCATTCGCGGGCGACCGCCGCGACGATGCCGTCCGCGAAGCTCGGCGTGGAGGTCCATGACGCGGGCGGCGGACTCCGCAAAGCCGGCCACACCGAAGATCTGCGACCCGATGTGGCAGTGCAGGCCGAGGAAGCGCAGGCCCGGCACCTCACGGATGCGGGCGACCGCGGCGGGTGCCTCGCTCAGGGCGAAGCCGAACTTCTGGTCCTCGTGCGCGGTGGCGAGGAAGGCGTGCGTCTCGGCGTGCACACCGCTGTTCACGCGCAGGAGCACCGACCGCACGGCGCCCTCGCGGGCGGTGATCGCGGCAAGGCGGTCGATCTCGTCGAGGCTGTCGACGATGATCGTGCCGACGCCGACCTGCACCGCGCGGGTGAGTTCGGCGACGCTCTTGTTGTTGCCGTGGAAGCCGAGGCGTGCGGGCGCGGCACCGCCGGCGAGGGCCACGGCGAGCTCACCGCCGGAGCACACGTCGACGTTCAATCCTTCGTCGAGCACCCAGCGCACGACCTCGGTGGAGAGGAACGCCTTCCCGGCGTAGTAGACGCGGGCACGGGTGCCGTGCGCGGCCGCGGCGCGCTCGAACGCGGCGCGGGTGCGGCGGGCGCGGGCACGCACCTCATCCTCGTCGAGCACGTACAGCGGGGTGCCGAAGGTGGCGGCGAGGTCACGCGCACCGACGCCGCCGAGGACCAGTTCGCCCGCGTCACGCGCCGCGGACGCGGGCCACACCTGCGGGGCGAGCGCGTTGGCGTCTTCCGGAACGGCGAGCCATGTCGGCGCGAACGGACGGGCGGGCGAGGCGGACACGGTGGGACCAATCGGATGGGTGGATGACGTGCACTGCCGGGGCGGGACACCGGGCGCGCGGATCCCTTGCAGTCTAGGGGATGACGTCGGCGCCCCCTGTCCCCTCGCCGCATCCGCGGCCCCCGCACCGCGAGACCACATTCGTTTCGCGAGACTCCATGAGAACGGATGTGGCCTGGGCGATCGGATGTCGTCTCGGCGTGGCGCCGGGCTCAGGAGCAGGTGCCCTTGGCCTGCAGCGCCTCCTCAGTGAGGGTGGTGGCGGCGATGTCGAAGCCGGCCACGAGCCGGTCGCCGGTCACCGCCACGTCCGCCAGGGCGAGCGGCGCGGGCAGGTACTGCGCGATGCACACCCGCCATTCCCGCAGCATGCCGTCGGCGAGGCCGCCGAGGCGGTCGCGCAGCTCGTCCGCGCTCACCTCGGCGTCGGCGAGCGTGAGGCTGTCGGGCGTGAGGACGAGGTCGCCGGCCGCGGCGCCCGGGCGCAGTCCGATGCCGATCGGGATGGCGGCGCCGAACACCCGCACCTCAGTGGATGCGGTCACGTCGGGGTCGGCGAGGCCGACGGCGTCGGCCGGGAAACCGTCGACGGTGCCGAGCAGCGCCTGCAGCTGCGCCGCATCCAGGGTCACGCTCGCCGCTCCCCCGCTGATCGTGGGGTCGCCGCGGAACGCGAGGTCGCGGACGGTCACCGCGACGGAACCGGAGAGGTCGTCGATCCGAAGGTCCGGTGCCGAGACCGTGGCCTCGTCGATGGTGCCGCGCACCAGCTGAACCAGCAGGATGCCCGGGATGTCCACGTCGATGCTCGATGCGTCCGAGACTCCGAGGCTCGCGACGGCCTGCTGTTTCACGGCGCGCGTGACGATGTCACGGGCGAGCCACTCACCGGCCAGGGCGGCTGCGACGAGCAGCACCACGAGCACGATGAGCGCGATCAGCCAGCGACGGCCGCGGTGCCGGCGACGCGGCGGAGCCACCGGCTCGGCGGCGAGCGGAAGCGTGGGCTGCGTCGGGCCGGTCATCCGGTCACATCCGTTCGGGGGCGCTCACTCCGAGCAGATCGAGTCCGTTCCGCAGGACCTGGCCGGTCGCGTCGTTCAGCCACAGGCGGGTGCGGTGCACCGACTCCACCGGGTCGTCGCCCTGCGGGATGACACGGCAGTTGTCGTACCAGCGGTGGTAGAGGCCGGCGAGTTCCTCGAGGTAGCGGGCCACCCGGTGGGGCTCTCGCACGTCGGCTGCGAACGCGACGATGCGCGGGAACTCCTGCAGCGCACCGAGGAGCGCGCTCTCGGTCTCGTGCGTGAGCGTCTCGGGGGCGAACTCGCCCCGGTCGACACCCGACGACTCGGCGTTGCGGGCCACGTTGTGGGTGCGGGCGTGGGCGTACTGCACGTAGAACACCGGGTTGTCGTTGGTGCGCTTGCGCAGCAGCTCCGGGTCAAGGGTGAGCGGCGAGTCCGCCGGGTACCGGGCGAGCGAGTAGCGCAGCGCGTCCGTGCCGAGCCATTCGCGCAGGTCGTCCATCTCGATGATGTTGCCGGCGCGCTTGGACAGGCGTGCCCCGTTGACCGACACGAGCTGGCCGATGAGCACCTCGATGTCCTTCTCCGGGTCGTCGCCGGCCGCACCGGCGAGAGCCTTCAGCCGGTGCACGTAGCCGTGATGGTCGGCGCCGAGCAGGTAGATCTTGTGGGCGAAACCGCGGTCACCCTTGTTGAGGTAGTACGCGGCGTCGGCGGCGAAGTAGGTGTACTCGCCGTTGGACCGACGGATCACGCGGTCCTTGTCGTCGCCGAACGCGGTGGTGCGCACCCACACGGCGTCGTCCTGGTCGTAGACGTGACCCTGCGCGCGGAGGCGATCGACGGCCTCGTCGACGAGGCTCGGGCCGCCGTCCGCGGGCTTGTCGTGCAGGATGCGCTCGCTGAACCAGACGTCGAAGTGCACATTGAACTGCTCGAGCGACGCCTGGAGCTCGCCGAGCTGCAGGCGGTAGGCGACCTCGCGGGCGGTGACGAGCCGCTCCTCGGGGTCGAGGTCGAGCAGATCGGGCCGCTCCGCGAGCACCCGCTGCGCCAGGGCGTCGATGTACGCACCGGCGTAGCCGCCCTCGGGTGTGGGCTGTCCCTCCGCCGCGGCAAGCACGGACAGCGCGAACCGCTCCATCTGCGCGCCTGCGTCGTTGATGTAGAACTCCCGCACGAGAGTCGCACCGCTGGCGAGCAGCAGACGCGCCATGGCGTCGCCGAGCGCCGCCCACCGGGTGTGGCCGATGTGGAGCGGCCCGGTGGGGTTCGCCGAGACGAACTCCAGGTTGATCGTGTTGCCCCGCTGCGACTCGTTCGTGCCGTACGCCGCACCCGCATCCACGATGGTCTTCGCGAGGGCGCCGGCGGCCGCCGCGTCCAGGCGGATGTTGATGAACCCGGGCCCGGCGACCTCGACCGATGCGATGCCGGGGGTCTGCTCGAGACCCTCGGCGAGCCGCGCGGCGAGTTCGCGCGGCGCGATGCCGAGGGACTTGGCGAACTTGAGCGCGATGTTCGACGACCAGTCGCCGTGCTCGCGGTTCTTGGGGCGCTCCAGCACGATGTCGGATGCGGTCACCTCGGCGCCCGCGCCCGCTCGTCGCTCCTCGGCGAGCGGGACGAGGACGGCGAGGAGTGCGGCGGAGAGCTGTTGGGGATCCATAGGCCTTCTATCCTACGGTCGCGCCTCCCCCGTTCCCGTGAGTCCCCGCGTTCCCCCGGCCAGACGTCACTGCTGTCCCGACGCGCCCGAGACGGCACACCCGGACGGCTCGCGCGCCGGCGGTGGCCCTCAGGCGAGCTGCACGAGCGAGGTGTAGTCGTCCTCGGCGCCGGCCGCATCCTCGACCCGGGCGTCCACGCGCAGGTGCGGCATGAGCAGCGACCCCCCGTGGTAGCTGAGGAACGCACAGTCGGCCGCATCCCGACCCGTGGCGATGCGCACGAGTGTCGAGCGCGGGGCGAGCCGGGTGGCGTCGATGACATACCAGGCACCGTCGAGATAAGCCTCGGCGACGGCGTGGAAGTCCATCGGGTCGAGGTCCGGGGCGTAGCAGGAGGTGTAGCGGGCGGGGACATCCATCGCCCGCAGCATCGCGATCACGAGGTGCGCGTAGTCGCGGCACACCCCCTGGCCGGTCATCAGCGTCGTGACGGCACTGTCGGTCCCGAGGCTCAGCCCAGGCGTGTAGGTCACGCTCGACGCGACGAAGTCCTCGACCGCCGTGAGCAATTCCACCCCGCCGAGGCCGCGGAACTGGCGGCGCGCCTGGGCGAACACCTCGTCCGACTGGCAGTACCGGCTCGGCCGGAGATACGTGATCGTGTCGAGTTCGCTGAACCGGGACGGGCCGGATGCGGCGGCGATCGTCGCGGCATAGCGCACCTCCAGCAGCCCCGCCTCTGCCGTGAAGCGATGAAGGCGGCTTCCGCCCTGGTCGACGAGCTCCGCCGCCGTGTAGGTGCGCTCACCCTGCCGGAACGTGAGGGTTTCGCTGATGAGCGGGACATTCTGCGCGGTCGCGATCTGGAAGATGAGATCGACGGATCCCCCCAGATCCAGGTCGAGTTCGGCGGTCACGGCGCGCTGCATCGGGCCATCCTCGCACGGCGCGGAACACCGGAACCCACGGGTGTATGAAGAAGTTCGGCGCAGACGACCCCACGGGCTTTCGAGTCGACGTACGCTCATCCGGTGACCCGAGTCCACCGTCCTTCGCCGCGCCGTTCGTTGGCCGCGATCGTCGGGCTGGCCGTGGCGATCGCGGGGGTGAGCGCGGTGGCGCTGTGGCACCCGTGGAGCGCCGCGCCCGTGGCCGGCCCCGCCGCTGCCGGCGGCACCGCCGCCGCGGTCGCGGTGGAGCCGCTGGACCTTCCCGATTCTCCCCGCGTGCTCGTGTTCGGCGACTCCTGGACGTACGGCTCGGCTGCCACCACCCCTGAGCTCGGCTACGCCTACCTGCTCGCCGACCTGCTCGGCGGCCAGACCATCGTCGACGGGGTTCGCGGCAGCGGATACCTCGTGCCCGGCCTCGACGGCGGCACCTTCGGCGAGCGGATCGCCGACCTCGACCCCACGGCCGACCCCGACCTCGTGATCATCGAGGGCTCCATCAATGATCGCAAGGTGGCCGCCACCGGGTACCTCGATGCGGTCCCCGCGGCATGGGATGCGCTCGAGGCCATCTACCCGGAGGCGACGATCGTCGTGCTGGGACCCGCCCCACAGGTGCTCCCGGTCGAATCCGCGACCGCACGAATCGACGAGGACCTCGCGGGCCTCGCCGCGAAACGCGGGTGGGCGTATCTCTCCCCTCTCGCGGAGGACTGGATCACCCCCGCGAACTACGGCTGGATCATCGACACCGGCATCGGGCGGAACCACCCCACCACCGCGGGCCACGCCTACCTCGCCGAGCGGGTCGCCGCCGATCTCGATGCGCTCCGCGCGTCCCCCGCATCCGACGGCGCGATCGCCTCGGACGGAACCTCAAACTAGTTAACCAGCCTCCTGCGCTCGTTAACCGTTTCGGTCGTGTACGTTGACGGGGTGGGCAGGTTCATCTATTCCGACGCAGCGTCGTCCTTCGACATCGACGATCGGGTTCTCGCGCATCTGCGCATCGTCGTCATGAACAAGTTGCGGCGCAACGAACCGTTCATGTTCCATCTCGACCGCACCGACGGGCTCGGTCCCAAGAGCGTCTGGGTGCACCCCGCGGTGCCGCTGGTCTTCCATTTCTTCGGATCACGCCAGCCGGTCATCAACCGGGCCTGGGTGGAGGACCTGATGGCCGAGGCGAGCGGACCGAACGGCCTGACCCTCTTGCCCGAACCGGAGCCGGCGACGCCCGAGGCCGCGCCCGCGCGCTGAGCCGGTCAGGCACACTCCCGGTCGATCGCGCTCGTGATCCGGCCGAGGAACGCGGCGATCTGTTCCGCGGTGTCCGCGGGGAGAGCGTCAGCCATCCGCTTGACCTGCGCCGTCAGCGGGTCGAGCTCCTCGACATCGGCGGTGCGATCCGCCGGCACGACGAGCTTGCTCCGGCCGTCCTGCGGATTCGGCCGGAAGGCGAGCAGTCCTCCGGCGTGCATCCGATCGAGCATCCCGGTCACGGCAGCCGTGGAGATACCCAGGTGCGCGGCGATCGTGGTGGGCGTCGCCTCCTCGCCGCTGTCGGCGCGGTCGTACACGAAGCGCATCGCGGCGCGCGCATTCTCACTCGGACCGCAGTCGTTCTGTCGACGTCGAGAGAGCCGCGACTCCGCCAGCCGCAGGCGCTCCGTCGCGCGGGCCACCTGCTCGGCGGGGGTGCCGTCTTCTTCGGACTCGGGCATCTGTTCCTCTCGCGCGGATTCGGGTCCGCGCTTAACCATTTTAGTTAACTAGGTTCGCTAGTTCCGATAATACCTCAGCGGCCGGAATTCTCTTCCATTGCATTCCTTCATCCGCAGCGGTCGATGTCAAGCGCGTGAGCGGCACTCCCGATCGCCCCTACTCTCGGGACACACGCATGAGGGAGGGCACATGGCGGGACCGGGGAGCGGGGCGGATGCGGAGACCGTGCATGGCCGCGACGAGACGAGCGAGGAGCGCGCCGATCGCAACTGGTCCGAGATCCTGCAGGAGCTGCGTGCGGTGCAGACGGGGACGCAGATCCTCACCGGCTTCCTGCTCGCCGTCGCCTTCCAGCCGGCGTTCGCCGAGCTCGCCACACAGGAGCGCCTGGCCTACCTGGGTCTCGTGGTGCTGGCGGGGATCGCCACGATCGTCGCGCTCGCGCCCGTCATCATGCATCGAATGCTGTTCCGCCAGCGTCAGAAGGAGCGTCTGGTGCGCATCGGCAGCGGCTGCCTGATCGCCCTGCTCGCCGTCGTGTCCGCGCTGGTCGCGGGCGTCACCGCGTTCATCGTCGATGTGACCGTGGACCGCACCGCCGGCGTCATCACCCTCGCGGTAGCGATGGTCATCGTCGGGGCGGTCTGGTTCGTCGTGCCACGCCTCGGGCGGCCCCGCGCACGCTGAGCGCGGGGCCGGACCGGTTCAGACCCCGACGAGTTCCTTCTGCGTCGCGTCCCGTTCGGCATCCACGGGCGGGACGGCGTCAGCCGCAGCCGGCGACGGCGATACCGCGTCCGGAATGACGACCTCGATCGCGGTACGGGGCGGCCGGATGGCGTCGACGATCATGACGAGCACGAGCGAGACGATGCCCCAGATCCCCAGGACCAGCAGGTGCGCGCCGACGGTGTCGCCGCCGAAGTACAGGATCGATCGGATGGCCTCGAGGGCGGCCGGCATGGGCAGGATCTGGTGGAGCCGCTGGAAGGCGTCCGGCAGCATGTACACCGGCAGCGTGCCGCCGGACGCCGGCATGCCGAGGAACATCAGGATGCCGATCACCGGCAGGAGCGCCAGCATCCCCAGGAGACGCTCCAGCAGGGTCGCGAATAGCGAGACACAGAAGATCGCCAGCGCGCCCGCCCCGAACATCGGCCAGAAGTGCCCACTGATCGCCCCGACGATCGGAGCCGCGATGATCCACACGTACGCCGAACCGACGAGCGACCACACGGCCAGCACCGGCAGCAGACGCTTCAGCGGGCGGAGCGCCGGCATCGCGTTCGCCGAGACGACAACGATGAGGAAACCGCCCATCACCCACCCCATGGCCAGGTAGATCAGCGAGGTGCCGTTCGGGTCGCCGGCCGGAAGGGGCGAGACGTCCTCTGCCTCCATCGGCAGCTGCTGCGCCGCGGTGATCGCGGTGAACACCCGGGTCACGATCTGCTGTGTTGTGGTCCCCGCGGCACCGTTGCTGATGAGCACAGCGGTGGGCGACTCGGCCGAGGGCAGGACGAAGGCGCCGGCGAGTTCGCGGTCGTAGACCAGATCGCGAGCCTCATCCGCATCCGTCATCACAGTGAACGCGAAGACGTCGTCGGTCTGCTCGGTCAGCGCATCGGCCATCTGCTCGGCCTGCTCCGTCGGCCCGACGATCGCAACCGGGACGTCGGTGGGCGTCGTGCTGTGCATCGCGCCGAGCATGACCGAGATCATCATCGTCACCATGAGGAACGGGAGCGCGAACAGCATGCCGTAGCGCCACCCCTTGGAACGCGGACGCTTTCCGGAGTGCAGGGCAGGCATATTCAACGCCGCCTGAGGGCGGTTCGGATTGCGCTGATGCCGGACGGTGTCGATCGTCAGGGTGAGCAGGAGCCCGCCGAGCGCCCCGATGACGAGGACAAGGATGTGCAGGCTCGCACCGGCACCGTCGAGGTAGAGCACCGAGCGCAGCGATTGACCGATCGCAGGGGCGGGCAGGAAATTCTGCAGGAAGCCGTAGATCGGCGGCATGGTGTGGATCGACATGCTCAGACCCGACGACGGCACCCCCAGCACCATGAGCAGCAGCATCGAGGCGAGCGCCGCCATCGGTCCGAGGATGCGGGTCAGGAACAGCTGCACGCTTCCCACGGCGAACACGGACAGCCAGGCGACGCCCATGAGGGGAAGCACGACGTCGCCGGGGACGACGTCGAGGATGGGGCCGGTCACCAGCGCGATGAGTCCGGCGATGATCGCCGCCCAGCCGGCCAGCAGCGGGACCGCACGACGCAGACGCAGCAGCTCCGGTGAGTTGGAGTACACGAAGCTGAAGGGCAGATAGCCCGCCATGAGCAGCGCCGACATCATGAAGATCGCGCCGAGTCCGGCGGTATCCGTGGACGGCAGCGGCAGGAGGTCCTCCGTCTGCAGCGTGAGGCCCTGCTCGATCACCTCAGGGGTGACGAGCTTGGTGACGGTGGACGCCTGCGAAGACCCGAACGCACCGGCGGTGTAGAGGGTGGCGGTGCCGTTCTCGATGACCACGGCGCCGGCCGCATCGCCGTCCGTGACCCGCTCGGTCGCGAGCGCCGCGGAGGAGAGTACGTCCAGGTCCACGGCGTCGGGATCGGCGTCCTCCAGCGCGGTCACGAAGCCCTCGACGGCCTGCGAGTCCCCGGCCACCGCGATCGGCATGTCGTGCGGTGTCGGCGCGTGCATCGCGAAGAGGTAACCGCCGATCAGCATCGACAGGATCAGGAGCGGCATGACGAACACCGCCACCAGGCGACCGACGTTCTCCCGTTTGGCCCGCATCGCCGCCTGCTCATCGGGCGACAGCGAGGCAGCGTGCGCCGCCTTGGACTCGGCGCGGGTGCGCGGGCGTGGGTCGGCGGGCGCTACGGCGTCGTCGACGGTCGGGGGCGTGAGGTCGGTCACAGGGGTCTCCAAGGCGTCTCCGCCATTATTTAAGTCACGTGGCGTAAACTCATTGAATCCGATCATCCTTGTGAATCAGCTGGGACGGCGAGCGAAGCGGAGCGGAAATGGGACGGCACAGCGAGCGCGCCCGTGATGCCCTCATGGACGCAGCGGAACAGCTGTTCGCGCTGCACGGCATCGAGGGGGCGTCGAACCGGCAGATCGCCGAGCTCGCCGGGCAGGCGAACCACTCCGCCGTCGCCTACCACTTCGGCGGGCGGGAAGATCTGCTCCGTGCCCTGATCGCGCGGCACCGGCCGCCCATCGACGCGCGGCAACGGGAGCTGATCGAGGCGCTCGCCCCCGCCGCGACTGTGCCGGAACTCATCGCGTGCCGGGTGATGCCCTGGATTGAGATGCTCTCGGACCTGCCCCGGCCCACCTGGCGGGCGCGCTTCCTCGCGCAGCTGCCGAGCCTTCCGGCCATGACCGAGCTGATCGCAGGACTCAGCCCGACCGGCGCGGGCTCCCGCTCCGCGACCGAGCTCAACGCCCGGCTCGTCACCGCCCTGTCGGACGTACCGGTGAGCGTGCTGATGGGACGGGCGGCCATCCTCGGCCAGATGGTGCTGACGACCTGCGCCGCGTATGAACGAGACGTAGCGGCCGGCGTGCGCCGCCCGGACTGGATCGGCGTCGGATACTTCCTTGTCGACGCGAGCGCCGGCATGCTCGCCGCTCCCGTGACGCATCGCAGCGAGGTGCCGTCCTCCTTCGCCGCCGCACTGGTCTGATCGAGGTCAGTGCCCGGAGAGGTTCAGGTCATCCGGGTCGACCTCGACATCGCCGGCGTCATCCGGCCCACCGGTGCCGGGTGCGACGCGCACCTGCTCCGGGTCGATGTCGTCGTCGATGCCGTCCGGCAGCGGGTCGTCCTGCTTGCGTTGCGTCTCCGTCTCGCTCGCAGGACTGTAGGTCGTGTCGGCACGCACCGCCTGTTCCTCGGTGTGCTTCGGGTGCTCGTTCCGCTCATCGCTCATATCGCCGCATCCTCTCGTCTCTCCTCCCGGCGACGGTAGGCGGAGCGGCGGCGACCCGCGTGAGGCTTGACAGGCGGATATGGCAGGGTGGCAACGAGGGAGGTCGGGATGGGACTCGGCGCGGTGGGGAGCGAGGCTGCGGCGGCGCTCAGGATCGATGCGGCTGCACGCGACCTGGTCCGGGATCCCGTCGGCGGACTCCCCTGGCGCTCGCACCTTCCGGTCGCACGGCTCGCGACGGACAGCGTGGGTCTGGCCTCGCTTGCGATCGAGCTGACCGGGGCGGCGCGGGAGAACCAGTCCCCGTCACCGGCGCAGGCCGAGGGACCGCGCGTGGCCGCATCCTTCACCAGTGAGCGGCTGATCCGTATCGACGGTGAGCCGCCCGCGGTGTGGGCGCCCCTGTCGGGGTTCTGGCGCGCGGCGGACGGATGGGTCCGCACGCATGCGAACTACCCCCACCATGAGCGCGCGCTGCGGACCCTGCTGCAGCTCGATCCGGACGCGGGGAAGGATGCGGTCGCCGCAGCCGTCGCGCACCGCTCCGCGATCGACCTCGAATCCGCCGCCGCCGACGCGGGCGCGATCGTCGGCGCGGTCCGGACGCGGGACACGTGGGCGCGCCATCCGCAGGCGGAGACGCTGACCCGCACGCCGATCGTGGTGACCGGGCGCGTCGACGGAGCCGATCCGCGCCCGTGGCGCGAGGTCGGCGAGGGGCCCCTGCGCGGCATTCGCGTGCTGGATCTCACCCGCGTCCTCGCCGGCCCGATCGCCGCGCGAGACCTGGCTCTGGCGGGGGCCGAGGTGCTGCGCGTCGACTCACCGCTCCTGCCGGAGACCGGGTGGATCCACCTCGACACCGGTCAGGGCAAGCGTTCGACGCTCCTCGACCTCGCCGGCGGATCCGACCGGGCCGCCTTCGAGCGTCTCCTGGCGGAGGCCGACGTGCTCCTCACCGGGTATCGGCCGGGAGCGCTGACGCGGTTCGGCCTCGAACCGCCCGAGCTGGCGGAACGGCATCCGGGGCTGGTCATGGCACAGGTCTCCGCTTGGGGGTTCGACGGCCCCTGGGCCGGCCGACGGGGCTTCGACAGCATCGTGCAGGCCGTGAGCGGCATTGCGATGGTCGAGAGCGACGACGGGGTGGCACCGGGCGCGCTGCCCGCGCAGGCGCTGGATCACTCCACCGGCCACTTCCTCGCGGCGGCCATCGTGACCGCGCTCGGCGAGCAGCGGCGCAGCGGCGACTCCCGCACGGTGCGGATGTCCCTCGCACGCACGGCGCAGGCGCTCCTGGCGTCGGCCGATGAGATCCCCGGACCGGTCGAGGGCGAGCCGCCCACGCGGGAGCGCGCGCTCCCCGGCCCAGCCGCCAGATCCCTCCGCTACGCCCCGCCGGTCCTGGCGTTCACCGGCGCCCCCGCGGACTACGACCGCGTCGGCGACCCGTGGGGTGCCGACCGGCCCGTCTGGGTCAACTGAGGGTCAGCCCCGCGCGCCGGGACCGCCCTCCGCGAGGAACGCCCCCGAACCCACCACGGTGACCAAGCCCAGCGCGGCAGTCGCGAGGGTGTGGTCGTCGGTGACCAGCACGTCGGCCTGCAGCGCGGCGACGGCGAGGTATTCGGCCGCCTGAGTGTCGGGCCAGCCGAGCCGTTCGGCGAGGTCCCACGCTCGCGCGCGTGAGACCCGGTCGCCCAGCAGCCGGATCTTCAACTCCGCGAGCAGCTCGAGCTGCCGCCGCGCCTCCGGCCGGTCGAGGGCTCCCGCGCGGACCTCACGATAGAGCGTGGACAGCACCTGCGAGCGGAGGACGGACGGGGCGACCAGCGAGTCCCCCGGACCCAGGACCGGGCGCCGCCGCAGCACCTGTACGGCGACGTCGGCGTCGATCGCGTAGCGAGTCATGCGTCGATGGTCGCAGACACCCCGGACACGGCACCAGGCCGGCCGCGACCCGCTGCGTGCCGCACGGGACCCGGGTACGGCGAAGGGGAGCCGATTGCTCGACTCCCCTGATGTACGCCGTGCCCCCGGAGGGATTCGAACCCCCGACTTTTGGTACCGGAAACCAACGCTCTATCCCCTGAGCTACGGAGGCGTACCGATCGAGACTATCACCCGTCAGCGCTCGGCCCGTCGGCCGGGCGGGGCTACGCCCGGGCGATGCGGCGGTATGCGAGATCGCGGATGTCGCGCCCGGCACGGGCCCCCTTGCGTTCGAACGCCGTCACCACGCGTCCGTCGAATCTCTCCGCCCACTCCCCCGCGAACGCCCGCTCGAACGGCGGTGCCGCATCCAGCACGTGCCGCATCTGCAGCGCGTAGTCCTCCCAGTCGGTCGCGAGGCGCAGCACGCCGCCGTCCCGGAGGGCCGCCGCCGCGATCTGGGCGAACTCGGGCTGGACCAGGCGGCGCTTGGTGTGCTTCTTCTTGTGCCAGGGATCCGGGAAGAAGACCCACAGCTCGTCCACGGATGCGGGTGGCAGCAGATGCTGCAGCACCTCCGGGGCGTTGGCCTCGACGAGCCGCAGGTTCCGGACCCCCGCACGGTCCGCATCGCGCATGGTGCGGGCGAGTCCCGCCTTGAAGACCTCCACCGCGAGGAAGTTCCGCTCCGGGGCGGCCCCCGCGGCGTGGATCATGGCGTGGCCCTGGCCGGCGCCGATCTCGACGGTCACGGGCGCCTCACGGCCCCACACCTGCACGGGGTCGATCGCCGCATCCGCCGCCACGCTGGTCGCCGCCTCCGCGCGCGGCACGTCGATGAGGTAGTCCGCACTCAGCTCGGCCCACGCACGCTCCTGCGCCTCCGACATGCGGCCACTGCGTCGGACGAACGACACCGGCTTGTCACGGAAGAAGGGTGGGGCGGGTTCGGTCACCCCTTCAGGGTACCGAGCGCGCTCAGGCGGTGACGAAGTCGATGAGCTCCTCGACCCGGCCGAGCAGCGTCGGCTCGAGGTCCCGGTAGCTGTGCACACGGCCGAGGATGCGCTGCCACGCCCGCGCGATGTCAGCCTGGTCCTCGGCGGGCCAGCCGAAGGCGCGGCAGATCCCGACCTTCCACTCGATGCCCCGCGGGATCTCGGGCCAGCGCGCGATGCCGAGGGCCTGCGGGGTGACGCACTGCCACACGTCGACAAAGGGATGCCCGACGATCCGCAGGTGTTTCCCGTGCCGCCCCCGTTCGATCTCCCGCGCGATGCGTTCCTCCTTCGAGCCCCGCACCAGGTGGTCCACGAGCACCCCGTAGCGGCGCTCGGCGGTGGGCGGTTCCTCCTCCAGGAGCGCGCCGAGCAGATCGACGCCCTGCAGGTACTCGACCACGACGCCTTCCACGCGCAGATCCGCGCCCCACACCTTCTCCACGAGTTCGGCGTCATGGCGACCCTCGACGAGGATGCGGCTCGGGCGGGCGATGCGCGCCCGGGAGTCGGCCACGGCGAAGGAGCCGGATGCGGTCCGTGCGGGTCCCGTCGCCTTCGGCCCGGTCGGGGCCACGAGGATGACGGCCTCGCCGTCGACGAGGAAGCCGGGGCCGAGCGGGAACATGCGGCGACGGCCGTGACGGTCCTCGAGCTCGACCAGCCCGCCGGTGACGCCCGTCACCGCACCGCAGAACCCGTCCTCGGCGACCTCGATCACCGTGTCGCGGTCCGCGGGCACACGGGCGAGTTGCTTCTGTGCGCGCTGCTTCCAGCCGGGTGAGAGCACGTCTGCGCCGTAGCGATCGTCCATGGGGACCTCCGGGTCGGCAAGCGTAGTCGTCCGCGGCGGCACCGGACGGCAGCGACCCGCCCGATTCCGGGTTCATGGCGGATGCAGAGCAGCCGTGAATAGACTCGCATCGGGCGCTTCCCCGCGCCCGGAGGAGGCATCGATGCGGCGCTGGGCACTCTCGCTGATGGCGGCGATCGGCCTCGTGCTGCTCGGAGCCCTGCCGGCTGCGGCCGCCGACCCGATCACACTCGGCAGCGGATATGTCGCCGACGAGGCCGGTGCCCTGAGTTCCGCGGAGACCGTGGCCGCCCAGGAGCGGCTCGACCAACTCCGCGACGAGAGCGGCCTCGACCTGTGGGTCGTGTTCGTCGACGAGTTCACCTCGCCGAGCGACGCCGAGAGCTGGGCGAACGAGACCGCGTCCCGTAACGGTCTGGGCCCCACCCAATACCTCCTCGCGGTCGCCGTGGACGCGCGCCAGTACTACCTGTCCGGCGACACCTCCGGGCCGCTCACCGCAGACCAGCTCGGCACGATCGAACAGCAGCGCATCCAGCCGGAGCTCCGTGAGTCCGACTGGGCGGGCGCGATCGATGCCGCCGCCGCCGGTCTCACCGATGCGGCCGGCGGGGGCTCCGGTGCGCCGGCAGCGGATCCATCCGAGGCGACGGGGGCGGGTGTCGGCACCGTCATCGCGATCGTGGCGGTGGTCGTCATCATCGGCGTCATCGTCTTCTTCGTCGTCCGCTCCCGCCGCCGCGGCCGGGCCCGCACGCCCGCCGTCGAGAGCACCGAGGACCTCGCGCGTCGCGCAGCGGTCGCGCTGGTGCAGGCCGACGACGCCGTCCGTGGCAGTCAGGAGGAGCTCGGCTTCGCGTCCGCGCAGTTCGGCGACGCCGCGACCGCCGACTTCCAGACCGCGATCGCCACGGCACAGCAGGAAGTCGAACAGGCGTTCCGCCTCCGGCAGCAGCTCGACGACGAGATCCCCGACACCGACGAGCAGAAGCGGGCGTGGCAGACGCAGGTGCTCGAGCTGTGCCAGGCGGCGCAGTCCCGGCTCGAAGAGAAGAAGACCGCGTTCGACGAACTGCGTCGCCTCGAGCAGGACGCTCCCGCCGCTCTAGAACGCGCGGCAGCAGAACGAGCGCGGGTCGGCGCCGCGGTGGACGGCTCCGTCGCCGCCGGCCAGCGTCTCGCGGCGTCCTACGCGTCCACCGCGCTCGCCCCCGTCGCCGACAACGCCGCGCAGGCACAGGAGCGGCTCCGCTTCGCCGATCAGCAGATCGCGGCCGCCCGCACGGCACTCTCGGCGGGGACGACGGGTCCCGCGGCCGTGGCCATCCGAAGCGCCGAGCAGGCTGTCGCGCAGGCCGCGCAGCTGGCGCAGGCCATCGACGCCCTCGGCGCCAGGCTGACCGAGGCCGCCGCGCAGCTGCCGGCCCTCGCTGCGGAAGTGCAGCGGGAGATCGCCTCGGCGTCCGCGCTGCCCGACCCAGACGCGCGCGTCGCCCAGGTCATCGTGCTCGCCCAGCAGGCGCTCACCGTCGATGCCTCGGCCGACCCGGTGCAGGCGCTGCAGGTGCTGCAGGACGCCGACACCCAGCTCGACGCGGTGCTCGGCCAGGCCCGGGATGCGGCCGACCGCGCGGCGCGTGCCCGCTCGGTGCTGCCGGCAACGCTGACCCAGGCGAGCGCCGGTGCCGCGACGGCGGCCGATTTCATCTCGTCCCGCCGCGGCGCGGTGGGGGCCACCGCGCGCACCCGGCTCACGGAGGCGCAGGCCGCACTCGCCGAGGCACAGGGGCTCGCCGACACCGACCCCGAGCAGGCCCTGGCGGCGGCGCAGCGCGCCGAACAGCTTGCCCGGCAGTCGCTGCAGTCCGCGCAGAGCGACGTCGGATCGTTCTCGTCCTCCTGGGGCAACACGCAACCCGGCAACGACATGGGCGCCTTCCTCGGCGGTCTGCTGATCGGATCCTCGACCTCCCGAAACCGCAGTTACGGCGGCGGATTCGGGGGCGGTTTCGGCGGCGGTTTCGGGAGCGGCGGCTCCCGCTCCTCCGGCCGCAGCTCGTCCGGCCGCTCCCGCTCCGGCGGCGGCGGCTTCGGCGGGGGCGGCTCCCGCTCGCGCCGAGGAGGTGGGCGCTTCTGACCCCGCCCGCATCCTTCCCCTCGACCCTCATCCCTGTTCCCTAGGAAAGGACCAACGATGGCCAAGCAGTCCATCTTCGGACGTATCTCGACCCTCGTCCGCGCCAACATCAACGCCATGATCGACTCGGCGGAAGACCCGCAGAAGATGCTCGATCAGTTGGTGCGCGACTACACCAACAACATCGCCGACGCCGAGTCGGCCATCGCCGAGACGATCGGCAACCTGCGTCTGCTCGAGCGCGACCACCAGGAAGACGTGCAGGCGGCTGCGGAGTGGGGCAGCAAGGCCCTCGCCGCCAGCCGCAAGGGCGACGAACTGCGCGCGGCCGGCGACGGCAGCGGTGCGGACAAGTTCGACAACCTGGCGAAGATCGCGCTGCAGCGGCAGCTGTCCGAAGAGAGCCAGGCCAAGGCCGCCGAGCCGCAGATCGCCGCGCAGACCGAGGTCGTCGACAAGCTCAAGGACGGCCTCAACGGCATGAAGCAGAAGCTCGAGCAGCTGCGCACCAAGCGCAGCGAGCTGCTCGCGCGGGCCAAGGTCGCCGAGGCGCAGAACAAAGTGCACGACGCCATCAAGAGCGTGAACGTCCTCGACCCGACGAGTGAGATCGGGCGGTTCGAAGACAAGATCCGCCGGCAGGAGGCGCTCGCGCAGGGCAAGGCGGAGCTCGCGGCCTCGAGCCTCGACGGGCAGTTCGAGTCGCTCGACGACCTCGGCGAGCTGACCGAGGTGGAGGCGCGGCTGGCCGCACTGAAGGCAGGCAACACGCCGAGCGCCCTCTCGGCCGGCGCTGCGGAGCAGGCCGCCATCGCGCAGGACCTGCCCCAGCAGGCCCAGCAGTAATCCCCTCGGAGGGAGCCGTGCCCGCGCACGGTTCCCTCCCCCAGTCAGGAGTCGCCGTGACCCGATTCGTGGTCGTCCCGCAGTGGCAGGGTTCCCCGTCTTCCCGCGCCATGCAGCTCATGGACGGGGCGGAGGCGATCGCCGGCGACCTGCCGAAGTCCTCCCGCATCCGGGTCGACGTCCCGCTCGAGGCGGGAGACGCTCTCGGTAGCCCCGTGCAGCGGTTGAGCTCGCTGCTGCAGGTCCGCCAGTCGCTGGATGCGGTGCTGGCGCACCAGGACGAACCCGTCCTCATCGTCGGCGGCGACTGCTCGGTGTCGGTGGGCGGGATCGGTCACGCCGCGGCCCGGCATCACCGCCTGGCGGTGGTGTGGGCGGACGCGCACCCCGACCTGCACTCACCACTCACCTCCGCATCGCATGCCTTCAGCGGCATGGCGCTGCGCGCCGTGCTCGGTGAGGGGCCGGACGGGCTCCGCCTGGCCGAGGGCACGGTGCTACCGACGGACGTCGTGCTGGTCGGCGCCCGTTCCTTCGACGACGCCGAGGATGGCTACATCGAGGGCTACGGCATCCAGACCGTATCGGTCGACGACCTCTCTGACCCCGAGGCGCTGGCGCGCGCGGTCGCGGCGACGGGCGCGGACGCGGTGTACGTCCACATCGACGTCGACGTGCTGGATCCCGATCAGATGCCTGGCGTGAAATCCGCGGAGCCGTTCGGCGTGCGGGTTCCGGCGCTCCTCGCGGCCCTCAAACGGCTGCGCGAGAATGTGCCGCTGGCAGGGGCGACGCTGGCGGAGTTCGTCCCGGCCTCCTCCGAGGCCGACCCCGCCGACATGGGGACCCTCCTCCGTCTGATCGGCGCGCTGGCATGACCGGCTCACGCGTCGTCGAGGCGGTCCGGCTGGCGGGTTACGTCTACGGCTGCACGGTCGGCTGGGTGTGGGGCGGGCTCCTCAGCCGGGGCCGGATCGAACGGCGCGGCCGGTTGTGGGTGTTCCGCGGCATGCCGGGGTGGGCATACCCGCGCGGCGGCGTGTGCGTCGGGCACTGCTTCCTCACCGGCGACGGCCGGATCGACGATCGGCTGATCGCACACGAATCCGTGCACGAGCGGCAGTGGCGTCGGTACGGCTTCCTCATGCCGGTCCTGTACGCCCTGGCGGGTCGCGACGCGCTCCGCAACCGCTTCGAGATCGAGGCGGGCCTTGAGGACGGCAACTACCTGCCGCGGCGGCGCCGCGCAGGTCAAGGCTGACCGGCGCGCAGCACCCCCACCCGCCAGACCCGTCGGCCGAGCACGATCACGACGATCAACGGGACGACGATCCAGACGAGGTTGGGGAGCACGGCGACCGTGAGGAACCCCAGGAGATCCCCGCGCTCAAGCGACTGGCGCGTCATCTGCAGCCCACTGGAGATCTCGACGAGGAAGTAGATCACCGTCTTCCAGAACGTCGCCACGCTGACCAGCAGCGCGAGCACCACGCCGGACCACCGACGGTGCAACGCGATCGCCCAGACGAGCACGATGACCTCCAGCAGATTCGCCCAGCTCTGCGCACTGCCGAACGAATCGACGTCGGCGTACCGGTGGTCGAACCCGGCGTAGAACACGTGCCCCGGCCAGAAGAACGCGAGCGGGCCGCCCTCGTGCGACAGCGGACCGAGGAGCACGTAACAAGCGTCGTAGGTCTGGATCACTGCGGTGACGATGAGCCACAGGAGGATCGGGCGAGAAAGCCGGAGGGAGGGATGCTGCAGGTCGGTCATTGCCGCATGATAGCGGCCGCCGGATCAGCGGACGGGCAGCAGGCCGAAGCGTTCC
This sequence comes from Microbacterium sp., assembly GCF_026393345.1. Classification (GTDB taxonomy): domain Bacteria; phylum Actinomycetota; class Actinomycetes; order Actinomycetales; family Microbacteriaceae; genus Microbacterium. The sequence goes on from NZ_JAPLAI010000036.1 coordinate 26,981, forward strand.
GGTGCGTGGATGCGGCTGGGGTCGATGCCCCGGTCCTGCACCAGGTGATCCACGATCTCCGCGGTGCCGAGGAAGCCGCCGAGCAGCGTCACGGTGGTCTCGCAGCCGCCGTCGCACAGCATTTCGTCGGCCCACGCATTCACGGCACGGGCCAGCGCCTCGCCGTTGCTGCATCCACGCCCGGTGCCCGGAGCGCCGGAGCGGCGATCCCGGCAGAGCCAGGTGACCGTCATCCGCGGCGGGACCGACAGCGGCACGATGGCGGACGCATCCGGTACCTCGACGAACACCCGGCCGGTGGAGCAGATCGGCAGCGTCGTCAGCGCCAGTTCGAGATCGGACAGCGACGCCTCGTCCGCCGTGACGACGTGCTGCGCGCGGGCGTGCTTGGACGCACGGCAGGCGCTTTCGTTGTGCGGAGTGATCTCGGGCATGACGGAATCACTATACCCCGCAAAGGGTAGGGTTGCCTAACCTTGGTCGGGATTCTCAGCCTCGGCGACGAGTACCCGCCGAAGGGCGGCAATCTCCGCTTCGCTCAGCCCCGCCGAGCGCAGGTAGCCGGCGGCCGAACCGTAGCTCCGGTCGACCTCGTCCAGGAGCGTCGCCATCGCCTCGGCCGGCGAGTGAGCGACGAGCTCCTCCACATGCTGCGCGTCGGGATGCGCCGCACGGAGCCACGCGATCAGCCGGCGGTTACGCTCGGGCGGCAGCTCGGCGGCGGTCCGGGCGTAGTCCGCGACGACGGCGTCACGCTCGACGCCCGCAGCCTCCAGCAGCAGCGCCACGATCACCCCGGTCCGGTCCTTTCCCGCCGTGCAGTGGACGAGCACGGGCTGTTCGACGAGGATGCCGCGGGCAACCTCCGCGATGCGCTCGCCCGACTCGGTGACCAGGTGCCGGTAAAGCTCCTCCAGGCTGATGTCGTTCACGAAGAACGAGTCCGCGGAGCCGAGGAACAGCGGTACGCGCTGGGGCACCGGCAGCCGGTCGTCGAGACGGCTGGGTTCGCGGGCGACCTCGTCGTCGTCGCGCAGGTCGATGATGCGGCGCAGCCCTCGCGCCACCAGGGTGTCGCGACCGGTCTCGTCGAGCCGGCCCAGCGTGCCCGAGCGCAGCAGCACCGCGTGCCGGGTGGTGCCGGACCCTGCAGGCAGCCCGCCGACGTCGCGGAGGTTGACCGCGCCGGAGACGTGGAGCGCGCTCGTCACGCGCCCTCACCGCGAGGAGGCACCGGGTAGCGGCCGGCGATCGTGATGCGGTTGAAGGCGTTGATGGACACCAGGATCCAGCTCAACGCGACATACTCGTCCTCCGAGAGGATGCCCCCGACGTGGTCGTACACGGAATCGGGCACGCCCTCCTCGTGGATGAACGTGAACGCCTCGGTCAATTCCAGTGCCGCGCGCTCGCGTTCGCTGAAGACGCCGGACTCCCGCCAGGTGGCGATCTGGGCGATGACGTCCGCATCCAGCCCGGCCTTCACGGCCCGGTCGACGTGCACCCGAACGCAGTAGGCGCAGCCGTTGAGCTGCGAGGCGTGCAGCTGGACGATCTCGGCGAGGCGAGCATCGATGCCGGCCTTCGTGGCGATGACCTTCGCCGACTTCGCGAGCGCGTCGAGCGCTTGGTATGCCTCCGGGGCGGACTTCGACAGGTGGACGCGCTGTTCCTCGCTCATGTCGCCAGACTACCGATTCGCATCCGCTCGCCCGGGCCGGCCCGTAGCATTCTGACGTGACCGACGACGCTTTCGACGAGTTCTCCTTCCTTCCCGAGCAGGCCGCCGACCTCGGCGTGACCGGGCCGCTGCCCACCGCCCGCCGGCTGCAGTTCACGCTCCGCGACGGCCGGGTCCTCTCCGGGCTGCGGTACGGCGACGCGCCCCCGCAGGTGACGTTCCTGCACGGCGCAGGTCTGAACGCGCACACCTGGGACACCACGGTGCTCGCGCTCGGCCTCCCCGCCCTCACGCTGGATCTTCCCGGCCACGGCGATTCGTCCTGGCGCAACGATGCCGACTACTCGCCGCACACCCTCGCCCCGGATGTGGTGCAGGCGCTCCGCGCCTGGACCGACACCCCACAGGTGCTCGTCGGGCACTCGCTGGGCGGCCTCACCGCGACGGCGGTCGCCGCCTCCGCCCCCGATCTCGTGGCATCCCTGACGATCGTCGACATCACCCCCGGCGTGAACCCGGACGCGGGGCCCCGCCAGGTGCGCGAGTTCTTCGCCGGCCCCACCGACTGGGCGGATCGGGACGAGCTGGTCGAACGCGCGCTGTCCTTCGGGCTCGGCGGCACCCGCCGCGCGGCGGAACGGGGCGTGTACCTGAACTCCCGGGTGCGCCCGGACGGCCGGGTGGAGTGGAAGCACCACTTCGCTCACCTCGCCGCCGCAGCCGCAGCCGCAGCCGACCCCGCGCCCGCCCCGGACGGCGCCGTCGCTGGGCTGCTCTCGACCGCCGCCTGGGCGGACGTCGAGGCCGTCGCCGCGCCCGTCACCCTCATCCGGGGGAATCAGGGCTACGTGACCGAAGCGGATGCGGAGGAATTCGGCCGCCATGCGCCCGCCGCCCGCGTCATCGTGGTCCCGGCGCACCACAACGTGCACGAGGAGATCCCCGCGCAGCTCGCCGACCTCATCCGGGGGATCGCCGCCTCATGACGGCGGATGTCATGTGACACACGCCGTGACCCTTCCGTGATCGCCGCCACCCTAGGCTGGTGTATCGCACCGCAGCACCACCTGGAATCTCGAGCCCGGCCCCGGGCGAAAGGACGCGCATGCTCCGCCGAACCCTGGTCGCCGCCACAGCTCTCGTGGCCGCCGCCGCACTGACCCTCACTGCCTGCTCCGGCACCGCACCGACGGAGGGCACCGGGTCGCCCGACCCCGACGCCTCCGTCGTGGTCCGGCTCGTGCTCGAACCGACCAACCTCGACATCCGGCAGACGTCAGGCGCCGCCCTCGACCAGCTGCTGATCGACAACGTCTACCAGGGCCTGGTGTCTCGCACGCCGGAGCAGGAGATCGAGCCCGCGCTGGCGAGCGACTGGACCGTGTCCGACGACGGACTCACCTACACGTTCACCGTGCAGGACGGGGTGACCTTCCATGATGGCCAGGAGCTGACACCCCAGGACGTCGTATGGTCGCTCACCCAGCACCGCGACAACGCGGACTGGGTCGACGCCAGCACCCTCGCGAAGGTCACCGGCATCGCGGCGGAGGGACAGAACGTCACTCTGACACTGAGCGAGCCGGACTCGCAGCTGCTGTGGAACCTCTCCGGCCGCGCGGGCATCATCCTCAAGGAGGGCGACGGCGTCGACTACCAGACCGCCGCCAACGGCACCGGTCCCTTCACGCTGACCGCATGGGCGCAGGGGGACAGCGTCACCCTCACCCGCTATGACGGGTACTGGGGCACGCCCTCGGAGGCGGCCGAGGTCATCTTCGACTACATCCCGGATAACCAGGCCGCGCTGAGCGCCGCGCTGGCCGGCGAACTCGACGTCGTCACCGGTCTCGCACTCACCGCCGACATCGCCGATCAGCTCAGCGACGGGGGCGACTTCACGATCATCGAGGGCGAGTCGACCGACAAGGGCACCCTGGCGTTCAACCAGACCACCGGTCCCCTCGCCGACCAGCGCGTGCGCCAGGCGATCCGGCAGGCCATCGACCACGAGGCGTTCGTCGAAGCGCTGGGCGGCTCGACGACCCTGTACGGTCCGATCCCTGCGCTCGACCCCGGCTACGAAGACCTCTCCGACGTGGCGCCGTACGACCCGGATGCGGCGGAGAAGCTGCTCGCCGACGCCGGCTACGAGGACCTGACGCTGACCCTGACGATCCCGTCCTTCTACCCCACCACGATCGCGCAGCTGCTCGTCTCCGATCTCGATCAGGTCGGGATTACGCTCAAGGTCGACTCCGTCGACTTCGCGACCTGGCTGCAGGACGTGTACACGAACAAGGACTACGAGCTGAGCTTCGTGCTGCACACCGAGGCACGCGACTTCGGCAACTGGGCCGATCCTGACTACTACTTCACCTACGACAACGCCGAGGTGCAGACGCTGTTCGCGCAGTCGCTGACCGCGACCAGCGACGAGGAGGCGGACGAGCTCCTCACCCGCGCGGCACGCATCGTCTCGGAGGATGCCGCCGCGGACTGGCTCTTCAACGGTCTGTCCCTGGTGGCAGTGGGCACGACGGTGAGCGGCATGCCGGCCGACAGCGTCAACGAGCGCTTGAACGTTGCGCAGCTGACCAAGAGCGACGGGTGATCCGGTACGCGCTGACACGGCTGGCCCTGCTGGTGCTGGGCCTGTTCGTTGCCAGCGCGGTGATCTTCGCCACGCTGCGGCTGCTTCCGGGAAACGTGGCGCAGATGATCGCGGGCACGAATTCCTCCCCTGAGCAGGTCGCGGCCATCACCGATCGGCTCGGCCTCGACCGGCCATGGCCGGTGCAGTATGCGGAGTGGATCGGAGGCCTGCTGCACGGCGACCTCGGCTCATCGCTCATCACCGGCACACCGGTGTCCGTGGAGATCGCCGCGAAGGCGGAGGTCACGCTCCCGCTCGGCGCGTTAGCCCTGCTCGTGGCGCTCGTGATCAGCATCCCGCTCGGCATCCTGTCGGCGGTGCGACGCACACATGCCTCCGGGACGGCGCTGGGCGTCGGCGCCCAGGCACTGGCCGCGGTGCCGGTGGTCTGGGCGGGCATGATGCTCGTCGTCGTGTTCGCCGTGTGGCTCGGGTGGCTGCCCGCGCAGGGCTTCCCCCGCTCCGGCTGGGCGGATCCCGCCGCGGCGGTGCGCGCGCTGCTGCTGCCCGCGATCACCATCGGGATCGTGGAGGGCGCGATGCTGCTGCGCTTCGTGCGCAGCGCCACGCTGCAGGCGGTCGGGCAGGACTACGTCCGCACCGCGGCGGCGAAGGGCCTGACCCGCACGCAGGCGCTGCTGCGCCACGGACTGCCGAACGTCGGGCTGTCCATCATCACGGTGCTGGGCCTGCAGATCGCCGGGATCGTGGTGGGCGCCGTCGTCATCGAGCAGCTGTTCGCCCTCCCCGGTATCGGACGGATGCTGGTGGCCGACGTCGCCGCCCGGGACCTCCCCAAGGTGCAGGGAGAGCTCCTGGCCCTCACCGCGTTCGTGCTCGTCATCGGATTCCTCGTGGACCTGGTGCATCGCGCCATCGACCCCCGGCAGCGGGAGGCCGCATGAGCGCCGCCGGAGGGACGACGGGCCGCCGCCCGCGACTCAGCACGCTGCAACGCCTCTGGCAGCTCCCGACCGGGCGCTTCGGACTCATCGTGGTGGCTCTCATCCTCCTCACCGCCGCGGTGTCGCTGGTGTGGACCCCGTTCGACCCGCAGCGCACGGACGTGCCGAGCCGGTGGGCGGGTCCCAGCTGGCCGCACGTGCTCGGCACCGATGCCACCGGCCGCGATATCGCGAGTCTCCTGATGGTGGGCGCCCGCACGACCGTCCTGGTGGCCGTGGGAGCCGGGGTGATCGCCACCCTTCTCGGTCTCGCCCTCGCCTCGCTCGGCGCGCTGACCGTCCGGGCGGTGCGCGAGACCGTCGCCGTCGTGGTCGACATCCTCATCGCCTTCCCGGTGCTGCTGATCGCCATGATGATCGCCGCCGTCTGGGGCGGGTCGCTCTGGGTGGTGGTGTGGGCTGTCGGCATCGGCTTCGGCGTGAACGTTGCCCGGGTCACCCGGCCGGAGCTGCGCCGGGTGCTGCACAGCGAGTTCGTGCTGGCCGGACGTGCCTCCGGGCTCACCACGGCGCAGAACCTCGTGCGGCACCTCCTGCCGAACGTCGCGCCGGTGTTCATCGTGCAGCTGTCCTGGGGCATGGCCGTCGCGGTGCTCGCCGAGGCCGGCCTCTCCTACCTCGGCTTCGGGGCGCCCGTGACCCAGCCCTCGTGGGGGCTCCTGCTCGCCCAGTTGCAGCAGTATCTGACCGCGCATCCGCTCTCGGTGGTGTGGCCGGGACTCGCGATCGCCGTGTCGGTCCTGGGCCTGAACCTCCTCGGCGACGGCCTGCGCGATGCCACCGACCCCACCCTCTCCCGCGCACGCAGCGCGGCCCGCACGCACATCCCGGAGGTGGTCTCGTGAGCCTGCAGGTGCGGGACCTCGTCGTCGACATCGATGGGCAGCGGGTCGTGGACGGGGTCTCGTTCGATGTCCCGGAGGGCGCCCGCCTCGGTCTCATCGGCGAATCCGGCTCGGGCAAGTCGCTGACCGCGCTCGCGATCCTCGGGCTCCTGCCCGACGGCGCCACCGCATCCGGCAGCGTGCGGTGGGACGGGCGCGAGATCCTGGGCCTGTCCGAACGGGAACTCGCCGGCCTCCGCGGCGACGAGCTCGGCATCGTGTTCCAGGAACCGCAGACCTCACTGAACCCCATCCGCACCGTCGGCCGGCAGATCGCGGAATCCGTCCGCATCCATCACCGGGTGGACCGCGCCACCGCCCGCGCGCGTGCCGTGGAAGAGGCACGTCGCGTGCAGCTGCCCGACCCGGAGAACCTCGTCCGCCGGTACCCGCACCAGCTGTCCGGCGGACAGCGTCAGCGGGTGGCGATCGCGATCGCGTTGGCAGCCGGCCCGCGCCTGCTCATCGCCGACGAGCCCACGACAGCGCTCGACGTCACGATCCAGGCGGAGATCCTCGACCTGCTGTCCGGCCTCGTGGCGGATGCGGGCATGTCGCTGGTGTTCATCACGCACGATCTGGCGGTGCTGTCGCAGATCGCCACGCACGGCATCGTGCTCGAGCACGGCCGTGTCGTCGAGAGCGCGCCGGTGGCACAGCTGCTCACCGCCCCGCGCTCGATCGTGACGCAGGGACTGCTGCGGGATGCGACCGCGACCCTGTGGCGCCCCGAGGGCCGCGAGGGGAGGCAGCGATGAGCGAGCTGCTCCGCGCCCGCGGACTGACCAAGCGCTTCCCGGCTCGACGTTGACGAGGGCACCGCACTCGGCATCATCGGCGAGTCGGGCAGCGGGAAATCGACGCTCGTGCGACTGCTGCTCGGTCTCGACTCCCCCACCGCGGGCAGCGTCACATTCGACGGCGCACCGGTCGATGCCCGCGCCTCGGCGCGCGCGCTGCACTGGGTGCGGCGGCAGACGGGCATCGTCTTCCAGGATCCGTACGCCTCCCTCGACCCGCGCATGTCGGTGGGCCGGATCATCGGCGAGCCGCTGTGGGCGCTCGACATCCCGGGCGACCGCCGTGCACGCGTGCGCGACGTCCTCACGCATGTGGGGCTCGGAGCGGGCGCCGCCGACCGCTACCCGCACGAGTTCTCCGGCGGCCAGCGTCAGCGCATCGCTCTCGCCCGCGCGATCGTGCACCGGCCGCGGCTGCTCGTGGGTGACGAACCACTCTCGGCGCTGGATGTCACGGTCCGCGCGCAGATCCTCGCCCTCATCGCCGAGCTGCGGGCGGAGGGCGCGCTGACCCTCGTCATGGTGTCGCACGACATCGGGGTGGTGCAGAACCTCTGCGATGACGTCGTGGTCATGAAGGACGGCGCCGTCGTCGAGGAGGGCCCGACCGAGAAGGTGCTGTTGCAGCCGCAGGCCGCGTACACGCGCCGTCTGCTCGCCTCGATCCCGACGATCGACCCCGGCGCGACCGCTCCCTGAACCGGCCGCATCCGCCCCCGCCCGTCGTCGGATTCGGAGATGTCACGAGATTCGGAGGGGATGCCGGCATCCGCGCCGAATCTCGCCGCATCCCCGAATCTCGCGACGCAGCGCCGCGCCGCGCAGGAGTCGCGGTCAGCGGTCCTCGTCGGCGTCGCGGCCGAACAATCGCCGCTTTCTCGCCGGTTTCAGCGACTTCTGCAGGTAGACGGTGCCGAGCCAGCGTCCGAACTTGAAGCCGACGCGTCCCATCCGACCGACCTCGGTGAACCCGAGCCGCTCGTGCAGCGCGATCGAGGCCTCGGCGCCCTTGTCGCTGATGACCGCGACCAGTTCACGGATCCCTCGCTCCTCGCACGCCTCGATGAGCGCCTGCAGCAGCGCACGCCCGAGTCCCTTGCCGGATGCGGCCTGCCCGAGGTAGATGGAGTCCTCCACGGTGTACCGATACGCCGACTTACCCGCCCACGGCTGCACCAGTGCGTAGCCGAGGATCTGCCCGGTCGGTGACTGCGCCACGAGGAACGGCAGGCCGAGCTTGTGGAGGTGGTCGTATTTCTCCCGCCACTTCGCGAGCGACCACTTCTTCTCATCGAACGTGACCACGGAGTTCGTCACGTAGTAGTTGTAGATCTCGCGGATGTCCGGGATGTCGCGCGGCTGCACCGGTCGGATCTCGTAGGCGAACTCCGGTGCCGGCGGCACGGTGCGCAGGTGGCGGGGTAGTCGCCGGCGCTTCTCGTATTCCTCCTCGAGCATGGCGATCAGCCTACGACGCAATCCGCCAGTCGACGGGGTCAGCGCCCTGTTCCTGCAGCAGCGCGTTGACCCGCGAGAACGGCCGGGAGCCGAAGAATCCGCGGCTCGCAGACAGAGGTGACGGATGCGGCGACTCGACCACAGGGGTATCGCCGAGGAGCGGCCGGAGGTTCCGCGCGTCATTGCCCCACAGGACCGCGACCAGCGGTTCGTCCCGGGCGACGAGGGTGCGGATCGCGTGCTCGGTGACCTTCTCCCATCCCCAGCCGCGGTGGGATGCGGGGGCGCCGGGCGCCACCGTGAGCACGCGGTTCAGCAGCATGACGCCCTGGTCGCTCCAGCGGGACAGATCACCGTGCGGGGCGGGCGGGATGCCCAGGTCGTCGTCGAGTTCGCGGTAGATGTTCGCGAGGCTGCGCGGCAGCGGCCGGACGTGGGCGTCGACCGCGAACGACAGCCCGATCGGGTGGCCCGGGGTGGGGTACGGGTCCTGCCCGACGATGAGGACGCGCACCAGGTCCAGCGGCCGCTGGAAGGCGCGCAGCACCCGCTCTCCCTCCGGCAGGTAGCGGCGTCCGGCCGCGACCTCGGCGCGCAAACGTTCCCCGAGGGCGGCGATGTCCCCCGCGACCGGTTCCAGTGCGGTCGCCCAGCCCGGATCGATCAGGCCGTCCGCGGCGAGTTCGGGCAGGCTTCGTGCCATGGGATCAGGCGGAGCCGACGAGCCCGGCGTCCTCTTCGAGGACGGTTCCCTGCCACGACCAGGGGAAGTCGATCCACAGGTCCGTGGCCTTCCACGCATAGTCGGGCTGGATGATCGTGGTCGGCTTCGTGTAGATGACGGCCGAACGCACCTCGGCGCCCTGCTCGGTGAGCAGGCGCACCGCGAGGTCGAGGGTGCGGCCGCTGTCGGCGACGTCATCCACGAGCAGCACGCGACGGCCGTTCAGGTACGTCATGTCGAGCTCGGGGGGCAGCAGCTCCGGTGCGTCCAGCACCGTGCCGATGCCGGTGTAGAACTCCACGTTGATGGCGCCGCAGTTCTTGATGCCGAGGCCGTACGCGATGGACCCGGCCGGCAGCAGTCCGCCGCGGGCGATGGCGACGACCACCTCCGGCACGAAACCGTCCGCGATGATGGCGCGTGCGATGTCTCGCGACGCCTCGCCGAATCCGTCCCAGCTGAGATGTTCGCGCTCCTGCGCCACCGCTTCACTCACGGCACCAGCCTAGTTGCGCGCCGCGCCCGTCACACGCCGCGGCGGCCTCAGCCCTCGCGGACGTGCAGCGGCCCGCGGGCGAGCAGGTGCTGGGCGGACTGGGCGACCGGGCGCACGGTCACGAGGTCGAGGTTCACGTGTCCGGGCGCGTCCAGGGCGTAGGCGATGACGTCGGCGATGTCCTCGGCGGTGAGCGGGTTCTCCACGCCGTCGTAGACGGACTCGGCCGCCGCGGTGTCACCGCCCAGGCGCCGCAGCGAGAACTCCTCGGTCCGCACCATACCCGGGGCGATCTCGCTCACCCGGATCGGTTCGCCGTTCAGCTCCAGACGCAGCGCCTTCACGAGCATCGCCTCTGCCGCCTTGGCGGCGTTGTACCCGCCGCCGCCCTGATAGGCGGTCTGCGCGGCGGTGGAGGTGACGAACAGGGTGTCCGCGTGGCCGTCGGATGCGGCGGCCCGGCGCAGCAGCGGCAGCAGGTGCGCCACGAGTCGCTGCGTGGAGAGGACGTTCGCCTCGAACATCCACCGCCACTGCTCCGCGTCGCCATCCTCGATCCGGTCGGCGCCGCGCGCCCCGCCGGCGATCTGCACCAGCGCGTGAACCGGGCCCGACTCGGCGAGCCAGACGGCGAGCGCGTCGACGTCGCCCTCGACCGTGAGGTCTGCGGCGAACGCCACGGCGCCGGTCTCGGCTTCGAGGGCCTGCAGCCGGTCGGCGCGTCGCGCCACGGCGACGACGTCCCAGCCGCGGGCACGCAGCATCCGTGCCGTCGCCTCGCCGATCCCCGAGCTTGCCCCCGTCACAACCGCGCGTCTGGTCACCATGGTTCCACCGTAACCGGGCACCGTTCCGAGCGTGTTACGCACCGTGTCCGAGGCATTGTCGCCCGCCCCCCGCATCCGTAGTGTCGGGGATGGCCGCGACACCCGCCGCGGGACCCATGAGCTTTCAGGAGAACGCAATGTCCGCACCCGAGAACTGGCGGTTCGAGACCAAGCAGGTCCACTCCGGCGCAGCGCCCGACCCGGTCACCAAGGCCCGTGCGACCCCGATCTACCAGACCACGTCGTACGTCTTCGACAACGCTGACCATGCCGCGAACCTGTTCGCCCTGGCCGAGTTCGGCAACATCTACACCCGCATCCAGAACCCCACGCAGGATGTCGTCGAGCAGCGCGTCGCGGCGCTCGAGGGCGGCACCGGCGCACTGCTCGTCTCGTCGGGTCAGGCTGCGGAGACCTTCGCCGTCCTGAACATCGCGCAGGCCGGCGACCACATCGTCTCGTCCAGCTCGATCTACGGCGGCACGTACAACCTGTTCAAGTACACGCTGGCCAAGCTCGGCATCGAGACCACGTTCGTGGAGAACCAGGACGACCCCGAGGAGTGGCGCCGCGCGGTCCGCCCGAACACGAAGCTGTTCTTCGCGGAGACCATCGGCAACCCGCAGATCAACGTGCTCGACATCCGCACGGTCGCGGACGTCGCCCACGAGTCCGGTGTGCCGCTCATCGTCGACAACACGATCGCGACGCCCTACCTCATCCGTCCGTTCGAGCACGGTGCCGACATCATCGTGCACTCGGCCACGAAGTTCCTCGGCGGTCACGGCACCACCATCGGCGGCGTCATCGTCGACGGCGGCACCTTCGCCTGGTCGCAGAACGTGGACAAGTTCCCGGGCCTCACCGAGCCCGACCCCTCCTACCACGGCGCGAGCTACACCACCGCGGTCGGCGACGGCCTGGCCTACATCATCAAGGCCCGCGTGCAGCTGCTGCGCGACCTCGGCTCCTCGATCGCGCCGAACAGCGCGTGGCTGCTCATCCAGGGCATCGAGACGCTGTCGCTGCGCATCGAGCGTCACGTGCAGAACGCGCAGGAGGTCGCCGAGTGGCTCGAGAGCCGCGACGACGTCGCCTCGGTGAACTACTCCGGCCTGCCGACCTCGCCCTGGTACGCCGCTGCGAACAAGTACGCCCCCAAGGGTGTCGGTGCGGTGCTGTCGTTCGAGCTCAAGGGCGGTGTCGAGGCCGGTCGCGAGTTCGTGAACAGCCTGAAGCTGTTCAGCCACCTTGCCAACATCGGTGACGTGCGCTCGCTCGTGATCCACCCCGCATCCACCACCCACTCGCAGCTGACGCCCGAGCAGCAGCTCACCGCCGGGGTCACCCCGGGCCTGGTGCGCCTGTCGGTCGGCATCGAGAACGTGGCCGACCTCAAGGCCGACCTGGAGCAGGCGCTCGACGCCGCGCGCCGGGTCGTGGAGGCTGCGCGCGCCTGACGCCCGCCGCATCCGGATGCCCCGCGACCCCTCCCGGGTGGCGGGGCATCCGCCGTTTTCCGGCGCGTCCTTCCCCACCTCGGTGCCCATGTCCCACTTTCTGCAGAACATGTCCCACTTTCTGCCGGAATAGGCCGTCCATAACGGCAGAAAGTGGGACATGGATGCGGGGACGCGGCGCGTTCCCGCCGGACCCGGATGCGGCAGGCCGACGTAACACGGACGCCGGGGCGCAGCCGCTCCGGGAGAATGGGCGCTATGGATTGGCAGACCTCTGAGGACACCGTGCCCAGCGCACCGGTGACGGAGGCCGATGCCCGGTTGCTGCGCGGACGCCCCCCGGCCACCGGTGCGTGGCGCGACGGCGATCCGGTCGGGGAACGCCGCTTCGCCGCCTTCCGCGACTTCCGCAGCGAGAGCGGCGGACATCTGCCGTCGTTCCGCCTGGCGTACGAGAGCTGGGGCGAGCTCAACGCCGCCCGCGACAATGCGGTGCTCGTCCTCCACGCCCTCACCGGCGACAGCCACGTCCGCGGCGACGCGGGCCCTGGGCATCCGACCGCAGGGTGGTGGCAGGACATCGTCGGGCCGGGAGCCGCGATCGACACGAACCGCTGGTTCGTCATCGCCCCGAACATGCTCGGCGGATGCCAGGGCTCCACGGGACCGGCGAGCATCGCCGCCGACGGCTACGAATGGGCGCACCGCTTCCCCTACCTCACGGTCCGCGATCAGGTCGAGGCGCAGCGCTTCCTCGCCGACGACCTCGGCATCGACCGTTGGGCGGGCGTCATCGGCGGCTCGATGGGCGGGATGCACGCGCTGGAGTGGGCCGTCACCCACCCCGACCGCGTCGCCCGGCTCGCCGTCATCGCCGCTCCCCCGGCCAACACCGCCGACCAGATCGCGCTGAATTCGGTCCAGCTCGAGGCCATCCGCATCGACCCTCGATTCGCCGGCGGCGAGTACTACGACGCGTCGCCCGGCGAGGGCCCGCATCGCGGACTGTCGCTCGCCCGCCGGATGGCGCTGCTGAACTACCGGAGCCCGGCCGAGTTGAACCAGCGGTTCCAGCGATCGTGGCAGTCCGGTGTCAGCCCCTTCGGGCACGGCGGCCGGTTCGCCGTGGAGTCGTACCTCGACTTCCACGGCAACAAGTTCACCCGCCGCTTCGACGCCAACAGCTACCTCACCCTCGTCGAGGCGATGAACTCGCACGACGTCGGCCGCGACCGGGGCGGCATCGAGGACGCCCTCGCCCGCGTCACCGCCACGACGCTCGTGCTCGGCATCGACAGCGACCGGCTCTTCCCCGTCGACGGGCAGCACCGCATCGCCCGCGGCATCCGGAACACCCTCGACGGCGACCGCGCCGCCGTCATCACGAGCGACTTCGGCCACGACGGATTCCTCATCGAGACGGATGTGGTCGCGGGGCACCTTCGCCGCCTGCTCGAGGCCTGACCCCTCCGCCGCCGCATCCGGCCCCGCCCACAGCCGCCGCATCCCTCCCCGCGATCACCTGCCGCATCCCTCCCCGCGCGCCTGCCGACACAACGGCGGAGATCCTCCCCGGCTCACCGGAGACGGATGCAGTTTCGCGGGGTCTGCGACGCGATCTCCGCCGTTGTGCCCGGCGTCAGAGGCGTCGACGGCAGCACAGCCGCCGGAAAGCCGGACCGGCCGGATCAGTCGAACGGCAGCGGCTCGATGTGACGGTGCGATTCGGCGGCCGCGCCGCCGCGGGAGCGGTCCTGCATCCGGTACGCCAGGACGGCGATGGCAAGCCCCGCGAGGGCCAGCAGCACGCCGACCCACGCCGGGGCGGCATAGCCGAGGCCCGCGGCGATGACGATGCCGCCGAGGAAGGCGCCGAGGCTGTTGCCGATGTTCAGCGCCGAGTGGTTGAGGGCGGCGGCGATCGACTGGTTGTCGCCCGACACGTCCATCAGGCGGGTCTGGATGGCGGGACTCAGGGCCGATGAGACGAGGCCCATGCCGAGCAGGGTGGCGAACAGCGCGATGATCCAGCCTGCCGTCAGCGCGAGCACGGCGAGCACCACCGCCATCAGAGCCATGCCCCACAGCAGCGTCCGTCGGAGGTTCAGATCGGCCAGGTGCCCGCCGATGATGTTGCCGACCGTCATGCCGACGCCGACGACGACGAGCACGAGCGGTACCACCCACGTCGGCGATCCGGCGACGTCGGTGACCAGCGGCGCCACGTAGCTGTACACCGCGAAGAAGCCGCCGAAGCCGATCGCGCCGGTGGCCAGCGCGAACCACACCTGCGGGATGCGGAAGACGCCGAGCTCCGCGCGGAGAGTTCGTCCGGGCTGTCCCGGCGATCGGGGGACGAAGAAGAAGATGGCGACGGTCGTGAGAGCGAAGATGCCGGTGACGACGGCGAACGCGCTCCGCCAGCCGAACTGCTGGCCGAGGAAGGTGCCGAATGGCACCCCGACGACGTTCGCAAGCGTCAGCCCGGTGAGGACGAACGCGACGCCCTTTGCCCGTTTCCCGGGGCCGAGCACCTCCGCCGCGACGAGAGCTCCGATACCGAAGTACGCGCCGTGTGGAAGGCCGGCGAGGAACCGGGACGCCCCCACCAGCCCGAAGCTCGGCGCGATCACGGTGAGCGCCGTGAATACGGTCAGCGCGAGGGAGAGTCCGATCATGACCCGGTGACGCGGGAAACGCGCGACCGATCCCGCGATCGTCGGCGCCCCGACGACGACGCCGAGCGCGTACAGGCTGATGAGCCAGCCCGCCTGCGCGATGGCATCCTCCTGATTGGCGGCCCACGCCTGCGGCAGCAGTTCCGCGGCGATGTCGGGGAGCAGGCCCATCATGGTGAACTCGGTCATGCCGATCCCGAAGGAACCGATGGCGAGGGAGAGGAGCGCCCACATCGCCGCCCCCCTCGAGGGTGTCGAGGAGGTCATCCCGCCATGGTAACGGCGTCAGAGCGTCGGTGGCGAATCGTTTCGATCGGGCGTGTCCGCGGCATCCGCGAGGGCGGTCTCGAGCCGCTCGATCTTGCCGTCGATCTCGCCCCGGTACCCGGGACGGATGTCGGCCTTCAGCACCAGCGAGACCCGGGAGCCGAAGGGCAGCACGGCCTCGGTGGCGCGTCGTACGACGTCGAACACCTCGTCCCACTCCCCCTCGAGTTCGGTGAACATGCTGGTGGTCCGGTGCGGCAGCCCGGAGTCGCGGACGACGCGGACGGCGGCGGCGACCGCGTCGTGCACGGAGCCGTCGGCGTGACCGGTGCCGCTGGGAGCGACGGAGAACGCGATGAGCATCAGGAGCCTCCTGCGGTGGCGGATTCGGAGCGGACGGATGCGGTGGCAGCCAGGGTCGGCGCCGCGACGCGACCGAGCAACACCGTGGACCAGACGAACAGGACGACGAGCAGGGCGTTCCGGACCGTGATGACGGCCACCGGGAACGGCTGCGCCGCGAGGAGGTCGTAGTAGGTCAGCGGGTAGATGACCTGGGTGCACAGCGCGATCCCGAGGCCGAGGGACGCCGGCCCCCACCACCGACGCCGGTCCAGCACGAGTCCGATGACCAGCGGCACGCTGAGCCACACCATGTACTGCGGCGAGCCGACCTTGTTGAAGACGATGAACGCGCTCACGAGCGCCAGCGCCAGCGCGGGGAACAGCCGCGCGAACGCGGCGCCTCGCCAGACCTTCACCGCGCCGACACCGGCGACCGCGAGGACGGCGATGAGGAGCACGGGGGTCATGGCCGACACGACAGCATCCGCGAACGGCCCGCTGGCCTCGAAGGTCAGCAGCACCGGGTCGTAGTACACGCGGGACCCGCCGCCGAGCATCGCATCCCAGAGGTAGAAGGTGCTGACGGGGGCCTCGACCTGCAGGTCACGACCGGTCTGGTCGCCGATGAACCCGAACGCGTACGCGCCGCCTCCCGCGAGCACCACGACGGCGAGCGTCACGAGGCTGACGGCCAACGCACCCCCGACGACCGCGACACGACGGCGCACCGCGATGACGGCGGCCGCGAGGAGAGCCGCCGGCCACACCTTCATCCAGGTGGCGATCGCCAGCAGGATGGAGCCGAGCCACGGCCGGCGCACCAGCCACAGGCAGCCGAGGATCGACAGCGGCACGGTGATGGCGTCGATCCGGTAGAGCGCGACGGGGCCGAGCAGGGCGATGAACACCAGCCAGAACCAGGCGGCCACGGTGCGACCGGTCCCGCGCCCGCGGCCGACGAGTACGGCGAAGGCTGCCGCATCGATCAGGATGACGAGGACCGCCCATGCCGGCGTGTACGAGATCGCCCAGCCGAACGCCCACGCCAGCAGCATGGGGACGAGGGCGAGCTGCGGGTACACCCAGGGGCTGTCGAGACCGACGAAGCCGACGTGGACGATACCCTCGACGAGGGGGTAATCCTCCGGGGTGACATACCCGCCGTGGAAGAACGCGAGCGACCACTTCTCGTAGACGAGGTAGACGTCGCCCATGGGACTGTTGGGCAGGATCCAGCCGAGCACCGCGACACCCACGTGGACGACGACGAACGCGATCCACAGCACGGCTCGTCTCGACACGGCTCACATCCTAGGGTGCGCGATCCGCGGCTTCCTGTACGCCCGCGCGACCCGCAGCCGGTGCCCGCACGGGTGGCGCCGGTCAGCCGGCGGCGAGCGCCTCCGCCACCGCGCGGGGCAGCGCGTCCGCCACATCGAGGGCGGTGAGCGGGCCGCCCGCTCCGCCGAACGCGGCAGCGACCAGGCTGGCCGCCCGGCCGTGGAGCCAGGCGGCGGATGCGGCGGCATCCGCGAGCGCGACCGCGTCCGGGTTCCGGCGCGCGGCGATGCCCGCGACGACCGCGCCGACGGCGCCGGCGAGAACGTCCCCGGTGCCGGCGGTCGCGAGCCACGGCGTCCCGGCGGACACCCGGCGGACGGTGCCGCCGGGCTCGGCGACGAGTGTCAGCGCCCCCTTCAGCAGCACGACGCCGCCGAGCCGCGCCGCGGACTCGGCGGCGGCGCGGGAACGCTCTTCCTCGCCGGCGGCGGGATCGACCGGGCCGAGGCCGAGGGTGCCGCGCAGCGCGTCGTGTTCGCGGGCGTGCGGGGTGACAACGAGCGGGGCGGTCGCCCCCGCGGCGAGGTCGAGCGCGCCGGCGTCGACCACCACCGGCACGTCACCGGCGAGGAGGCGACGCAGCGTCTCGGTCTCCGCGAAGGAGCGGGCGGCCGCATCCGTCCCCGACCCGACGACCCATGCCTGCACCCGGCCGTCGACGGTCACCGTCTCGGGCCGGCGCGCCAGGACCAGGTCGGCGGCGCGGGCAGGGCCCAGGTAACGGACCATGCCGGTGCCGGTGCGCCAGGCGGCCTCTACGCCGAGCACCGCCGCGCCGGGATACGCCTCCGAGCCGGTGCGCAGGCCCACCACCCCGCGGGAGTACTTGTGGTCGTCCGATGCCGGTGCGTGCAACGACCCTGCCGCATCCGCCGCCGTCCACTGCCCGCTCATGGCCCTCACCCTAGCCGGGCGAACCCGGGTCAGCGCCTGCGCCGAGTGGCGTCCTCGACCTCGCCGACGAGTTCTTCGATGATGTCCTCGAGGAACAGCACGGCGGTCGTGACGCCGGCGTCGTTACGCACCTGGGCGAGGTGGCGGCCCGCCTGACGCATGAGCGCGAGGGCGTCCTCGAGGTCCGTCCCCTCCTGCAGCGGCACCATATGGTGGATGCGCTTGGCGGGGATCGGACGGGCGAGGTAGACGTCGTCGGTCGCTTCCGCGACCCGGAGCACGTCCTTCAGGTGCACGTAGCCGACCGGCGTGTGCTCGGCGTCCACGATCACGTAGCGGGAGAAGCCGTGCTTGGCGACCGCCCGCTCGATCTCGGCGGGGGTCGTCGTGGTCGGCAGGGTCACGAGCTCGGCGAGCGGCACCGCCACGTCCTTCACCTTCTTGTCGGTGAACTCGACCACCGCCGCGACCGTGCCGGCACTGTCGTCGAGCACGCCCTCGATGCGCGACTGGTTCACGATGGCCGCGACCTCGTCGAGCGTGAACGTGGATGCGGCCTCATCCTGCGGCTCCACGCGGAACAGCCGCACCGCGTGGTTCGCCAGCCAGTTGAGCGCCACGATGACCGGATGGAACAGCTTCGCCACCCACACCAGCGGCGGGGCGAGCATGAGCACCGCCCGGTCGGGCACCGAGAACGCGAGGTTCTTCGGCACCATTTCACCGAACACGACGTGCAGGTACGACACGATCACGAGCGTGACGATGAACGCGACGACATCGACCGTGGCCTCCGCCCAGCCGGTCCATTCCAGCGGTACCGCGAGCAGGTGGTGGATGGCGGGCTCGGAGACGTTCAGGATCAGCAGCGAGCAGATCGTGATGCCGAGCTGGCAGGTGGCCAGCATGAGCGTCGCGTGCTCCATGGCCCACAGCGCCGTCTTGGCCGAGCGCGACCCGCGTTCGGCGAGCGGTTCGATCTGCGAGCGGCGCGCGGAGATGACCGCGAACTCGGCGCCGACGAAGAAGGCGTTGAAGATCAGCAGCACGACCAGCCAGAGGATTCCCGCCCAATCGTTCATCGGCGATCACCGCCCCGGTCGCCCGCATCCGGTTCCGTGCCTGCCGGCATCGGCCGCGGTGTGAACCGCACCCGATCCACCCGCCGTCCGTCCATCCGCACGACTTCGAGCGTGCCGTCGTCGATCGTGAGGGTGTCGCCGACCACGGGGATGCGTTCCAGTTCGCTCATGAGGAAGCCACCGACAGTGTCGTAGACCTCGCCCTCGGGGACGCGGATGCCGGTGCGGTCGAGCAGTTCGTCGGGTCGCAGGCTCGCGGGGAACGTCAGCGAATCGGCGCCGCGGACGACGCCGGCGCGGCGCCGGTCGTGCTCGTCGAGCACCTCGCCGACGATCTCCTCGACCAGGTCCTCCAGGGTCACGACGCCGGCGGTGCCGCCGTACTCGTCCACCACGATCGCCATCTGGTAGCCGCGCGAGCGCAGCTCCGTGATCAGCGCGTCGAGGTGCACGGTCTCGGGCACCCGGAGCGCCTCGCTGGAAAGCGCCGCCGCGGGAACGTCGCCGCGACGGTCGCGGGGCACGCTGACGGCGGCCTTCAGGTGCACGATGCCGACGATGTCGTCCATGGACTCGCCGAAGACCGGGAACCTGCTGTGACCGGTGTCACGGGCGAGCCGCACGATCTCCTCGACCGGGTCGTCGGCGGCGAGCGCGTGCACCCGCGGGCGCGGGGTCATGACGTCGGCCGCGGTCAGCCGCGCGAAGGTGAGACTCCGGTCGAGCAGGGATGCGGTGTCCTCCTCCAGCACACCGGCACTGGCGGAGCGGCGCACGAGGCTCGACAGTTCCTCCGCGGTGCGGGCGCCCGACAGCTCCTCCTTGGGCTCGATGCCCATGCCGCGCAGGACCGCGTTCGCGCTGCCGTTGAGCAGCCACACCGCCGGGCGGAACACGGTCGTGAAGCCGACCTGGAACGGCATGACGACCTTCGCGGTCACCCGCGGGATCGCCAGGGCGAGGTTCTTCGGCACGAGCTCGCCGACGATCATGGAGAACACGGTCGCGATCGCGATGCCGATGATCGCGGCCAGCGGCACCCGCACACCCTCGGGCAACCCCCCCGCGGCAAACAGCGGCCCGAGCAGCTCGGAGATCGCCGGCTCCATCATGTAACCGGTCAGCAGCGTCGTGAGTGTGATCCCCAGCTGGGCGCTGGACAGGTGCGTCGACGTGTGCCGCAGCGCGTCGATCGTTAGCGACAACCGGGTCTCACCGGCGGCGCGGCGAGATTCGAGATCGGCACGGTCGAGGTTCACGAGCGCGAACTCGCTGGCGACGAACAAGCCCGTCCCCACCGTGAGCAGGAGCCCCACGCCCAGCATGACGTACGCGGTCACACGTCACCTCCCGAGTGGGAGGCGGGTTGGCGGGGCGATCGTCTGCAATGTGGAGGGTCGTCCATTGTGTCGCCCATTCTACGGCAGCCCCGCCGGTCTGCATCCGTGCTGTCAAGGATGACGATTCCTGACAGTGCGGATAATGATTCCCAATCGTTCCCCTGGGACACGCCGGATCCGGACCATGGGATTACCCGCTGAGATACCATGGAAGCTCGTGTGTTCGGGTCGCCAACGGCCCGGAAATGACCACAGCGGAATCCACGAAAGCAGGCGATCTTCAGTGTCGAGCCAGGTGACAGGCGTCGGGGTATCGAGCGAAGGAGAGTTCGGGGCCAACGAATGGCTCGTCGAGGAACTGTACGAGCAGTACCAGGTCGACAAGAACTCCGTGGACAAGTCGTGGTGGCCGATCCTCGAGTCGTACAAGCCCGCTGACACCACCGACGCGAAGACGCTGGCGACCGCGAGTGCCGCCCCGGCCCCGTCCGCCACGGAGCCCCGGCCGACGACCGCCGCGATCCCCGTCGTCGGCGCCGCACCCGTCGCCCGCACCACCGCGAAGCCCGCCGCCCCGCAGCCGATCCCGGCACAGGCCCCGAGCCCGCAGCCCTCCGACCCGAAGGCTGCGGTCGAAGAGGACACCGTCACGACCCTCCGCGGCATGACGAAGACCCTCGCGGCCAACATGGACGAGTCGCTCACGGTCCCGACCGCAACGAGCGTGCGCACGGTTCCCGCCAAGCTGATGATCGACAACCGCATCGTCATCAACAACCACATGTCCCGCACCCGCGGCGGCAAGGTCAGCTTCACCCACGTCATCGGGTGGGCGCTCATCCAGGCGCTCAAGGAGTTCCCGAGCCAGAACGTCTTCTACGCCGAGGTCGACGGCAAGCCGTCCGTCGTCGCACCCGCTCACATCAACCTCGGCATCGCGATCGACCTGCCCAAGCCCGACGGCACTCGTGCCCTCATGGTGCCGAGCATCAAGCGCGCCGAGACCCTCACGTTCACCGAGTTCCTCGCGTCTTACGAGGACCTGGTCAAGCGGGCCCGGGCCAACAAGCTGACGGCCGCCGACTTTCAGGGCACGACGATCTCGCTCACGAACCCGGGCGGCATCGGCACTGTCCACTCCGTGCCCCGTCTGATGAAGGGTCAGGGATGCATCGTGGGCGCCGGCGCCCTCGAGTACCCGGCCGAGTTCCAGGGCGCGAGCGGCAACACGCTGTCCGAGCTCGGCATCGGCAAGACGATCACCCTGACGAGCACCTACGACCACCGGGTGATCCAGGGCGCCGGCTCCGGCGAGTTCCTCAAGAAGGTGCACGAGCTGCTCATCGGGCAGCGCGACTTCTACGATCACATCTTCGCCGCGCTGCGCATCCCCTATGCACCGATCCGCTGGTCCAGCGACATCCACGTCGACCTCGCCGAGCGCATCGACAAGGCCGCCCGCGTGCAGGAGATCATCAACTCCTACCGCGTCCGCGGGCACCTGATGGCCGACATCGACCCGCTCGAGTACGTGCAGCGCACCCACCCCGACCTCGAGATCGAGAACCACGGCCTGACGTTCTGGGACCTGGACCGCGAGTTCGTCACCGGCGGTTTCGGCGGCAAGCGCGTGATGAAGCTGCGCGACGTGCTCGGCGTGCTGCGTGACTCCTACTGCCGCACCACGGGCGTGGAGTACATGCACATCCAGGATCCGGTGCAGCGCAAGTGGTTCCAGGACAACCTCGAGGTGCACTACCAGAAGCCCGGCCACGACGAGCAGCTGCGCATCCTGTCGAAGCTGAACGAGGCCGAGGCGTTCGAGACGTTCCTGCAGACCAAGTACGTCGGTCAGAAGCGCTTCAGCCTGGAGGGCGGCGAGTCACTCATCCCGTTGCTCGACGAGATGCTGCAGGGCGCGGCCTCGGCCGGACTCGACGGCGCCGCGATCGGCATGGCGCACCGCGGTCGCCTCAACGTGCTGACCAACATCGCGGGCAAGACCTACGGCCAGGTGTTCCGCGAGTTCGAGGGCACCACGCTCCCCGGCAACAAGCACGGCTCCGGCGATGTGAAGTACCACCTCGGCACGGAGGGCACGTTCGTCTCGGATGCGGGCACCGAGCTGCCCGTGCTCCTCGCGGCGAACCCGTCGCACCTCGAGACCGTCGACGGCGTGCTCGAGGGCATCGTCCGCGCCAAGCAGGACCGCAAGCCCATCGGCACCTTCTCGTGGCTGCCGATCCTCGTCCACGGCGACGCCGCGTTCGCCGGCCAGGGCGTGGTCGTCGAGACGCTGCAGATGTCGCAGCTGCGCGGCTACCGCACCGGCGGCACCATCCACGTCGTGGTCAACAACCAGCACGGCTTCACCACCCTGCCGGTCGACGGCCGCACCTCCGTGTACGCCACGGACGTCGCCAAGACCATCCAGGCGCCGGTGCTGCACGTCAACGGCGACGACCCGGAGGCCGTCGTCCGCGCCGCGGAGCTCGCGTTCCGCTACCGCCAGGAGTTCCACCGCGACATCGTCATCGACCTCGTCTGCTACCGCCGACGCGGTCACAACGAGGGCGACGACCCCTCGATGACGCAGCCGCTGATGACCAACCTCGTCGAGGCGAAGCGGTCCGTCCGTCGCCTGTACACCGAGGCCCTCGTCGGCCGCGGCGACATCACCGAGGAGGAGTACGAGCAGGCCAAGCGCGACTTCCAGGATCGCCTCGAGGTGGCATTCGCGCAGACCCATGCCGCCGAGACCGGTACGACCGACATCGTCAGCGAGACCGCCGAGGTCGAGCCCGCCGTCGGCGCCCCGGAGACCACCGGCGTCTCGACCGAGGTCGTGCACCTCATCGGTGACGCGTTCGTGAACAAGCCCGAGGGCTTCACGGTGCACACCAAGCTGCAGCAGCTGCTGGACAAGCGTCACGCCATGAGCCGCAACGGCGGGATCGACTGGGCGTTCGGTGAGCTGCTCGCGTTCGGCTCGCTCGTGCTGGAGGGCACGCCCGTGCGCCTCGCCGGCCAGGATGCCCGCCGCGGCACCTTCGTGCAGCGTCACGCCGTGTTCCACGACCGCTCGAACGGGCAGGAGTGGCTGCCGCTGGTCAACCTCGCCCAGAACCAGGGCCGCTTCTTCGTGTACGACTCGCTCCTCAGCGAGTACGCCGCGATGGCGTTCGAGTACGGCTACTCGGTGGAGCGCCCCGACGCGCTGGTGCTGTGGGAAGCGCAGTTCGGCGACTTCGTCGACGGCGCGCAGACCGTCATCGACACCTACCTGACCGCGGCCGACCAGAAGTGGGGCCAGCAGTCGAGCGTCGTGCTGCTCCTCCCCCACGGCTACGAGGGCGCCGGCCCCGACCACTCCTCGGCACGCATCGAGCGCTTCCTGCAGATGTGCGCGCAGGACAACATGATCGTCGCCCGCCCGTCGACGCCCGCGTCGCACTTCCACCTGCTGCGCCGACAGGCGTATGCCCGGCCGCGCAAGCCTCTCGTGGTGTTCACCCCGAAGGCGATGCTGCGTCTGCGCGACGCGACGAGCCCGGTGGAGGACTTCACTCAGGGCACGTTCGAGCCGGTGATCGACGATTCGCGTGAGCTCGATCGCACCGCCGTGACCCGTGTCCTGCTGCACTCCGGCAAGATCCACTGGGACCTCGCGGCGGAGCTGGCGAAGAACCCGAACGAGAAGATCGCGCTGGTGCGCCTGGAGCAGTACTACCCGGCCCCGATCGACGAGCTCAACGCCGTCATCGACAGCTACCCGAACGCCGAGCTCGTCTGGGTGCAGGAGGAGCCGGAGAACCAGGGCGCCTGGCCGTTCATCGCCCTCGAGGTCGTGAAGTACCTGCACGGCCGGACGATCCGGGTCGTCTCCCGCGCCGCATCCGCGTCGCCGGCCGCCGGCTCCGCGAAGACGCACGCCATCGAGCACGCCGCGCTGATGCAGAAGGCCCTCGAGCTCTGATCGCGAACTCGCCTGCCCGAACCACCGAGACCATATCCATGCCGTGAGGCGACATCGGATCGGATGTCGTCTCGACGAATGGATGCGGTCTCGCGGGCGGGAGGGCGCGCGAGGCGTCAGTGGTGAGTGGCCTGCGCGGCGCGCAACCGGCTGAGAACCTGGTCGCGCAGCTGCTCCGGCGCGGTCTCCCGGCACGCGCGCGCCACGACCTCGGTGAGGGTGCGGGCCACGAGGGCCTCGTTCCGGCACGCCTCGCACGTGGCGAGGTGCTCGGTGATATCGGAGTGCTGGGTGTGGCACACCTCGTTGCGCAGGTACTCCTCAAGGTCGCGACGGGCCTCGTCGCAGCCGCAATCAGTCATTTCGTGCTCCTGGATGCCGGCGGGGTGATGCCCCGCTCCTGGGCGTAATCGGCAAGCAGTTCACGCAGCATCCGTCTGCCACGGTGCAGACGGCTCATGACCGTGCCGATGGGGGTTTTCATGATGTCCGCGATCTCTTGATACGCGAAGCCTTCGACGTCCGCGAGATACACCGCAAGACGGAAATCCTCGGGGATCGACTGCAGTGCGTCCTTCACCACGGAGGACGGCATGTGGTCGATGGCCTCCGCCTCCGCGGAGCGCGAGCTGGTGGCGGTGGTGGATTCCGCCCCGCCCAGCTGCCAGTCCTCCAGGTCGTCGATCGCGCTCTGGTAGGGCTCACGCTGCTTCTTGCGGTAGGTGTTGATGTACGAGTTCGTGAGGATGCGGTACAGCCACGCCTTGAGGTTCGTCCCCTGCGTGAAGCTCGCCCACGAGGCGAAGGCCTTCACGAACGTCTCCTGCACCAGATCCGCGGCGTCGGCGGGGTTACGCGTCATCCGCATGGCAGCCGCGTAGAGCTGATCCATGAACGGGAGCGCCTGCTCCTCGAACTGCGTGCGCACATCGGCCTGGTCGTCCATCACGCGCAAGTCTACGGGGGGTGCGTCGGGTCGCTGCATGGTCGCGAGCATCCGCATCCTCCCTCCGGAGGCGCCGGCGTGCGCCCCTCGGTAGTCTGGAACCGATGAGCATCCCGCGGTATTCCCCCCGTCCCTGGTCGGCGCCCACCGTCCCCGGTCCCGTGACCGCGACCGTGGCCGTCCCCGGCTCGAAATCGCTGACGATCGCGGACGGTCCGGCCACCGTCCGCGCGCCGCTGCACTCCGACGATTCCGCGCGCATGATCCACGCGCTCCGGGCGCTGGGCGTCGGCATCGAGCCGGTCCCGGGCGAGGGCCGGTTCGGCGACGATCTGCGGGTGACGCCTCCCGCCCACCTCGCCGGGGGTGGCACGGTGGACTGCGGCCAGGCGGGCACCGTGATGCGGTTCGTGACACCGCTCACGGGTCTCGCGGCAGGCGACGTCGCCGTCACCGCCGATGCCAGCGCGCTGCACCGCCCCATGGGCGAGATGATCCGGGCCCTCCGGCAGGTCGGTGTCGACATCGACGACGGCGGCAGCTGGGCGCTGCCCTTCACGGTGCGCGGACGCGGCCGCGTCGTCGGCGGCGAGGTGGAGATCGACGCGAGCGCGTCGAGCCAGTTCGTCTCGGGGCTGCTGCTGGCCGCCGCACGGTACGACGTCGGGCTGCGGCTGCGTCATCGCGGACCGCGGCTTCCCAGCATCCCGCACATCGACATGACCGTCGACGCGCTCGCGCACCGCGGTGTCCATGTGGAGCGTCCGGCGCCCGGCGAATGGATCGTGCCGCCGATGGTGCCGCATTCCAAGGACGTGACGATCGAGCCCGATCTGTCCAACGCGGCGCCGTTTCTCGCCGCCGCGCTCCTCACCGGCGGCTCCGTCACGGTGGGGGGCTGGCCCGCCCACTCCACCCAGCCCGGAGCCCAGTTGCCGGAGCTCCTCGCGGCGTTCGGCGCGCACAGCGTCCGTCGCCACGGCGCGCTGACGGTCACCGGCGGCGACCGTCTCACCCCCGTCGAGCTGGATCTGTCGGCCGTGGGGGAACTCACCCCGACCCTCGTCGGCATCGCGCTGTTCGCCGACGGCCCCTCCACCTTCACCGGCATCGGCCACATCCGGGGCCACGAGACCGATCGAATCGCCGCGCTCGTCGACGACATCCGCGCTGTCGGCGGCGAGGCGGAAGAGCTGCCCGACGGCATCCGGGTCATCCCGCGCCCGCTCGCCGGCGGCGTCTGGCGCGCCCACCACGACCACCGGCTCGCCACCACCGGCGCCCTCGTGGGACTCCGGGTCCCCGGGGTCGAGGTCGACGACATCGGCACCACCGCCAAGACCATGCCGGAGTTCCCGGAGCTCTGGGCCCGGATGCTGGGTCGGCAGAACGACGCCGTATGAGCTGGCTGGAGCCCGACGACGAGGACGAGGAACCCGACTACGAGGTCCGCGTCCGCCCGAACCCGAAGGCCAACCGGCCGCGCACCAAGCGCAGGCCCGCGCATGCGGACGCTCAAATCGCCCGGGTCACGGGCGTCGACCGGGGTCGGTACGCCGTGCTCTTGGACGAGGACGGCCCCACCGAACGCGAGGTGACCGCCACCCGGGCCCGGGAGCTGCGAAAGCAGCCCATCGTCACGGGCGACCGGGTGCGGGTCGTGGGCGACACCAGCGGGGACCAGGGCACGCTCGCCCGCATGATCGGAATCGAGCCCCGCACGACGCTGCTGCGCCGCAGCGCCGACGACTCGGACGACGTCGAACGGATCGTCGTCGCCAACGCCGATCAGATGCTGGTGGTCGTCGCGGCGGCCGACCCGGAACCGCGGGCCCGTCTCGTCGACCGCTACCTCATCGCCGCCCTGGATGCCGGGATCCGTCCCATGCTCGTCGTGACCAAGACGGATCTCGCCGATCCGTCCGAGTTCCTCACGCACTTCGACGGGATCGACCTGCAGGTGTTCACCAGCCGCCGCGGCGAGATGCCGGTCGAACGCATCGGAGCCGAGCTCGTGGGACGCTCGACCGTGTTCGTCGGGCACTCCGGGGTCGGCAAGTCGACCCTGGTGAATGCCCTGGTGCCGTCCGCCGGCCGCGCCACCGGTCACGTCAACGAGGTCACCGGCCGGGGGCGCCACACCTCGTCGTCGACCGTGTCACTGCGCTATCGGAGCGATGCCGGCACCGGCTGGGTCATCGACACCCCGGGCGTAAGGTCCTTCGGGCTCGGACACGTGGACCCCGCCAACATCCTGCGCGCGTTCACCGACCTGGCGCTCGTCGCCGAGGACTGCCCCCGCGGCTGCACGCATCTGCCGGATGCCCCCGACTGCGCCATCATGGAGGCGGTCGCGGCGGGACGGCTCGGCCCCACCGGTCCCGGTCGGCTGGACTCGCTGCAGCGCCTGCTGTCGACGTTCGCGTCCCGCGACGTGGGGTACGGCCGGCCCACGCAATAGGCTGGGGACATGACACTGCAGCCCGGAGATCTGGCCCCCGACTTCACCCTCCTGGACCAGGACGAGCACCCGGTGTCGCTGCACGATCTGCGCGGATCCCGCGTCATCGTGTACTTCTACCCCGCGGCGATGACCCCCGGCTGCACCACGCAGGCGTGCGACTTCCGGGACAGCCTGTCATCGCTGACGGCTGCAGGTTTCACGGTGCTCGGCATCTCCCGTGATACTCCAGCGAAGCTGCGCGAGTTCCGCGAGCGCGACGGTCTCACCTTCCCGCTCCTCTCCGACCCGGAGCACGCGGTGCACGACGCCTACGGTGCGTGTGGCGAGAAGATGAACTACGGCAAGACCGTCGAGGGCGTGCTGCGCTCGACGTACGTGATCGACGCCGAAGGACGCATCGAGGTCGCCCAGCGGAATGTGAAGGCCACCGGCCACGTGGCGCGGCTCCGCAAGCTTCTGGGCGTCGACGCCTAGGCCCGGTCCTGCACGCCCCGCCAGCGGGCCCTCAGCGCGTCTCCGGCCCTACGAGACCGGCGCGTCCCCTTCAGCGGTGCGGTTGCGCCGCCCGGCGTGCGCGACGGCGACGAGCAGCAGGACGAAGACCACGACCGCGGGCAGTGCCAGCAGGAGTGCCACCAGCGGATGCGCATAGGCACCGGTGGCGGCGCCACCCGCGACCGCGAGAATGAGCAGCTGCGTGACGATACCGCCCGAGCGTCCCCATGACCGCGCGCGAAGGGTCGCGACGCCGAAGGCGATCACCGCCGCGGCGCCCAGCAGGGTGAGCACGAGCAGCGCGATCGCGCTGGTGACGGAATCGGTGTTGCCGCCCGCCAGTTCGACCGCCTGCCACACCGCGAGCGCGAGGACACCGACTCCCTCGAGGGTCACGAGGACCCCCGCCAGCCATTCCGCCAGGGTCGTTTTCATGCGCGTGGATGCTCCATTCGGATGCGGCGAACCGCCGCTCAGAGCCGTCTCCGGGGCGAGTGAACTCCGGGGAAACGGAAACTGAACCTTGTCAAGGTGGGGTCGCTGTGGGACGATGGAGTACGTCGTGTGCTCCCACAGCGACGTGGGGCGGGCTTGAAGTCCGCACACCGAAACAGAGTAACGGACATGTCTTCGTGCTCTGAAGAGAACCCACCCGAAGTTTCGTACCCTGAGGAGCACAACCATGGATTGGCGCGACAAAGCGGCCTGCTTGACGGTAGACCCCGAACTGTTCTTCCCGGTGGGGAACACGGGTCCTGCGGTCGACCAGATCGAAAAGGCCAAGGCCGTGTGCGCCCGGTGCACCGTCACCGAGATCTGCCTGCAGTACGCCCTGGAGTCCGGTCAGGACTCGGGCGTGTGGGGCGGACTGTCCGAGGATGAGCGTCGCGCGCTGAAGCGCCGCGCCGCGCGCGCCCGCCGCGCCTCCTGACGCGCCCTCACCCCACGGTCAGCCGGCGTCGCGCTCGATGTACCGCAACGGGATATCGATCGTGACCTCGGTGCCGCTACCCATGACGGTGTGCCAGTCGATGGTGCCGCCGAGCTCGCCCTGGATGAGGGTGCGCACGATCTGCGTCCCGAGACCGCGCCCGACCTGACCCTCCGGCAACCCGATGCCGGTGTCGCGCACGCGCACCTCGAGGCTCTCCTCCGTGCGCTCGGCGCTGATCTCCACCTCACCCTCCTGCCCGGCCAAGCCGTGCTCGACGGCGTTGGTCACGAGTTCGGTCAGGGCGAGGGCGAGCGGGGTGGCGTATTCGCTGGGCAGGGTGCCGAACGTCCCGGTCTTGCGCGTCTTCGCGCGGGTGTTCGGGGCGGCGGCCACCTCGGCGGCGAGCTTCAGCACGCGGGAGAAGACCTCGTCGAAATCCACGTTCTGGGTGAGACCCTCGGAGAGCGTGTCGTGGACCACCGCGATCGCCGCGACGCGCCGGGTGGCGTGTGTCAGCGCGTCCCGCGCCTCGTCGGAGTGGGTACGGCGGGCCTGGATGCGCAGCAGCGACGCCACCGTCTGCAGGTTGTTCTTCACCCGGTGATGGATCTCGCGGATGGTCGCATCCTTGGTGATGAGCTCCTGGTCGCGGTGGCGGAGTTCCGTCACATCACGGCACAGCACGATCGCGCCGATCCGGGTGCCGTGGTCGCGAAGCGGGATCGCGCGCAGCGACACCGTGACCCCGCGAGCCTCCACATCCGTCCGCCACGGTGCCCGCCCGCTCGCCACCACCGGCAGGGACTCGTCGAACTGACGCTTCTCCGGCAGGATCTGGGTGATCACCTCGACCAGCGGCTCCCCCTCGAGTTCGTCGTCGAACCCCATGCGGTTGAAGGCCGACAGCGCATTGGGGCTGGCGAACGTGGTGATCCCGTCCACATCCAGCCGGATGAGGCCGTCGGAGGCGCGCGGCGCCCCGCGGCGGGGGGCAGTCGGCGCGGACAGATCCGGGAATTCCCCGGAGGCGACCATGCCGAACATGTCGTCGGCGCAGTCGTTGAAGGTGATCTGCTGGCGAGACGGCGTGCGTGCCTCACCGAGATTGGTGTGCCGGGTGAGGACGCCGAGCACCCGCGCGGGGGTGTCACCGCGGGCGGGTTCGCGCACGATCGGCACCGCGCGCACCCGGGTCGGGGTCTCCTCGAACCAGTCCGGCGACGCGGAGTCGACGATCCGGCCGCTGTGGAAGGCCTCCCGCACCTGAGCGCGCCACTGCGGCCGTACCCGATCGCTGACGATGTCGCGGTAGAAGAGAGTGGCCGCGCCGCCCGGGCGGGTGTGCGCCACGGCGATGAACGAGTCGTCGGGGGTCGGCACCCAGATCACGATGTCGGCGAACGCGAGGTCCGCCAGCAGCTGACCGTCAGCGGCCAGCCGGTGGAGCCACTCCACATCCGCGGGATCGGAGAATCCCTGGGCGTACACGAGGTCCGAGAGCGTCGACACGGACCCAGCCTAAGGGACGGTCCGCGCCGGCCCGCCGAGGGTCGCGCGGGCGGGGGCGCGCTACCGGGCGCCCACCGCGACCGGGCGTCGACGTGCCGGTACCCCGGCCGGCGCCGGGGGCAGGATCCCCTCCGTGGCGAGGCGGCGCACCGCCGCGACGAGCGGTGAGCGAGGTGCGGCCTCGGCGACCGGTCGCGCAGCGAGTCGACCGGCATCCGCGCCCCGCGCGTCCTCCGGCACGAACCACACCTCGGTGACGCCCGCGTACCGCTCCAGGGCGCGGCGGATCTGGCCGCGCGGGTCGACCCCCACCGCGCCCGAGCGGAGGCGGTTCACCACCACGGTGATCTCCGCCGCACCGATGACGGCGCGAAGCTCCGCCTGTGCCCGGATGAAGCGGGCGACACCGACCGGGTCCGCGGTGAGGACGGCCACGACACGATCCGCCGCTCCCAGTGCGGCGAGCGTGGCGGCGTTCCGGCGGGGTCCGTCGACGAGGTCGGACACGATCTCCTCATCCCGCTCCAGCGACGCCGCGACATCGACGACCGTCACCGGCGCCCACGCCTGGCAGGCGGCGAGCGCCCCGGTGACCCGTCGCGCCGAAAGCTCCGGCCACCGACCGGGACGGTTGATCCCGACGAGGACGTCGACGTCGCGACCGGGCATGCCGAGCGGCACGCTGATGCGAGCGAGCTCCGCGGTGTCGAGGCCACCGAGCTCCAGCTGACGGCACGCCGCCGGCAGGCCCGGCCCCTCATCGGGGAGACCGAGAGATAAGGCGATGGCGGGGGCGTGGGCGTCCGCGTCGACGAGCGCGGTGTGCCCGTGTGATCGGGCGAGTTCGACGGCGAGTTCCACGGCCAGGGTGGTGCGTCCCGGTGCCCCGTGCGAGCCCCAGACCGCGATCGTCGCCGGTCGACGCTGGTCCCCCGTCGAGGGATGCGGCTGCCATCGGAGGATGCGGTCGGCGAGGCGACGCGCCGACGACGATGGGGGCAGCGGCTCGCCGAGGCCGAGCGAGGCCGCCAGGCGCCGGGCTCCCGCATCCGCCCCCACCGGGACGAGGCGGGTGCCGGCCTGATCGGCCGCCGCGACGACGGCAGGAGCCAGCAGACGACGTGTCGCCCGGACGACGAGCAGGTCGGTGCCGCCGAGCGGCGGGAGCGGTTCCTGCTCGGGGGCGGTGCGCACCGCGACCCCCCGCACCGCCAGCTCGGCCGCCACCGCCGACGCCTGCGGCTCCGGCAGCACGATCAGCACCGTCGTCACGGTGTCCCACCCGTCGCGGGGACGACCGACAGCAGCGCATCGCCGGAGAGTGCGGCGAGGAGGTCGGCCACATCCGCCCGGGGAACGATGAGTTCGAGCGCCGTCCCCGTTCCGGAGACGAGGGCGTCGTCCTCGACGAGACGAGCGACCGTCGCGTCGGCGACGAGGATGCGGGGGCTCTCGAACTCACCCTCCGCCACCCGCGGGGCGACCCACACCTCCACCCGGCTCCCCGGGGCGACCGATGCGGGGACCGCCGTGCCCGAGGGGACGACGACCGTCGTCGTCTGCGCGGCATGGGCATCGGTGGGGACGAGCTCGCCCGCGGGGACCGTTCGCACCGCGACGGCACCCTCCGCGAGGCTGCCCGGGGCGGCGTATCGCAGCGCGAGGTCGCCCAGGGCGACCTCGGTGACCCGCACGTCGCCGGACGCCACGGTCTCCCCCGCCACGAGCGTTCGGGCGGCGACGAGGACGGGCGCGGTCTGGCGAGCGGTCGCGACCACGAACCATACCCCGGCGATCGAGGCGACGACGATGAGGATGCCCACGAGGAAACGGGGGTCGATCCACACCGAACGGGCGCGGGGCCGGGGCGGGACGGTGGTCATGCGGACCATGGTCGCCGAGCTCGCCGCCGCGCGTCGGATGTTATCCACAACGTCCGTCGGGGTGGGCCGGAGCGGGGGCCCCGGCGGTCGATAATTGGATCATGCCCGAGTCGAGCCCGTTCGCGGGGCGCCACATCGCTCCCGCCGAGGTCGCCGAGGCGCTCGGCCTGTCGGTCGATGAGGTGCTCGCGCTGGTGCTCGACGGACGGTTGCGCGGTGCACGCCTGGGCTCCCCCGCGCAGTGGCGCATCGAGGAGGCCAGCGTCGTCGAATACCTTGACGACCAGACCGAGGAGGCCCGCCGGATGGCGCTGTGGCGCCAGTCCAACGCGGCGAGCTTTCCGGAGCTGTGGGGGCAGGGGCCGGTCCGGAACCCCGACTGATCAGACCCGGTCTGCGCGATCGTGGACGCGCACCCAGGCGGTCGCGCTGAATGGCACCATCCGGAAACCCGCGACGTCGGCGGCGCGCCGCGGCACACCCGGATCGTGCAGTGCGATGTCGAAGTGATCCGCGCCCGCCCGGTCGATCGTGCCGGTGAGCACCGAACCGTCGACCCGGTGCACGCTCACCTCGTCCCGCCGACGGGCGAGGTCGCGCAGCACGAACCCCAGGGTCATCCGCTCCGCCAATGAACGGGGCGCCGTGGGGATCTCTCGGGCACTGCGCAGCAGGTCTGTGTGCTCCAGCCGGAGTCCCAGCACCGCATCCGTCCGCAGGATCCCCGCACCGCCGGCGTCGATGTCGATACCGAGCCAGTCCTCGCCCACCGCGGTCAGCGCCCCGCGCACGGTCGCGGATCCGGCGAGATCGACGACCACGGCGGCGGCCGGCCGGGCCGTCAGTGCGCCCAGTCGCGCGCGCAACGCGAGCCGCGCCAGGCGCAGGCGTTCTGCCTCGGTGTCGAGAGCGGCACGCTCGGCCTCCCACTCGGACGCGAATTGGTCCTGCAGGTCCTCGAACAGCCGTTCCCAGCGCACGGGGCGACA
This sequence comes from Microbacterium sp., assembly GCF_026393345.1. Taxonomy (GTDB): domain Bacteria; phylum Actinomycetota; class Actinomycetes; order Actinomycetales; family Microbacteriaceae; genus Microbacterium. The sequence goes on from NZ_JAPLAI010000036.1 coordinate 60,075, forward strand.
TTAGGCCAGACCGAGAGTCCAGATGAGAAGTTTTCCACAATCGCTCACCGGGTTCGTCGTGCGTGCTCTACTGAGCACACTCACCATCCCCCACCGAGTGAGGCAGCCATGGCACACCTCCAGGCGGGCGTCGCATCGACGCCCCGACCGTCACGACGGACCGCGTCCGCGGATTTCTTCGCGCCGCAGCCCACGTCCTCGGCAGAGCTGCCGGACCCCGTCCCGCTGCTGCGCAACCTCACCGCGGGCGTGCTCGAGTCCCTCGCCGGCGTCCGCGACCTCGATCAGCTCGCCCGCTGGCTCACCGAGGAGGCGTACCGCGGCCTGCTCACCCGAGTGAATCTGGCGATCCGTGCCCGCAGCGCGCGCGGCGTCCCCGCCGCCCGGCCGGTGCACTCGATCCTCAGCGTTCACCATTCCAGTCCTGCCGATGGCGTCGTCGAAGCGGTCGTGGTCGTCGCCGGCCCCGCTCGCACCCGGGCCATCGCGATCCGCCTCGAGGGCATCGACCACCGCTGGCGCGCCACCTCCCTCGCCCTGCTCTGAGGTGCCTCGCCCCCTTCAGGGGGCACTGTCGGCGGGATGCGGACTCCCGATCCCGCCGCACCTGCCACCCGAAGCACGCGCCCACATCCGCGTCACCGCTTAGGGGGCACTCTCGACCGGATCACGCACGCTGAAGCCGCCGCATCCGCCACCCGAAGGCGGGGATGCGGGTCACCCCGCGGCCGGCTCCTCCATGGCGGCATGCTGGGCACCGCGGAACCCGAAGACACCCGCGGGGCCGATCGTGCTGCCGGGACCCGGGTAGGTGTGGCCCATGACACTGGCGGCGTTGTTCCCCGCCGCGTAGAGGCCCGGGATGACGCTGCCGTCGTCCCGCAGCACTCGGGCGTGCTCGTCGGTGACGAGGCCGCCCTTCGTGTTGAGGTCGCCGGGGTAGATCTTCAGGGCGGTGAACGGCCCCTGCTCGATCGCGCCGAGGTTGGGGTTCGGACGGGCCAGCGGTGAGCTGTAGTACCGGTCATAGGCGGTGTCGCCGCGCCCGAAGTCATCGTCCTTGCCGCGGCGTGCGAAGCCGTTGAAGCGGGTCACCTCGGCGAGGAACGCGTCCCGGTCGACGCCCATGGCCGCTGCCAGCTCCGGCAGGGTCTCGGCGCGCACGAGCTCGCCCTTCTCGGTCAGCTTCGCCACCGCACCGGGGATCATCAGGGTGGAGTTGAGGAACCGCATCCGGTGCCGGTGGTCCATGACGAGCCACGACGGGATGGCGGGGACGGTGCGATCACGCTCAAGCATGTGATGGCCGAAGTCGATGTATGACTCCGACTCGTTGAGGTAGCGGCGTCCCGACTGGTCGACCACGATGCTCCACGGGTCGGAACGCTCGTTGAGGATGAAGCCGTGCTGATGACTGCCGTCCGTGGTCTGCGCCGTGGCGCCCCACCACGAGTCCTCCATCATCCCCAGCGCACCGCCGACGGCCGCACCCGCGGCGATCCCGTCGCCCTGCTGCCCGAGCGGAGCGCTCGACCAGCCCTCGACCCCCTGGTACTTCAGCCGCCACTCCCGGTTCTGCGCGAACCCGCCGGCGGCGAGCATGACGCCGCGGCGTGCCGTGATGCGCACGTCCCGCCCGTGCCGGGTGACGACGGCGCCGACGACCCGTCCGTCCTCGACGAGGAGTCGTCGCATCGGCGACCGCAGCCACACCGGGGTGCCGCCGCGGAGCACCACGTACAGCAGCGAGGATGCGAGCGCGCCGCCCATGCCGTAGAGCAGCCGGCCGCGGGCGAGCCCACCGAGTGCCCGGAAGACGAACCGGGCGCCGCGGAGGAACCCGCTCACCGACGACCAGGCGCGGGAGAGCAGCCACACGTCATCGGTCATCACCGGGGCCGGGATGCTGACTTTCACGTGCTTCCGCCACGCCCCGAGGCGCCGCATGTCGAACGGCTCCACCTCGACCGCGCGGCCGATGCGGCCGCTCGGCAGATCCGGGTAGTAGTCGGGGTAGTCCGTCGCCATCACCCAGCGCACGCCCTCGTCGGCGAGCGCGGTCATGTACTCCGGGATCCCCTCCACGAACGCGCGCTTGCGTTCCGGGCTGGTCCAGGGCCCCACGTCCCCCACCGTGGCGTCGAGGTATTCCAGCGCGGCGTCGACCGAGTCGTCGACGCCTGCCGCCTTCATCACCGGGTTGTTCGGCATCCACAGCCCGCCGCCGGAGAGCGCCGTCGTACCGCCCCAGGTGTCCTCGCTCTCGACCACGAGGACGTCCATCCCGGCTCGGCGGCCGGCGATGGCCGCGCTGAGGCCCGCGACGCCGCTACCCACCACGAGGTAGTCGACGGTGCGCATCTCCTCCGTCGCCACGTCAGGCCCCCTCGTCGATCAGCTCGAGCAACGCCTTCAGCGCCGCTTCGACGTCGTCGTGGTCGTACTGTCCCGCCCGGCTCTCCGCCGCGATGACCCCGGAGCGGTGCACGCGGCGGAAGTCGCCGTACGGGAACGAGTACGCCTTCTTCGTCTCCGGGTTCTCGTCTCTGTCGACGCCCAGGTGCCAGTGCGCGTACGCGGTCCAGCCCTCCCGCTCGATGAAGTGGTTCTCCTCATCGGGTGTCGGGGCGGCCTCCGACCAGTCGTCCCGCTCATCGCGGACGACCTTCCCGTCGCGGACGAGCGCGCGCGCCTGGCGCAGGGCGGGTTCGTTGAGTTCGATCACCATGCGGCGGATGCTACGCCCGCGGCGTGCTGGAGCGGAACAGCTTGACCGATGATTGTCGGAGAACTACCGCGGGAGCCCCCGCCCGCCTACTGGCGGTAGGACGCGAGGAAGTTGCCCATCCGTTCGATGGCCTCGCTGAGCACCCGGGCCTCGGGCAGGGTGACGACGCGGAGGTGGTCCGGCGTGGGCCAGTTGAACCCGGTCCCGGGCACCAGCAGGATGTGCTCCGAGACGAGCAGGTCGCGCACCAGCTTCTGGTCGTCGTGGATCTCGTGGACCTCGGGATCGAGCCGCGGGAACGCGTACAGCGCACCACGGGGCTTCACGCAGCTGACGCCAGGGATGGATTCGAGGCCCTCCCACGCCGCATCCCGCTGCTCGTGCAGCCGGCCGGTCGGGGCGATGAGCGCGTCGATCGACTGCACCCCGGACAACGCCGCCTGCACCGCGTGCTGGGCGGGGACGTTGGGGCACAGGCGCGTGGAGGCGAGCAGCGTGATCCCCTCGAGGAACCCGGATGCGTGATCCTTGGGCCCGGTGATCACGAGCCATCCCGACCGGTAGCCGGCGACGCGGTAGGTCTTGGACAGACCGTTGAAGGTGAGGCACAGCAGATCGGGCGCAAGGGTGGCGAGCGGGATGTGCTCGGCGTCGTCGAAGAGGATGCGGTCGTAGATCTCGTCCGACAGCAGCAGCAGCGAGTGCTCGCGCGCGAGGTCGACGATCTGCTGCAGCAGCTCGCGGGTGTAGACCGCGCCGGTGGGGTTGTTGGGGTTGATGACGACGATGGCCTTGGTGCGCTCGGTGATCTTGGCGCGGATGTCCTCGATGTCGGGCTGCCACTCGTTCTGCTCGTCGCAGACGTAGTGCACCGGGGTGCCGCCGCCGAGGCTGGTCATCGCGGTCCACAGCGGGTAGTCCGGGGCGGGGATGAGGACCTCGTCGCCCTCGTCGAGGAGTGCCTGCATCGTCATGGTGATCAGCTCCGACACCCCGTTGCCGAGGAACACGTCGTCGGGGGTGAACGCGGGGAATCCGGGCACCTGTTCGTAGCGGTACACCACGGCGCGGCGGGCGGACATGATGCCCTTGCTGTCGCTGTAGCCGTGTGCGGAGGGGACGGCCTCGATCATGTCGCGGACGATCTGGTACGGCGCCTCGAATCCGAACACCGCCGGGTTGCCGGTGTTGAGTTTCAGGATCGTGTGGCCTTCGGCCTCGAGCCGGTCGGCCTCTGCCAGTGCCTCGCCACGGATCTCGTAGAGGACGTCCTTCAGCTTGCGTGACTGGTCGAGGGGGCGCAGCGGGCTCATCGGATCAGGATATCCCCGCCGCACGGAGCCAATCGCCCGCCCGTGGCCTCGTTCCCTGACCCCGAGACTGCTTCTGAGCGCCGAACCAGCGGGGTTACCCCGCAGTCTCGGCGCCCCGATGCAGTCTCGCGGGTGCGGGGCGCTCAGCTGCGGCGGCGCTTGGCGCGGGTGGCGGCGACCACCTGGAAGATGAGCACCCCGACGAGCGCGAGCAGGAACACCGCGGAGGCGATGACGTTCGCCTGCGGCGGGATGCCGCGCTGCGCCGCGACGTACACGTAGACCGGAAAGGTCTGCACCGTGCCGGACGTGAAGTACGTGATGATGAAGTCGTCGAAGCTCAGGCTGAAGGCGAGCAGCGCCGCCGCGATGATGCCGGGCAGGAGCAGCGGGAACGTCACCCGCCAGAAGACCTGGTTCGGTGAGCCGTACAGGTCGCGACCGGCCTCCTCCAGCGCCGGGTCCAGCGACAGCACGCGCGCCCGCACGGTGACCACGACGAAGCTCAGGCAGAACATGGTGTGGGCGATGATGATGGTCACGAGGCCTTTGGCGATCCCGGCGGTGAGGAACTGCGCGGCCAGGCCCGCACCGATCACGACCTCGGGTGTCGCCATCGGCAGGAACAGCAGCAGGCTGATCGCTGACCGCGCCCGGAAGCGGTAGCGCACCAGGGCGATCGCGATCATGGTGCCGAGCACGGTGGCGATGAGCGTCGACGTCCCGCCGACGATGAGGCTGTTCCCGAACGCGACGCACACCTCGGGCTGCTCGCAGACGCTGAGCCAGTTGGCGAGGGTGAAGCCGTTCCAGGTGATGTTGGAGCGCTTGGCGGCGTTGAACGAGAACACGAACGTGTACACGATCGGGATGAGCAGCAGCACGAACGCGACCACGACATACGCCGGCAGCAGCCAGCGACCGAGGCCGATGCGGCGACGGGCCGGGGTAGGCGCCGCGAACGGGGCGGTGGCGGGGGTCGTGGTCACAGCAGGTCGTCCGTTCCCGAGCGGCGGACGTAGAGGCTCACGATCACGACGATGACTGCCATCAGCAGGATGCTGAGCGCGGCGGCCTGCGGATAGTTCACGGTGATGAGGAATTTCGACTGGATGACGTTGCCGATCATGGCGGTCGACGAACTGCCGAGGAACGCCTGGCTCGCGTTCACGTAGTCACCTGCGGCGGGGATGAAGGTCAGCAGCGTCCCGGACACGATGCCCGGAACAGACAGCGGCAGCGTCACCCGCATGAACGTCTGCCGGGGGCTCGCGTACAGGTCGCTCCCCGCCTCGAGGAGGCGCTTGTCCAAGCGGTCGAGCGAGGAGAACAGGGGCAGCGTCATGAACGGGATGAAGTTGTAGGTCAGACCGAACACCACGGCGAACGCGGTGCCGGTGATGTGCCCCTGTGGACCCATCAGGCCGAGGATCTGCAGCGCGGACACCACCGGGCCTTCGTCGGAGAGGATCTGCTTCCACGCCAGCGTCCGCAACAGGAAGGAGATGAAGAAGGGGGCGATCACCAGCACCAGCAGCAGGTTCCGCACCAACAGGTGCTCTCGCAGTCGCACGCCGATGAGGTAGGCGATCGGGTAGCTCACCAGCAGGGCGAAGACGGTGGCGAGCAGCGCGAACCAGAACGAGCGCAGGAACTGCGGCCAGTACTGCGCGATGACGTCGACGTAGTTCTGCCACTGGAAGCCGTAGTCGAAGACGCCGTACTGCTCCGGCACGTTGACCCCGAACGAGGTGAGCAGGAGCGACACGAACGGAACGAGGAAGAACAGCGCAAGGTACGCCAGGCCGGGGGCCAGCAGGGCGAGCGCGATGACCCCGCCACGACGGCGATCGGGCGCCGTGCTCGAAGCGGTGCCGGCCGGCGCGAGGACGGTCAGCGCCACGGTTACGCCGCCTCGCCCGCGGTGCCGGCGGCGATCGTCGCGGTGTCCGCGGTGACGTCCAGCTCGTCGACGGCGGCATCGCGGGCGTCCGCATCCAGTCCGAACGTGTGCTCGCGGTGCCAGGAGACCCACACCTCCGCACCCTCCGCGAAAACCGCACCGAACACGAGGTTCTGCGAGAACACCGCGATCGTGCCGACGCCGGGCACGTCGACGAGGTACTGGGTACTGACGCCGGTGAACGACGCGTCGACGACACGGCCCGGGCCGAGCACGTTCTGGTCGCCGTCGCGTGCCGGCTCCGTGGCGTGGAGCATCAGCTTCTCCGGTCGGACGCCCACGGTGATCCTGCCGCTGCGGGCCACGGCACGATCCACCGGGACCGCGACGACACCGCCGGCGGTGCGGGCGGTGAGCAGGCCTCCCGCCTCGGACTCGACCGTGGCCGGGAGCAGGTTCGACTGGCCGAGGAAGGTGGCGACGAACCCGGTGCGCGGACGCTCGTAGAGCTCCTGCGGGCTTCCCAGCTGCTCGATCCGGCCGCGGTTCATCACCGCGACCGTGTCGGCCATCGTCATGGCCTCCTCCTGGTCATGCGTGACGTGCAGGAAGGTGAGGCCGACCTCGTTCTGGATCGATTTCAGTTCGAGCTGCATCTGGCGGCGGAGCTTCAGGTCCAGTGCGCCGAGCGGTTCGTCCAGCAGCAGGAGCGCCGGCCGGTTCACGATCGCTCGGGCGAGCGCCACCCGCTGCTGTTGGCCGCCGGAGAGCTGCGACGGGCGCCGTCCCGCCACGTGGTCGAGTTCGACCAGGCGGAGCACCTCGTGCGCCTTGGCGGCCGCATCCGTCACGCGGCGCCGCTTGAGCCCGAACAGCACGTTGTCCAGCACCGTCATGTGCGGGAACAGCGCATAGCTTTGGAACACGGTGTTGACGGGCCGCTTGTGCGGGGCGAGACCGGTCACGTCGGTGCCCCCGAGGAGCACCTGTCCCGCAGTGGGCTGCTCGAGCCCTGCCACCAGGCGGAGCGTCGTGGTCTTGCCGCATCCGGACGGGCCCAGCAGGGCGAAGAACGACCCGGCCGGGATCACGAGATCGAGGTCCTCGATCGCTGTGAAGCCGGGGAAGGTCTTGCGGATGCGCCGCAGTTCCAGGTCGGCGCCTGCCGCACCGAAGCCCTGTGCGGTCACGCTCACGCGCCGAGCCCGACGGCTTCGAAGTCGCTGTTGTAGCGCTGCTGCTCCTCGTTGCTGAGCTCACGGAAGATGTGCGCCAGCGAGAGCGTGTCCGCGTCGGGGAAGATGAGCTGGTTGTCGACCATCTCCGGGTCGACCTCGGCCATCGCGTCCTGCGCACCGGCGACCGGGGTGATGTAGTTCACCCACGCGGCCACCTCGGCGGCGACCTCGGGCTGGTAGTAGTAGTCGATCAGCTGTTCGACGTTGGACTTCTGGCTCGACCCGATCGGGATGAGGAAGTTGTCGCTCCACAGCGTGCCGCCGGAATCGGGCAGCGCGAAGCCGAACTTGTCGCCGACCTCGGCGTTGATGGCGGCGATGTCGCCGGACCACACGATCGCGGCGAGCGTGTCCTCGTTCTTGAGGTCGTCGGCGTAGGAGTTGCCCTTGATGTTGCGGATCTGCCCGTCCGAGACCTGCTGGGCGAACACATCAAGCGCATTGGCGAATTCAGCATCCCCCCACCCGTCACCGGAGATGTCGACGCCCTGGCTCAGCATGATGAGACCGATCGTGTCGCGCATCTCGCTCAGCACGCCCACCCGTCCCTTGAGCTCGGGGTTCCAGAGATCCTCCAGCGAGGCCAGGCCGTTCGGGAGCTTCTCCTTGTTCCACGCGAGGCCCGCGAACCCGGACTGCCACGGCAGCGAGTGGGCGCGCCCTGGGTCGAAGCCGGGGTTCTGCAGGCTCGGGACGAGGTTCGCCGTCGCGTTCGGCATCTTCGCCTTGTCGAGCGCCTGCGTGTAGCCGGACGAGATCCAGATGCCGGCCATCCAGTCCGTGAGACAGACGGTGTCCGCGCCGATGTCCTGGCCGAGCGCGAGCTGGTCGCGCACCTTCGCGAAGTAGGTGTTGTTGTCATCGATCGCGACGTCGTAGGTCACGGTCAGACCGGACTGCTCCTCGAAGGCGTCCAGCGTGGGATGGTTGCCGTCGTCGTCCTCGTCGAGGTAGAACGACCAGTTCGCCCAGGTGAGCGTCTTGGAGCTGGCGGAGAGGTCCTCGGCGGCGGAGGCGGATGCGGCGGCTCCCCCGCCGACGCGTCCAGAGCAGGCGGCCAGGAAGGCGGCCATCGACAGCCCGGCGCCGGCGACGAAGGACCGCCGCGTGAGCTGGGCTGCGCGTGCCTGCGCGATGAGCGCCCGCACGGCCGGGTCGGCGGGAAGGGGTCCTCGGGGCATCGGGTTCTCCTCGGGGAGGAATCGGTCGGGCCAGGTGACCCCGATCCTGACACAGCGCTCCTGCCGGACGCCACGGGATCCGTCGTATGAAACAAGGAATTCACACGGATAGATCTGTCCAGCCCTGCCGAAGGCACGGGATCCGAAGTAGCGTGGCCGCATCCGTTCCCACCCCCAGGAGGTGCCGTGCCGGTACGCGGCTCGCTCGACGACACGTCCAAGCGCATCATCGAACAGCTGCAGGCCAACGGCCGTCGTTCCTACGCCGAGATCGGCAAGGCCGTCGGGCTCAGCGAGGCGGCGGTCCGCCAGCGCGTGCAGCGGCTCACGGAGTCCAGCGTGATGCAGGTGGTCGCGGTGACTGACCCGCTGCAGCTCGGCTTCCACCGCCAGGCGATGGTCGGCATCCGGGTCTCGGGCGACGTCCGCACGGTCGCGACGGAACTGGAGCGGATCGAGGCGGTGGACTACCTCGTTCTCACCGCCGGCAGTTTCGACATCCTGGCCGAGGTGGTGTGCGCGTCCGATGCCGATCTGCTCGAGCTGCTGAACACCCGCATCCGCACCCTGCCGGGGGTGCTGTCCTCCGAGACGTTCGTGTACCTGGAGCTGCGCAAGCAGTCCTACGACTGGGGCACGGCCTAGCGCTGCACCCCTGACCGCGAGATCGGTTCTGGGCCCCGAAACCGTGGGTATGACCCAGGGTCTCGGGGCCCAGATGCCGACTCGCGGGGTTACTTCTTCTTCGCGCGGCGCTGGGCGCGGTTCTGGGGAGCGGCGGGGGCGGATGCGGCCGGGCCGGTCTTCTGCCCGAAGCTGCCTCGCGGCGCCTCGGCAGCGGGCTGCTGCGGGACGAGCGGGGCGGCCGCCTGCTTCGCGCGGCCGGTGGCCGCCTTCTGCACCTGTCCGCGGTCGTTGCGCACCTCGACGTCGCCGTCCTCGGTGGGTGCCGAGTACTCGAGCTTCTGCACCTCGACGGTGGGCGCCGCGAGCCCCTTGGCCTCGACCTCGGTGCCGGTCTCGCCCTGACGGCGCACCTCGACCTCGAGGTTGAAGAGGAACCCGACGGCCTCCTCCTTGATCTGTCCCATCATGGCCTGGAACATCTCGTAGCCCTCGCGCTGGTACTCGATGAGCGGATCGCGCTGCGCCATCGCCCGCAGGCCGATGCCGTCCTTGAGGTAGTCCATCTCGTAGAGGTGATCGCGCCAGCGACGGTCGAGCACCTGCAGCACCACGCGCCGCTCGAGCTCGCGCATCGCCTCGGAGCCGAGCTGCTCCTCACGCTTGGCGTAGGCGATCTTCGCGTCGCTCTGCAGCTCGCGCTTGAGGCCCGCGGAGGTGACCCGGCCCTTCTCGCCCGCCTCGGCGACGACCTCGTCGATCGTGACGCCGACGGGGTACACCGTCTTCAGCTCCGCCCACAGCGCGTCGAAGTCCCAGCTCTCGGTGTGCCCGCTGCCGGTCTTCTCGGACACGATCGCATCGATGGCGTCTTCGATGAAGTGCTGGACCCGGTCGGCGATGTCGTCGCCCTGCAGGATGTGGCGGCGGTCGGTGTAGATCGCTTCGCGCTGCCGGTTGAGCACGTCGTCGTACTTCAGCACGTTCTTGCGCATCTCGGCGTTGCGCGCCTCGACCTGCGACTGCGCGCTCTTGATGGCGCGGCTGACCATGCCCGACTCGATCGCGACATCATCGGGGAAATTCGTCCGCGCGAGGATCGCCTCAGCCGCGCCCGACTGGAACAGCCGCATCAGGTCGTCCGTCAGAGACAGGTAGAACCTGCTCTCGCCGGGGTCGCCCTGGCGTCCGGAACGACCACGCAGCTGGTTGTCGATGCGGCGGGACTCGTGGCGCTCGGTGCCGAGCACGTACAGCCCACCGGTCGCGACGACCTTCTCCGCTTCGGCGGCGACCGTCTCACGCACCTTCTCGTAGACGGTCTCCCACTCGGCTTCGTACTCCTCGGGGGTCTCCTCGGGGTCGAGCCCCTTCGCCTTCATCTCCTGCACGGCGAGGAACTCGGCGTTGCCGCCGAGCATGATGTCAGTGCCACGGCCGGCCATGTTGGTCGCGACGGTCACGGCGCCCAGTCGCCCGGCGCGCGCGACGATCTCGGCCTCGCGGGCGTGGTTCTTCGCGTTCAGCACCTCGTGCTTGACGCCCTTCTTGGCCAGCAGCCGCGAGAGGTACTCGCTCTTCTCGACGCTGACGGTACCGACCAGCACGGGCTGCCCGGCCTCGTGACGGGCGGCGATGTCCTCGACGACCTGCTCGAACTTGGCCTGCTCGTTCTTGTAGACGAGGTCGGACTGGTCCTTGCGGATCATCGGACGGTTCGTCGGGATCGGCACGACGCCGAGCTTGTAGGTCGACATGAACTCGGCCGCCTCGGTCTCGGCGGTACCGGTCATGCCGGAGAGCTTGTCGTAGAGCCGGAAGTAGTTCTGCAGGGTGACGGTCGCGAGGGTCTGGTTCTCCGCCTTGACCGGCACGCCCTCCTTCGCCTCGATCGCCTGGTGGATGCCCTCGTTGTAGCGGCGTCCGACCAGGATGCGGCCGGTGTGCTCATCGACGATCATGACCTCGTCGTTCATGACGACGTAGTCGCTGTCGCGCTTGAACAGGGCCAGCGCCTTGATCGAGTTGTTCAGGAACGAGATGAGGGGCGTGTTGGCGGACTCGTAGAGGTTGTCGATGCCGAGGTAGTCCTCGATCTTCTCGATGCCGGGCTCTAGCACGCCGATGGTGCGCTTCTTCTCGTCGACCTCGTAGTCGACGCCCGCCTCGAGCGTCCGGACGATCTTCGCGAACTCGGTGAACCAGCGGTTCGCCTCACCCGACGACGGGCCGGAGATGATGAGGGGTGTGCGCGCCTCGTCGATGAGGATCGAGTCGACCTCGTCGACGATGGCGTAGAAGTGACCGCGCTGGACGAGGTCTTCCTTCCGCCAGGCCATGTTGTCGCGCAGGTAGTCGAACCCGAACTCGTTGTTGGTGCCGTAGGTGATGTCGGCCTCGTACTGGGTGCGGCGCACCTGCGGGGTCTGCCCGGACACGATGGTGCCAGTCGTCATGCCGAGGGCACGGTACACACGGCCCATGAGCTCGGACTGGTAACCGGCGAGGAAGTCGTTCACCGTGATCACGTGCACGCCCTCGCCCGCGATCGCGTTGAGGTACGCGGCGAACGTCGCGGTCAGGGTCTTGCCCTCACCGGTCTTCATCTCGGCGATGTTGCCCATGTGGAGGGCCGCGCCGCCCATGATCTGCACGTCGTAGGGACGCTGACCGAGCGTGCGCTTGGCGGCTTCGCGGACGGCGGCGAAGGCCTCCGGCAGCAGCTGATCGAGGCTCTCCCCCGCGGTGTACCGCGCACGCAACTCCGCGGTCTCGCCGCGCAGCTCGTCGTCCGTGAGGGCGGCGTACTCGTCTTCGAGGGCGTTGACGGCCTTCACGATCTGCTGCAGGCGGCGCAGAAGCCGTCCTTCACCGGCGCGGAGCAGTTTCTCGAGGGGGTTGGCCACAGGGGATCTCCATCCATCGGTCGGCGCGGGCACGCCGGCGCGCACCCGGCACAGCAGGCACACCGCCCCATGTTATCCACCTGTGACCATGAAGTGACCTGGATGCGGCCCGCGTTCGCTGCCAGCGAGCCGTTCTCCCCGTCGGGCCCCGTAGCTATGCTCGGAAGACATATACCCGGTATCCCGAAGGAGACGCATGTCGGTCCGCCAGAGCCTGTGCGCGATCCTCACCCTCGGTCCCTGCTACGGCTACCAGTTGCGGGCCGAGTACGCCCGGCGCACGGGAGCCGCGCGCACGCTCAACGTGGGGCAGATCTACAACACCCTGGAGCGGCTGGAACGGGACGGACTCGTGGAGACCGGCGAAACCGATGCGCAGGGACACGTCTATTACGCCGTCACCGACGCCGGCCGATCGGAGACCACCCGCTGGTTCGCCACCGCGTCGCCCGACCTCGACCTCGACGAACTGGCGGCGAAGGTCGCCCTCGCCGCCACCCTGCCCGGCACCGATACCGGGGCCGTGATCGCCGCCGAACGCGCCGCTACGCACACTCCCCCGCCGCCCGGCGACGACGGCGACCCGGTGGGGTCCGAGCGACTCGCACGCGAGCTCGCGCACGCGGCGGTCGCGACGGCGGTGCAGGCGCGGCGGGACTGGCTGGATGCGGCAGAGCGCATGCTCCGGCAGCATCCGGCCGAGGCTGTGCCGCTGGCTCCGTCGCGGCCGCGCCGCGGGCGTCCGACGCGGGTCGCCTGACGGGTCCCCGCCCAGCCCGACACGCCTAGGATCGTTGCATGGCTGGACTGTGGGGCAAACGCAAACGCGAGCAGCAAGCGCAGGTCGATGCGCAGGATGCGGACCTGGCTCGGCGCGCGCAGCAGAGCCTCGTCGCCGCGGACGAACGGATCCGCACCACGACGCAGGAGTTGGCCTTCGCCGAGGCGGAGCTGGGCGAGAAGGCGACGAGGGACGTCCGCGAGGCGCTGATCGCCGTCCGCACCCACCTGGCCGAAGCCTTCCACCTGCACCAGCTGAACCACGACGAGATCCCCGACACCCCGGAGGAGCTGCGCACCCGTAACGCCCGCATCGTGCAGTTGTGCGAGTGGGCGGAGGAGCTGCTCGACGACCGCACCTCCGCGCTGGCAGATCAGATCGCCCGCATCCGGCGCGCGCCCGAGGTTCTGGCGGGCGTTCGCCGGGATGCGCAGCGGCTGCGGGAGCGGATCCCTACGGCACGCGACATCGTCGAACGCCTCGCCGTCCGGTACGCCGACAGTGCGCTGCGCCAGGTGTCGAGCAACCCGGACGAAGCCGAGCAGGTGCTGGGCTTCGCGGAGCACAGCGCCGACGTGTCCGAGCGTCGACGCGCGGCGGGGCGGGCCGAAGAGGCGAATCTCGCCCTGGAGGCGGCGACGGAGTCGGTACGCCGGGCGGAGAACATGCTCGACGCGGTGGAAGACTTCGAGATCGAGGCGCTACGCGCCGAATCGACGCTCGCCGACGTCATCGCGGACTCCCGCGGCGACCTCGTCGCGGTCCGCGACGTGCCGGCGTCCCCCGAGGTGACCGCGGCCGCCGTACGCCTGGAGGAGGCGCTCGCCTCCCTCGCCCCCGCCGGCAGCAAGAACGACCCGTTCGCGGAGCTCTCACGCCTCCGCGAAGCGAACACCGCACTGGACGCGGTCGTGGCCAAGGCCCGCGCCCGGGCGGAGCGGCCACTGCCGAGCGTGCAGCTCGTGCGCCATGCCGTCGACGACGCCGACCGGCAGATCGCCGTCGCGCGAAGCCTCATCGACGGTCATCGCGGCTGGATCGGCGCCGACGCGCGAACGCGCCTGGCGGAGGCGCAGCGGGTGCGGGCCGATATCGACCAGCTCCCGCCGGTCGATGACTCACGGGAAGAGGCGCTCCCCCTCGCCCGCCGGGCGAGCGAACTGGCGAGCGAGGCCCTGCGCCTGGCGCAGCGCGACATCGACTCCTCCCGCCCGCCCCGCGATGACGGCTGGGGCGGCGGCTACGGCGGCCGCCGGGGCGGAATGGGCGGCGGCGACATCATGGGCGGGCTCATCGGCGGCGCCCTCCTCGGCGGGCTGCTCGGCGACATGTTCGACTGAACCTCGACCCCCGATGCGATGACAGAGGGGGGATGCCGTGAGACGCGGCATCCCCCCTCTGTCTGTTCGGCTCAGGAAGCCAGTGCGTTCGGCTGTGCCTGGGTGGTGAGGGAGATGACGCCGTAGTCCCAGCCCTTGCGCCGGTAGACCACGCTCGGGTGGTCGGTGCGGGCGTCGATGAACAGGAAGAAGTCGTGGCCGACCAGCTCCATCCGGTCGACGGCCTCCTCGACGGTCATCCACTCCGCACCGAAGTCCTTCGTGCGGATGACGACCGGGGTGTAGTCCTGCTCTTCCTCGGCGGCGGCGACCACCGGGATCTCGCCGGTGGCGACGGCCGCCAACACCTCGACGGATGCCGGCTGCACATCGATGCCGGTGAGCTCACCGGTGCCCTTGGCGTAGTGGGCGCCCCGGGGATGGTTGCGGGCATCGACGCGCTTCTGCTTCGCGCGACGGATCTGCTCGCACAGCTTGTCGACGGCGAGATCGAGAGCGGTGAACTTGTCCCCGTCCACCGCCTCGGCGCGGACGATGGGAATCCCCTTGCCGGTGAGCGTCAGCTCGACCGTGGAATCCTCCTGGTGCCCGTTGTGATAGGCGCGGTGGGTGACCTTCACATCGAGCCGTTCCGCGCGTGGCGCGATGTTCTCGATGCGGGTGGACTTCTCCTCGACCACGGTGCGGAAACGTTCGGTGATACCGACGCCCACGCCGACGATGCTGGTTTCCATCCTTGACCTCCTTGTTCCGGTCCACCCGGTCAAGGGCGGACCATGTCGCCTTGGTGACCCCACCGTAACCCGCGCCGATCGAACTGTCACGGGGGGATGCGTTTCGTGACGGAACAGGCTATGACGCGCGCGCACCACCGGTGTCGGCCCGGCGCGGGGTGGCGGCGACCGTGACGGCGCACACGACCTCCGCGCCCGCCGCGCGCAGGGCCCGGTAGGCCTCGGACAGGGTGGCGCCGGTGGTGACCACGTCGTCGACGAGGACGACCCTGACCCCGGGTACGGGGGGCGCGGCAAGGCTGTCGCGGACGTTCCCGGCACGCGCCACGCGGCCGAGCCCACGCTGGTCGACCGTGGCGCGGACGGGCCGCAGCAGCCGTGTCACCGGCAGGCGCGCGCGGCGCATCAGCAGTTCCCCGACGTGGTAGCCGCGCCGGCGGAACGCGGCACGCGAGCTGGGCACCGGGACGAAGTGGACGGGCCCGACGATGCCGGCCGCGACGACGGCCGCGGCGAGCGCCTCCCCCAGCGCCCGCGCGAGGCCCGTGCGACCGTCCTGTTTCAGCTCGCGCAGCACCCGGGCGGGCACCTGCTCAAACCACAACGCGCTCGTCACCCGCATCCCGCACGGGAGCGTCCGCGTCACGGGGTGCGGCTGCAGCTGGGTCTCGCAGCGGCGGCAGAGCGGCGGCCCCGGCTCCCCGCATCCGGCGCACTCGACCGGGAGCAGGAGTGCCAGCACCTCCTGCAACGCCTCGTACCCCCTCGCCATCCTCGGATCGTGGCACCCCAGGATGGCGACGCGGCGGGGGGCGATGCCTCCGGGGACGAGGGTGGGGAGACCGGATGCTGGGGAGGAGAGATCAGTCCGTACTGCCCTGCTGCACCGCCAGCACCGACACCTCGGACGAGACCTGCACCCAGGTGGACGATCGGCGCACGTACAGCGACCCGTCGGTGGCGAGCACGCGAGCGCTGCCGACCACGTTCGACCCCGCGAGCCACGCCGCGCCGGCCGGCGCGCTGAGCACGTCGGCCGCGCCACCGATGGGCACCTCCGTGTACACCGGGTCGGGGCCGGAGACGACCGCGCCGAGCACGGCGTCGTCGAGCCAGCCCACGTCGTCCCCGTCGCCGGGGAGGACCGCCAGCACCTGCGGGTCGCTCAACCCGCTGGGGGTGCCGCGCGCGTCACGGGCGACCCCCGCGACCGCGAGGACGGAGCGACCCCCGAACGCGAGAACGGCCGCCATGCGCGTGCCGTCACGGGAGATCTGCATCGACGAGATGCGCGCGGCCCCCGACCAAGCCCCGCCGAGTGTGAGCACATCCCCGTCGGCCGTGGCGACCTGCACGTCGCCGGGAGCGCCCGACGGAACGCTCCAGACCGCCCCGGTGGGATCGATCGTCGGATCGAGCAGGCCGGCACGGCGATCGACCACGGTGACCGTGCCGTCGGACAGCACGCGGGCGACGGTCCCGTCGGGGAGCCGGACCGCGGCGGAGGCCAGGTCTGGCGCGGTCTGAACCGCCACCGGGGCGAGCTGCTCGATCGCCTCCGACAGTCCGGGGATCTCGGTGAGCTCCCCGGAAACCAGGAAACCGAACCCGTCGGGCGTGAGCACGAGCGCGCGCGCATCCACCTTGGTGGACACGGTCGTGAGGCGCTGCGCCTCCAACATGGTGCCGTCCACCAGCAGCTCCACCGTGGTCACCCCGGCGGTGCTGAGGCTCGCCGACAGCTGCGTCTGCATCCGATCGAGTGTGAGGTCGTCCACCGCCAGTGCTTGTTCGCTCAGCTCGGCCTGCGCGACCCCGGCGCCGCTGACCGGCACGGCCGGGATGAGGTCCACGGTCTCTGGGAACGCGGTGACGACCGAGTCGGCGAGCCACTCGACCGGCGCGCCGTTCACGAGCGCGGAGGCGATCCGGCCCGCCGCGTTCAGGGTCGGGAACCAGCGCACGTCGGGGACGAGGTAGTTCCACGTCGGGTCGAAGTACATCAGGCGGTACGAGTGGAACACGCTGTTGAAGAGGTCCTCGTCCATGACGAGGCCGGCGGGGGCTTCCGTGATGCGCCACTGACCGTCGTCCTGCTGGGCGAGGCGGTACCCCAGCGGGGTCTCGCCACCCTCGGTGAGGCTGTAGGTGCCGGCCGCGTCGACCGTGCCGACCGGGGTGGTCGTCAGCACCACCGAGGTCCCGTCGTCGCTGGCGGCGTACTCCCGCTCCGCGAAGGCGTCCACGATGACGCCCGCCTGCGGCGCCCAGTCCGAGCGGAAGTCCGGCGAGAGGAACATCTGGGCGATCGCCCACCCGTCCTCGGGGCTGGATGCGGCCGTGATGAAGCCGTCGACGATCTGCTGTGGCGACGCTCCCGGTTGCGGACCGTCCGGGCGGAAGTCGAGTGAGGGCTGATCGGCGTCTGCCGCCGCGGTGCGGCCGGCCTGCACCGGCCCGCTGGTGGGAAGCCCCGCGCAGCCTGCGAGCGCGCACAGCACCGCACTCAGGGCGATGACTCGCATCAGCCGCTTCATGCGCGCCCCCCGGTGTCGGTGCGCGCGCCGTCACGATCGGGCACGCCGATGGGCTGGGTCATGCCCAGGTCTTCGGTCGCCGCGTCCCCCGGGTCTACCGGCACGGGCGGGACCAGGGTCGTCGAGCCGGCACGGCGCGGCAGGGTGAGCACGAAGTTGCTGCCGCGACCCGGGGCCGACCACACGCTCAGCGTGCCGCCGTGCAGCCGGGCATCGCCGAGCGCGATCGAGAGGCCGAGCCCGGTGCCACCGATCGTGCGCTTCCGGGACGGGTCGGCCCGCCAGAACCGGTCGAACACCCGCTCGGTGTCCTCCTCACGCATGCCGAGGCCGAAGTCCCGCACGCCCAGGGCGACCGCATCCTGATCGCTGTCGACCGTGACGACCACGGGCCGTCCCTCCCCATGTTCGATGGCGTTGCCGAGCAGGTTGCGCACCACCCGGCGCACGCGACGCGGGTCCATGTCGACCGGGGAATATCCCCCGGGCGCGACGACCCGCACCTCGATGCCGTGCTGCGCGGCCAGCTCCTGCATGGACGCGACGACGTCCTCGGCGAGATGGGCGAGGCTGGTCGGTTCGATCTCCAGCTGCACGGAGCCGGCGTCGTAGCGGCTGATCTCGAGCAGGTCGGTCAGCAGCACCTCGAACCGCTGCACCTGGGCGTACAGCAGTTCCGCGGCGCGGCCGGCGACCGGGTTGAGCTCCGCGCGGTGGTCGTTGATGACGTCCGCAGCCAGCCGGATCGTGGTCAGCGGGGTGCGCAACTCGTGCGAGACGTCGGAGACGAATCGCTGCTGCACGAGCGACAGGTCCGCCAGTTCCTTGATCTGGGTCTGGATGCTGTCGGCCATCGCGTTGAACGATCGCCCGAGGATCGCGAGCTCGTCGTCACCGTGGATGTCGACGCGCACGTCGAGCCGCCCGGCGGCGAGCTGGGCGCTGGTGAGCGCGGCCTGCCCGATGGGCGCGGTGATGGAGCGCACCACGATCCAGGAGATCGCCCCGATGATGAGGATCAGCGCGATCCCCACGAACCAGAGCGTCCCCTGCACGAAGCCGAGCGTCTGCGCCGCCGCGCCCAGGTCGTAGGCGATGTACAGCTCGTAGGCGCCGACGCCGGGCACGGTCACCTGCTGGCCGACCACGATGCCGGGGACGCGCGCCCCCCGGTCGTCGGTCAGCTCGATCGACTGCCACCACTGCAGGTCGGCCGCGCTCGCTACCTTGGTGCGGAGCTCGTCGGAGACCTCACGGTCCCAGTCGCCGCCGAGCGCGAACGGCACGGGAGCGTTCGCGGACGGGCTCGAATCCACCCGGAGCATGGCGATGCGGTCGGAGCTGGAGAGTCGGTTGAGGGTCGAGGCGACGCTCGTGAAGACGTTGCGCACCTGCGCGGTGTCGGTCTGCACCGACGAGTCGAGGGTCTCCTGCGCGGCGGCCGTGGCGCGCGCGGCGTCATCGAGCGCTTCCGTCCGCCGCGACTGGAACAGGTCGTTCTGGATGGCGAGCGCCATCCAGACCCACGCGACGAGGATCGCGAGGCTCGAGCAGACCACCGTCACCACGACGGTGCGGAAGCGGAGCGAGCGCAGCCACAGCCGGGCGACCTGTTCCGGCCACCGCCGCCAGGAGCGCAGCCACCGGATGAAGGCGGCACGACGGCGCAGGGCCGACGTCATCGGTCACACCACGGCGCCGGCGCGGTAGCCCACGCCCCGCACCGTCGTCACGATCCGCGGGTTGTCCGGGTCGGGCTCGACCTTGGCGCGCAGTCGCTGCACGTGCACGTTGACGAGCCGCGTGTCGGCCTTGTAGTGATAGCCCCACACCTGTTCCAGCAGCATCTCCCGCGAGAACACCTGCTGCGGCTTGGAGGCGAGAGCGACCAGCAGCTCGAACTCGAGCGGGGTCAGCGCGATCGGCTGGTCGCCCCGACGCACCTCATGGGCCAGCACGTCGACGGTGAGGTCTCCGATGCGCAGGTTCTCGCCCGGATCGGTCGGCGCCGGACGCAGCCGGGTGCGGATGCGGGCGACGAGCTCCTTCGGATTGAAGGGCTTCACGATGTAGTCGTCGGCACCGGATTCGAGCCCCCGGACGACGTCGGCCGTGTCGGTGCGCGCGGTGAGCATGATGATCGGGATACCGGATTCCGCGCGGATGCGGGTGCAGATCTCGATGCCGTCCATGCCGGGGAGCATGAGGTCGAGCAGGATGAGGTCGGGACGGCCGGTGCGGAACGCCTCCAGGGCGGCGTCGCCGTCGGCGCAGAACACCGCCTCGAACCCTTCGGCTTCCAGCACGATGCCGATCATCTCGGCGAGCGCTGTGTCGTCGTCGACCACGAGGATTCGTGATGTCATGTAACGCGTCTTCCTTTGCGTCCGTGCGCCGCGTCCCCGGGTGAGGAACACCGGCGGCACCCCTGACACAGCGTAGACCACGGGTCCCGCGGGGGCGGTGTGCCACGATAGACGCGAGCCGACGAGTCCTCGAGGAGGCAGCCGTGACCGCGTACCCGTCCTGGACCCCGGCGCCGCGGCCGGGCATCGTCCCGCTGCATCCGCTGCCGTTCGGCACGATTCTCGGCCGCTCGTTCGCGTCGCTGCGACGGAATCCGCGGGTGCTCCTCGGATTCGGGGTGACCGTGCAGGCCGTGGCCTTCCTCATCCTGATCCTCGCGACCGGCGGGGTGTCGTGGGCGGCGTTCTCCCGTCTTGCGACCGTCCCCGTCGGCAGCGACGACTATGAGACCGTGCTCGCCGGGTCGGTGGCGATCACGATCATCGTCGGACTCGTGTTCACGATCGCCGCGACCGCGCTGACCGTGGTGGTGCAGGGCGTGGTCGTCGCCGATGTGGCGCACGGCGTGGTCGCCGAGAAGCTGGGCCTTCGCGCGCTGTGGCAGCGGGTGCGGCCCGCCATCTGGCGGCTGCTGGGTTACACCCTGCTGACGACCCTCGCGGTGCTGGTGGTGCTGGGCGTCGTGGGTGGCGGGATCGCCCTCATCGGCTTCTCGCTGAGCGGCCCGCTCGGCATCGGCGTCGCCGTTGTCCTCACGCTCCTGGCCGCGCTGGCGCTGATCCCGCTCTCGCTGTGGCTGTCGACCAAACTGTGCCTCGTGCCCGCCGTTCTCGTGCTCGAGCACGCGACCGTGTTCGGGGCGATCGCACGATCCTGGCGCCTGGTGCGGGGGCGGTTCTGGGCCGCGCTGGGTGTCATCGTCATCGTGCAGGCGGCGTTCTCGGTCATCGCGCAGGTCGTCTCGGTGCCGTTCTCGCTGCTGAGCAGCATCCTTCCCGCGGTGCTCGCCCCGACCGGCGACCCCGATGTCGCCACCGTGATCGCGGCGCTCGGCGGCTCGGTGCTGGCGCAGGCCGTGACCCTGCTGGTGCAAGCGGTCGCCGTCATCGTGCTCGCCACGGCGACCACCCTGCTGTACGTGGATGCCCGGATGCGGAAGGAAGGGCTGGACCTCGATCTCTCGTCGTACGTCGAGCAGCGCCAGGCCGGCGCGGGGGCTGCGGACCCGTACTCCTGGCACATCGGCCACGACCGCGCGCCGACCGCCGCGCCCTCCTGGCCGGCACCCCCGGCGCCCACGGCGGTCGTGCCCACGCCGCCCGCCCCGCCCGCTCCCGCGCCGCCGGCCGGAGATGTCGCTCCGCCGGAGCCGACCCGTTGGGCTCCCCCGGGCGGGTCCGTGTGACCGACGTCGATCCGCTCACCCCGGACGCTGACCAGGCCCGCCGCTGGGTCGAGCAGGAGCTGTCCGATCCCGCGTACGCGCAGGCCGAGCCGACGCCCGTCGACCGGATCGCCCGCGCCATCGGCGAGGCGATCGGGCGCCTGTTCCAGGGCGGATCCGGGGACGGCTGGGGATCCACGCTCGCGATCGTCGCCGTCGTCGTCCTGGTGGCGGTCATCGTCGTCGCCCTCCTCGTGTGGGGTAGGCCCCGCCTTCCCCACCGGTACGCGGAGGGGCCGGACACTCTGTTCGGCGCGACGGAAGGCCCTGACGCCGCAGCCTTGCGCCGGGACGCCGAGGCACACGCGGACGCCGGGCGGTGGGAGGCGGCCATCGCCGACCGGATGCGGGCGCTCGCGCGCTCCCTCGCCGACCGCGGCGCCGTCGAGACACCGCCGGGAGCCACCGTGCACGGATTCGCCCGCCGCGCGGGTGAGGTGTTCCCCGTCGCGGCCGTCCGCCTGGAAGAGGCCGCATCCGCGTTCGACGACGTGCGCTATCTCCGCCGACCCGGCACGGCGGCGGCGTACCGGCTGGTGCGCACGCTCGACGAGGACCTCGCGCTCGCGACGGTCGCCACCGCGGAACCACGATGACCACCGTCGGCACACGACCACGACCACGACTGCGGCGCGCAGGAGCGTGGATGCTCGTGATCGTCGTCCTCCTCGGCGTGGGGACCGTGGGCGGCGTCCTCGCCGGGTTCGGGGAATGGACGCAACGCGCGCCGCTCGATCAGGACTCCGCGGGCCCGGATGGGGCGCGGGCGCTCGCGCGGACGCTGACAGCCCACGGCGTCGAGGTGTCCGTGGTGCGCTCGCTCACCGACGCGGAGGCCGTCGGCGGCACCCTCGTCGTCGGCGATACCGCGCCCCTGTCGGATGATCAGGTGGACCGGCTCGCGGATCGTGGCGACGACGTGGTCTTCGTCGAGCCCGGAGCCCGCGACGCCCGGGTGCTCTTCGGTGCCGAGACCGCGGGATTCGGCTCCACCGAGCCCGTCCCCGCGGACTGCGCGCTGGCGGCGGCGGAGCGCGCCGGCGCCGTTGCGGTGGGCGCCCTGTTCACGGCAGGAACGGCGAGCACCGCCTGCTACCCGGTCGATGACGGGTTCGGGCTCCTGCTCCGCGAGCGCGACGGGGGTCGCGTCGCGCTCCTGGACGGCACCCTCCTGTTCCCGAACGCGCAGCTCACGGCGGACGGCAACGCCGCCCTCGGCCTGAACCTGCTGGGTCGGAACGATCACGTGGTGTGGTTCGTCCCCTCCCTCGCGGATGCCGAGCCGGGTGACGCGGCCAGCCTCGGTGAACTCACACCGGCGTGGGTGACGCCCGCCATCCTGCTGCTCGTCTCGGCCGCGGCGGCCGCGGCTCTCTGGCGGGGGCGGCGGTTCGGCCCGCTCGTGACCGAGCGGCTGCCGGTCAGCGTCCGGGCGGGCGAGACCACCCGGGGCCGGGCGCTGCTGTACGCCCGCTCGCGGGACGCCGCGCATGCCGGGGTACTGCTGCGCTCGGGCGCGCACCGCCGGCTGGCTCGCCGGCTCGCTCTCGTGGGGGCGCCGGTCGACCTCGTCGCCGCGCGCCTGGCGACCCGCCTGCAGCGCGACGAAATGTCGGTGCTCGCCGCCCTGGCGGGCCCCCCGCCCGGCGGAGACCGCGAGCTCGCGCAGCTTGCCGCAGCCCTGGACGAACTGGAAGCGGCGCTGGCCGCCGCCCTGGAAGGAGAGTCATGACCGAATCCCCCGACGAGCTGCGCGAGGTGATGCACCGGGTGCGCCTCGAGATCGGTAAGGCCGTGATCGGTCAGGACGGCGTCGTGACCGGGCTGCTGGTGGCACTCCTCGCCCGCGGCCATGTGCTGCTGGAGGGCGTGCCCGGGGTGGCGAAGACGCTGCTCGTGCGCGCGTTCAGCCGCACCCTGGGCCTGGAGACCCGTCGACTGCAGTTCACCCCCGACCTCATGCCGGGCGATGTGACCGGGTCGCTGGTGTACGACGCCTCCGCGGCCGGGTTCGAGTTCCGTGAGGGCCCCGTGTTCACCCAGGTGCTCCTGGCCGACGAGATCAACCGCACGCCGCCGAAGACGCAGTCCGCGCTGCTGGAGGCGATGGAGGAGCGTCAGGTCTCCGCCGACGGGGTCACCCGGCCGCTCCCGACGCCGTTCCTCGTCGCGGCGACGCAGAACCCGATCGAGCACGAGGGCACGTACGACCTGCCCGAAGCGCAGCTGGACCGGTTCCTGCTGAAGCTCACGGTCGACGTGCCCGGCCGCGACGCGGAGATCGCGGTGCTGCGCCGTCACGCCGACGGCTTCGACCCGCGGGTGCTGGACGCCCTGCAGCCGGTCGCGGATGCGGAGACCATTCGCGCCGCCCAGGCCGCCGCCGCATCCGTCGCGGTCACCGACGACGTGCTCGCGTACGTCGTCGATCTCGCCCGCGCGACCCGGGAGGCGCCGTCCGTGCAGCTCGGGGCGAGTCCCCGCGCGGCGACCGCGCTGCTCGCGGCGGCGAAGGCCTGGGCCTGGTTGGGCGGCTACCCCGCCATCACCCCCGATCACGTGCAGACGATGCTCGTGCCGACCTGGCGCCACCGCATCCGGGTGCGCCCGGAGGGACTCATCGAGGGCGTGAGCGGCGACGGCATCCTCACCGCCGTGGTGCGCCAGACCCCCGTCCCCCGCTGACGATGTACGTCACCGGCCGGCTCCCCCTCCTCGTCGCCCTCGGCGTCGTGCCCGTGGTGCTGCTCACCGCGGCGGGGGTCGACCCATGGCTGACCGCGGCCGGGTGGGCGGTGCTGTGCCTGGCGCTGACGATCGGCGATGCCGCGGCGGCCGCCGATCCGCGACGGCTGCACGTCGAACGGCGGGGTCCGGCGCGCGCCAGGCGGGACGAGGACGTGACGACGTCGCTGCTCCTTCGCAACGACGGCCCGCGCCTCCTCCGCGGTCTCGTGCGCGACGCCTGGCAGCCCACCGCCGGGGCGCCGACCCGGCGGCTGCCGGTGACGGTTCCATCCGGCGAGCGCCGCGAGGTCGTCGTGCCGCTGCGGCCCCGCCGGCGCGGCGAGCTGCGAAGCGGGTTCATCGTCGTACGCTCCCTGGGCCCGCTCGGCGTCGCCGGACGGCAATCCGTGCGGGCCGCTCCGGGCAGCATCCGGGTGCTTCCGCCGTTCACCTCGCGGCGGCATCTGCCGTCGCGGCTCGCTCGCCTCCGGGAGCTCGACGGGTCGACGAGCGTGCAGATGCGGGGTCCGGGGACGGAGTTCGACAGTCTGCGGGAGTATGTCCGCGGTGACGATGTGCGCGCGATCGACTGGCGCGCCACCGCCCGCGCCGGAACGACGATGCTGCGCACCTGGCGGCCCGAGCGCGACCGGCAGGTGGTGATCGTCGTCGACACCGGGCGGACGAGCGCCGCGCGGGTCGGCGACGGCGTGCGACTGGATGCGGCCATGGAGGCGGCACTTCTCCTCGGCGCCGTCGCCTCGGCGGCGGGCGACCACGTGCATCTGCTGCTGATGGACCGGGTGGTCCGCGGGCGGGTCAGCGGCATCGACGGCACGGCGCTGCTCCCGGCGATGGTGGAGGCCCTGGCACCCGTGGAACCGCAGCTGATCGACACCGGGTGGGACGCCGTGGTGTCACAGGTGCGACGGCTCACCACCCGGCCCGCGCTCGTGGTGCTCCTCACCGCGCAGGATGACCCGGACTCGTCCCGCAGCTTCCTCGCCGCGCTCGCCCCGCTGACCGCGCGCACCCGCGTGCTCGTGGCGAGCGCGACGGCGGACGACACCGCATCCGCCCGCGCCCGCTCCGGCCCTCGGCGGGCGGACCGCCGCTCGACCGAGGACGCGTACGCTGCCGCGGCGGCGGAACGCAGCCGGCAGGATGCGGAGGCCGTTGCCGCCGCGATCGGCCGCGCCGGCGCGGTCGCCGTCACCGACGATGTGGAGGCCCTCCCGCCGCGCGTGGCCGACCACTATCTGGCGCTGAAGGCCCGCGGCCTGCTCTGACCCGCGTCCCGGTTCGCGTCTTCGGGTGGCAATTCCATCGGCATCCCGGCTGCGCGCGGGCGTTTGGGTGGCAGTTCCGGCGGCATCCCACCACGCGAAGCCGCCCCACGTGCCACCCGAAGGCCGCGGCCGGGGCAGCCTCGCGATCATCGTGGGTCGGCGAGGACACACCACGACGACGGCCCGCCCCTCGCGAGAGGGACGGGCCGTCGTGCGGCGGATGCGGCGCGTCGCCGCATCCGGTTACTTCAGGTCGAAGCGGTCGAGCTCGGTGACCTTCACCCAGGCACGGGCGAAGTCGCGCACGAACTTCTCCGCGGCGTCATCGCTGGCATACACCTCGGCGAGGGCGCGCAGCTCCGAGTTGGACGCGAACAGCAGGTCGACGCGCGTTCCCACGCCCACCGGCTCGCCGGAGCCGTCCTTCGTGCCGGAGAACGCCTGCGAGCCCGGGTCGAGCGGCTTCCAGGTGTTGCCGAGCTCGAGCAGGTTGACGAAGAAGTCGTTCGTCAGCACGCCCTTGCGGTCGGTGAACACGCCGTAGTCCGAGTCGTCCCAGTTCGCACCGAGGACGCGGAGGCCACCGACGAGCACGGTCATCTCCGGCGCGCTGAGGGTCAGCAGGTTCGCCTTGTCGATGATCGAGTGCTCCTGCGGCAGCACGGCGTTGCGCGAATAGTAGTTGCGGAACCCGTCGGCCACCGGCTCCAGGTACGAGAACGACTCGACATCGGTCTGCTCCTGCGAGGCGTCGGTGCGGCCCGGACGGAACGGCAGCACGATCTCCACGCCGGCATCCTTCGCCGCCTTCTCGACCGCCGCGTTGCCCGCGAGGACGAGGAGGTCTGCCAGGGAGACCCGCTTGCCGTCGGTGCGACCTTCGTTGAACGCGGCCTGCACTCCCTCCAGAGCGGCGAGGACCGTGCCCAGCTGGGCCGGGTTGTTCGCCTCCCAGTCCTTCTGCGGGGCGAGACGGATGCGGGCACCGTTGATGCCACCGCGCTTGTCGCTGCCACGGAAGGTGGAGGCGGCGGCCCACGTCGTGCCGACCAGCTGCGACACCGTGAGACCGGTCTCGAGGACGGCGGCCTTCAGGGTCTCGGCGTCGGCCTCGTCGATGAGCACGTGCTCGACGGCGGGCACCGGATCCTGCCAGATGAGCTCCTCGGTGGGGACCTCGGGGCCGAGGTACCGGGCGATGGGGCCCATGTCGCGGTGGGTCAGCTTGAACCAGGCGCGGGCGAACGCGTCACCGAAAGCGATCGGGTCGTCCTTGAAGCGACGCGAGATCTTGTCGTACTCCGGGTCCATGCGCAGCGCGACGTCGCTCGTGAGCATCCGAGGCTCGCGGCGGCCGTCGGAGTGCGCGAGGGGCACCATGTCCGCGCCCATGCCGTTGATCGGACGCCACTGGTGTCCGCCGCCGGGGCTCCGCATGAGCTCCCACTCGTACGCGTACAGGATGTGGAAGAACTCGTTGTCCCACCGCGTGGGGTGGTAGGTCCAGGTGACCTCGAGGCCCGAGGTGATGGTGTCATCCCCGTGGCCGGTGCCGAAGTTATTCTTCCAGCCGAGGCCCTGACGCTCCAGGCCCGCCGCCTCGGGGTTGTCCTCGAGGTTGGTGTCGGGGGCGGCGCCGTGGGTCTTGCCGAAGGTGTGGCCACCGGCGATCAGCGCGACGGTCTCCTCGTCGTTCATGCCCATACGGCCGAAGGTCTCGCGGATGTCGCGGGCCGAGGCCAGCGGGTCCGGGTTGCCGTTGGGGCCCTCCGGGTTGACGTAGATGAGGCCCATCTGCACGGCGGCGAGGGGACGCTCGAGCTTGCGGTCGCCGGAGTAGCGCTCGTCGCCGAGCCAGGTGGTCTCGGGACCCCAGTACACGTCGTCGTCCGGCTCCCAGACGTCGGGGCGGCCGCCGCCGAAGCCGAAGGTGTTGAACCCCATCGACTCGAGCGCGACGTTGCCGGCGAGGATCATGAGGTCGGCCCAGGACAGGTTCTGGCCGTACTTCTTCTTGACCGGCCAGAGCAGGCGGCGGGCCTTGTCCAGGTTCACGTTGTCGGGCCAGCTGTTCAGCGGGGCGAAGCGCTGCATGCCCGCGCCACCGCCGCCGCGACCGTCGGTCGCGCGGTAGGTGCCGGCGCTGTGCCAGGCCATGCGGATCATGAACGGGCCGTAGTGCCCGAAGTCAGCGGGCCACCAGTCCTGCGAGGTGGTCATCACCTCTTCGATGTCCTTCTTCACCGCGGCGAGGTCGAGCGCCTCGAACGCAGCGCGGTAATCGAAGTCGTCACCGAGCGGGTTGGCGACGGCCGGGTTCTTCGCGAGGACCTTGAGGTTCAGCTGGTTGGGCCACCACACGCGGTTGGCCGAGCCCACCGTCGGGTGCGGCTGTGCACCGGTCCAGGTGGGGGCGGCGGGGCGCTCGGCGCCGCCGTGGATCACGGGGCAGGTGCCGGCCGCATCCTCATTGGACCGCGGACGGTCCTCACCATCGGCCCGCTCGTCGAACGGGGTGTCGATCGGGGTGACCGCCTGGTCGATTCCCGTCGGGTCCTCGCCGATCTCGGGGACGACGTTCTCTTTGTCAGTCATGGGGTCCTTCCATTCATGAGTGGTTCGGGTCGGAGAAGCGGAAAAGTCAGGCGGCGCCCGCGCAGTCGGCGCAAACGCCCCAGAACGTCACCTCGGCGGTATGGATGCGGTAGCCGTGCGTGTCGGACGGCTGCAGGCAGGGCGCCTCGCCGACGACGCAGTCCACGTCCTGCACCCGCCCGCATTCGCTGCACACGAGGTGGTGATGGTTGTCGTCGACCCGCATCTCGTACAGGCCGGGGTGACCTGCGGGTTCGATGCGTCGCACCAGACCCGCGTCGACGAAGTCGCCGAGTGCGTTGTACACGGACTGCATGCTGGGCGCCTCGAGGTCGTCGCGGACACGGTCGAAGACCTGGTCCGCACGCGAGTGGGGGCTCTGCCGGAGGGAGTCGTAGACGGCACGTCGCGTGGCGGTGACACGCAGGCCCGCGCCGCGGATGGCGGCATCCGCCTCGCTCGCCCCGATCGTCTCCGTCATGCCCCCGAGCCTACTCCTTATTTTGATCTAATCAAAACTAGTCCCGCGCGAGACTTCTCGTATGTCCCGTATTCGACCGCGAAGCGGGACATACGTGAAGTCTCGGCGGATGGGGAGAGACCTCAGCCGGCGACGAGCAGGGGGGTTCCGGTCTCGTCCTCGTCGAGATCGCCGGTCTCCCCCGCGCGCGCGGCCCGTCGGCCGAGTGCCAGCATGTAGGTGAGGAAGACGCCGAGGGCGGCCGCACCGAGGGCGAGCTTGACCGGCCAGGGCCAGGGCTGCGGCGTCACGAACCCCTCCACGATGCCGGAGAGGGCGAGCGCGACCGCCAGCCCGATGACGACGGTGGCGAGCGACCGGCCGGCGGCGGCGAGTGCCTCGGTCCGCGGCCGGCGGCCCGGAGCCACCCAGGCCCAGAAAATGTGGAGTCCCGCGGCCGCCGCGACGAAGACGCAGGCGAGCTCCAGCAGTCCGTGCGGCAGGATGAAGGCGAAGAACACGTCCAGCCGATCGAAGCTCGCCATGACGGCCGCGGCGGTGCCGAGTCCCACCGCGTTCTGCACGATGACGTAGACCGGCCACACCCCGGTGATCCCGAACATGATGCACTGCGCGGCGATCCATGCGTTGTTCGTCCACACCGTCCCCGCGAACACCGCGGCGGGATTCTCGCTGTAGTACGACGTGAAGCTGTCTTCGGCGTAGGCGCGAAGGTCCGCCTCGGACCCGAGCGCCGCGACCGTCGCCGGATCCCCCGCGATCCACACGCCCACCAGCGTCGCGATCCCGGTGAAGACCAGGGCGATCGCGAGGGTGGTCCACCGCAGCCGGTAAAGGGCTGCAGGCAGCTGACGCACGAAGAAGCGCGGCACACCGCGCAGTGGGTCGCGCGAGGCACCGGTCAACACGAGACGGGCACGCGAGAGCAGCAGCGACAGCTGATCGCCGGGGATGCTGCGCCCGGCGGTGGTCTTGATGTCGGCGAGGTCGGCGGCTGCCGCTCGATAGCGGCGCACGAGCTCATCCGCCTCGGGGCCGGTGCGCCGTCGCATCCGGGTGAGCTCGTCCAACCGCTCCCACTCTCCGCGGTGGGCGGCCGTGAGGGCGTCGACGTCCATGTGCTTGACTCTAGCCATGGCTCTGGACGGCGCCGAGACGACGGTCATCGCGCAGGATGAGATCCTCACCGGTGAGGCCGTCGCGCTGGACGTGCAGCCGGTCGGGTTCCTGCTGCGCGCCGTGGGCGCCGTCATCGATGTCGCGGTGTCGACGGCGATCCTCGTCCTCTTCGCGCTCGCCATGCTCTGGCTCGCCGGCAACGGGAGTGTGGATGAGGCCGTGCTCCCGATCCTCGTGATCGCGATGATCGTGGTGGTCACCGTCGTCGTGCCCACCCTGGTGGAGACGACGACGCGGGGGCGGAGCCTCGGCAAGCTCGCAGTCGGCGGCCGTGTGGTCCGGATCGACGGTGGCGCAGCGGGGTTCCGCCACGCCTTCATCCGTGCCCTCGTGGGGGTGCTGGAGATCTGGCTCACCGCCGGCGTGGTCGCCGCCCTCGTGGGAGTCTTCACGGTGCGCGGGCAGCGGCTGGGCGACCTCGTCGCCGGGACGTACGCCGAACGCACCCGTGCGGCTCGGCTCCCGGCGGTGATGCCGCAGGTGCCGCCCTCGCTCATGGGCTGGGCGGAGGTGGCCGATGTCGCCGCGCTCCCAGACCCGCTCGCCCGGCGCCTCGGTGTGTTCGTCCGGCAGGGTGAGCAGCTGGAACCGGCGGCGCGGCAGCGACTCGCCGCATCCCTGGCCGTGGAGGCGGCGCCGTTCGTGTCCCCGCTGCCGACGACCGACCCCGAGCTGTTCATCCGCGGTGTGGCCGCGGTGCGGTTCGCCCGCGAATACGCCGCGGTACAGGCGCGCGATGCCCGGGCGGCGGCTCTGGTGCGCTGACCCGGTGCGTCTCAGACCCGGTGCGTCTCAGACGCGGAGGGTCTCGTGCCGCACGATGACCCAGCCCTTCGGCACCGACAGCCGGTCGGTGTGGATCGCGCAGAGGTCGTGCGCGTGGGGGTCGGCGGCGCGGCCGAGGGGACCGATGGCGGCCATCTGGTCGCCATAGTCGTAGGTCAGGGTGGCCACGGCTTCGCGCGCACACGCCACCTTCGAGCACAGTCTCTCAGCCATCTCCCCGACCCTAACCGGGCCCGACCCGCCCGCCGCGGCGCCGCGCCGCACCCCGCCGGCCGGGACGCGTGCGCGCCTAGGATGGGCACATGATGCGGCGCAGGAGCAGGACGAGCACGCCCCCGGCGCGTCCGTCCCGTCATGGCCGCCACGGCCGCGAGGGCCGCAGTGCCGTGGTGCGTCCGCCGCTGCCGCCGCTGGAGACCCGCGTCGACCGGTTCGACCTGGCCGTGAGCAGCGCCGCAGAGTTCTTGCGGGGCGCATGGGCGGACCTGCGCGAGGTGCGCTTCGAGATCGCCGACATGCCTCCCGCCGCCGACGCGGACGGCATCCCGCGCTGGACGGTGTTCTCGGAGGAGAAGCGGATCGTGCTGTACCGGCTGCCGATCGAGCGGCTCAGCCATCTGCACCGTAACGACGAGATGCACCGCCGCATGATGATCGAGAGCTGCGTGTTCCGCGCGGCGGCGGAGTACCTCGACCGCGATCCGTGGGATCTCGGACCGGAGCGATTCCGGTTCTTCTGACCGGCGCGGCTCAGGGGTACACGGTGACGACGGATGCGGCTGCATCCGTCGGCCACACCGGTACACCGGCGAGCGCGCCCGCGCCGGCGTAGGTGACGACGGCGTGGACGACCGCGCCGGCCGACAACCGGTACCCCTCACCCGGGGTCACCGTCACCGTCGTGGAGGAGTCCGCTCCCACCGTGAGACGGACCGTGTCGCCCCCGCCCAGGGGGGTGAGCTCCACGTCCGTCGCATCCTCGCCCGCCGTGATCACGAGCGTCGGCGACGGGCCCTCCGGCACGGCGAAGGTCGCATCGCCGGAGACTTCGGGCGTCGCCGCATACCAGGCGAAGTCCGCGCCCTCGCCGAACCCCGTCGTCTGCCAGGCAGCGGCCACGACCGGGGCGTCCGCCGTGACGGTGACGACGTAGGCGCCCGCCGGGAGCCCACTGAGCCCAGCCTCGGACGGAACGCCGGCGACGAGCGGCACCTCCTGGGTGGACACCCGTGCGCCCCCCACGGCGGTGACCGCCACGGTCGCCGTCGTGTCGGCCTGCGCGGACAGCAACCGCACCCGCGTGGTGGCGCCCGCTTCGGCGGCGGCGACCGCCGTGTCGGTGACGGTGATGCCGGGGATGACGACCCGGTCGGAGGCGGCCGCGATGGCGCCGGTCTGGTCGACTCCCCCCGCCAGCAGGGTGCGGGTGAGGCTCGACTGGAGTACGGCGGACACCGGCGCGCCGGAGGCGGTGACCCGGACGACGGGCGCCTCCTCGCCGACACCGACCGCAGCCAGCGGCACGACCTTCTGCGTACCGGGTGCCACGACGATCCCGTCGGCGCCGGGCGGCGTCGCGGGGCCGCCCACGCCGTACACCGTGAGGTCGACCGTGGCCGGGACTTCACCGGGGTTGGCGAGCAGGATCACGTCGCTGCTGCCGGTGGTGGTGGCGCCGCCCACGAGCCACGACTCCAGCAGCGGGGCGCGGCACGCGGACGCCGCGAACCCGCGCAGGTCGGCGGCGTCGACCGTGGCCGACCCGGAGGCGGCGATATCGGCACGGCGGCCGTCGACCGGCTCGGCGTCGAACACCGCCGCACCGGTGTCGCCGACGACCGCCGGAGAGGTCGACAGGGTCGACGTGCTCACCTCGTCGTCGGAGACCTGTACGACGGCCTGGGGGGCGGCGAGGGCGAGCTCGGATGCGTTCGCCGGGTTACGGCCGAGGGCCAGGAGGCCCCCGGCGCAGGCGGCGACGGTGTCCGCCGCAGCGGGGGTGGCCTCGACGGCGCCGGGTCGGGTGACGAGGGTCGGCCACGGGGCCGCGACGCCGAGGGCCACGGCGAGCACCACCGCAGCGGCCACGGCCGCCCCGACGACGAGGCGCGTGCTGGTGGCCGCCCAGCTCAGGATCATCGCTCCTCCTCACGGGGGCGCGGGCCCACGATTCGCGATGTGCGGCGCGCCTGACGCCGCGACATGGCAGTCGGGACCGACAGCAGCAGCGCCATCGCGATGATGACGAGTTGGACGATGACGACCAGGTGACCCAGGCTCTGCATCGCGGCGGAGACCGAGGCGCGTTCGGAGACCTCGGCGGCAACGCGCCACAGCGCGCCCTTCGGGGTCTCACCGACGCCCTCGAGGTCGTCGCGCGCGTCGAGCGACGTCTCGGCGAGGAGCCGGAGGGCACGCGCCTGGTCGCTCTCCGCCTCGGAGCCGGCGACGACCACGAACCGCACGCCGTCGGCGGCGAGGCGGTCGACGGCGTCCTGCGACGTCGGGTTCACCAGGTCGGCGACGAGCTGGGCCAGATCCGCATCCGCTGCCGAGGGCGTG
Organism: Microbacterium sp.; assembly: GCF_026393345.1. GTDB lineage: Bacteria > Actinomycetota > Actinomycetes > Actinomycetales > Microbacteriaceae > Microbacterium. The sequence continues at coordinate 92,730 of NZ_JAPLAI010000036.1, forward strand.
GTCCGGGTCGACAGCAGGGTCGACGGCCCGCTGAGCGTGTCGCTCCCACCCCACACCACTCGTGCGGCGACGGAACCGTCACTGCGCGGGGTGATGACGAGCGTGCCCACCGAGCTGTCCCCGCGACCCTGCGCGGCGACATAGGCGGGCAGCGTGGAGGTCGGGCCGTTCTGCAACACGGACTGGTCGCGCAGGGTCGCCGTGACGGCCGGGGCGACGGCCGCGGTGGTGCACAGCACCAGGACGACCACCGCCATACCGCGCAGGCGCCGCTGCCGCGGCAGGAACCCCGCGTCGAGAGCGATGGTCGCGGCGGCGACGACGCCGAGCCACGCGAGACTCAATGCCGCACCGGGCCAGATGGCGACGGGGTCGGCCGAGACGGAGTGCGCGACCTCGATCCCGACCACCGCGAACGCCGTGCCGAGCCCGAGGAGGGTGACCACGAGGAGGATGGCCGCAACCATCCAGCGCGGCGTGAGCAGGGACAGCAGCGCTGCCAGCAGCACCGGGACGATTAGCACCGCCGCGGTCCAGCCCGGCAGGGCGAGCTGCCACTGCGCACCGAGGTCAGCCAGCACCGCATCCCAGCCGCCGTAAGAGGTCGTCGGGAACCCGGCGGTGAGCGCGAGGCGCCCCGCCGCGTCCGCGGTCGTACCGGTCGCGACGCTCGGGCCGGGGTCGGCGAGCAGTCCCCACACGGTGCCGTTGTGGAGCTGCGCCCAGACGAGCGGGGCGAACAGCGCAATCGCGGGGACGCCGGTCCAGACGATGTGTCCGGAACCCGCGCCGCCGCGTGCGACGACGGTGAGCATCACCGCGAGTGCCCACAGCACGATGAGCGCGGGCGCGAGCGAGGGTGAGCAGGCGAGCACGCCGACGAGAAGCAGGGATGCGGCACCCGCCGCCGCCCAGGACCGGTGCGCGACCGCGCCGGCGTAGAACAACCACGGCAGCAGAAGGTGGGCGATGACAGCGGTGGGGCGCCCGTCGATGAGCGAGGCCCAGAAGGTCGGGGCGAGCGCCCACAACACGGCGGCGGTGTTGCGCAGCAGGGAGCGGCTGGTGACCCGGGTCGCGGCGAACCAGCCGCCGATGACGGCGAGCGGCGTGGCGGCGAGCCAGAGGTAGACGAGCGCGCGGGACGGCTCGAGGGGCGAGAGACTGCCGATGACCGCGACGAGGGCGGCGAACGGATCGGCGGGGCCGACCTCTGCGAGCCCGACCGCGCGGGCTCCGAATCCGGCCTGCGCCCAGAGCTGACCGAGGGTCGCCGACAGCGGGGCGAGGGCTCCCCCGCCGACCACGGGCCAGGCCAGGAGGAGCGGGAACGCGCCGAGGGAGAGGACGATGGCCGCCAGCACGATCCAGGCGGCGCCCCCGGTGAAGAACCGGAGCTCCTCACGGACGGGGCGGGATGCAGCATCCACGTCTCCATCGCTGTCGAGTCGCTGCCGCAGCTGCACCCGGCTGATGCGGAGCGGTGCGACCTGCGCCCAGGTGACGGTGCGGGTGCGGCGGATCAGGCGTCGCGACCGAGCGATCGCCCCCCAGCGCCAGAACGCGACGATGGAGGCCCCCCATTCGGGGAGGACGCGGGCGGGCTGCTTCGCAACCAGCAGTGCGGCCGCACGCCACAGGGCCAGCACGATGAGCGACAGCCAGTGTAGCGGCACCGCGGCCGCGGGGGCATAGGCGAAGCGCCGGTGCAGCTGCGCGAGACGGCTCGCATAGGCGATGCGACGGCGGCGGCGGCGGGTGGTCGGTGCGGGGAGGGCGGCAACGCCGTCGCCCGCCGTCGCGATGACGGCCGCGGGCACCACGCTCATCCGGTGGCCGGCCAGGTGTGCGCGGACGCCGAGGTCGAGGCCCTCGTCGGCGCCCTGCAGCGCGGGGTCGATGCCGTCGAGTTGCTGCCAGAGCGCTGCCCGCACGAGGAGGCCGCGCACATCGGCGCCCAGCACATCCGTGTCGACGTCGTGCTGGCCCTGGTCGAACTCGCCGTCGGAGAGACCTACGGTGCGGCCGAGCCGGGTCATCGTCACGCCCATCGAGACGATCTGGGAGCGGTCGTCCCACTCGACGAGTTTGGGAGCTGCCACCGCGACCGAGGGCGCGAGTTCGAGGGCATCGGTCAGTGCGGCCAGCGCGGTGGGTTCGGGAGCGGTGTCCTGGGCGAGCAACCACACCAGGTCGCCGTTCAGTCGCGACGAGGCCAGTCGCAGCGCGGCGGCGGCGGACGTGCCGGCGGAAGCGGTGACGACGCCTTCGGCGCCGGATGCGGCGGCGAGCTCCGTCACGGCGCGGTCGGCGCCGCACAGCACCAGGGTCAGCGAATCGACCGGGCGGCTCTGCGCCGTGAGGGCAGCGAGGGTTCGCTCCAGGTGCGCGGCGGCGGTTTTGCGACCGTCGGGACGCACGACGAGGAGGGCATGAACACGGGCGGGCATGGCGCAGTCAGCCTAGGCGGAGCGGATGCCGCGCCTCGGGCGAACGCGCCGCAAACGCCGATACACGCGTCGGCCGCGGATCAGCTGGCGCGGCGCTTGAGCTTGCGGCGCTCGCGCTCGCTCAGGCCGCCCCAGATGCCGAACCGCTCATCGTTCTGCAGCGCGTAGTCAAGGCACTCGCCGCGGACGTCGCAGGTGGTGCAGATGCGCTTGGCATCGCGGGTGGAGCCGCCCTTTTCGGGGAAGAAGGCCTCCGGGTCGGTCTGGGCACGCAGCGCGTCGCTCTGCCACGCGGGGGGGTTCGCCTCGTCGACCGGCTCGGGACGTCGAACACCCGGGACGCCAAGGAAGACGGGATCGACGAACCAATTGTCGGGAACGCCCGCACGGTAGCCTGCTCCCGTCATTTCGCTCTCCCACCTGCTCGCCGCTCGCTGATGCGCGCTGGGTAAATTACACAGGTGTCATTCGCTCGGGTCAAGTCGCACATCGTAAAGCCTCAACCGAGCGTTTAACTTTCACGGCGTGTCGACGGCGTGTCGCCTTTCGGGCGAAGGATGCGGGTCAGTGTCCGGGCAGCGCGACGAACAGGTCGCCGGTCCCCGTGACGGTCAGCTCGGCCTCGTCGGCCGACGCGAACGCCGCACGTCCGGGCGTCAGGTCGACCGCCTGACCCGAGGCTCCGGTCACGTGGAGCGCACCCGAAACGGCGAGCGCGATGGCGGGTCCGTGGAGGGGCAGAGTGCGGGCGACGCCGTCCGCGACACGCACGCGCCACAGTTCGAAGTCCGGAACATCCGGACGGAAGACGTCGATTCCGTCCGCGACGGCCTCCGGGGCGATGCGAGGCGGGTCGCTCGGACGGGTGTCGACCACGCGCAGGAGCTCGTCGACGTCGATGTGCTTCGGGGTGAGACCGCCGCGGAGGACATTGTCGCTGGCGGCCATGAGTTCCACGCCGAGTCCATCGAGGTACGCGTGCAGCACCCCCGCGGGCGCGTAGAGCGCCTCCCCGCGGGCGAGCACGACGAGGTTCATCAGCAGGGCGACCACGACACCGGGGTCCCCGGGATACGCGGTCGCGATGCGGCGAACCGCGGCGAGTTCGGCGGCGAACCCGTCCGGGTCCGTCACCGCGTCCAGCGCGGCGATGACATCGGCGACCACGGCCTGCGCATGACCGGACAGCAGCCAGGCGAGCGTGTCGCGGAGGGCGGCCGTGGCATCCGCGCCCGACAGCATCCGGTCGAGTTCCCGAACTCCGGGAGTCTGCGGCAGCAGGTCGAGCATCCGCCGCGTGGCCGCGACGTCGCGGAGCCCGGCGAGTGCCTCGAATCGCTCACTGACGGCGACGATGATCTCGGGCTTGTGGTTGGCATCGCGGTAGTTACGCTCCGGCGCGTCGCGCGGCACGCCGGCGGCGTCCTCCGCAGCGAAGCCCGCCTCGGCACGCTCTTTCGACGGGTGCACCTGGATCGACAGCGGGGATGCGGCGGCCAGGAGTTTCAGCAGGTAACTGAGCGCGCCGGCCCCCTGCGCGCCGAGCCACACGTCCAGTCGGGTGCCGTCGCCGAGCCGGGCCGGGGAACCGGGATGATCACCGAACCAGACCTCGGCTTCGGGAGACCCGGATGCCGGGCGACCCTGCAGATCGGCGATGAGCGCGGTCGAACCCCAGGCGTAGTCGCGGGGGTCGTTCTCGAGCGGGGCCAGCACACCTCCAGCCTAAAGTGCGCGCGGGATACGCTGTGGGCATCATGGCAGTGCACACGAAACATCCGGCATGGCCGGTGCCGGTCGCCCCGGAACGGGAGCGGACACGGCACCTGTTGCTCCGCGCTTGGTGCGTATTCGTGGTGTTCCTCGCCTTGACCGGCGTCGCCTGGGTGAACGCCCTCGGTGCGACCGGCGCCGGTGTCGTACTCATCGCGGGCGGACTCGTGTCGACCGCGGTCTGGATCTCGGTACGCCCGCCACTCAACGCACGACGGCTCCCCTGGTTCGTGCTGGCCTATGTGCTGTGGGCGGCGCTGTCCTTCCTCTGGTCCGCATGGCCGACGGCCACCGCGCAGACGTGGGTGCTGCTGGCGGTCTCGACCCTGCAGGGCCTGTTCGTGGCGGCGGTGCTGACCTGGCGCGAGCTCGTCAGCGCGATCGCGTCGGCGCTGAAATGGGCGCTCGGCCTGTCGCTGCTGTTCGAGGTGATCGTCTCGGTGTTCGTGCGGGGGCCTCTGCTGCCCGGCTTCCAGTTGCCGGACGGCCCGATGGACCCCATCGTGTACTGGTCGCGCAACAACCTCTTCGACGGGGGGCGCATCCAGGGGATCTACGGCAACGCGAACCTGCTGGCCGCGGTCGCGGTGCTGGCGCTGGTCGTCTTCGCCATCCGCCTCGCCGCCGGCGCACCTCGCCGCGTCCTCCTCGGCGTCTGGATGCTGCTGGCCGTGTTCCTACTCGTCCGAGCCGGGTCAGCGACCGCCTACCTCTCCGCGGTCGCGGTGGCCGTCGTCCTCGGCACGGTGCTGCTGATGCGCACCGTCCGACATGCCGGCGGGCGCACGAAGTACTACGCCCTCTACGCCGTCGTCGGCCTCGGCGCCGCCGCGGTCATCTGGTTCGGTCGCGGCGCCATCTTCACTGCGCTGGGACGCAGTGCCGACCTCACCGGGCGCGAACGCATCTGGGCGGCGGTGCTGGAGCGGGCGAGCGAGCACCCGATCATCGGATGGGGCTTCTCGACGCCCTGGCTGGCGTCCGATCCCGCCTTCGACGGCTGGATCATCGACCACGGGCAGACGGTGCAGCAGGCGCACAACATGTGGCTCGACGTGTTCCTGCAGCTCGGCGCCATCGGACTGGCGCTCATCATCGGGATCTACATCTCCTTCATCTGGCGCTCCTGGTTCTTCGCCATCGACCGGCCCCGCTGGGACCTGCGCGCCGATCGGCCGTACTCGCCGTTGACGCTGCTGCCGACGCTCGTCGCGACCCTGCTGCTCGTGCAGGGCCTTTCCGAATCGGGCCCGCTCCTGCTGTGGGGGTGGATGCTCGTGGTGGCGCTGGGAACGAAAGTCACCCAGGCACCCCTGGTCGGGGTCGGGCCGGCCGAGCACTCCGCGGCGCTCGAGCGCGGCGACGCGGTGACCACGCCATGACAGACGCCGGGCGTCCGCGTGGCTGGCAACCGGCGGTCCTCGATCTGCTGCGGTCCGCCGCGTTCGCCCGGGCGTTCTCGCTGACCGCGATCGGAGCGGCCTTCGCGGGCTTCGCGATCGAGCGACTGTCGAGCCACGTGACCTACGTCACGATCATCGCCGGCCTGTGTCTCGCCGCGGTGGCGATGCTCGTCGCCCGGCGACGGGAGCTGTCGGTGCTGCGGCTCGCCCCGACGTCGCTCCTGATCTTCCTCGCGTGGGCGCTCGTCAGCGTGTTCTGGACGCGGGACCAGCCGAAGACCCTGATCGGCTGGATCGGAACGGCCGCGTTCGCCCTCCTCGCTGTCGCGGTCGCGCACGTCCGCGACACGCTGCAGACCGCCCGCACCCTCGGCGACGTCATGCGGTGGCTGCTGTCGATCTCGCTCGGCCTGGAGATCCTCTCGGGCATCCTGTGGGACACGCCGCTCCCGCTCCTCGGCGTCCAAGGCGCGATCGCCGACTTGGGACCGGTGCAGGGCATCTTCGGCACGCGCAACGCGCTGGGCTTTGTCGCGGTGATCGCCCTCGTCACCTTCCTCGTCGAATGGCGCACCACCTCCGTGCGCCCGGGACTGTCGGTGTTCTCGGTCGTGCTCGCCGGCGTCCTCGCCGTGCTGTCCGACTCCCCGACGGTGCTGGTGATCGGCGTGGTCGTCGCCGTCGCCGCATCCGCCCTCACGCTCGTCCGGCGGGCGGAACCCGCAGGGCGTGCCGTCCTGCAGTGGACGCTGGGCGCCGCGCTCCTCCTCGCGCTCGCCGTGCTCTATGTGTCCCGCGGTGCGGTCATCGCCTTCCTCGGCGCCGGCTCGGACTTCTCCAGCCGGGCGACGCTGTGGAGCACGATCCTCGACTACGTGCGCGCCTACCCCGTGCAGGGGTGGGGGTGGTACGGCCCCTGGGCGACCACCGAGTTCCCGTTCCTCGGAATCGATGTGGCGCTGCGTCAGGACCACGCCTCTGCGCTGAACGCGTACTTCGACGTGCTGTTGCAGCTGGGATGGCTGGGACTCCTGCTGTTCGTCTTCCTCTGCGGGTTCGCCCTGGTGCGCTCCTGGCTGGATGCGAGCGAGCGCCGGGCCGTCGTCTACACCTGGACGCCGCTGGTGCTCATCACCCTCCTCGTGGACTCGATGTTCGAGAGCTTCACGCTGCATTCCTTCGGCTGGTTCATGCTCGTGCTGTGTGCCACGCGGGCGGGCCTCTCCCGCTCCTGGCGGGAACGGGTGTACGAGCGCGGACCGGTCGTGCCGGAGCTGCCGGCCAGTGGCGTTCAGGGAGGTCCTGGGTCCGCAGGGTAGGATCGGGGCGCTATGGCCGCCGCATCCGAACGTCTCGACGTGCCGACTCAGACCGAATTCGATCCCGCTTCGGCGACGATCGCCGTCGTCACCTACAACCGCTCGGCGCTGCTGACCCGGTTGCTGGCGTCGATCGAGCGAATGGATCCGAAGCCGGGCCACGTCGTCATCATCGACAACGCCTCCACCGACGACACCACCGACCTCGTCGAGTCCTATCGGGAGCGGCTCGGCACCGAGCTGGTCTACCGGCGGCTCGAGACGAACACCGGCGGATCCGGCGGATTCAGCGAGGGTATGCGCACGGCGTACGAGCTCGGCTCCACATGGATCTGGCTCATGGACGACGACGTCGAGGTGCTCCCCGACGGTCTCGCCCGCATGGGCGCGTGGGCGCCGCGGTTCAAGAGCATCCAGGGCCGCAGATACGACTTCGACGGCAGCGAGTTTTACTGGCAGTACCGGATCGCCGACCGCATGGGCATCCCGATCCCGTTCGCCCCCTCCGGATTCGATGCGTCCGGCTTCAAGGAGATGAACTCGGGCTGCTTCGAGGGCATGTTCATCCACCGCGACATCGTGCAGCAGATCGGCCTGCCGGACCCGCGCTTCTTCATCTACTGGGACGACCAGACG
>NZ_JAPLAI010000057.1 GCF_026393345.1 Microbacterium sp.
CCGCCCGGCGGATGGCAGCGGACGCGCAGATCATCCCCTGCGTCCTCGGCGGGAACAGCGACATCCTCGACTGGGGCAGAGCGAAACGCCTCTTCACCCCCGCCCAGAAACTCGCCCTCGTCGAACGCGACGGCGGCTGCGCGAACTGCGGCGCCCCACCCGGCATGACCGTCGTCCACCACATCCGCTGGTGGCACCGCGACACCGGACCCACCGACCTGAACAACGGCATCCTGCTGTGCACCACCTGCCACCACCGCATCCACGACGACGGCTGGGACATCCACATCGACGGCACCGGCACCAACGCCACCGTCTGGTTCATCCCCCCACCCTGGCTCGACCCCACCCAAACCCCACGCCCCGGCGGACGACACCGCTTCGACCTCACCGCCTGACCAGCGCGGGCAGGGCGACACCGGTCGCACCCCCGGAGTGCAACCCGTTTCGCCCACCGGGAGCAGCGCCTACGTGACTCCTACGCGACTCCGGTGTGACTCCGGCCTGACTCCAACGTGGTTCCGGCCTGACTCCAGCGTGGTTCCGGGCCTGACTCCGGCGCGACTCCTCCGAGGTCCCCCAGGCCTACGGCGTGACGACGATCTTGCCCGCTGCGTGCGCTCCTTCGAGCGCCGTGAACGCCGCCACGACCTCGTCCAGCGGGTAGGTGGCCGCGACCGGGGCGACCAGGCGTCCGGCGGCGACGTCCTCGGCGATCCACGCCAGGTTCTCGGCGGTCCGCGCCGCACGCTCGGCGGGCTGCACCCCCAGTTCGTCGCCCGCACCGTAGGCGGCGATCGCGACCATCCGGCTCACGGGCACCCCGAGTGCCACGCCGGCATCGAGGCCATCGCGGCCGTGACAGTCGTACACCGCGGTGAACGGCCCGAAGGGTTCGAGTCGCGCCGCGAGGTCGTCACCGTACTCGACCGGCTCGATGCCGACCGAGCGCAACAGCTCGTGGTTGTGCTCGGATGCGGTGCCGATCACGCGTGCGCCGGTGGCGAGCGCGAGCTGCGCGGCGATGAAACCGACAGCACCGGCGGCGCCGCCGACGAGCACGGTGTCATCACCGTCGACCGGGACCGTTTCACGGCAGGACAGCGCGGTGAGGGCGGCGACGTTCAGGCCACCGGCGACCTCGACCGGCAGCCCCTCGGGGCGACGGGCGAGCCCGGATGCGGTGGCGACCGTGCGCTCCGCTACCGACCCGGCGCCACGACCCAGCACCTCATCGCCGATCTGAATGGGGGAACCGTCCCAGTAGACGGCGCCCGCCCCCACGGCCTCCACCGTCCCGGCGAGGTCCGACCCGATGCGACGGGGGAAGGGAGCCTCGGAGGGGATGACGCCGCTGCGGACCTTCCCGTCGAAGGGATTGAGCCCCGCGGCGTGGACGCGCACGACGACATGCTCAGCGCCCGGCTCGCGGTCCTCGATCTCGGCGACGTAGAGGACCTCGGGTCCACCGACCTGGTCGTACAGGGCTGCGCGGGTCATGGAGTCCTCCTTGCGGCGGCGCCGTCCGGCGCGCCGGTTGCTGTCATGGGCGAGCGTACCGGTGCGCGAGCGGCCGGGGCAGGGTGCCGACGACGGGTCAGCCGTGCTGGACCGCGATCTGCTCGGGCTCGAGCTGGACCGCCCACCCTTCGATGGTGCCCGCGTTCTCGTACTCCTCGATCTGCAGGATTCGTCGACCATGGTCGACGACGTGCGGCAGGCTCGCGGTGACGAACGCGCTGACCGTCAGCCAGGCCGACTCCTCGAAGGCGATGCCATCGAGGACCAGCACGTTGGCGTCCACGATCTCCCGGGCGGTCACCGCCGAACGCGGCGAGGCGGCGGGCACAGCACGCACCCCGTTGACCTTGTTGGCGGCGACGACGCCGGCGAAGCCCTCGTCGACCACGAGCACGGCGAAGGCGTCGATCCCCGCATCCTGGTCCTCCACGACGGCGCGGCCGACGCGTACGGCGTAGACGGGGTAGTCGTCGCCCGGGTCAGGGGTATCGGCCCCGTGCCAGACGACGTCGTAGCCGGCGGCGATCGCGCGGGCTTCCAGCGCGCGGCCGAGGTCGTACCCGCCGTGGTCGACGGCGAAGTGGATGCGAGTCATGGTTACAGCTCCCAGTGGTTGTGGTTGAGGGTGGCGGGATCACTCGCCAGGTAACGGACGAACCGGCCGTCGGGGTCGCGGTCCGCCATGATCTGCTGCAGCCGCGCGTACGCCTCGTCGGTGGTGAATCGCAGCTGGCGCTGGGTGAAGTCGCTGTCGCCGAGGTACTGGCCCGCCGTGACGGGCTGCGCGTCGGTGAGCACCCGGCTCATCCAGGCGCGGTTCGCGTCCTCCTCCGCGGGGTCTTCGTAGCAGCAGTAGGTCGCGACATACGCGCCGGTGTGGAGGCCGAAGGCCATGTCCGGCAACGGGCGGGTGGGCAGGTTCGACATCCAGATCGTGAACGCCTTCTTCGTCGGCAGTTCGGTGAACAGCGGCCGGATCCGCTCGACGATCTCTGCGGTGTCCCCGTCCACCCAGATGTTGTCCGTGAGGTACTGGTGCTCCTCGGGGTTGGAGCGGATCTGCTCGACCCGCTGCTCCGCCAGGGACGACGGTGCCGCATCCTTCACCACGATCGCCCGCGGCAGCGCGGGGTTCTCCCGGAAGATCTCGAGAGATGCCTGCGCGTGCGCGAGGTCGTCGCCGAACGCGAGGCCCGTGACGATGAAGCCGGGTTCGCCCGGCTCGCCGTCCTCATCCGGGAGATACATGCCGACGACCACGATCTCGACATTCGTCGGGATGCGGAGGGTGGCGTCGTACATCCACGTCATGACCTCGGTGAACTCCTCCGGGCGGAACGCCTGGACGGTGTGCGCGAGACCGCCGAACAGCGGCCGGGTCTTCAGGTGGAAGCGGGTCACGATACCGGGGAAGGAGGGTCCGGCACCGCGGGCGGCCCAGTACAGGTCGGCGTTCTGCGTCTCGTCGGCGCGGACGAGCTCACCGTCGGCGGTGACCACGTCGATGGCGACGACGCTCTCCGCCGCCCACCCCCAGCCGCGCTGGTTCCAGCCCTGACCGCCCTGCAGCAAGAATCCGCCGATCCCCACGGTGGGGCAGTGCCCGCCGTTGAAGAAGCGGCCGCGTTCCTCGAGGAACGGGCTGAGCTCCTCGCCGCCCTTGGTCGACGGGGTGGCGCTGACGATGCCGGTGGCCTCGTCGTAGTCGATACCCCGGTAGTCGCCGAGGTCGATGAGCAGTCCGCCGTCACGGACACTCCATGCCGCCCACGCGTGTCCGCCGGAGCGCACCGCGACACTCCAGCCGTTCTCGGCGGCGAGACGCACCCCGGCGACGATGTCGTCCTCGGTCTGCGCGAGGAGGACCGCGTCCGGGCGGCGGGAGGGCCGGCGGTGGTTGAACACGCGGCCGAGGACGGCCTCGTCGAAGTCGGCATCGGCGGGCGTCACGAGCCGTCCGGTGAATGCGGGCGCTGTCTGGGTCATCGTCGAACCTCCGTGGTGAGCATATGAAGCGAACCGGCGCGGGAGAACGCCGTCCGAGGGATACCTGGGATCAGGCCGAGACGGTGTCGCGAGGGCGGAAGACGAACCAACCGACCCAGGCGATCACGGCACCGATGGTGAGGGTGAGCGCCAGCGGCGTGAAATCGCTTGCGCCGCCGAGCACCGACAGCGGTGCCACCACCGCCGAGATGGAGAACTGAATTGCGCCGACGAGGGCGAGGGTGGTGCCCGCCGTCTCGCGAAGCTCGGCCACGGCGAGGGCAAGCGAAGGGCCGATGTACAGGCCGCAGGCAGCCGCCAGCAGGAAGAAGCCAGGCAGGATCAGCCAGACGGTCATCGCCCCGGAGAGGATCGCCAGCACGACCGACGCGGCGCCGAGCGTGAGCACCGTCAGGCCGAGGGCGAGGATGCGGTGCGGCGTCCATCGCCGTGCGAGGCGGGCCGCCACGAGGCCGCCACCCACGACTCCCAGACCGTTGATCGCGAAGCTGATCGCGTAGCCGGCGGGCGAGAATCCGAGTGCCTCCTGCAGCACGTACGGCGAGGCCGAGATGTACGCGAAGCTCGCGGCGAAGGCGAACCAGACGACGAGGGAGCCACACCAAAAGGCTCGGGTCCGCGCCGCCGCACCGACCGCGCGGGGAACGGCGCGCAGCCCGCCCCGCACCCGCCGCGCCGGTGTGAGGGACTCCGGCACCAGCAGCGCGACAAACACGAAGGATGCTGCGGCGAGGACCGCCATCCCGACGAACACACTTCGCCAGCCCCACAGGAGCGCGAGACCGACACCGAACACGGGCGCGACAACGGGGCCGACAGCCATGGCCGAGCCGAGCAGGGAGAGGCCCCGGGTGAGCGCGGAGCCCGTTTCCAGGTCGGTGACCACGGCACGTCCGACCGTGGCGCCCGCGGAGGCGCCGAAGCCGAGGATCGCGCACGCCGCGATCAGCATCGGAAGGCTCGGCGCGAGTGCGGCAGCGAGTGAGAACAGCGCCAGTGCGGCGCTTCCCGCGAGCAGCGGCCGGCGTCGCCCGATGGCATCCGACAACGGGCCGGAGAACAACTGGCCGAGGGCCATGCCCACGGTCACACCGCTCAGCGCGAGCTGCGTGGACCCGGCCGACACCGCGAACTCCTCGGAGATCCGGGGCAGGACCGGCAGGAATGCATCCGTCGCGAAGGGGCCGAGCAGCGCCAGGCCGCTGAGCCCGAGGAGCGTTGCCCCGGTGAGACCGCCGGGCGCGGCGGCGGCCCGCTCGGTCGGATGACCGGCGACCGAGTCGGGGGTCATCCGAGGACGGTTCCGCCGCCGTCGACGACGAGGTTGATTCCGGTGATCCAGGATGCGTCGTCGGAGGCGAGGAACACGGCCGCGTTGACGACGTCGGCGGGTTGCCCGACCCGGCCCAGGGGAATGCGGTCCCAGGTGGCCTTGAGCGCGGGAGGCGGGTCCTCGACGAGGAACGTGGTCGCGGGGGTCTGGATGAACCCGGGCGAGATGCACACCGCCCGGATGCGGTGCGGGCCGCCTTCGACAGCGAGCTGCTGGGTGAGGTTGATGACCCCGGCCTTCGCCGCACCGTGCGCGTTCTGCGGCATGAACTCCACCCCCCGGGTACCGGCGATCGATCCGATGTTCACGATCACCCCGCCCCGGGTCTTCAGGTGCTTCCACGCGGCGCGCACGGCGTAGAACACGATGTTCAACTCCATGTCGATCGCGAAGTCCCAGTCCTCGACACTGATCTCGTCGATCGCGCCGAAACGTTGGATCGACGCGTTGTTGTAGAGGATGTCGATCCCGCCGTACACGGCGGCGGCAGCATCGATCCACGCCGCCACCGCGACCGCGTCCCCCGCATCCACCGGAGCGAACCCGGTGATCTCCCCGCCCTCGGCGCGGACGAGCTCCACCGTCTCGGTCAGGCCCTCCGCGTTCAGGTCGCACCCGACCACCCGGGCACCCTCGGCCGCGAACCGACGAGCCGCCTCACGGCCCATCCCCCCACCGATCCCGGTGATCACCGCCACCTTGCCAGCCAGCCGGCCCATCGCCACTCCCTCGTGATCGTCGTCGTCTGCGTGCACCGGCGCCGGTCAGACCGGCGGTGCGACGAACAGGCCCTTGTCGATGTCGTTGAACGATTCGCGGGCGACGAGCTCGCTCATTTCGGCCGCGGTCCCCCACTGGTCCTGGGTGGAGAGGTGGCTGATGTCGTGGCGGTTCGCCTGCCAGTTCTCCTCGTCGACGACGGCGAGCTCGGTCGTGTACTCGATCGTGTTGCCGGCCGGCGAGAGGAAGTAAGCGAACGTGTTGTCGCCGGCGTTGTGGCGTCCCGGTCCCCAGATCATCCGGGCACCGGATCGCAGGATCTTGCCGGAACCCCGCATCCATTCCTCGATGCCGCGCATCTCGAACGAGAGGTGGTGCAGCGAGTGGTGTGGGCCCGTCGCGATGGCGATGGAATGGTGGTTCGGGTTGCACCGCATGAAGTGCATCATGTCGCCGCCGTCCGGCCGCACCAGCGAATCCGAGATGGTGAACTCCAGGTGGTCCACGTACCACTGGGCCGACCGGTTGAGGTCGGAGGAGTTGAAGACCATGTGCGACAGCTTCGCGGGGATGGGCTCGCGCTCGCGGATCTTGCGGCTCTCGCGCTGCTCGTAGCCGGTGGAGAACTCCAGCACGCGGCCGTCGCCGTCGAACACCCGGAATCCGTACCCGCCGCCGAAGCCGGTGAGCTCCTGCGGCTCGTGCACGAACTGTACGTCCTCGGCGTGGAGCTTGTCGGCGAGCGCATGGATGTCGGCACGGGAGCGCACCCCGAAACCGGCCAGGTCAACGCGCTTCTCGTCGGCGCGCAGTCGCAGGATGAACGGCTCCGCCGATCCTTCCGCGGCCAGATAGCTCAGTCCGTCCTCGGCGTGGACCTCGGTGAGCCCCCAGTGCCGGACGAAGAACTGGCGCTCTTCCTCGAAGTTGGGCACCGCCAGTGCGGCGTAGCGGAGGTGGGACACGAGCCGGTCAGTCATCGTCGACCTTCTTTCGGGGATGCGTACGGGTGCGCAGAGCGCGACCCCCTGAATGTATGTCGTCCGGGCGTGCGACGGCCATGCGCGGTCCGGATACCATGCATCTGTGGCTAACGGCGACCCGGATCTGAACCTGTTGGTCGCTTTGCGCGCCCTGCTGGAGGAAGCGAACGTCACGCATGCCGGCGAACGTATCGGCCTGGGGCAGTCCACGATGTCGTCCGCGCTCTCGCGCCTGCGCACCGTGTTCCAAGACGAACTGCTGGTGCGCGTGGGCCGCGATTACGAGCTCACCCCGCTCGCGCGGCAGATTCTGCCGCAGGTGCAGTTGACCCTGCCGCTGTTGTCGCAGGCCCTCGGCCAGGACGAGCTCTTCGACCCCGCGACGACCCGGCGCCGTTTCAGCGTGCAGATCTCGGACTATGCCGCGGTCGAGCTGCGACCCTTGTTCTCGATGGCCTCGGCGATCGCACCCGGGATCCGCTTCGACTTTCTCCGGCTGCCGCCCGAACCGGTCGGCGCCGACCGGCATCTGCTCTCGCACGATTTCATCGTGCTAACCCCGGGCATCGGCATCCAGGCGGAAGGCTTCGAGGTGCTGCGGGATGAGTACGTCGTCATCGCCGACCGTGACAACCCTCGCGTCGCCGGCGGCGAGATCTCCGCCTCTGACTTCATGGCGAGCCCGCTGGTGCGGTGCGACTTCGGCCGGGCGCACATGATGCCCATCGAGCGGCGGATGCACGAGCTCGACATGCATCCGCAGATCCGGGTGACGACCTCGACCCTGCTGTCGGTGCCACTCATCGTCGCCGGCACCGATCTCATCGGCGTCGTGCCACGCCGCCTGGCCGAGCGGAACGCCGAGGTCGCCGGCATCGTCGCCGTCCCGACTCCGTTCCCCCCGGTCGAGCTGATCCTGCGGCTGTGGTGGCACGCCGCCCACACGCACGACGCCGCGCACGCCTGGTTCCGCGACCTGGCCGCCGAGGCCGTCGCCACCGGCATCATCCCGGGCTGATCCGCCGCATCCGGCCCCCTGCGATAGCTGGCATCGGGCCGAGCGTGTGGCGGGCACTTCCCTGCGGCCATAGCGTCATCCGGTGGGGCGCGGTGTCGCGTCCGGAAGTGGGAGACGAAGATGTCGGTTCGGAATGTGCTCATCGTCGGCGGTGGATTCACCGGTCTGACGGCGGCGATCGCGCTCGCACAGCGCGGGGTGCAGGTCACCCTGATCGACCGCGCGAAGGCATGGGCGCGGGTCGGGCACGGCCTGACCATCCAGGGCAACGCCCTGCGAGTCTTCCGCGAGCTCGGTGTCATCGACGAGGTGCTGGCCACCGGCCAGCCCGAGAACAGCCTCACGCTGTACTTCGCCGACGGCCGGGTGATGGCCGAGATCCCGACGCCGCGCACCGGCGGCGACGACCTCCCCGCCACGATCGGCGCGCTCCGGCCCGACCTGCACGAGATCCTCGTCCGCAAGGCCGAGTCGCTCGGCGTCGAGATCCGGCTGGGCCGCGAGCTCGCCTCCTTCGAGACTGTCGGCGACACCGCGACATCTGTCCTCTCCGACGGGACGACCGAGACGTGGGACCTCATCGTGGTGGCGGAGGGGATCAAGTCCCCCACGCGGCCCGCACTCGGGATCACCGAGGACCGCGCTCCCTCCGGCCTCGGCATCTGGCGCGCGGTCACCTCCCGCCTTCCCGAGATGACCGGCGGCATCGCATACCCGGTCGAGGACGACGGCGGCGCCTTCAAGGTGGGGTACACCCCGGTGGG
Source organism: Microbacterium sp. (assembly GCF_026393345.1). GTDB lineage: Bacteria > Actinomycetota > Actinomycetes > Actinomycetales > Microbacteriaceae > Microbacterium. Next base: position 8,347 of record NZ_JAPLAI010000057.1, read on the forward strand.
ACCGGACCAGTGCTACATCTTCGTGCTCTGCCGCCCGGTGCGGCCGGACAACGGCCTGTCGGACGTGGACGAGGTGAAGCGCCTGATGGCGAACTTCCACGGTCCGTTCGACCACCTGCGTGAGTCCCTCACCGAAGAGACATTCCTGAACTTCCAGGAGATCGAGTGGATCTTCGTCGAGGGCCCCTGGCACCAGGGCCGGGTCATCGCCCTCGGCGAGACCGTGCACGCCGTGCCGCCCCTCATCGCCCAGGGCGCGGCGCAGTGCGTGGAGGACTCGCTCGTGTTCGCCGAGTACGTCACGCAGGAGGGCGACCTCGAGGAGCAGCTCACCGCTTTCGAAGCCCGGCGCATCCCGCGGGTCAAGGGGGTCGTCGACGCCTCGCTGCAGCTCGCGGACTGGGAGCTGCACCCCGGTACCCCGGATGCGGACCCCGGCCGCCTCATGATGCAGGCGCTGTTCGCGCTGGTGCCGGCCCCGTGAGCGGCTTCCGCGTTCCCCGCCGCATCGTCACCGGGCACGACGCCGCCGGCGTCTCGGTGATCGTCAGCGACGACACCGTCCCGGTGACCCGTGAGCTCCCGGAGGACGGCGTCGCGTTCCACGAGGTGTGGGAGACGACCGGCGCACCCGCGACGATCGGTGCGGCGTTCGACGACCCGACGATCGGCGACATCACGGTGCCGCCGCCCACCCAGGGCACCCGCATCCGGATCAACGAGTTCCTGCCCGGCCACCTCGACGAGCGTGGGCTGCAGTCGCCGGTGCACCGCACCGAGTCGATCGACTACGGGATCGTGCTGGAGGGCGAGATCGTGCTGATCCTCGACGACAGCGAGGTCACCGCCCACGCCGGCGACATCATCGTGCAGCGCGGCACCGACCACGCGTGGGCGAACCGCTCCGACCGCATCGCGCGGGTCGCGTTCGTGCTCGTCGACGGCGAATTCGGCGACGACGTGTTGCAGGTACTGCCCGCCGACATCCGCGGCGACCTCATGCGGCACGGGCCGCGGGACTGAGGACGATGATGCACGTCGACCACATCGGGTTGTCCGTGGGCGACCTGGACGCGCAGCGGGACTGGTATCAGCGGGCCTTCGGGTTCGACACCGCCCGCCCGTTCGAGATCGCCCCCGTCGGGCTGCGCGGAGTATTCCTCCTCGGGCCCGATGACCTCGCCCTCGAGCTGCTGGAACGCCAGGGCTCCCAGGCGGTGAACCGCCCCGCCACGACCCCGCCGGACGCGCTGCTGTCCCGCGGTTGGGCGCACGTGTGCCTGCGGGTCGACGACGTGGACGCGGTGTTCACCCGTCTCATCGACGCCGGGGCCGGCACCCTCAGCGCCCCGGGGGACTCCCCCGAACCGGGCGTGCGCTTCGCATTCGTCACCGATCCGGAAGGCAATCTCATCGAACTCCTCGACCGTTCAGGGCCGGTGACCGCATGACCGCGGTCGCCCTGCCCGGTCTCTCCGGCAACCTCTTCGTCGTCACCGGCGCCGCCGGCGGGCAGGGAGCGCAGGAGGCGCTGCTTCTTGCCGCCAACGGGGCGGACGTCATCGCCGCCGACGTGCGCGACGACGCTCCGGAACTCCTCGCCGCCGCATCCGGCCTGCCCGGCTCGGTCACCTACCGCCGCCTGGACGTGACCGACGAGTCGGCGTGGCAGGACCTCGTCGACTCGCTCAATGGTCGCCGCGTGAAGGGCCTCGTGAACAACGCCGGCGTCACGCACCGGGTGCGCATCGGCGCCGTGGAGCGCGCCGACTGGGACCGCGTGCTCGCCGTCAACGTCACCGGTGCCATGCTCGGCATCCAGGCCCTCCTCCCCCTGATGGATGCGGGATCCTCGATCGTCAACATCGGGTCGGCCGCGGGCCTCACCGGCCATTACACGGCCGCGTACACGACGAGCAAATGGGCGATCCGCGGCCTCACGCACTCCTGCGTCACCGAGCTCGGCCCCCGCGGCATCCGCGCGAACATCGTCCACCCGGGGTACATCCGCACCGAGATGACCGCCTCCGCGCCCGCTCCCTTCCTCGACGCGAACATCGCGATCGCCCCGCTCCACCGCGGCGGTGAGCCCGAGGAGGTCGCCAACGTCGTGGTGTTCCTCCTCTCCGATGCCGCGGCCTACGTCACGGGTGCCGAGATCGGAGTCGACGGCGGCCAGTTCCTCTCGGGGGTGGCGACATTCCTCTCGGATGCGGTGCGCCCGGCGCAGCAGCCCGCCTCAGCCGCCGAGGGGCGCGCATGAACCAGGAGACGTTCGACGACTACATCGCCCGGTTCAACCGGCGTGACATGACGGCCTTCGAGGACTACCTCGACGACGACATGCACATGCAGAATGGCACGCTCGAGTTCACCGGCGTGCAGGGGATGAAGGACCACTACGCGAAGATCTGGTCCACATTCCGCGAAGAGCTGGCCCCGACCGATTTCGTCGGGTCCGACACGAACGCGGCGATCCGGATGGTGACGTTCTTCACAGCCGAGCGCGACGACCCGGAGTCCCTCTTCGGGCCCGTCGCCCTGGGCGACCGGTACGAGTTCCGCGGGGTCATCTCCTACCGGCTGACCGCCGAAGGGAAGTTCGCCGACATCCTCGTGGCCTACAACTCGTTCACCTCGATCCGGGCCGACGGCACCGTGACCGAACTCGGCATCCCCCACTGATCTTCCGCAGTCCCCGAAGGAGTCCTTCTATGTACATGTACTACCCCACCAACTACGTGTGGAGCATGGCGGTCGTCGCTTCGCTCAACAACGGCGGTTTCATCGACGACGTCGACAAGGCCGCCCGCCCCGTGCTGGAGGCCTCGCAGCAGGGCGACGACGTCGGCACCGAGCTGCTGTACGCCTCATGGAAGGCGGTGGCCGATCGGCTTCTCGCCGCCGCCGCGACCGATGAGGCCCGCGGCTGGAAGCTCTCCGCCTCCGACAAGTACTATCGCGCGGCGCTGTACACCTCGCAGGCGGAGCGCCTGCAGTCGCCGAAATGGGAAGGTCGCAAGGCCGCGTACCAGCAGTCGATCGACCTGCTGCTCAGGCACGTCGAGCTCGGCGGCATCCCGGTGACCCCCGTCGATGTGCCCTACTCCGGCGACGACGCCCCCACGGGCTCCGCGCTGCCGGGCTACTTCTATCGCGCCCCGGGTGACGGGCCGAAGCCGCTGATCGTGATGTGGAACGGCCTCGACTCCACCAAGGAGATGATGTACACCTCCGGGTTCCCGCAGCAGATGGCCCGCCGCGGCATCTCGACGCTCATGATGGACCCGCCCGGCTCCGGCGAGGCGCTCCGGATGCGGGACCTCCACGCCCGATTCGACACCGAGGTGTGGGCCGCCTCCATTCTCGACTGGGTCGAGGCGAACGCCGGCGAGCTGAACGTCGACCCGACCAAGGTCGGCCTCGTCGGCTGGTCGCTCGGCGGCTACTACGTGCCGCGGGCGGCCGCTTTCGAGAAGCGCATCGCTCTGGCCGTCGCATGGGGCGCCAACTACGACTGGGCAGCCGTGCAGGAGGCGCGCCGTCGCCGCGAGGGCGAGAACCCGGTGCCGCACTACTGGGACCACGTGCACTGGGTGTTCGGTGCGAACGACGACGCCGATTTCCTGGAGAAGACGAAGAACATGCGGCTGGAGGGCGTGGTCGAGAAGATCACGGTGCCGTTCCTCGTCACCCACGGCGAGGCCGACCGGCAGATCCCGGTGAAGTACGCGTACGACGAATACGAGGCCGCGGTGAACTCCCCGAAGCGGGAGCTGCGCATCTTCACGCAGGAGGAGGGCGGCGCCGAGCACATCGGCATCGACAACATGGCCTACGTCGGCGAATTCACCGCCGACTGGATCGCGGAGACCTTCGCCGAGCTCGCCTGAGCGGGATCGAACGGGACGGATGCGGCGGCCTTGGGTCGCCGCATCCGTCCTCTGCGTTCCCGCCCGAGGACGAGCAGACGTCGGCCCGACGGGATAATCAGGGGATGACCGACAACCCAGCGGTGCGCGCACCCAAGCAGCAGCGCTCCCGCGACGCCTGGGACCGCGTGCTCGCCGTCGGCGTCCAGCTGTTCACCGAGGGGGGCCTGGAGGCGCTGACGGTCACGGCGGTGTGCCGGCGGGCCGGAGTGTCCGCCCCCTCGCTGTACGCCCGGGTCGACGGCCGCGCGGGTCTCATCGCGGCGGTGTACGAGCACGCGATGCTCACCATCCGGGCGAGCGACGCCGAAGTGGTGGGCAGACTCCCCGGCCCGGACGCCCCGCAAGCGGCCCGGATCGCCGCCGTGGTCGCCGCCGCGGCCGAGCAGTTCTCGCGCAACGCCCGGCTGCTCCGGCCGATCATCGCCGCGTCGCTCCAGGACGAGTGGGTGCACCGACGGGGCATCGAGGAGGCGCAGCGGCTGATCGGCGAGCTGTCGGCGGCGCTGGGTATCGGCGAGGAGGCCGGGCGCGACATCGCGACCATGCTGTTCGCCGAGCTCGTCATGAGCACGATGTACGGTGCCGACTTCGCGTCACCGTTCGCCCCCGACGCCACCGGGCACCGGGATCGGCTGGTGCGGATGGCGACGGCCCGCGCCGAGGCGATCGACGCGGGCCGCTGACGCGCCCCGGTCAGGATCCGGAGCGCGTCGGCATCACGCCGGGGCGGTGATGCCTGCACCCATCTCGTCGAGCTGGGCGTCGATCTCCCGCGGGCTGCGCTCCCCGATCTGCTTCTGCAGCATCGAGGTGTGGTCCATGACGGCGTCGCGCAACGGACGCAGCACCGCGGGTGCGTGATGGAAGACCTTCCCCAGGATGTAGGCCTGCTGCACCTGCATCGTCGTGTGCGGGATACGGATGCGGTCGTACTCGGTCAGCGCCGCGGTCACCGCCGCCGTGTCGTGCAGGTCGACGCCGGCGAGGAGCTTACCGAGGAAGTAGCCGTCGCCGATGGACATGCCCGCTCCGTACGCGGCGTACGGGGAGGTCGCGTGCGCCGCATCACCGGCCAGCGTGATGCGTCCGCGCGACCATGCCTTCAGCGGCTTCCGGTCGCGGATCACCCAGCGCTGCACGTGATCGTCGGTGGTGTGATCGATGAGAGTCGTCAGCGGCGCACCGAACCCCCGCGCGCCCCGCCGCGCGTGGCCACGGAGGTCGGCGGGAGCCGGCGCGTCCGGGTCGCACGCCTCCAGCACCCACCACTGGAACCCGTCACGGCCGTCGCTGCGGATGGAGGTGTACGACCCCTGCACCGTGCGAGTGTGGGCGATGATCGCCTCGCCCTTCTCCGCGGCGGGGACGTCGTCGAACGTGTATCCGCCGATGATCTGGAGCCGGTGCTCCCGCTTCGGCGACACGCCCCAGAGGTGAGTGCGCACGATCGAGTCGATGCCGTCGGCGCCGATGAGAAGCGGGGTGCGGCGCATGGTGCCGTCCTTCAGCGTGAGCACCACCTCGCCGCCGGTGTCCCGGATGCCGACGACCTCCTGGTTCGTCTGCAGCATGCCGTCGGGGAGCGCGGCCAGCATGCGCCGGTACAGGTCGGGGCGCAGCATCCCGATGAAGCCGCCGCCGTACGCCGTCACGACGTCGTCGGGGATCTGCACGTCGGCACGGATGTCGCCGCGAGCGTTCCGGAACGTCGAGTGGCACGGCGCGCCGAGGTCGGTCGTGTCGACGCCCATGAGCCCGAGCGCCTTGATGGGCGGCGGCCAGAGGTTGAGGATGTTGCCGGCGGGGCGGGCCTCGCGGTAGCGCTCCAGGATGACGACGTCGTGGCCGGCGGTGCGCAGCGCCAGGGCGCTCGCCATCCCGGCCGGTCCGCCGCCGAGCACGACGATCGGGTCCTGCGGGGTGTGGGTCATCGGTGACTCCTCGTCGAATCGGGATGGCACCACTGCCATCCCGCAAACTGTAAGCTCCTTACACTTTTAAGGGCAGCGTCCGGCACCGATCCCCGGTATCGACGCGACCGATGATGGCAGGGAGCGACGATGACGACGACGACACAGGCGGTGACCTGGGTGGCGCGACAGGTGACGGATGCGGCGTTGCGCGAGGCGCGGGGCATGGCGGGCGCGCTCGGGCTCGCGGTGCTGCAGGACGAACCCGGGAAGCTCGTGGTGGCAACGGCCGACGGTGGCGTGCTCGAGTACCTCACGCCCGAGAGGGCGGAGCCCGCCTACCTGTTCGACGGACAGGACACCGTGGTCGGTTTCCTCGTCGACGACCTGGATGGCGCAGTCGGCGATCTCGCCGACGCCGGCTTTGCGCCCGTCGGGGTGGGCGGCGCCGGGGGCGGGGTGCGGTTCCAGCACGTGCGCGGACCCGGCGGTGTCGCCTACGGGCTCATCCAGCGGGTGTGATGGGCCGCGGCTCGCCGACGCTCCCTCGGCTCAGCGGGTGCGGCGCCGAGGGCGTACGCGCGCCGGAGGGATCGGCGGGCCGGGGATGCGGTTCCCGACGACGTTGACGATCTCGCCCACGCCCTCGATCACCATGCGGACCTCGTCGCCGGGTTCGAGCGGTGGGATCGCACTGCCGCGCCCCCACAGCTCGCCGAGGCAGCCGCCGTTGCCGACGGTGCCGGAGCCGAGCACGTCGCCGGGCACCACGACGGAGTTCCGGGCGGCGTAGGAGACGAGCTCCGGGAACGGCCACCCCATGTTGGAGACGAGATCCTCGCCCACGAGCATCCCGTTGACGAACACCTCGGCGCGGACGGCGAGGAAGCCGTCCTCATCGAGATACGGGTCGAGCTCATCGGCGGTGACGATCCACGGGCCGAGAGTCATACCGAAGTCCTTGCCCTTCGCCGGCCCCAGCCGCACCTTCATCTCGCGCGCCTGCAGGTCGCGGGCGGACCAGTCGTTCATCACGGTGTAGCCGAAGATGTGGGAGGCGGCGACCTCGGGGTCGATGTTCTCGCCGGTCGAGCCGGCCACGCCGCCGATGACGACCGCGAGTTCCAGCTCGAAGTCGAGCCGCTGCGTCTCCGGGATGTCGATGACCTCACCGGTCGCCCGTACCGTGTGCGGGTTCGTGAAGTAGAAGGTCGGCGCCTCGTGCCATTCCGGCGGCACGTCGCTCTTGCCCTCGACTCCGGCGGAGACACCCTCGACGTGCTCCTCGAACGCCACGAAGTCGCGGATCGATGCCGGCACCACGGGGGCGAGCAGCGTGACGTCCGCCAGCGGTGTGCCCGCGCGGGACGCATCGATGTGCCCCGGCAGCGATGCGAGGCCGTCCGCCAGCACCTGCGAGAGACTCGCCCCCTCGACGAAGGGCACCACGTCGTCGCCGACGACGACGCCCTCCCCGATCGTTCCCGCACCGTCGCGCCATCGAGCCAGTCGCATATCGCCGCCTTTCCTCACCCAGCATGGGCGGCATCGAGGGGTCGGCGGAAGGCACCGGATTCCATGCAACGCATCGATCGGGGTGATGCGGAGCCGGCCCCTGGCCCGGGGCCCCGCATCCCGGCGATAGCCTGAAAGGATGACCGGGAGAGACGACCACCGCCGCAGCAGACTCACCCGGATGCCGAAGCAGGGCGCGATCGTCGCCGTGCTCGCGGCCGCGGGCCTTGCCGCATCCTTCATGTTCACGCTCGTGGTGCCGATCCAGGCACAACTGCCGGAGCTGCTGCACGCGAGCCGCGACGACACCGCCTGGGTCATCACCGCGACCCTGGTCGCTGCCGCCGTGGTCACCCCCATCGCCGGGCGACTCGGCGACATGTACGGCAAGCGGCGGGTCGTGCTGATCCTGCTGCTGCTCATGGTGGCGGGGTCCGTCATCGCGGCCCTGTCCACCGGCATCGTGAGCATGATCGTCGGCCGCGCCCTGCAGGGGGCCGTCTCGGGCGTCATCCCGCTCGGCATCTCGATCCTCCGTGACGTGCTGCACGCCAAGCGGGTGGATGCGGCCGTGGCCCTCATCAGCGCCACGCTCGGCGTCGGCGGTGCGATCGGACTGCCCATCAGCGCCGTGGTGACGGAGTACCTGAACTGGCACATGCTGTTCTGGATCTCCGGTGCGCTGGGTGCGATCGTCTTCGTGCTCGTGCTGTGGATCGTGCCGGTGAGTGTCCTCCGCTCGGGAGGCCGGTTCGACTTCGCCGGTGCCGCGGGCCTGAGCATCGGCCTCATCGGGATCCTCCTCGCCGTCTCGCGCGGCAACGAGTGGGGCTGGGCCTCGCCCGCCACGCTCGCCTGCGGGCTTGGCGGCGTCCTGGTGCTGCTGGTGTGGGGCTGGTATGAGCTGCGCCTCGACTCCCCGCTTCTCGACCTGCGCGTCGCCGCGCGCCCCGCGGTGCTGCTGACCAACCTGGCGTCGCTCGCCATGGGCTTCGCCCTCTTCGCCTCGAACGTCTCCTACCCGCAGATCCTTGAGCTGCCGGTGGCGTCGGGGGTGGGGCTCGGCCTGTCGCTCGTGGCCGCCTCGCTCATCGTGATGCCGTCGGGTCTGGTCATGATGGTGCTGTCACCGTTCTCGGGTCGGCTCGCGCAGAGCGTGGGCCCGAAGCTGCTGCTCGTCCTCGGTTCGATCGCTCTGGTGCTCGCCTACGGGTTCACCCTGGTGTTCTCGACCGAGGTGTGGCACATCCTGGTCGCCAACCTCCTGGTCGGGGTCGGAATCGGCTTCGGCTACGCCGCGATGCCGATGCTCATCATGCGTTCCGTGCCGCAGAGCGAGACCGGCGCCTCGAACGGGATCAACGCCCTGTTCCGTTCGCTCGGCACAAGCACCGCCTCGGCCGTCGTCGGCGCCGTGCTCGCCGGCTTCACCGTACAGGTCGGTGGGGTCGCCATGCCCTCCGCACAGGGATTCCAGCTCGCCTTCGTGCTGGGCCTCATCGCCGCGATCGTCGCCCTCGTGATCACCCTGTTCATTCCATCCCGCCGCGACCCGCACGAGCCGCGCCCCTCGCTCCCCGAATGACGGCGGATGCCACCGCGATGGGTGGCATCCGGCGAGCGGCGTTGTCCCGCGGCGTGCGCCACCCCTAGCGTCGGCATGTGCCCACCGCTGCGCTGCCCTCCGCCACCGACCTGTTCTCGCTCGCCGGGACGGTCGCGATCGTCACCGGTGCCACGTCGGGGATCGGTCTCGGCACGGCGCAGGTCCTAGCCTCGGCCGGCGCGCGGACGGTGCTCACGGGATTGGCGGGCGACGACCCCGTCGGCATCGCGGCGGGCCTCGCCGCATCCGGGCTCCCCGTCGTGGGGCGGGTCTGCGACCTCCGCTCCCCGGACGACCTGGCCTCACTCGTCGACTGGACCGTGGCGGAGTTCGGTCGCATCGACACCCTGTTCGCGAACGCGGGGCTGTCGACCGAGGATCATCCCCTGGGGCTCACCCCGGATGAGCAGTTCGACCTCATGCTCGACGTGCATGTGCGCGGCAACATCCGGCTCACCGACCTGGTACTGCCGGTCATGGCGGAGGGCGGCGGCGGGTCGGTCGTCATCATCTCGAGCCTCGCCGGGCTCCGCGGCAGTCGCAACGTCCCGCTGTACGGCATCACCAAGGCCGCGGCCGCACAGCTGGCACGGAACATCGCGGTCACCTGGGGTCCGCACAACATCCGTGCCAACGCGCTGGCGCCCGGCGTGATCGAGACCGGCTTCGCAAAAGCCATCACGGAGGGCGAGCTCCGAGAGGCGCGCCTGGCGAAGGCGCCGCTGCACCGGTTCGGCCGGGTGGCCGACATCGCCGGCACCGTCGTGTACCTCGCGTCGCCGGCGGGCTCCTTCACCACCGGGCAGACCATCGTGGTCGACGGCGGAGCGCTGATCAGTGACTAGGACAGTGCAGCTGCGGCGCTACGAGCTCGAACCCGGCGGCGGCCGGGAGTTCGTCGCCTGGTGGGGGTCGTGGATCCCGCGGGTGCGGCCGGACCACGGATTCGCCATCGAGTTCGCCCTGCTCGACGACGCGGCGGACGAGTTCACCTGGGCGGTGTCGTTCGACGGCACGGAGGACGAGTTCCGCGCCGCCGAGGCGCGCTACGCCGAGGATCCGCGCCGCATCGAGGCGTTCACGACCGCGCCGCCGCTGCGGCGCCAGCACATCGCGTTCGTGACACCGGCGACGTAACGGCGATCAGAGGTGACGGGACTCGGCCTCGATGCGCGCCGTGGTCTCGAGCAGGTGCGGCAGATAGCGGTCCACCAGGGCCTCGACCGGGTCGCGGGTCGCGCTGGTCGACACGTTGACGGCGGCGACGACGGTACCGTCCTTCGCGTGGAGCGGCGCCGCGATCGAGCGCAGGCCCGGTTCCAGCTCGCCGTCGACGAGCGCCCAGCCCTGGTCGCGCACCCGGTCGAGCTCGGCCCGCAGCGCGCTCGGCTCCGTGAGGGTCCGGTCGGTGAGGTGCTCGCGCGCGGAGGCGTCGAGCACGGCGTCGCGTTCCGCATCCTGAAGCCCGGCGAGGAGGACCCGCCCCATGCTCGTCGCGTACGCGGGGAAGCGGGTGCCGATCGTGATGCGGACGCTCATGATGCGGCGGGTGGGGACACGGGCGACGTACACGATGTCGGTGCCGTCGAGCACGGCGGAGGAGACGGATTCGCCGACGTCGCGGGAGAGGCGTTCCAGATGCGGTTGCACGATCTCGGGCAGCGACAGCGACGAGAGGTAACTGAAGCCGAGCTCCAGCACGCGCGGGGTGAGCGCGAACAGCCGCCCGTCGGTGCGGACATATCCGAGCGAGGTCAGGGTGTGCAGGAACCGGCGCGCGGCGGCTCGGGTCAGGTCGGTGCGCCGGGCGACATCGCTCAGCGACAGCTCGGGATGCTCGGCGTCGAAGGCGCGGATGACGGCGAGGCCGCGCGCCAGAGACTGGACGAATTCGCCGCTCGCTGCCGCATCCGTCTCCATGCGCTCTACCCTCTCACCCCCACGACCATGTCCCACTTTCTGCCGTTATGAGCCGGTCGAAACGACAGAAAGTGGGACATGTTGTGCGGAAAGTGGGACATGCCGGCGGGGGTCAGCGCTCGAGGACGACGGCGAGGCCCTGGCCCACACCGATGCAGATCGCGACGACCGCGACACCGCCGCCGCGGCGCGCCAGCTGGTGCGCGGCGTGACCGAGGATGCGGCCGCCGGAGGCACCGAGCGGGTGACCGATCGCGAGCGCACCGCCGTGGATGTTGACCTTCGCGGGGTCAAGGTCGGGCCACCCCGCGATGCAGGCGAGCGACTGCGAGGCGAAGGCCTCGTTGAGTTCCACCACGTCGACGTCCGCCCAGGTCTTCCCGGCACGGGCGAGGGCCTTGTTGGCCGCCTCGATGGGGGCGATCGGGAACTGGTCCGGGTCGACACCGTGGCTGGCGCGCCCGGCGATGCGGGCGAGCGGCTCGCCCGGAAGCGCCCCCTCGGCCCCGATCAGCACGGCGGAGGCGCCGTCGTTGATGGAGGAGGAGTTGCCTGCGGTCACGGTGCCGTCCGCCGCGAACAGCGCCCTCAGCTTCGCCAGCTTCTCGACCGAGGTGTCATCGCGGATGCCCTCGTCGCGGGCGAGCTCCGCACCCGGGACCTGGACGATCTCGGGGTCATAGACGCCGTCGGCCCACGCCTTTGCGGCGAGCTGGTGCGACCGCACCGCGAACTCGTCCTGCGCGGCGCGCGACAGGTTCCACTCGCCGGCGATCTTCTCCGCCGACTCACCGTTGCTGATGGTCCATTCCTTCGGCAGCGCACGGTTCGTCATCCGCCATCCGATGGCGGTGTTCCACATGGTCTGGTTGCCGGTGGCCGGGTAGGGCTTCGACGACTTCTCCACGACGAAGGGGGCACGGCTCATCGACTCGACACCGCCGGCCAGGATGATGTCCGCATCCCCTGTCTCGACCGCGCGGGCGCCCTGGATGACCGCCTCGAGGGAGGAGGAGCACAGCCGATTGACGGTGACCCCGGTGACGCTCGTCGGGAACCCGGCGAGCAGCGCACCGAAGCGCGCGACGTTGCGGTTGTCCTCCCCGGCCTGGTTCGCGTCGCCGAAGATCACGTCGTCGATGCGTGCCGGGTCGAGCCCGGTGCGCTCGGCGATGGCCTTCATCACGACGGCGGCCAGGTCGTCGGGGCGGACCCCCGCCAGGGCGCCGCCGGCGCGGCCGAACGGGGTGCGGACGGCGTCATACACGAAGCTCGCGGTCATGGTTACTTTCCTTCCACGGATGCGGTGGCGTCGGCGAGTGCGAGCCCGGTGAGGTCGCGCAGTTCGTCGAGGGTGTTGTCGCCGAACAGCTCGCGCACGGCGAACCCGTCGGCGGTGATGTCGAAGACGGCGTAGTCGGTGTAGACACGCGAAACGCAGCCGACGCCGGTGAGCGGGTAGGTGCACTCGGCGACGAGCTTGGAGTCGCCGGTCTTGGTGAGCAGGTCGGTCATGACGTAGACGTCCTTGGCACCGATGGCGAGGTCCATCGCGCCGCCGACGGCCGGGATCGCGCCGGGGGCGCCGGTGGACCAGTTGGCGAGGTCACCGGTCTGCGACACCTGGAACGCGCCGAGGACGCACACGTCGAGGTGACCGCCGCGCATCATCGCGAACGAGTCGGCGTGATGGAAGTACGCGGCTCCCGGCAGCGCCGTCACCGCCTGCTTGCCGGCGTTGATGAGATCCGGGTCGACGTGTCCGGCCTCCGGGGCGGGGCCCATGCCGAGCAGACCGTTCTCGGTGTGGAGGATGATCTCCTCGTCCGCGGGCAGGAAGTTGGCGACCAGGGTCGGAGCGCCGATGCCGAGGTTCACGAAGGACCCTTCACGGATATCGGCGGCGATGCGGCGCGCGAGGTCGTCGCGCGAGATGCGGGTGGTCATCGGGTTTCCTCCTGCAGTACGCGACCTTCGAGGTCGACTCCTCCGACGAATTCGCCGTCCCGCAGCCACGGCCGCTCCCCCACAGCGACGACGCGGTCGACGAACAGTCCCGGGGTCACCACGGTCTCGGGGTCGATGGCGCCGAGCGGCACGACCTGGTCGACCTGGACGATCGTGGTGGCCGCGGCGGTCGCCATGATGGGGCCGAAGTTGCGGGCGGTCTCGCGGTAGACGAGGTTGCCCCAGCGGTCGGCCTTGAGCGCGCTGATCAGCGCGAAGTCGGCTTTGATCGGGTATTCGAGCACGTACTGGCGGCCGTCGATCTCGCGCGCCTCCTTGCCCTCCGCCAGCTGGGTGCCGACGCCGGTGGGCGAGAAGAAGGCGCCGATCCCGGCACCCGCGGCGCGGATGCGCTCGGCGAGGTTGCCCTGCGGCACGAGTTCGAGCTCGATCTTGCCGTCGCGGTAAAGCCCGTCGAAGACCCACGAGTCACTCTGCCGCGGGAAGGAGCAGACGATCTTGCGCACGCGTCCCGCGGCGAGGAGGGCGGCGAGGCCGGTGTCGCCATTGCCGGCGTTGTTGTTGACGATGGTGAGGTCGGTGGCGCCGTGGGCGATCAGCGCGTCGATGAGCTCGACGGGCTGCCCCGCCCGACCGAAGCCGCCGATCATGACGGTCGCCCCGTCGCTGATTCCCTCGACCGCTGCTGCGACGTCGGGGACGGTCTTATCGATCACGCGTCCTCCTCGAAAGTGTTCGCTCTGCGAACGTACGTTCGCGATAAGAACAGCTTAGCCGCACGCTGCTCCCGAGGCAATGGTCGCCGCTGCGCTCCCTGCATCTGCCGAGCGGCCCCTTCGTCGGCGAATCCGAGGGCCGCGAGGGATGCGGACATAGCGGGCTCATAGCGGGGACCGAGGCGCCACAGGGGCGCACAGCACAGGATGGGCGGGACGCGACAGTTGGAGGTCACCGTGAACCGCATCCCCGAGCCCGACCACACCCCGAACGGCCCCGCCTACGAAGGGCGACTCCTCGACCGGGCAGACGAAGAGGTCGTCGACCAGGGTGTGCGCTTCGATATCGGCACAATCCTCTCCCGGCGGGGCCTCCTGTCCCTCGTCGGCCTCGGGGCGGGAACGGCCGTCCTCGCCGCCTGTGCACCGACCGCGTCGGCCACGAGCACCGCCACCGCATCCGCGTCCCCCTCCGCATCTCCCACCGCGACAGCCACGCCCTCCGCCGCGGTGCCGGCCGGAGAGATCCCGGACGAGACGGCGGGCCCGTACCCGGGCGACGGGTCGAATGGCCCCGACATCCTCAGCCAGTCCGGTGTCGTCCGCAGCGATATCCGCACGAGCATCGGCGGCGGCGCCACCGCAGCCGGGGTGCCGATGACGCTGAACCTGACGATCCTCGACCAGGCGAACGGCGACGCCCCGTTCGCCGGCGTCGCCGTGTACGTCTGGCACTGCGACGCCGAGGGCCGCTACTCGATGTACTCGGACGGCATCACCGACGAGACGTACCTCCGCGGCGTGCAGGTCGCCGACGCGAACGGTACCGTCGGCTACACCTCGATCTTCCCCGCCTGCTACAGCGGACGCTGGCCGCACATCCACTTCGAGGTGTATCCGGACGTTGCCGCGATCACGGATGCGTCGAACGCGATCGCGACCTCGCAGGTGGCCCTGCCGCAGTCCGCGTGCGAGACCGTGTACGCCCTCGCGGAGTACTCCGGCTCGACGCGCAACCTGTCACAGGTGTCGCTGACCTCGGACAATGTCTTCGGCGAGGACGGCGGCGCGCTGCAGCTCGCGACGGTGACCGGCGACGCGACGAACGGGTACACCGTCTCGCTCACCGTTCGCGTCGACACGACGACCACCCCGACCGCGGGCGCGGCGCCCGGTGGGAACCCACCGGCGTCCCGCTGAGTGGTGGCGTCAGGGCTCCAGGGTCAGCGACGCCGGGATCGGCACGATGCTCTCGCGGAGGCGCACGATATCGCGAGCGTGCTCGTGCAGCCGCAGGTCGCCGGGCCGCACCGGCCGCCACTCCGGGACGGCCTGCGCGACACCGTCGGCGCCCGGAACGACGAAGACGCTCATGCACTGCGTCGTCAGCGTCAGCTCGTGCGGCGACCGCGGGTCGGCCGAGGACACCCGGATGCTGATGTGCATGCTGTGCGCACTGGTGTAAACGATGCGGGCATCGACCTCGACGAGTTCGCCGATCCGCACCGGCGCGAAGAAGTGGATACCACCGGAGTACACCGCCACTGCGTGGCTCGCGCCGGTGCCGTCACGCGCCCAGGCCGCCGCCACCGCGTACGCGGCCTCATCGATCCACCGCATGACGGTGCCGCCGTGCGCGTTGCCGCCCCAGTTCACGACGCCGGGCGGGACGAGGAACCGCAGTGTCACGCGCGGCGCATCCGTGTCCTCGCCGTATTCCTCATCGAGCATGAGCTTCTTGATCTCGGTGCGCGAGGGGATGCGGTCGAGCGCCGCCGCGGCGAGCTTCCGGTCGGAGCGGGTGAGCGGCTGCCAGTCCGGGACGGCGGTCGGGCGGCCCTCGGCATCCTTCGCGACGAAGATCAGGATGCAGGTGGTGGCGGGGGTGTACGCGCGGGTCTCGATCTCGGCGGAGGAGACCGTGACGACGACGTGCATGCTCGTGCGGCCGGTGTGGATGAGCCGGGCGTCGACCTCGACCAGACTGCCGGGCGGGATCGGGCGGCGGTGACGCACGTTGCCGACGTAGGCGGTCACGCAGTACGCCCCGGACCAGCCGACGGCGCAGGCGTACCCGGCCTTGTCGATCCATTCCATGACGCTGCCGGCGGCGACGGAGCGTCCCCCGGCCGCGGTGTCGGCGGGCGTGGCCAGGAATCTCAGGGTGATGCGGTCGTCCCGCGCGGCGGCGGGTGCCGTCATCGTCATCGTGGTCGCACCGTCTCGGCCGGGGTCACCCCTCGGCGAAGACATCCTTCGCGATGCGGAACGCGGTGTTGGCGGCCGGCACACCGCAGTAGATCGCGGACTGCAGGATGACCTCGATAATCTCCTGCTGGCTGAGACCGTTGCGGACCGCCGCCCGCAGGTGCATCGCGAGCTCCTCGTGATGGCCGAGCGCGATGAGGGCGGTGAGCACGGCGATCGACCGATCGCGGCGCGCCAGCCCGGGCCGCGACCAGATGTCACCCCAGGCGTAGCGGGTGATGAGGTCCTGGAAGTCGGCGGTCAGCGGCACCGTCCCCGCGACCGCACGGTCGACGTGCGCGTCGCCGAGCACCGCACGGCGCACCTGCATGCCCTGGTCGTACCGCCCTTCGTCGGTGAGCCCTTCGCCCTCTGGTCGAGTCATGGCAGGTCCTTTCAGCGGACGGAGTCGAAGAACGAGAGCAGAGCGGATGCGGTGGCGCCGGGCTGCTCGGCGGGGGGCAGGTGTGCCGCATCCTCGATCACCGCGACGGAGCCGTGCTGCACCCCGGTGGCGATCTCGACGGCCTTCACCTCGGGGGCGACCTCGTCGGCGCGCCCCCATACGGCGTGGACCGGGAGGGAGATCTCACCCAGGCGGTCCCGCACGTCATAGGCGGCGGGCGCCTCGCAGCACAGCGCGTACCCCTCGTCGTCCGCGTCCTGCAGCGCGTGCAGGAGCCGTCCGCTGAGTTCGGGCTCGCGCTCGATGGAGCCGGGGGCGAACCACCGCTGTGCGGAGCCGATGATGAGCGACGACGTCGACTGCGCACGCACCTGCGCGGCGCGGTCGTGCCAGGCCTGCGGGTCGCCGAGCTGCGCGCCGGAGGCGACGATGGCCGCCGCCATCACGAGGTCGGGGTGGCGGAGCGCCAGCTCGAGCCCGGTGGCACCGCCCAGCGAGACACCCGCGTAGAGGATGCGGTCGGCGCCGAGCGCGCGCGCGCCTTCGGCGACGGCGTCGGCGAGGTCGGCGACCGTGAAGCCTGCAGCGGGGGGCACCGAGTCGCCGTGACCGGGAAGATCCCAGGCCGTCACGCGGAACCGCTCACGCAACGCCGGCAGCGCGTTCTCCCACAGGATCGTGGACGTGCCGAGCGACGGCCCGAGGACGAGCAGGGGGGCGCCCTGCGGACCGGCGGGCTCGGTGAAGGCGAGGTCGGGAACCGTCATGCGTCCTCCGTTGTCAGAATTCAGGCTGGGAGCGAGGATCGGGGCCGGTTCCGGGCGTGGCGCCGTCCTCAGCCTGAATACCGACAGCCTCGGCCTCGGTGGTGACGAACAGATCGCGAGCCGCGTCCGCCGGAGCGTCGGCGACCGCACGGCCGACGAGCGCGCCGGCGAGGCCGGTGTAGCCGGCGGGATCGAGAAGCGCCTCGACGTCATCGGCCGGATGCGGCGCGCCCGGGGCGCGGTCGACCGCGGCCTCCAGCGCGTCACGAACGAGGTCGACGAGGTCGCCGCCTCGGCCGGCAGCGGCCACGATGCGCGACACTTCGTCTTTGCCGATCACCGGGGTCAGCACGATCGAGAGCCGTTCAGCGACGATGAGCCCACCGGTGAGCGCGAGATCGCGGGCGGCGGCGGCCTCGTCCACGCGGAGGCCCTCGATGAGCGACGCCGCGGTCCCGGTCGCGCCGAGGGCGAGGCGCAGGAGCTCCCGCAGGGTCGGCCATTCGGCGTGCCACGCCCCGTCCGGGCGCTCGTCGACGGCGAACGCGGCGGCCAGATGCAGGGTCGCGGCGAGGTTCGGGGCGCGCAGGGCCGCGGAGCGGATGAGCACGGATGCGGCCGGGTTCTGCTTCTGCGGCATGGCGCTCGAGCCGCCGCCGGTGCCCTCGGCGAGTTCGCCGATCTCGGTGCGGCTGAGGGTGGCGATGTCCGCGGCGATCTTGCCGACCGCGTCGATGGTCTGCGCCAGGGCATCACCGAGCTCGGTGACCGGCCAGCGGGTCACGTGCCAGGGGGCGTCGGGCGCGGCGAGGCCGAGTTCGGCGGCGTACGCGGCGGGGAGTGCGGTCGCCGCATCCGAGCCGCCGATCTCGACGAACGACGCCAGCGTGCCGCCGGCGCCGCCCAGCTGTGCCGGCAGCGCCGCGACCGCCGCGGCGAGCCGCACCCGGGCACGGGTGAGACCGCGCAGCCATCCGGCGGCGCGGGCACCCACTGTCGTGGGGACGGCGTGCTGGGTGAGGGTCCGCGCGGCGACGACGACGTCGCGGTGCACGACCGCGAAGCCGGCGAGCACCGCCTCGGTGGCGCGGAGGGTGGTGAGCAGGTCGAGGCCGGCACGTCGGGCGACGAGCATGAGCGCCGAGTCGAGGATGTCCTGGCTGGTGGCGCCGCGGTGCACCCAGGTGCGGGCATCGACGCTCACGCGGTCCTTCACCCGGCCGACGAGCGGGATGACCGGGTTCCCGCCGGCGACGGATGCGGCGATCACGGCGTGGCGATCGAGCCACGAGGTGTCGCAGCCCTGGCCGGGGCCCGCCCAGCCGAGGGCGTCGGAGACGGAGGCGACCGCCGCATCCGGGGCGACACCGACCGCGCCCCAGGCGCGGGTGAGCGCCGCCTCGGCAGCGACCAGGGCGCGCAGCACGGCGGCGTCCGTGACCTCGGCGTCGAAGCCGATAGTCACCGGTGACAGCAGCCCCTCGTCGACGGCGTCGCGATCGTCGTCGATGGAAGGTGCGTCAGAAGGCAAGGAACACGGTCTCCTTCTCGCCCTGCAGGTGGATGTCGTGTGCGAGACCGCCGTCGGGCGTGCGGGTCGCGACGAGCGTAGCGCGCTCCGCGGCGTCGAGCGAAGCCAGCAGCGGGTCTGCGGCGAGCAGCTCCTCGTTCTCTGGGAGGTAGATGCGCGTGTGCAGCTTGTTCGGCAGGCCACGGGCGTAGACCACCGCCGCGAAGAACGGCGCCTCGCCGCTCACGGAGCCGGGGTTGCGGGTCCAGAACTCGTAGTGGCCCTCGTCGGTGGTGAAGGAGCGGCCGAATCCGGTGAAGGTGTGGTCGTCGCGACGGCGCGAGCCGCGGGCGCGGGAGATGGTGCCGTCGCTGTCGGCACCCCAGATCTCGACGCACGCGTCCGGGATAGGCGCACCGGCGCCATCGAACACGGTGCCGGAGAGCACGATGGCGCCCGGCGTGTGCGGGAAGACGACCTCGTGCATCTTGTCGTACTTCAGCCCGAAGGCGAAGAACGGGCCGATGGTCTGCCCGGCGGTGGGCGACAGGGTGGGCTCGCCGGCGGCGGCGATGCGACGGGCACGCGTGTTGCTGGTCATCTCAGTGCTCTCCCTCGGGCTCGAACCAGGTGGCATCCGGCCCGTCGACGACGATGTCCCAGCGGTAGCCCATGGAGAACTCGGGCACGGTGAGGTCGTGGTCGTAGGCCGAGATGAGCGCCTCGCGATCCTTCTGGTTGCGGATCGTGTTGTAGATGGGGTCCAGCGCGAACAGCGGGTCGCCGGGGAAGTACATCTGCGTGATGATCCGCTGGGTGAAACCGGATCCGAACAGCGAGAAGTGGATGTGCGCGGGCCGCCACGCGTTGATGTGGTTCTTCCACGGGTAAGGGCCGGGCTTGATCGTGGTGAAGAAGTACTCGCCGTTGTCGTTCGTGATCGTGCGGCCGGCGCCGGTGAAGTTGGGGTCCAGCGGCGCGGGGTGCTGGTCGCGCTGGTGGATGTAGCGGCCGGCGGCGTTGGCCTGCCAGACCTCCACGAGCTGGTTGCGCAGGGGCCTGCCCCAGCTGTCGAGGACGCGCCCGGTCACGGTGATCCGCTCGCCCTGCGGCTCGCCGGTGTGCTGCAGCGTGAGGTCGGACTCGATGAGGGCCACATCGCGCTGGCCGTAGGCGGGCGAGAGCAGCTCGATCGACTCGGGGTCGACCAGCCGCGGGTTCTTCGTCGGGTGGCGCAGGATGCTGGAGCGGTACGGCGCGAAGTCGTAAAGGGTGCGGAGCACCTCCTCACCGGCGGCTTCACGGGCGTCGGCGGCGCGGTGGAGTTCCGCGATCTCGGCGTTGATCTCCCGCTGGGACGGCATGTCCGCGGAGGCGAGAAGCGTCTCCGGCGCGGCAGCGGCGGGCTGGGTATCGGTCATCGGTGTCCTCTTCGACGGTCCTGCGGGTGAGTCCAGAGTGACATTCGGATGCGGCAGACACCCGCATCCGCTCCCACTCAGTGAGAATCCGACTGGCGCAGTGCGCGCGTGAGCTCCTTCGCGGCCTGCACGACGAGCGGGGCGAGGCGCCGCTCGAGCGGCTCGTCGGCGTGCGCGACGACGCCGATCGCGATGGGCGGCAAGCCGGTGACGAGTCCGAGTGCCGCGGCGACCGACACGTTGCCGAGCGTCATCTCGCCGTGAGTGACGGCGTAGCCGCGCGCCTTCGCCGTCGCGATGTCGGCACGCAGGGCCGCGGGGTCGGTGACGGACAGTGTCGTCTCGGGCACGAGCGGGGCGGCGAGGAACGCATCGAGCCACGCCTCGTCCCGCGTGGCGAGGAGCGCCTTGCCGACCCCGGTCGTGTGCATCGGGTGACGACCGCCCATGCGGCCGAGGGTCGGCACCGACGCGCGGCCCGTGATCCGGCCGGCAAAGAGGACGGTCGCCGTCGTCGGGGTGGGGGCGTCGAGCACCGCGAGGTGCACGTTCTCGCCGGTCGCCTCATACAGCCGCACCATGTGGGGCAGCGCCGTCTCGCGCAGCCGCAGCGCGTAGGGCGAGAGCTCCCCCATCTCCCACAGCCGCGCGCCGATCGCGTACCGGTAGCCGTCGGTGCGGCCGAGGAGACCCTCCGACACCAGCTGCCCGATGAGCCGGTGCACCGTCGATAACGGGAGTCCGCTGCGGTCGGCGAGCTGTGCCGCGGTCAGTTCGGGGGCGTCCTCGTCGAACGCCGCGAGCACCCGCATCGCGCGGCTCAGCATCCCTTCGGCCATGGCTCCTCCCGCAGCGAGGCTACCGCCGTCTCACCGTGTTCCCCTGTCGCATCCGGCGCCCCGCAGCCGCACCACGCGACAGGGGAACCGGGGTGCGTGGGATGCTGGGCCCATGGCGAACTCGCCGAGCGGCGACTCGATGACCGAACGCATCGTGCGGGTGCTCGAGACCTTCACGACCGAGCGCACGGTGCAGACGTCGGCCGAGATCGGTCGCCGTGCGGCCCTGCCCTCCTCCAGCGCCCACCGCATCGTCGAGGACCTCGTCACCGCGGGCTTGCTGGAACGCGACGAGGATCGCCGCATCCGGCTCGGCCTGCGACTGTGGGAACTCGCCCTCCGCGGCTCGAGCGCGCTGCGGCTGCGTCAGGCCGCCCTGCCGTTCATGGCGCAGGTACAGCAGGAGATCCGCGAGCACACCCAGCTCGCCGTCATCGAGCAGGACGAGGCGCTGTTCCTGGAGCGGCTGTCGCATCCCGACGCGGGCGCGAACATCACCCGCATCGCGGGACGCCTGCCGTTGCACGCATCGTCGTCCGGCCTGGTGCTGCTCGCCCACGCCGACCCCGCGGTGCGCGAGCGCGTGCTGTCGGGGCCGCTTCGCGCCGTGTCACGGGAGACCGAGACGGATGCCGACGCGCTCCGCCGCATCCTCGGGCTGATCCGCCGGCAGGGGTACATCGTGGCGCCCGGCACGGTCGAGTCGGTGTCCACCGGGGTCGCGGTGCCGGTGCGGAGCGCGGGCGAGGTCGTGGCCGCGCTGTCGGTCGTGCTGCCGCGCGACGCTGCTCCCGCCCCCGCGGTGGCAGCGCTCCGCCGTGCCGCCGCCGATATCGAGGCCGCGCTCCGCGCCGACCGTCGCTGACCCGCGCCGCCACAACCGCCCGTTGGGAGGGAGAGCAGGGTCCCATTCAACGGGAATCTGTCACCGTCCGCGACGCGGCGACAGCACACTGGGGCCACTGCATCGTCGAAGGAGACACCATGACCGAGACCGTCCGCACGCGCGTGGCCATCATCGGGGCAGGGCCCGCCGGGCTGCTGCTGTCGCATCTGCTCGCCGCGGACGGCATCGAGTCGGTCATCATCGATCAGCGCTCGCGCGAGGAGATCGAGAAGACCATCCGGGCCGGCATCCTCGAGCAGGGCACGGTCGACGTGCTCACCCAGACCGGAGCCTCCGAGCGCGTGCTCATCGACGGCCACCGTCACGACGGCATCGAACTCCGCTTCCAGGGCGAGGGGCACCGCATCGACTTCCCCGGCCTCGTCGGGCGGAGCGTGTGGCTCTACCCGCAGCACGAGGTGCTGAAAGACCTCATCGCCACCCGTCTGGCCGCAGGTCAGGACATCCGGTTCGGGGTCACGGCGGAGCGGGTCGAGGATGCGGGCTCCACTCAGCCCCGCGTGATCATCACGGATGCGGCGGGAGCTGCGGGCGAGATCGTCGCCGACGTCGTGGTGGGCGCCGACGGCTCCCGCTCCGTTGCCCGCGCGGCGGTCACCGGCTCGTCGACCGGGGGCTACTTCCGCGAGTACCCGTTCGCCTGGTTCGGCATCCTGTGCGAGGCGCCGCCGAGCTCGGACGAGCTCATCTACAGCAACTCACCGGAGGGCTTCGCGCTGATCAGCCAGCGCTCGGCGACCGTGCAGCGGATGTACTTCCAGTGCGACCCGGAAGCGGACCCCGAGGCGTTCAGCGAGGCCGAGCTGTGGGAGAAGCTGCAGGCCCGCGTGCCCGGCACCACGCTCAAGGAGGGCCCGATCTTCCAGCGTGACGTGCTGCGCTTCCGCAGCTTTGTGGCCCATGAGCTGCGCCGCGGCCGGGTGGCGCTGGTGGGGGATGCGGCACACACCGTGCCGCCGACCGGGGCGAAGGGGATGAACCTCGCCGTCGCCGACGTCGTGCTGCTGTCCCGGGCGATCGACGCACTGCTGCAGCGACACGACGAGGGGCCGCTCGACCGGTACGCCGAGGTCGCCTCGCGACGCATCTGGAAGGCGCAGCACTTCTCCTGGTGGATGACGAGCATGCTGCACGTCGCCCCCGGCGCGAGCGACTTCGACCGCCGCCGTCAGGTCGGGGAGCTGCGCAGCGTCGTGGAATCGGAGGCCGGACGCACCTACCTCGCCGAGGCGTACACCGGGTGGCCGCTGGAGACCGCGCTGTAGCGGAACGCGGCGTACGCCGGGCGTCAGCGATGACGGATGCGGCCGGCGACGCCCGCACCGGCGACGCCGAACAGCGCCACCGCGGCGACCACGACGAGCAGCGGCGCCGTCCAGCCGTGGCTGACCTCGTGGAGTGCGCCGACGACGGTGGGGCCCACGGCCGCGACCCCGTAGCCGAGGCCCTGGACGAGACCTGACCGGCCGGTGACCTCGTGCTGGTCGCCGCCGAGCGCGCTGATCATGATGAAGATCACCGTGAGCCCGCCGCCCTGCGCCGCGCCGCCCAGCAGGCACCACAGCCACCACAGGTCGGGGGCGAGGAGGAATCCGAGCGGCACCGTCGCCCAGCCGGCGGCCACGAGCACCACGCTGCCGACGATGGACCTGCGGGTGAGGAGCGGGGTGAGGAGCGCCCCGGCGATCCCGGCGACCTGGAAGAGAGCCGCGATCGCGCCCGCCGCGGCGATCCCGAAGCCGCCGTCGATGAGCAGGGTCGGCAGCCACGCCGTCATGGCGTAGTACGAGAACGCCTGTCCCGCGAAGGCCGCACCGAGCGCCCACGTCGTGCCCGCGCGGAGGATCGAACGGCGGGGTCCGTCGGCCGCATCCCGCGCCGCGTGCGGATCGGGGTGCGGCACGAAAACGCCCCGCATCCCGCGCAGTGCCACCCAGGTGGCCACCGCGGCGATGCCGAAGACGGCCCACACCGCGATGGCGGCGCGCCAGCCGAGCCCGGTGGCGAGCGGTGCGGTGGCGACGGTGACCGTCATGGTGCCGACGTTGATCGCGGACGTGTACACCCCGGTCATGAGGTGGACGCGTTCCGGCGGGAATTCGCGGGCGATGACGACCGGGATCACGACATTGCCGATCGTGAGGAAGATCCCCATCACGGCGGTGCCGACGAGCGCCAGGACGAAGCCGTCGGCCGACCGGATGAGGCAGCCCACCACGGCACCGAGCAGGCCTACCGCGAGCGCGAAGTTCGCACCGCCCCGGCGAACGAGGGCGACCGCGAGCGGCGAGCAGAGCGCGAAGGCCAGCACCGGGATGCTGGTGAACAGACCGATCACGGCGGCGGAGACGCCGAGGTCGGCGCTGATCTGTCTGGCCACCGGTGCGACGGCGACGATGGGTGCCCGCAGCATCGCCGCGGCCAGCACGATCGCGACGACCAGCAGCGCGGCACGGGGACCGGTGACGCGAGGAGTGGGGGGCATCGGAGACACGATACCGCCGGGCGGGAACACCCGGCGTCGGCGCGGGCGGGCATCGCGGCCCGGGTATAGTCCGATGACCATGGGCGATGATCGCGACGGCGCGAGGACCAGGCAGCTCGGACTGCTGGTCGCAGTCTGCCTGATCGCGGCGAACATGCGCACGACGATCACCGGCGTGGGGCCGCTGCTGGAGCAGATCGCGGGCGACCTCGGCACGACCACCGTGGCGCTCGGCGCGCTCGCCTCCATCCCGCTGCTCGCCTGGGCGCTGGTGTCACCCCTCGCGCATGACCTGAGCCAGCGCTTCGGCACGTCGCGGGTGCTGCTGTGGTCGTTGCTCCTGCTCGTCGTCGGCACGGTGTGGCGGTCGCTGCCCGGGGTCACGGTCAACTTGTGGCTCGGCACCGCGCTGATCGGCGCCTCCCTCGCGATCGCGAACGTGCTCATGCCGGCGATCATCAAGCGCGACTTCGCCGGACGGGTGCCCGCGGTCATGGGCCTGTACACGGCGCTGCTGGCGGGCGCCGGGGCGATCGCCTCGGGCGTCGTCGTCCCGGTGTCGCTGATCCGCGTCGACGGTGGGCCCGTCGGCTGGCGCGTGGCGCTGCTGTCGACCGGCATCCTGCTGCCCTTCGCGATCGTGTCGTGGATGCGGGCGTCGCATCGATCGCGCGCGGATCAGGGTCCCCGCACCCCGCGCACCGCCGGGGGCACCGGCATCTGGCGCGACGGCCTCGCCTGGCAGGTCGCGATCTACACCGGGCTGCAGTCGGGCACGTTCTACATCCTGCTCACCTGGCTCGCCCCGTACGCGACGGCGAACGGGCGGAACGCGGTCGTCGCCGGCATCGACGTGATGGCGTACCAGATCGCCGCGATCGTTGGCTCACTCGTGCTGTCGTTCTTCCTCCGCGGCCGGGCGCGGCGCTGGGTGCCGGCGAGCCTGCCGCTCCTCGCGATGGTCGGGGTGGTCGGCATGCTCACCACCCCGGACCTGCTAACGCTGTGGACCATTCCCGCGGGCCTGTCGTCGGGCGCGTCCCTCAGCATGGCCCTCACGCTCATGGCGGAACGCGCGCGCGACCTGTCCGCGGCGACCGCACTGTCGGGCATGGCGCAGTCGATCGGCTATCTCCTCGCCGCCGTGGGTCCCATCGCCTTCGGCGCGCTGCATGCCCTGGACGGCGGCTGGATCCTGCCGTTCGCGCTCATCGTCGCGGTACTGCTCGGTCAGCTGCTGTTCGGCCTCGCCGTGGGCCGAGAGCGGTTCGTGCTCGCGGGCAGCGGCGGCGACTGAGGGTCAGAGCACGTCGGCGGCGAGGCCGCGCAGGAGGACGGTGAACCGGTCGCGCTGCTCGTCGGTCAATCCGGCGAACGTCTCGATCTCCGCCTGCTCGGCGCCACGATATGCCTCCTCGTGCAGGGCACGCCCCTTCACCGTGGCCACCACGACCTTCACCCGACGATCGGCCGGGTCCGGCTCCCGCCGAACTAGACCGCGCGCGGCGAGATCGTCGATGAGGGCGACGATCTGGCTCGGGTCGAGGCGCAAGAAGTCGGAGAGTTCGCGCTGCGTGGGACGCGCGTCCGATGCGGCGAGCGCCAGGACGGAATACGATCGCGCCTTTAACCCGAAAGGGGCCAGCGCGGCGTGCGCACCCGCGAGCGAACGGGCGTTCGCTCGGGCGAGCAGAAACGCCAGATCGCTGCCGACGTGCGTCTCCCACAGTCGCTCTGGGCCAGAGGCGGCGACCTTCTCGGTCGCGGCCGCGCGGGATGAAGACATGCCTGGATGCTAGCGGAGACCATGGAATTCAAAAATCATTGACAACTTCAACTATTTAGGTTTTCATGTGACTGAACCGAAGAAGGAGCTCGCATGTCACTCGAAGGCAAGGTCGCCATCGTCACCGGATCGGGCCGCGGGCTGGGGCTCGCCTACGCTCAGGAGCTGGCCCGTCAGGGCGCGTCGGTCGTCATCAACGACGTGGATGCGGCGACCGCGGCTGAGGCCGTCACATCCATCGAGGCGCTCGGCGGAAACGCCGTCGCCGTGGTCGCTGCGGTCGGGTCGACAGACACCGCAAAGCAGCTCGTGCAGACCGCGGTCGACGCCTACGGCCGGCTCGACACCCTCGTCACCAACGCCGGGGTGCTCCGCGACACGGTCCTGTGGAAGATGAGCGACGACGACTTCGACACCGTGATCAACGTGCATCTGCGCGGCACGTTCACCTGCGTCCGCGAGGCCGCCACGTACATGCGCGAAAACCAGATCGCCGGCCGCATCATCTGCATCGGGTCGCCGACGGGTCAGCGTGGAAACTTCGGCCAGACCAACTACGCAGCTGCCAAGGCCGGAATCGTCGGCATGGTGCGTACGTGGGCGCTGGAGCTGCGCAAGGCCGGCATCACCGCGAACGCGGTCATCCCGGTCGCTGCGACCGCGATGACCGCGACCGTGCCGTACTTCGCAGCGGCAGTCGAAGCAGACGCCGCAGGCCAGCCTATGCCGCCCTTCTTCCGGCACGACCTCGGGTTCGGAACGTCCGACGACGTCGCGGGCCTTATCGCCTACCTCGCGTCGGACTCCGCCAGCGGCGTGACCGGTCAGGCCATCGGCATCGGCGGCGATCGACTGCAGGTGTGGGCACACCCCGAGCCGGTCGTCACCGAGTATCGGACGGGCGGCTGGACCTACGAAGCGCTCCTCGCGCAGGGCGACGAGATCCTTGCCGGCAACCTTCAGGCGGTGGGCGAGACCTTCCCGCCGCTCCCCGACGAGCTTCAGCCCTCCTCGGTTTGACGCATCCCCCTCACCCGGCAGCGCAATGGAGCGATAGATGACCCGGTACGAATCTGCGATCGACCTCGACGCGATCACCGCCATCGACATGCACGTGCACGTCGAGATCGACGACCATGGCCACTCCTCGCTCCCTGACGACCTCAACGAGGCGGCCTCCGCGTACTTCAGCACCGACGGTCCGCGACCCGACCTCGATGGCATCGCCGCCTATTACCGCGAGCGCCGCATGGCGGCGGTCGTCTTCACCGTCGATGCGGAGACCCTGCTCGGCCAGCCCGCCATCTCGAGCGTGGAGATCGCGGCGGGTGCGGCCCGCAACAACGATGTGCTGATCCCGTTCGGCTCGGTCGACCCCCGCAAGGGGACCGCCGCGATCGACCAGGCCCGCCGCCTCATCGAGGACCACGGCGTGCGCGGCTTCAAGTTCCACCCGACCGTGCAGGGGTTCGACCCGAGCGATCCGATCCACTTCCCGCTCTATCGAGTGCTGCAGGACGCGGGGGTTGTGGCACTGTTCCACACTGGCCAGACCGGTATCGGGGCGGGCCTGCCGGGCGGCCGGGGTCTACGCCTGGCCTTGTCGAACCCGATGCTGCTCGACACCGTCGCGGCAGAGCATCCGGAGCTGCAGATCATCATGGCCCACCCGTCCGTACCGTGGCAGGACGAGGCGTTGTCGGTCGCCACCCACAAGCACAACACGTGGATCGACCTGTCCGGCTGGAGCCCCAAGTACTTCCCTGCCGAACTCGTCCGGTACGCCAACTCGATGCTCAAGGACCGGGTGCTGTTCGGGTCGGACTTCCCGCTGATCACCCCGGACCGCTGGCTGCGTGACGTGGAGAAGGCGGCATTCCGTCCTGAGGTGATGCCCGGGATCATGAAGGACAACGCCGTGCGGCTGCTGGGGCTGTGAGCATGATGATCGAACCGACTCCGCTCGGCTACGACCCCTACGGTTTCGCAGAGACCCACTTGAGCCCGGCGGCGCGGAAGATACTGACCGGCCTCGCAGAAACGCTGGCGGATTCCGTCACCCCACTCATGGCTGCGGCGTGGGAGAGCGCCGCCATGCCGGATGCGGTCCTGGACACCCTCATCCCGATGGATCTGATGACCCCCGCCGGTGTGGACGAGCGCGAGGCGACCTCATCGGTGTTCGCGGGCTTCCGCACCTTCGTCCTCGCCCGGGCCGACGTATCGATCGCCACCGTGTACAACGCGCAGTCCGGCCTGTTCCGCGCCACCGTCGCCCTCGGCGGGTCTCCCGAACAGGCCGCGCGATGGGACGCGGACGTGCGGTCGTTCGCGCTGAAGGGCGTCTTCGCCCTCACCGAGCCCGACCATGGCTCCGACATCGCCGGCGGTCTCGCCACGACCGCGCGGCGGGAGGGCGACGACTGGATCATCGACGGCACGAAACGGTGGATCGGCGGCGCCGCGGCGGCGGACGTGCTCGCCGTGTTCGCCCGCGACCAGGCGGATGGCAACGTCAAGGTCTTCCTCGTCCCTCGCACCGCCGACGGTGTGCGCCTGGAGCGCATCGAAGGCAAGGTGTCCCTTCGCCCGATGCAAAACGCCGTCATCCACCTCGACGGCGTGCGGGTATCCGAGGCCGAGAGACTGCACGGCGTCAACGGCTGGCGCGATGTCGCTGCCATCCTGCGCACCATGCGTTCCGATGCCGCCTGGATCGCCGCGGGCCTTCAGTCCGGTGCACTCGAGGCCGCCGTGCGGTACGTCCGATCCCGGGAGCAGTTCGGACGACCGGTGGGCGGATTCCAGCTGGTACAGGAGAAGCTCGCCCGGATGCTGGGCAATACTGTCGCGTCGTTGTCGCTGGCGGTGCAGCTGTCGGCACGGCAGGACGCCGGGCATCTGAGCGACGAGAACTCCGCCCTGGCGAAGATGCAGACCGCTCGCCTGGCACGCGAGACCGTGGCCCTCGGCCGGGAGATCCTCGGCGGCAACGGCATCCTGCTTGAGCACGATGTCGCCCGCTTCTTCGCCGACGCCGAAGCCGTCTATTCGTACGAGGGCACGCACGAAATCAACGCGCTGATCGTCGGGCGCGGCCTGACCGGTCTGTCCGCGTTCGCCTGATCCACCCCCGCAGACAAGGAGCACCCATGACCACCACCATCGCCTACGCCGACGTCCCCCGCCTGGTCGGAGTCGACCTCGGCTATTCCGACTGGATGGAGATCACCCAGGCGCGGGTCAACACGTTCGCCGACGCGACCGAGGACCACCAGTGGATCCATACCGACCCGGAACGCGCGAAGGAGGGCCCGTTCGGCACCGCCGTCGCGCACGGCTTCCTGACCTTGTCGCTGCTCATCCCACTGTGGAGCGACCTGCTCGAGGTCGAGGGCGTCGGTTCGAAGGTCAACTACGGCCTCGACAAGGTGCGCTTCGTCTCTCCCGTCCCCGTCGGTTCCCGCATCCGCCTTACCGGCGTGATCGCCGACGTCGCGGAGGTCCCCGGCGGCTACCAGTTGGTCGTTGACGTGACCATCGAGACGGAGGGCGGTACGAAGCCCGCCGTGGTCGCCCGCAGTCTGCAGCGTCTGTACGCCTGAACACTTCCGGGGTCAGCGATCGCCGGCCCCGGAACACCACAACTGAACATCTGCATCGAAAACCGAGCACCTGCACCACAACCGAATATCGACGCACCCGCCTCCGGCGGCGTGCCCAGCCATCAGTCACAAGGGAGTTACTGACATGCGCACACGACGAATGACGGCCATCGCAGCCGTCGCCGCGATCGGCATCATGCTTACCGCCTGCTCCGGCGGTTCGCTCAGCGGCGAGACCGCCAACCCGGACTCGGACGCCGAATCCGGCGAACTCGTCCCTGTCACCGTGGGTCTGCTGCCCATCGCCGCGGCTGCCGCGGTGCAGATGGGCATCGACGCGGGAGCGTTTGAAGACCAGGGCCTGGACGTCACCGTCCAGATCGGGCAGGGCGGCGCCGCCCTGCTGCCCGCCGTTTCCAGCGGTGACATCCAGTTCGCCGTCGGCAACCCGCTGTCCGTGCTGGTCGCCGCCAGTCAAGGACTCGAGATGAGCATCATCGCCGGTTACTCCAGCGTGGATGTGCCCGCCGACAAGCTGCCCACGGGCGTCATCGTCAAGGCGGACTCGGGCATCACCACATGGAAGGACCTCGAGGGCAAGAAGGTCGCCGTCAACGCCTTCAACACGCAGGGCGACCTCAGCATTATGGGTTCGGTCGAGCAGGACGGCGGAGACCCGAACGCGGTGGAGTTCACCGAGATCGCCTTCCCGGACCAGCTCGCCCAGCTCGAACAGGGCAACATCGACGCCGCATGGGTGCCGGAGCCGTTCGTGGGCAAGGCGCTCGCGACCGATGGTCTCGCCCTCCTTGGTGAGCCGATGGGCAACGTCATCCCCGGCCTGTCATCGATGGTGACCTTCACCTCGACGAAGTACGCCGAGGAGAACCCGGACATCGTTGAGAAGTTCCGCGCCGGCATCGCCGCGTCCACCGACATGGCCATGGCCGACACCGACGCCTACCGCGACGTCATCGTCTCCTACACCGGTATGGACGCCGCCGTCGTCGCGAACATCAACCTCGAGAACCTCTCTGCTGATCTCGACGAGAGCATCATCGAGGACCTCTCCACCCTCGCCCTGAAGTACGGCTTCCTCGAGCAGGAGCCGGACCTCAGCAAGGTGCTCCTGCTCAATTGATCGAAACCGCCCGCCGTCGCGCAAGCGGCGGCGGGCGGACCCCGTCCGCCGCCACCGGAAAGAGACTGCCGTGCACAACCAAGGCATCGGTACCTGGATGACCCGCCGCAGCATGCGCTCGTTCGACGACCTCGCCGTCTCTTACGGCGACACGTCGATGGGCTACCGCGATCTCGCGGAGCGCATCCGCCGCCTCGCCGACGCCCTCGCCGGCCGGGGTGTCGTTGCCGGCGACCGCATCGCCTATCTCGGCAACAACCACCCCTCGTACCTCGAGACGCTGTTCGCCACCGCGACGCTCGGCGCCATCTTCGTGCCGCTGAACACCCGACTGGCCGCGCCCGAGATCGAATTCGCCCTCGAGGACTCCGGTGCCACGACCCTCGTCCTGCATGCCGCGCTCCGCGACCTCGCCCGCGCGGGCTCCTGGTCCACCGGCGTCACCCGGCGCATTATTGTCGACGCCGACGCGTATCCCGCCGTCGAGGCGTACGAAGAGGTCCTGGCCTCGGGGGCGGACACGCAGCGCGACGTTCCGGTGCAGCCGGACGACCCCGCCCTCATCCTGTACACCTCTGGCACCACGGGGCACCCGAAGGGTGCCGTCCTCAGCCACGCCAACATCACCTGGAACTGTTTCAACGCGATCGTCGACTACGGCATCCATGCCGAGGAGCGGGTTCTCCTCATCTCCCCCCTGTTCCACGTCGCCGCCCTCAGCATGGGCGCGTTGCCGGTGCTCCTGCAGGGCGGCCAGGTCATCCTGCACGACCGCTTCGAACCGGGCGCCGTGCTGCACACGGTCGAATCGGAACGGGTGACGATGCTCGCGGGCGTTCCCACCACGTTCCAGATGCTGCAGGAACACCCGGACTGGGACACGACAGACATCAGCAGCCTGGAACACCTCACCTGCGGCGGGTCGACGATGCCGGAGCGGATGCTGGAAGCCTACGAAGCGCGCGGGCTGTCATTCTCGTGCGGATACGGCATGACCGAGACCGCCCCCGGCGCGACCGCTATGCCCCCGCGCATGTCTCGGGCGAAGATGGGCTCATCCGGCATCAAACACTTCTTCACTGATGTGAAAGTCGTCGACGAGAACGGCCAGGAAGTGCCCGCCGGCACGGTCGGGGAAATCTGGGTCAGCGGACCCAACGTCATCCGCGAGTACTGGAACCGCCCCGACGCCACCGCATCCGCCTTCGTCGACGGCTGGTTCCGCTCCGGCGATCTCGGCTCCCTGGACGAAGACGGCTACATCCGCATCTCGGACCGCCTGAAAGACATGATCATCTCCGGCGGCGAGAACATCTACTGCGCCGAGGTGGAGAGCGTGATCATGGAAATCCCGCAGATCTCCTCTGTCGGGCTGATCGGCATCCCGGACGATCGCTGGGGCGAGGTGCCGCTGGCCGTGGTCGCCCTCAAGCCGGGGCAGCAGTTGCACGCCGAGGACATCGTCGCCCACCTGACGGGGCGCCTGGCCAAGTACAAAATTCCCAAGACCGTCGTCTTCACCGACGAACTGCCTCGCACCGCCAGCGGGAAGATCCGCAAAGCGGACCTGCGCGCACACTACGCCGCCGGCGTCACGCCGAGCTGACACGCTGCCTCTAGGAGGTCGATGATGACCATCACACCACCCCCCGACGAGACGGTCACCCGCACCGTCGCCATCGCGAAGGCGCGCGCTCGGCGTCGGTTCCGCCCCCGCAACGCCCTCCTCGGCATCGCCGGCATCGTCCTGTTCCTCGCGTTCTGGGAGATCGCCTCCCGCACGGGTCTGGTGAACAGCACCTACCTGCCGCCACCCAGCGACGTGATTCCGCAGCTGTTCCGGGTCGCCACCTTCCCGGACTTCTGGGTCGCCGTCGGTGACACCCTCCTCGCCTGGGGTCTGGGCATGATCATCGCCCTCGTACTCTCCTGCGTGTTGGGAGTCGTGATCGGGCTATCTCCGTTCCTGCGCCGCGCCACCCACTCCACGGTGGAGTTCCTGCGCCCGATCCCCTCGGTCGCGCTGATTCCGCTCGCGGTGCTGCTGTTCGGCATCCGGATCGAGTCAACCCTGCTGTTGGTGGTCTACGCCGCCTTCTGGCAGATCTTCATCCAGGTGCTCTACGGCGTCGCCGACGTTGACCAGGTGGCGATGAGCACGGGCCGCAGCTACGGGTTCTCCGCGTGGCAGCGCATCCGCGACATCGTGTTCCCGACCGCGCTGCCCTACGTGATGACCGGTGTCCGGCTGGCGTCGGCGATCGCGCTCATCCTGGCCATCACTGCACAGCTGATCATCGGCACACCCGGGCTCGGCAGCGAGATCGCGTTCGCACAAAACGCCGGCAACTACGCGACGATGTACGCCCTCACGATCGCGACCGGCCTGCTGGGTGTCCTCATCAACCTCGGCGCACGGGCCCTAGAGCGCCGCCTCCTGTCCTGGCACACCTCGGTGCGCGGGGAGGTGGCAGCATGAGAAAGGTCGCCTCTGTCGTCGCCTTCACACTGGGCCTGCCCCTCATCCTCGTCGCGCTGTGGTGGATCAGCACGCTTGTCTCACCCAGCTTCTTCGTACCGGAGCCGCCGGAACTGATCAGCGAGTTCTTCGGACTCTGGTTCGGGCCCCGGTTGTGGGCAGACGTGCTGCCGAGCCTCGGCCGATTCGCCGCCGGCGTGGCTCTCGCCATCGTCATCGGGACGCTGCTGGGCATACTCATCGGCCTGAACCGCACTCTGCGTTCGCTCACCGAACCCGTCTTCGAGTTCTTCCGTGCGCTTCCTGCACCCGTCCTCGTACCGCCGCTCCTGCTGATCATCGGACCCAACGATGCGATGAAGATCATCGTGATCATGCTGGGCGCCGTCTGGCCCGTCCTCCTGAACACCGTCGAGGGCGTACGTGCCACCGATCCGGTGCAGAGCGACACAAGTCGGTCTTACGGCATCTCGGGTTTCAACCGCGTGCGCTATCAGGTGCTGCCCTCCGCTGCCCCGCAGATCCTTGCGGGCATCCGGCAATCCCTCCCCATCGGGCTGATCCTCATGGTCATCTCCGAGATGTTCGCTCCCACGGGCGGCCTCGGCGCCGCCATCATCCGATTCCAGCGCACCTACGCGATCCCCGAGATGTGGTCGGGAATCCTGCTGCTGGGCCTCATCGGCTTCCTCGTCGCGGCGATCTTCCGTGCCGTCGAACGCCGCATCCTCCGCTGGTACTACGGATTGAAGGATCTCGAGAATGCTGTCTGACGCCTCCGCTCCCCTGAACACCGCCCCCTATGGACGCACCCTGGATGCGGCGGACACTCTGCTTTCGGTACGGAACCTGAAGAAGGTGTACTCCACCGACGGCGGCGACATCGAGGCTGTGCGCGACCTCACCTTCGACCTCGGGAAGAACGAGCTGACGTGTCTCGTCGGTCCATCCGGGTCGGGCAAGACGACGCTCCTCAAGTGCATCGCGGGCCTACTCGCCCCCACGAGCGGTGAAGTCGTCCTCGACGGCAAGAAGGTCACGGCACCACCGAAGAAGATGGCCGTGGTCTTCCAGGAGTACGGCCGGTCGCTGTTCCCCTGGTTGCGGGTCGCCGAGAACGTCGAACTGCCGCTGAAGAACGCCGGCATGGGGCGTGACGAACGCAAAGCCCTCGTCGAAGAGGCACTCGAGAACGTCGGTCTCGCGCACGTCCCCCGTTCGTACCCCTGGCAGCTCTCCGGCGGGATGCAGCAGCGCGTCGCGATCGCCCGCGCGATCGCCTACCAGCCGGAGGTGCTGCTGATGGACGAGCCGTTCGCGGCCGTCGACGCGCAGACCCGTGCAGACCTCGAGGACCTCGTGCGGCGCGTACGAAAGACGCTCGGGCTCTCGGTGCTGTTCGTCACGCATGACATCGACGAATCGGTCTACCTCGGCGAGCGCGTGATCATGCTCTCCAGCTCGCCGACCGTCGTGCAGCAGGACCTCGTCATCGATCTGCCCGAGGAACGCGATCAGCTCGAGACGCGTTCCATGCCGCGGTTCACCGAACTCCGGCACTTCGTGTACGAGCAGATCCAGGAGGCCAAGAAGGGGTTCCGCCCGGACGCCGCCACCCGCCGGTGATCCTCGCCCGCCGTTCCCCTCGCCTCCGAGGTCACATCGACCCGGGGCTCATGCTGGCCCTCGGATTCGTGGCGATGGCGGGGTCGCTGTCGACGGACATGTATCTGCCGGCGTTCCCTGACATCGCGGCCACGTTCCGGGTCGATGCCTCTGCCGTGCAGCTGACGATGACGTCGTTCCTCATCGGGTCGGCGGGGGGCCAGCTCCTTATCGGCGCGTTCTCCGACGCGCTCGGGCGGCGGCGTACACTGCTGACCGCGCTGGCTGTCTTCGCAGTCTGCGCCTACCTCGCCGCGGCCAGCCCCTCCCTGGTCATCCTGCTCGTGGTGCGCACGGTGCAGGGGTTCGCCGGCTCCGCGGGCGCGGTGCTCGCCCGCGCGGTGGTGTCGGACCTGGCCGACCGGACGCAGGCGGTGCGCGCGTTCAGCCTGCTGTGGGCGATGATCGCGCTCGGCCCCGCGATTGCCGCGCCGCTCGGGGGGTGGTTGACGCAGACGGGTGGATGGCGGCTCACGCTCCTCGGCGTCGCCGTCCTCGCGACCGGGATGCTGATCATCGCCGCGCTCGTCATCCCCGAGAGCCTCCCGCCCGAGCGCCGGCACGCGTTCACCGTCGGCGCGATCGCGGGCAACGTCGGGCATCTCCTGCGCGACGCTGCGTTCGTTGGATACGCCGTCGCCTTCGGACTGGGCTACGGGACCCTCATCGTGTACATCAGCTCGTCGTCCTTCATCGTGCAGAACATCTTCGACACGACCCCGTTCGCCTACTCGCTCACGTTCTCGTTCACGGGGTTGTGCATCATGTGCGGCGCGTGGCTCAGCGGCCGCATTGCAGCACGCATCGGCATCCGCCGAACGCTGTTGAGCGCGCAACTCCTGCAGGTGACGGGTGCCGGTATCGGCGGCGCGCTGGCAGTGGCCGGCGCCTTCGACCTGGGCTCGTACCTTCCGCTCATGGCCGCCTTCGCGCTCGGGTGCGGCGCCGTGATGTCCGCCGCGTCCGCCATCGCCGTAGGACGTTCTGCGCGTACCGCCGGGGCGGGGTCCGCGCTGGTGGGTTTCAGCCAATTCACCTTCGGCGCAGTCGCGTCACCGCTCGGCGGGCTGTTCGGCACGGACTCCGCCATCCCGGCCATGACGTTCATGACCTTGCTCCCGCTGCTGGCAATCGGCGCGGCTCTGGTCGGCCGGATCCTCGCGGCGAGACAACGTCCCACTCCCTGAGATTCCGTCATCCTGGCCCTAGACAATCACTATCGGCATAGGTAAAGTAGCCATCACGGCACCCGACGAGGCGTGCCCCTCAGCGGAAAGGAGCTCGACTCGTGGCTCATATCTCGCCCGCGGCCGATCGCGCCGCAGCACTCCGACTCATCGACGGCTTCTCGCTCGAGATGACGGGTAAGGATGTCCCCGGACTGGAGGAGGCGCGTGCCGCCATCCCCGCCGGGACGAAGATCAACGTCACGTTCCTCGGCAACGAGGACCTCGACATGCGGGTCGCGGCGGCGAAGGCCGTCAAGGACTTCGGATTCACCCCGGTGCCGCACATCTCCGCCCGGCGCCTGTCGAGCCAGGAGCAGCTGGAGGAATTCCTCAGCCGCCTGCAGGAAGTCGGCGCGACCGAGCACGTGTTCTGCGTCGGCGGCGACCCGGCCGAA